>NZ_CP043875.1:600000-1200000 GCF_032878975.1 Methanoplanus sp. FWC-SCC4
AGGAGTCATCAGGAAATAAAACACCTGGTTACTGAGGGGCCGGTTGCAGAGGAGCTTTTTAGAATCGGCATCGAACCGGCAGAAATTTGTTCTATGATTGAGGGAGAACACAATCTTGCGGGAATAATTCATGGCGACCTTGATGTTGACAGAATGGACTACCTCCTGCGTGATGCACATTATACGGGAGTTCCATATGGGACAGTAGATGCACATCGCCTGATTAGAAGTTCAATAATTACGGATAAAGGTCTTGTATTAAAAGAGAACGGGATTAATGCCGCGGAGTCACTGCTTATTGCAAGAACACTAATGAGGCCTGCTGTATATTTTCATCATGTAAGCAGAATTGCAGAGGCGATGGTAAAAAAGGCAGCAATAGAACATTTAAAATCAATAGGATTTGAGAATACCGAGTATCTGTTAAATCTTTATGACGGATCCTTTTTTATGGAGATCTCAAATTCCGCTTCTGATGTTTCAAAAAGACTCATGAAATCACTTTATCAACGAAATCTCTATAAAAGAGCGATCTACGTGGGGATGGATCAGGTAAAGTATTCATCCCTTTTAAAAGTGATTTCTCTTAAAGATGAGGACAGCATAGCAGCGGTGGTTTGTGAGGCAACAGGTCTGCCTGATGAAAAGGTGCTTGTAGACATACCCGCTCTGCCATCATCCATGTCAATAGAAGTTCAGGTTAGAAACCATAATGATCTGTTGTCTCTGGAAAGCCTTTCTCCTTTAACAAAAACCCTCAATGAGACAAGAAAGCAACAGTGGCGTCTTGGCATATATACAACTCCCGATAACAGGAGGATTGTTGAGGAAGCGGCATATGAAATATTAAATATAGAAAAACCAACAAAGCAGGACAAACTAATTATATAGACAGCATATTGTTTTCAATTGTGGCAGGAGTTATGAAAAAAGTGTATTATGAATTATTTCTAAAAAATTTGGAATCAAAAGGGGGAACTAAAATCTTATGAAAAAGTATGTCGTGGCAGTAACCGGTGCAAGTGGGATAATTTATGCAAGAAGACTTCTTGAGGTCCTCACAGATAAGGCCGATGTTTCAGTAGTAATTTCAGACATTGCCAAAAAAATAGCTGATTATGAGGAAGTGGATCTTTCCGGGTTTAATGCGGTCTATGTAGATGAAAATGATATGTTTGCGGATATTGCAAGCGGCTCTTTTAAATATGATGGTATGGTTATCATCCCGTGCAGTATGAAGACCCTTGCGGCAATAAGTGCGGGATTTTCTAACAATCTTATTACAAGAGCTGCAGATGTCTGTCTTAAAGAAGGGAGAAAATGTATCCTGATGCCAAGAGAGATGCCGTTTTCAAGAATACATCTGAAAAATATGCTGAATCTGACAGAGTCCGGTGCGACAATAATGGTTATGAGTCCGGGATTTTACAATAAGCCAAAAACAATAGATGATCTTGTCGACATGGTTGTTGCAAGAGCCCTTGATCATCTGGGAGTTGAACACAATATAGGTAAACGATGGAGTGGATATGATGCGTGATTTTATAGAAAAAATGAGAGAAGAGGGTTTGGTTGTTGACATAGAAGATGAGGTTTCGTCCATTTTTGAAGCTCCAAAAATTGCTTCTAAGACGGATAAACTTGTATTTTTCCATAAACTCGACCGTAAACACAGGGCTGTTATGAATGTTACTGCAAGCAGGAAAGCTCTTTCACTTGCTCTTGGTTACTCTGAAGATCAAACTGTTCAGAATCTTTCAAAGGCTGAATACAATGGAAATCTAAAATCTGCCGGAAAACTTCAGATGCACCATCCTGATTTGTATTCCCTTCCTATAATGAAACATTTCCCAAAGGATGCAGGCAAATATCTTACGTCTGCCATAGTATTTTCTGAATATAAGGGTATAACTAACGCCTCTATTCACAGGATGCTTGTTCTTGATGACAAAAGGCTTGCCGCAAGACTTGTTGAAGGGCGTCATACACATAATCTTTTAAAAGCGGCACTTGCAGACGGTGAAAAACTTCCTGTTGCAATAATAATCGGTGCACATCCTGCTGTAACTTTTGCATCATGCACCCGTGTTCCTGAAGAAAAGGAACTACCTTTTGCAGCAGAACTTCTGGGTGGCGAGATTGATGTCTACGAATGTCCTAACGGAGTAAAAGTTCCTGATGCGGAAATTGTACTTGAGGGGTATATAACAGCTGAATTGGTTGATGAAGCACCATTTGTGGATATCACAGGTACTTATGACCCTGTAAGGCTTGGACCTGTTATAGAAATTACCGGTATGCATATCAAAAATGATCCGATTTATCATGGTATTCTTCCGGGTGGAAATGAGCATAAGCTCTTAATGGGAATGCCTTATGAACCAAAAATTTACCGTACTGTTTCAGGAGTTACAACAGTTCGCAATGTTTCACTTACAACAGGCGGATGTGGTTATCTTCACGGTGTTGTCCAGATTCGTAAAAACACAGAAGGAGATGCTAAAAATGCCATAATGGCAGCTTTTGCGGCCCATACCTCTTTAAAGCATGTTGTTATTGTTGATGAGGATATTGATCTTTTCAATATGGAGGATGTTGAATATGCAATTGCAACCCGTGTAAGAGGGGATAAAGATATAATGGTAATTGAAGGAGTAAGAGGCTCTTCACTTGATCCCTGCCGCATTGGTGACGGTTTAAATGTTAAGGTCGGTGTTGATGCGACAATGGTAATGGGAAAAGAAGATGAATTTATTAGAGCTACATGGGATGACTGATATTTATGTATCTTGACAAAGAAGACGAACTGATTTTAGCGGGTGAATACGGTGAAACACGCCAGAAAATGATGGAAATTCTGGTTGCACTGGGTAAGGTTTTCGGTGCTGAGGATCTTGTACCTATCTCAAGTGCCCAGATAAGTGGCGCATCTTACAAAACAATAGGAAAATGGGGGCTTGAATGGCTTAACAATCTTGATGCACATGTTGCTGTTCCGTCTGTACTAAACCCTATCGGCATGCCGCGGGAAAATTGGGAAGAAATAGGCATTTCAAAAGAATTTGCAGACAATCAAAAAGAAGTGATAAATGCGTACAGGAGACTTGGAATAAAATTAGAGTGCACCTGTACGCCATATTATCTAAATATTACAAATTATGGTGATCATCTTGCCTGGTCTGAGTCTTCTGCCGTATCCTATGCAAATTCCGTTTTGGGAGCAAGAACCAACAGGGAAGGCGGCCCATCTGCCCTTGCAGCGGCAATGATTGGAAAGACTCCTAATTATGGCCTGCATCTTTTTAAGAACAGGATGCCGGGAATTTCAATAGAGGTTGAAAAAGGCGAAGGTGTTCATGCAAATCATTACGGAGCTATCGGTTACCTTACCGGAAAACTTGTAGGTAACAAAATACCCCTCTTTAAGGACATAAGACCGTCAAGGGATCAGCTAAAGGCCCTTGGAGCTGCAATGGCGGCATCCGGGGCAGTTGCCCTTTATCATGTCAAAGGAATAACTCCTGAAACAAAGCTTCCTACTTTTTCACAGGATCCTTCCGAAGTAATTACGATTGAACAGTCTGAAATAGATGCACTTTTCTCTGATATTGATGTTGATGCTGTTGCTGTCGGATGCCCGCATTGTTCACCTGATGAACTTGCCAAACTAGCAATGCTGCTTGATGGTGAGAAGGTAAAAAGACCTTTTTATATTTTTGTTGCAAAGGGTGTGAAAGATGCAAACCTTCAATATGTTTCAAAGATCGAAAAAAGTGGTGCAAGGGTAATTGAGGATACCTGCATTGTAGTTTCTCCTGCGATGGATAAATTTGAAACAGTGATGGTGGATTCAGGAAAAGCATATTCATATGTTCCAAACATGTGCGGCTGTAATGTTAGAATCGGCACAACTGAGGAATGTGTCCGTGTTGCAATAAGCTAAAAAATATTAATAATTTATATTTTTTAAGAAAGAATCCTGGCAATATCAGGATCTTAAAAATAAAAGATGCTTTTTTGAATTATATGATATAAATGTTAATTCTTATATTACAGATCATCGGGGATATCTTCAGCCCTGATAAAGTAAACTTTTGCAAAGTGATCAGGGTTGTATCTCATCTTTGCAATTCTAAGGCCGCCTACACCAAGATCGGATTCGCGATTAATATATTCATATTTTCCGTACAGGAATTTTGCAGTTTCATTGTTTACTGCTTTATAGTTCCCTTCACAGTCGGGTAGTCCCTTTTCGTAATGAATAACAACTGTTGTAGGGTTTAATTCCTCAAAAATTGAAATTGCCGAAATATTTCCTTTAACTCTTAGTGCAATTCCTGATAGTTTAAGCTCTTTGAAATGCTTTACTGCGTAAACAGTTGCATTTTTTTCATAGTTTAAGATTGGATTTTTTTTGCATTCCTTCCATTTACACCATGCTATCAAAAATTCGTTGACTTCAAGCAGGTTATCCTGTGATATTTGTTCAACAGAAAAGTCGCATTCTCTTTTGAATTTATTTAGGTGCTTTCTTATTGAAAGAAAATGTTTTCCGGGGAGATCTTTTAGAATTTCAGTTTTATATACATAATCATAATAATCCCTGTCCGGGTTTATTTTAATATCCGGGATTATTTTTTCAATTCTTTTCTTTGTATATTCATCAAATATCTGGTAAGCAAGATGAGAACCGTATTTTTTTGAAAGCCTCAGCGTGTCTTTTAGCAGTTCATCATCATAATCCCCAAAAGGTCCTCTGAATGAAATTTCTCCTTCTATTGTGCTTGAAATGATTACTGCATCATTTATATGAAGATACTTGTATGTGGCATAGTCATTCCAGCAGATCATATTTGTAAAAGAATTGTCACTGTGCTGACGTGGATATTTTGTATAAAAATTTTTAAAAAAGTCGTAATCACTGATCTCTACCAGTTTGAAGTCATTGATGTCAAGCATATTTTCTCATTTCCCGTAAAGCATTGGAATATGATCTTTCATTACAGAAAAACCTTCAGATTTGTAAAATTTTTCGGTATCCGGTTCTGCAATGAGTCCAATCCATGTTAGGCCTCTCTTTTTGCATTCTTCAGTAAGTGAATTCAGAATTTTTTTACCAATGCCTTTTCCACGAAAATCCCTGTGCACCACAAGGTCCTGAATATATCCGTCCGAAACACTGTCTGAGATTACTCTTCCCATTCCTATTGCCTTTCTTTTATCTTTTAATACTGCAACTGCAAAGATGAAACTTCCACTTATAAGAGGTTTAATTCCTTCACTGTCCCATTCATCTTCCCACCAGTTTCCATGCCGGTAAAGTTCCACAATATCCTCTGCCGGCCATTCGCTGACAAACAATATTTCAATTGAATCATTACTCATTTGAATCAGATTTTTTTTATTTTCAGGATTTTCCTTCAACTTAAAATAATAAATAGTAATCGGAAAACCGTTAATTTTTTGGCATATTATGGAAGGTTAGATATGGTATAAAATCAATTTAAAAACCGGGATAGTATGGGAAAACTGGATAATATCGAATCTGCAGTTCTTGTAATGGGATGCCCCCAGGTACCTGTACAGACAACAGCAGTATTATACATAGCTTACAAATTAAAGCAAAAAGGAATCAGTGTTAATATTGCAGGTACGCCTGCTGCAAGAATGCTGATAAAGTATGCTGATCCTGAATCTCATTATTTTGATGCAATTAAGGATCTCGATAAAACGATAGGGGATATTGTAGAAAAACGTGAAAAATATCCTTTGTGCTTTGTTTTCATTCATAATGATGCAGGTGTATCTTACGCCACAACAATGGATTCTGTAATGGATTCAGATGTTTACCCTGTAATTTTCGGGAGTAATGCAGAAGAATTGTCAGATGAAATAAAATTTGAGTGTGAAAAAATTGTGGCTGTTGCAGCACATAATCCAAAACCGCTTATAAATTCTATTGACGGGGTGATGAAATGGGATGCTTAGACAAATTGCCTTATGAAATTTTACTTCGTAATTCAAGTTTTTCGGAGTGCAGGGAATATATAAAAAAGAACTTCAAAGAAATTTATGAAGTAAAACCAGGTTATAAAATATTTGACGTGTATATTATTGGTGTCCCGCCGATAACAATTGGTGTTGATGGAAATGATCTTGTTTTCCCATATACAAAACCGTGTCATGGTACATTTCTTGTGAAAGTGGCAAGTGATGAAGAAGCCGCAAGGTTAAGAAAAAACAAAAAATAATCTTTTTTTAAGGATATTAATAATGAGTTTTTTTTCTGTACTTGCAATTGCTATTGGTCTTTCAATGGATTCTTTTGCTGTTTCTGTCTCCGCAGGAACTGCAAAAACACTAAACAAATCTGAAAAATTTAAGAATTCACTGAAGCTTGGAACTACATTCGGATTTTTTCAGGCATTTATGCCAGTTATCGGGTGGATTACAGGTGTACAGTTTCAGTCTTTTGTAATTTCCTATGCCCACTGGATAGCATTTATATTATTATCAGCGATTGGTTGCAAGATGATATTTGAAGCATTATCTGATAATGGTGAGGATTCAGGAATTACTGGTACAATATCATTAAATATGCTGATACTTCTTGGAATTGCAACAAGCATTGATGCTCTTGCAGTTGGTTTTTCCTTTGCATTTTTAAACGAGGCGATATTAATACCAGCTATTATTATTGGCATAGTCACATTTTCAATGTCTTTTGCCGGAGTTTACCTGGGAGAAAAATTTGGTGAAATAATGGGTGAGAGGGCTGAAATTATTGGAGGGATTATCCTTATTGTCATTGGTGTAAAAATCCTGCTTGAAAATTTGTAGATTCCCCTGGTATTAAGTGACAATATAGAATAACTCACTCATCATTAAGATTTTTAAAAATACTGTCATTATTTTTAATATAAATTTTCTTAATAACGGTTAAATCCCCCTGATAAATCGCACCGGATTTTAAATTTTAATTTTAAAAAATATTGTGGTAATGATTTTAAAGTATAAAATAGGCGTAAACCGGTATTGCAATTATGTACACCATTGCTGTTGCAAGGAAGAGCAAATCATTTCTTTTCAGGCTCTTTTTGCTTACGTTAAGAAATGAATCTTTGCTGTATCCTCTGCAAAGCATACTAATGTAGGTTCTCTCTCCCTGTTCATATGATCTGATAAAAAGTGTTCCAATTGCAAATGAAAGTATTCTAAGCCTGTATTTGTGTGGAAGTCTCCTGTCAAATGCATTGAAGCATCTTGTCTCAAACACATTATTTACCTTGCCAAATATTTCTGCAAAAACAAAGAGATAACGAATCATAAGTCCTATGATCAGTGCAAATTCAGAAGGGAGTCCAAGTCTTCTTGAACCTTTGAGCATATCCTGCATTGTTGTGGTCGAAGAAAGCAGGATGATAAAAGAAATACACACAATGAATTTAACCAGCAGTATAGCTGCAAATTCCATTGATTCTGCATATATATGGATACCCAGTGGCAGATCAACAACCGGCGTAAAAACATCATAGTGCCTGTTTTCAAAGAATATCTGAAATAATATTATAAATATTCCAAAAGGAAGAATCAGAAATACTCTTTTTAGGTATGTCATAAAAGAGAGGCCTGATAATATCCATGCTATAATAAAAAATGCAAAAAACAGTCCGCCAGGGATCCATACGTCCCATGTGTAAGGATATGCCACCATTGCTATGATTGCAGCAAAAGAAACAATTATTTTTACCCTTGAATCAAGATCATGGATTATACTTTTTTCAAGAGCCAGTCTTTCAATTGAGTAGAGTTCTTCAATCATTTTAATTTTCCAAAAGCTTTCAGGAACGATTTTTCTGCATCGTCATACTTATAGGCCATTTCTATGTCAACATTCTGGTCTTTAAGTTTTTTTATTAATTTAGGAATTGGAGGGACATCAAGACGAAGATCTGATAAAAGCTGTTGCTGGTCAAAAATATCTTCAACAGTACCTTTTGCTACAATCTGACCGCCGTCCATAACATAGACATAATCCGCGATTTCGGATACAAGGTCAACATGGTGTGTTGAAAAAATAACTGTCATACCGTAATCTTCAGGAAGACGGTTTACAAAATTTGTAAGATCCAGTACACCTTTTGGATCAAGTCCTGCGGTTGGTTCATCAAGAACGAGAACCTGTGGTTCCATTGCAAGAACACCTGCAATAGCTACCCTTTTTTTCTCACCTCCGCTTAAATGGTGTGGAGGTCTGTCTTTTAAATGTTCGACATCCAGTATTTTTAGTACTTCACTAACTCTGTGTTCTATTGTGTGCTCATCCAGACCAAGATTTGTAGGGCCGAATGCCACATCCTGTTCAACCGTAGGGGAAAATACCTGGTCATCGGAGTTTTGGAATACTATTCCTACTGATTTTCTGACCTCTTTTATATTTGACTTTGTTATCGGCTCTCCGTGTATTAGTACATCTCCCGATGTTGGTTTTAAAATTCCATTAAAATGTTTGAAAAGAGTACTTTTTCCCGCCCCGTTTGCACCGATGATTGCAATTCGCTGTTTTCTTCCGGCGATAAAGTCTACACCTTTTAGTGCATCAATTGTTTTATTATATGTGTGAGTAAGGTTTCTTGTTTCAATTAGGTGCATGATGTAAAAAAGTTAGGTTTTTTAAGATTTTGATGGTTTTGATGTGATCGCCCAGGTAACACCGCCAATCAGAGCGAATGTAACAAAAATACCCACTATCAGTGAAAAGATTTCCCCGCCTTTTCCTGCGCCTTCCATTGAGTAATCAGGCAGTGGTGCCTCATATTCAAATGTACCTTCTCCTATTGCTTCAGCATCGCCGTCTTCAGGTGAAAGGCCTGTAAGTGTTTTTTCTCCCTGGACAACAAGGGCTGTGCTTTCCAGACCGTCAGGATCCCCTGATGCCATGAATACTGCGACTACCCCGATTACAATTGCCAGAATAATTCCTGCAGCTATGAATGTTTTATTGTCAATCATGCAGTTATACCTCCTGATGTCTCAGTTTCGATTAGATCAGGTCTTGCTGTTGCTATCAGGTAAATACCTCCCGCTGTGAGTATACCTTCTATGATTCCAATTATTGCATGATAGAGTCCCATTGCAATAAGTCCTTCTACAAGTGGGAAAGTTCCTGCAACAAACATTTCAATTGCACATGCAAGTGCCGGTATCAGACATGCAAGCCATGCTGCAATTCCTGCCGATGCATATGTGTTTCCAATGACTTTTTTGACTCCGGTGAAGGTGTAATAACCGACAAAACCTCCGATTACACCCATATTAATGATGTTGGCTCCCATTGTTGTAATGCCTCCGTCACCGAATATGACTCCCTGAATGATCAGAACTATGGATAATACGAAAACTGCGGCATAAGGTGATCCGAGGACTATCGCTGCAAGAGCTCCACCTACAAGATGTCCTGAAGTGCCCATTCCGACTGGCAGGTTGAATGCCTGAATTGCAAAAATTCCGGCTGCAAGAACAGCTATCAATGGTATTTTTTCTTCGCTTAATTCATTTCTGGCCCATTTAAGGGCAAGTGCAATAAAAACAATTGCTATTAACCAGTAAACCGCTGCCTGTGGAAGCGGTATGAAAGCATCAGGTATATGCATAATTTATCAACAAATCAAGTGTGACATTATTGAATATAAGTATTACTAAATTTGATCGAGATGTAGAATTGACAGAATACTTTTGTAAAGTGTAAATTTGAGTATGAATAGTGAGGTTTCAGTTTATTATTTATGGATTTATTGATCAACATTTTATTCTTATACGGTCTAAAGATCAGTTAATGGCAAAGCATACCACAATAGAACTTAATGATGATCAGCCATTCAATCTGGACTTAACACTTTCATGTGGACAGGCTCCAAGGTGGTATAAAGGAAATGGCTGGTGGTATGGCATTGTACGTGATTCTGTTTTGAAAATAAAGCAGGATGAAAACAAAATCCTGTTTATAGGCTCAGATGAAGAATTTATAAGAGATTATTTTTGCCTGGACTTTGATCTGGATCCGGTCTATTCAAAACTTAAGCAGGATCCTTATGCGAAAGATGCCTGTGACTTTGGAAAGGGTCTCAGGCTTGTGAATCAGGATCCATGGGAGTGTATGATATTCCAGATGACTGTAAACAGGATCCGGACAAAAAGCAGGTGTGACAGAATTACAAGAATTTCCGATAAAATTGGAAAAAAAATCATTTTTGAAGGAAAAGAATATAGTATTTTTCCCAGACCAAAAGAAATCACTGATGCCGGTCTTTCTGCTTTAAAATCCTGTAACATTGGTTATTTTGCTGACAATATTCTATTTGCAGCAGAGAAAGTGGGTGATAATCCAGACTGGGAAGAAAAAATAAAAAAGATGTCTTATCAAAATGCTGTTTTTTATCTTACTTCATTTAAAGGCATTAAATACAGGGTGGCGGAATGGATTCTTTTATTTTCTTTTCAGAAATATGAGGCTTTCCCTGTAGATGCGCATATCCGTGAAATTTTTATCAAAAATTATCTTAAAGGCCATTATTTTGGGAAACTAAATGATGAAAAGGTTGACGATGCGATAAGGGATATTGCCCGAGTAAATTTCGGGCAGTATGCCGGATATGCTCTTGAGTATCTTTTTAATTATGAAATAATCCAAAATTCCGGTAATCGTTGAAAATTTATAGATTTCAGATGATAGCTTAAAAGGAATATACAAATCTGAAAGGAAAGATTAACTCTTATTTTTTATAAACAAAATTTTTTATGGCTTTTAAAAATTATTGAATTGATTTAAAAATAATTGCTTTGAATTCTTCCGCTTCATCTTTTGTTTTTGCTTCAACAAAGAGTCTCATGAATGGTTCTGTCCCTGAAGGCCGTAAAAGTGCCCATGAGTCCTTTCTGTTTATTCTGATGCCGTCAGTCAAATCAAGTTTTTCTGTAGTAAATGCATTTGAAACCAGCTCAGTAACCTTATCAGGATTTTCTGTAAAAATTTTGTCTCTTAACATATGGCGTGGAGGCAGCTCTTTTCTAAGTTCTGATAGCTTTTTTCCCTCTTTTGATAATAATGCCACCATTGCCGCTGCTGACATCCCTCCGTCACGACAGTGCTGATGCCTGGGGAAAATCAGACCTCCGTTACCTTCCCCTCCGAATAAAACATTTTCTCCGTTACCTGAAAGTTCAAGCATTTTTCTGGCAACGTAGATACTTCCAACTTTAGTATAAACTATCCGGCAGTTTGTAGATTCTGCGATAGTCTCCACAATTTTTGATGTGCTGACAGGAGTTACTATGACTCCTTCTGAATCATTGCTGCAAAGATATTTTTGCATTAATGCGAATTCCTCGTTTTCTTCGAGATATTCTCCTGTGTCATCAACAAATACGGCTCTGTCAGCATCGCCGTCATGAGCGACACCAAAAGCAGCGCCTGTTGATATTACAAGTTCGGATAATCCTTTCAGGCCTTCGGGAGATGGTTCCGGAAGTCTTCCTGGGAAAGTGCCGTCGGGCCGTCCGTTTATGGTATGAACTCTGCATCCCAGTTTTGTAAGTATTGGTGGGGTGGTGAGGCATGCAGGTCCTGATCCCGGATCTACAGCTATTGTAATATCATGGTTTATTTTAGGAAATGAATTTGCTACTGCTTCTATGTACTCGTTAATCATTTCAGGGATGCATTCTTCGTTTCCGGCTTCTTCCCATGATTTAATATCGAATTTTTCTGAGAAAAGAACAGTTTCAAGTTTTATTGTTTCCTCATCATCCATCTCCGTTCCATCAGAGTCGATCACTTTAACACCATTATATTCCGGAGGGTTATGAGAGGCTGTGATCATTGCACCTGCATCAAAATGATTTTTTACTATATACTGAAGTGCAGGGGTTGGAAGGATGCCGAGGTCAACAACATCACATCCTGTTGCAAGGATTCCTGCTTTGACAGCGCTTTTAAGTGAAGGCCCTGATGTACGTGTGTCCATTCCAACTGCAATTTTACCTTTTCTGATTGTTCCTAAGGCGAGCCCGATATTCATTACAAGCTGCGGGGTCATATCTTTTCCAATTACTCCCCTGACACCGTTAGTTCCGAAAAGTTGTTTTTTCAATATTTTTTCAGACATGTATAGATCTTCTCTTGATCATTGTTTGGTTTAATTGGAGAAATATTTTGTTTGTTTTTGTTCATTTACCCAAAATGTTGTAACTAACTTATAGCATCCTCTGCTTTAAGGGGCTGATTTTTGCATATTAAAAATATGAAATTATCAATTATCCATAATTGAGATCTAAAAAGTATGAATGGTAAATTATTGTCCTGCAGAAGTTAACAATTAAAAAATACTTTATGATTAGGTTTTTATTTTAAAAATTATTGAGACATCAGGTTTTATTTTTAGACAAGTTCTTTTCCGGCATCATGAAGTTTTTCTTTTAAAATATCAATTGCATTCATCATTGCAGTAAATGCTTCCTGCCTGTGTGATGCAATTACGGCTATATATGTAACATCTTCTCCTGCGTACAATCTTCCTTTGTTATGATGGAACCTGACACCTAAAATTCCGGGGACTTTCTCCATATCAATTTTTAGTTCATTTACAAGATTGTCAATTTTCTCGTAATCATAAAAGTCCATATATTCGGTTTTTTCATCACCGGTGATTTCACGTACAATTCCGTTGAATGATAGTATGGCCCCGGCTTTTGAAATGTCAGTGTTGTTTTTCAGATTTTTTATTATCCCCTGCATGGTGAAATAATCATCAAAATTATCAAGGGAATTAATGACTGTATTAACATCCGGGTCACGAAGGATGCAGTTTTCTGCCTCAAGATCTCCTTTGATAATTTTCTTAAATCCTTCTGTTTTAAATCCTTCAATGATTGT
Source organism: Methanoplanus sp. FWC-SCC4 (assembly GCF_032878975.1). GTDB lineage: Archaea > Halobacteriota > Methanomicrobia > Methanomicrobiales > Methanomicrobiaceae > Methanochimaera > Methanochimaera problematica. Next base: position 612,932 of record NZ_CP043875.1, read on the forward strand.
ATATTCCATTCCGGAGTCTGAGAGGAAGTCCAGCATGTCTGATAATTTTCCGTTACGTATAGCAACCATTGCTTTTTCTGCATCAATCCCGGCAACATATGCTGCTCCGTGTTCATAATGTGTGGATGTATCTTTATCGGAAACCTGATCATAAATGTGGTGACCGAGATGTTTTATTACTCCAACTTTTCCCGGAAACATTACCGTCATTTTGTCAAGAAGCTGGTGTATGAACAGGGTTTTTCCGGAATTTGAGGTTCCTGCAACGTGTATTATTTTCATATTATTGTCTCCTGGTTTTGGATTTCATCTTCACTTTTGTCATTTTTTGTATTTCTGAGCATTGAGGCTGCTTCTGCAACACTTCGCATAATTTCAGTAATTCTGTCTTCGATGTCTATTTCATCGTCGATATCAACTGATGTACCTTCGACTTCCAGAAGAAATCTGGCAATTTCACTTGATTCAAAAAGAATGTCGTCCAGTTCATCGGCAGTGAAGAAACCACATAGTGCTCCGTAAAAAAAAGAAGCCCCTGATTTTTTTACTTTTTTCTTGAATGAGCTTCTTGCCTGATTAACGGCCTGTGGCGTGTAAGTATCTGTCATGAAAGGAACTAAATCCGGCAGGTTTTCTCCGATGAATGTCATTTCAGATCCGCTTCTCGTGGTAAAGTCGGCACAGAGCCGTGCAATTGCCCATTCTCTTGCTGTTATGTAGGTGTGTTTTCTTAAAAATTTGTTAACCCTTTCGTATGCAGCGCCGTCGACTTTTTTGAATTTCTTGTATTTATTTATCCTTTCTTTTTCTTCTTTTGTGAGAAGTCTTGGCTGTGGTGCTACGATGTGGGTTTGTCCCTCTTCTTTAATTATTGGAGTATTTGGTGATGCTGAAGATTCATTTGGATTGTCGCTTTTAGTTTTATTTTCAGAATCATTGTTTTCCTGTTGTATGGGAAGATCTGTGTCTTTAATTTCTAAATTCTGATCCTGATATTCTTCAGTTTCTTCATTTGGTTCATCCATGTATTGTTTAATCCTCCGTTTTTTGTCAATTAAAAATTTGTGTTAAATAAATCATCAATATTTTTTAATATGGTAGATTGGGCGAATTAGTGATATTTTCCATTAATCAATTCCGTTATTTTTGATTTATAATCATAAGGAACCATTTCAGATTATACTTGAAAACCTCTTATCTAACATATAGCATCATATAGTTTATAGAATTTATGAAATGAGTTACTGACATCTGATAATTTGTCCAATCCGAAAAATAATATAGGAAATATTCCCGATTCATTCAAATTTAAGAAAATTTACTGGTTGTTCTGCTTGAAACTTGGAGAAAAATATTGGCGCAATTTTTTTTGTATGGATTTAGATAAACTGATTGTTAGGGATTTTATTTTTCATATTTGCATGAGAGATTTATTGAAAAATTAACTCTGTGGGAGAATTTCAAAGAATTAAAAATAGAAAACCGGATAATTATTTAACTATTCAATCTAATCCGTAAAATCGTATTATTGTCGATTAAGTTCTGATAAAAGTATTATATAAATTCTTTAACCAAATAATTCAAAAGATAAATTGGCGGAATTCAGATTAAATTTTATCAAAAGAAGATTGTTAATCTTTTAAAAATATAATGGGATATCTTTTGATCTTTTGAAAAATATCCTGGAAGTGTTGTAATATTTATCTATATTAAATTCTTAAATTTTTTCAACTGAAACAAAATATTCTAATCCCCTATTTATCTAAATTTCCGAAATTAGCATTGAATAATTATTTTTTAAGTAAGTAATTCTCCCTGTTAAAAACATAAATCTGGATTTCTGATGTTAAAATTAAATTTCATCTGGAAATTCGTTATAATCCAATACGGATTTGTATTTTAAAAAGAAGCAGATTTAAAATATTAATGAGTACATTTCTTTGACCTGGGTCTAAAATAATTCATGAATGTACCAGGGATAACTGTGGGCATAATCTGTAATTTTTGTTCATAGATTTAAATTTAAGATTTTCTCTCAAAAAATCCTGTGGAGATAATTAATGATTATATGATAATATATACAAAAAAATTGTAGGAACTTGCGTTTTTGGATGAAATTTTGACAGATTATTGAAATTTTGAAAATGAATAAATTTTTTTTGTTTTAAACAGATTTTTATTATGAAGAATTAATATGTCAATTTTGAAAATTTGATTTTAATTAAGAAAAACACTATTTGGGATAATTTCCATAAAAAATTAAATTGAAATCTCTTTTTTAGGAATTATAATATTATTTTCCTTTGAATGAAGCTACTAATTTACGCTGATAAAAAAAGAGATATGATATGCCTGCGCTGTTCTTTTTGTTTAGATGGTGATGTTATGGACTATTTTTGAAAAAAACATCTATTATGGGTCTTAATTAAGAGCCTGTATTTTGATGATTGGGATAAAATGGATACGCGGTAGGATTAGAATGAATGACGCCATAGATTGCTGATATGGCACTTTTAAAAATAATTAATATTTATCTGATAATTTTTGAACCTGCTCAAAAATATGGATTTTAAATTAATTTTTGTTATTATCTGACAGGGGGAAATATTGCTGGTAAACCTGTTTTCTTTCATCAAGGTCGGTATGAAGATAAATTTCGGTAGTCTGTATTGAACTATGGCCCAGATTTTCCTGAACGACGCGGAGATTTTTTGACCTTTTGTATAGTTCACTGGCATAACTGTGTCTTATTTTATGGGGTGTTATTCCATCAGGTGCATATTTTTTGAACAAATGCTGAACTGTTCTTGGAGATATATGCTTTCCCAGCTGCCCTTTGAAAAGAGGTCCTTCTATTTCCCCGGCTGTAAATTCATCGATCTCTTTTAATGTTTCATCATCTATGAAAACAGTTCTGATTTTGCCTCCTTTTCCTTTAACTCTTATCGTACGATCTTCATAGTCAATATCTCCCAGATTTATTGAGCAGAGTTCTGAAACACGGACTCCTGTTGAATATATTGTCCGAAAAATCAGTCTGTCTCTTTTGTCCTGAATTGAATTCAGGAGTTTTATAACCTGGTTGTGTTTTAGGTATTTTAGCTCTTTTTCCTTTATCTTGGGCCTGTCTATTGCAAGCATGGGGTTGACTTCAATTATTTCCTGTGTGTAGCAGTAACGGTAAAAAGAGCTTAATGATGAGATAATCCTTTGCAGGGTGGCTGGTTTGTATTTTCTTGTGGATGAGAGAAATAGAAGAAAATCATTTATCATTATGGGGGTAGTTTCAATTTCTGTGTCCATTCTTGCCTGTGAAAGATCACACCAGTACATTGAAATTTTTTCTTCTTCGACATTTCTTTTGATCCAGACATAATAAGCAAATTTCTGAATTACATTTTCATAACTCTGGATTGTTCTTTGAGAATAATTTCTCATATTGAGGTAGTGACTAAAGCGTTTTTGCCATTCAGAAAAATAAGCTCCATGCATACTTATTTTATTGATATCTCTATTTAAATAACTTTTGCGTAGAATATACATTCTGCGCAAAAAGTTTCATGGGCTGGTCTGAATGTAAAAAATTCGGGATTGATATGGTTTGCAAAAAATTTGGAAAATTTCTATTGATGCAGATTATGCTTTTCGGATTTTTTTTGATTTGCTAATTGTGATAATGGGAGAGTCTGCCGGTGTCGGGCATCCCAAATTTCTTTTCACTTTTTTTGGATTCATGTTTTTACAATTTTTCTGAAGAACCGGATGCAGTTACTTTTCTACTAAAGCAGATTTTTTTAATTTAATTTTGGTGGGTATCATAAATATTCAAATAAGAAACATATGTTATACTGCCTGGTTGCTTTAATCTATTAAATGAAAAAAATATGGGTGCATTATTCTTATTTGGTAAATGTAATTTATTTTAGAAATCATGTTGGGGAGATAACCTGATTTAAAAACTTTAGTAAATATCTGCAATATATGCAATAATTTATCATCAAAACCCGCTGCTTTAATCATTTGTAAAATTATTGATATTCAATAATTATTATTCCTCTTAATTAAGTCAATGAGCAGAATCAAAGCAATTTATTATGTAGGATTTGGAAATACTTATTGGGCGTATTCTTCACTCTTAAAACAAATTTTTTGAAAAACTAGTATTTTTATAAGAATAATTGTAATATTTGAAAATATAATCTGCCCGGGTGAATTCCTAAGGAAGTTGTGTATATCATTAACAATCTCTAAAAAATTGCTCATTTTAAAAAATATCATAACTGTATTAATCCTATAAAGGCAGTCTATTTTACAGTATTTCAAAAGTTACGAAAATCCTTGGAAGACAATGGCAAATTGTGAATTTACTGTCAGAATATTTTAATGTGTTCTATTGGGCTGTAATAAAATATCCTGCTGTTATGTTTAATTTTATACTCAACAAAATTGTCTTTGGATTGGTTGCTTTAAAAATCATAGAGAATTTATCAGATTGTTTCTTTCTTTTATTTAATTTGGTTTTTGGAATTTTAGAAGAATCTTGTGCTGAATAATTGTTGTTTAATGAAGCCGGATTTTTATTAATTATCGAAATTTTCTTTTTTTAATTGTCAATATTTAAATTTATAATTCATATAAACTGTATGATGCTATATGGATCGGTGGTTGCGTGGCAGTCCAATTTCATGAACCTGATTATCCAAAAAGATCTGCATTAAAAAAGCCTGATAGCATTATTTGGTTTATTGAGAATTTTCAATATGTGCACTCTTAAAAAACCATATTGCTTAGGGTAACAAATAGTTAATACAGAAATGAATAAAGGACCCACGCCCGCAATGCGGCAGTTTTACGAGATGAAAGAGCGTTATCCGGGAACTGTTCTCTTTTTCCAGATGGGTGATTTTTATGAAACATTTGGAGAAGACGCAGAGGTTGTTTCACGTGAACTCGACATAACCCTTACTTCAAGAGGAAGAGATTCAAAAGGCGAAAAAATGCCTCTTGCAGGTGTGCCCATTCATGCCGGAGATTTGTATATCTCAAGACTTGTCAAAAAGGGTTACAGGGTTGCGGTATGTGACCAGGTTGAAGATCCAAAGAAAGCAAAAGGTGTGGTTAAGAGGGATGTTGTTCGTGTAATCACACCCGGAACTGTAATAGATTCTGAAATGCTGGGGACAAACGGTCCTTCATATCTTATGTCGGTTATATACGACAAAAAAAGAAAAGAATATGGAATTTCATTTCTGGATATATCCACCGGAGAATTTTTCATATCTTTAGCTGATGCGGGATGTGGTTTTGTTGATCTGAATTCAGAAATTGCGAAGAATAATCCTTCCGAATGCATTGTTCCTTCCAACAGTCCGTATGAATTGATTGAAAATATCAAAAACAAAAATGTCCTTGTAACGACTTTCAGGGACAGTGCATATGATTTAGACTATGCATCATCAAGTCTTAAAAATCATTTTGGTGTAAATTCACTTGAAGGATATGGATGCATCGGAATGGATAATTCAGTCCGCGCTGCCGGTGCCTGTCTGTCTTATGCCTGTGAAACGCAGATGACAGGTCTTGATCATATCAGGACTCTATCGACAAAACTCCCCTCAAAAAATATGGTTCTTGATGCAATCACACTAAGGAACCTTGAAGTTTTGGAAAACATAAGAAGCCGTGGAAGTGACACTTCATTGTACGGGGTCTTAAACGGAACAAAGACACCCATGGGGAACAGAATATTAAGATCATTTATTTCAGGTCCTCTTATTGAAAAGGAAGATATTGACAAAAGACTTGATGCAGTAGAATTTTTTGTAAACCAGCCTCTGCTTCGCTCCAATCTGAGGTCATATCTTGAAAAATATTCTGATATTGAAAGAATTGCCGGAAGAATATCATATGGAAATGCAGGCCCCCGTGATCTTGTAACACTGAAAAACTCACTTGAGAAAATTCCCCTCATAAAATCTATTTTTTCGGCAGATGATACGCTAAATATTCCTGAGAATCTCTCAGACGTGCTGATGGGAATTGACGGAATGAAGAGTTTTGCAGCCCTTATTGAAAGTGCCATTGTTGACGATCCTCCGGTTCTCGCAAAAAACGGAGGAGTAATTCGTGAGGGTTATGATGAAGGGCTTGATGAACTCCGTTACATTGCAACATCCGGGAAGGACTGGATTGCGGACTTTCAGCAAAGAGAAAGGGAAAGAACCGGAATAAAATCACTGAAAGTCGGATATAACAAAGTTTTTGGATATTTCATAGAAGTCACAAAATCAAATTTAAACCTTGTTCCTCCTGAATATCAGCGAAAACAGACAATGTCAAACGGTGAACGATATACTCTTCTAATACTTCAGGAAAAAGAGTCCTTAATTGCAAATGCCGAAGAGAAACTTTTAGCTATTGAATATGACTTATTTAAAGATCTCATTTTTAAACTGAAAGAACAGGTGGAAATACTTCAAAAGACTGCAAGAAACATCGGTCTTCTTGATGTATATGCAAATATGGGTGACATTGCCCACAGTCAGAATTATGTACGGCCCGTTATCGAAAATTCAAAGAGACTTCTGGTCAGCAATGGCAGGCATCCCGTTGTTGAAAGAAGTCTCTTAGACAGTTTTGTGCCTAATGATGCAGATATTGATGCTTCCGGGAATCAGATTTTGATAATAACCGGTGCAAATATGGCGGGAAAGTCCACCTACATGCGAGAGATTGCACTTATTTGTATTATGTCGCAGATGGGAAGTTTTGTTCCTGCTGATAGTGCGGTTGTAGGGATTGTCGATCGTATATTCACCCGTGTCGGAGCTTTCGATGACCTTGCAAGTGGTCAGAGTACTTTTATGGTTGAGATGATTGAGCTTGCAAATATTCTCAACAATGTCACAGACAAAAGCCTCGTAATATTGGATGAGATTGGAAGGGGAACAAGTACTCTTGACGGTTACTCCATTGCAAAATCTGTACTGGAATTTCTTCACGGTAAAGGTGCAACTGGTCCAAGAACTCTGTTTGCAACACATTTCCATGAAATGGTTGACATTGAAACTGAACTGAAGAGAGCAAGGAACTACCATTTTGCGGTAAAAGATACCGGTAATGATGTTGTATTTTTAAGAAAACTCATTCCGGGAGCAACCGATAAAAGTTATGGTATACACGTTGCAAGACTTGCAGGAATCCCTAAAAAAGTAATTGAAAGGTCTGAGTTAATCCTGAAGGAAGAACAGGATAAACAATATAATGATGGAAACGGTAAAAAACAACCCCGTTATACCCAGATGCTTTTGATAGATTCACCAAAACCGGTTGATCCACCTAAAAGGGATGATCCTGTAATTAAAAAGATAGAAGGAATTGATATTGATTCCATGTCTCCCCGTGAGGCTCTTACATTTCTTTACGGTTTAAAAAATGATTTAGAGGGGGATTAAGTAATTGAAAGAAATTAAACAGGCTAAAACAATTCATGTACTTGATGAGGCCACAATAAACAAGATAGCAGCAGGAGAAGTAATTGAAAGGCCTGCGTCTGTTGTAAAAGAGCTTGTCGAGAATTCAATAGATGCCGGTGCAAAGTCAGTAAAGGTGGACATCGGCTCAGATTCAAAAGGAATTTTCAGAATACGTGTTGTTGATGACGGAACAGGAATGGACAGGGATTCAGCAGTTTTGTCATTTACCCGTCATGCAACAAGTAAACTAAGTGACATTTCTGATCTCTTAAAGCTTCATACAATGGGATTTCGTGGAGAAGCTCTTGCAAGCATTGCAGGTGTTTCAAAAGTAACAATGATCACAAAAATGCAGACTATTGACGTTTCTCCCGGTACAAAAATTGTCATCGAAGGAGGGGATGTTCTTGATGTAAGTGACATCGGCGCACCGGACGGGACAAGTATCCTTATAGAAAATCTGTTTTTCAATACCCCTGCAAGAAAGAAATTTTTAAAGTCCCGTCAGACGGAATTTTCACATGTCCACAAGGCTGTTCAGAATCTTGCCCTTGCAAATCCCGGAATATCCTTTCAGCTTAATCATAACGGGAAGGAAAAACTTGCGACAATAAGAACATCCAACCTTAAAGAGACTGTTGCATATATCTATGGAGGTGAAATTGCAGACCAGCTTCTTGAAGTAAAAGGTATGACACCTTATATGAAGGTTGAAGGTCTTTGTGCTGTTCCTTCCAAAAATCTTCCAAACAGCCGTGATATAATAATATCAATTAATAACCGATCGGTAAACTCAGTTTCTCTTTCAAGGGCAATTAAGAGAGGTTATGGAACACTTCTTCCAAAAGACAGGTATCCTGTGGCATTTTTGAATATCATTCTTGATAAAAAAATTGTTGATGTAAATGTTCACCCCACAAAGCGGGAAGTCAGGCTTTCAAGAGAAAAAGAGATTGAAGGTGAAATCTCCGCACTTGTAAAAAAAACTCTTGAATCAGGGGATCTTTTATCTTCAAAAAATCCGGTTGCAGCTGAGAGTTTTTCATACCAGAAGAGTCTTTCATTTTCAGACGATAAGCCCCTGTTTAGTGTTGAATCAAAAACAAAGGAATATAAGGTTAATAATGAAGTTTTAAATCTTGATTTTCAGAAAGATGAGAAATCATATCACCCGCGTTTTTCTGCCACCGATACTCAGTTAAGGCTTACTGAAAATTTTGATGAAGAAAATTTTGGTGAATATAAGATTCCCCCTATGAAGCCTCTGGGCCAGGTCGATGCATCCTACATTCTTGCCAGAAGGCAGACTTGTGATGGAGAGGAACTTGTAATAGTTGATCAACATGCTGCCCATGAGAGAATCCTTTATGATCAGGTACTTAAAATCCGCGAGACCGGCAAAAATTCTCAGGAACTTCTTGTACCGGTTGTGCTTACATTAAGAACTGATGAGGCTGCCGTCTTGGTTTCCAATATAGACTCAATAATTGAAGAAGGCTTTTTTATTGAAGAGTTTGGAAAAAATACTTTTGCTGTGAGAGCAGTTCCTCTTATTTTGGGAAAGAGAGTAGGTACTGAAATAATAAAGGATATTGTTGCAGATTTAATGGAAGATAACAGAAAGTCGATTGAATATAAGAAAGAGAAGATATCCTCAACCATTGCCTGCCGTGCGGCGATAAAAGCTGGTGCTGTTTTGACATATGAACAGATGGAAAGGCTTTTGGATCAGCTTTCCAGAACAGAAACACCTTATACATGTCCTCACGGACGGCCTACTATGATTAATTTTTCAAAATCAAAACTGGATTCACTTTTTAAGAGAACCTGAAAAATAAATATTTTTTATCCGGAGAATACCGGAAAATTTCAGGCTTCGAGTTTTCCCTGAACAAAGAAACCTGTGATTATGCTTACAATACCCATTGCTATTATGAAGGCTCCAATTACCTGAACAATTAGAATAGTTCCAAGGAGTGGGAATATTACCATAAGTATTCCAAGTATGATAGCAATAATTCCTGCAAGTACTAAGAGTATCCTGTATATTCCGGACTCTGTTTCTGCCGTAAGTCCTAACCAGAGATCACCAAAACCAGTAATAAATGCCCACATTGCGATTAATACTGCAAATGTAAGCCAGATAATTCCTATGTTCATTACAGAAAGTATTCCAATTAAAACACCTGCAATTCCAAGAATTACCAAAAGTATCTTTGATTTTGTATTATCTTTGTTAGCAATACCTTTGACTATGGTTGAAATGCTGTACAGTATAATTAAAGCGCCAATGAAATATGCAAAAACATCTACAACAATAGGTGCCCAAATAAGTGCAATTCCACCAAATATGATGGAAATAAGGCCCTGGAGAAGGAAAACCCACCAGTTAATAGGTGTAAAATCCCCTTCCATTACAATAACTTCGTCCATTTTAGATTACCTCTATTCTTTATAAAGTTATTAATTATATTTAAGAATTCTGAGTCCTGTTTTGAAAAAAAGGGGGATTCTTGAATTTTTGTTAATCATATTAACCTAATTTCAAACATTTCTAAAAAACCGGATGTTCTGTTTTGATATACAGAATTCATTTTATTATAATCTGCAAAGGTCATTTATTATTCTGATTACGTAGAGTTTTTCATCCTCAACCTTTTTTTCGGCTACTATGAATGATAAGAATCCGAGTCTTGAGAATATCATGGCAACTTCATCGGGCCCTGTTAATGATGATATTAAAAGAAGGCAGCGTCCTGTTTTTGACATTATGCCGTTAAGCTGTTTTGCGAATTCTTCTATTGTTTCTCTCCCGTTTATACCGCCATCAAGAGCATATTCTAGCCAGTCATCAATTTTCTCTTCAGGTTTTGTAGGAAGGTATGGTGGATTGAATAAAATCAGATCAAATGCTGTTTTATTTTCCTTAAATGACGTCATCAGATTTGATCTGATGATCTCAACACCCCTTTTTTTTGCAGACTTGCAGGCATGAGGGTTTATATCAACTGCGATTGTATTTTTAGAAATCTTTGTCATTTCAGATGCAATCAGCCCGCTGCCCGTTCCAACTTCCAGTATCCTGTCGGTTAATTTTACTTCCCTTAGAGCGGTTTTTAAAAGAAGGTATGTATCTTCTTCAGGCTGATAGACCTGGTCACTGAATTCCTGCATATTCACTGTTATTCCTTTGTCACTTTTTGTTTAGATTTTTTTCTGATGGTAATAAAATGAAAAAAAATTTTTTTGTTTGAAATTCTGAATACTAATAGTAAACAGCCCAAAATATCAGTTCGTTTCCGTCTTTGTCTTTAATTGTGAGTTTATCTCCTTCAATCATATATTCCATTGAATTTTGAAGTATCTCAAGGAATAATGTTTCCTGTTCCATTGTATCCTCACAGTACATTTTCGTTGAAATGAGCGGTCCGATAGTCAGGACCTCATCTTTTTCTTCCCAGTTGCCATTGTAGTTATTGCACCCTGCATAGCCTGAAAGACTTCCATCGGAACCAAAGACAGCTGTAAGAGGACTTTCTGAAACAACAGTCATATTTTCCCCTTTGGACGTATAACTTCTGAGATGCCATGTACCTGCAATTTTTGGAGGGCTATATCTGTGGAAAATGAGTTTTTCTTTTGCTGTATCGTTTTTAATTGTAAGGGTGTCTCCATCTGCCATAATTGTAGCTGAGTTCTGGAGCATCTGAAGGAATAAGGTTTCCTGATCCATTATATCCTCGCAGTACATCATTGTTGATCCCAGAGGACCTATGGAAATTGAACTGCCGCTGATTTGATAATTCCCAAAGTAATTGTTGCAACCTGCAGAACCGGATATATTTCCCTGAGTATCAAATCTGGTTGTAATTTCTGTTCCTGTTTTCAATAATGTATCTTTTTCGTTAACCTCAAAATTTGATAATATCCATAACCCCTGTATCCGATAAACCATATCTTCTACAGGTTTTTGGGTTGCTGTTTCGGTTGTAATCTGAGTATCTATGGGTGTAGGCGTAGGTGTTGCCGGTGTCTTTGAATCCGTACATCCTGAAAAAATAGTTGCCGCTAAAATAATCAAAATAATAAGAATTTTTGAATATTTCATGGAGTGTCCATTATACGTATATTTTATAAAAACATTTCTGGTGAAATTTGGCCCTGGCAATAATTGAGTTATGAATATATTATCATTTGATTTATTGGCCATGATATCTTAGAAACCTGGAATAATCAAATTGAATAATCCGTCTATTTAACCATTTTTAGAAAAATTCCCAAAATTCCAAGAATTGAATTTTATTTTCACACATTTTATCTGAATAAATATTCTTAAAAGCTTTTGAATCCTAATTAACGAGATAGGAAAAATAATGCAGCTTAAAATAGGTAAAGCCGGAGGGCGTGACTTTTCTGTAGATGCACAGGAACTTGTAACCGGCAGGACTTGCATTATTGCCCAGTCCGGTTCTGGAAAAAGCTGGAGCATTGCAGTTCTTTGCGAAAAGATGTGCCGAAATAATATCGGTTTTTGCCTTATAGATACAGAAGGGGAATATTACTCACTCAAGGAAAAATTTGAAAATATATGGTGGGTGGGGGCAGAAGGTGGCGATTCCGAGTGTGAAGACATCGCCATGGATTATGACATTGAAAAGGTCAATATCAGACATCTGATGGAAAGGGCAGTTGCAGAAAGCAGACCTGTAATATATGATGTTTCTGAAGTTGACATGGTTCCGAGGGTTACAAAACTTGCCCATGCAATATATGATGTTGCAACAGATCAAAGGAAACCCTATCTTTTGATAGTGGAAGAGGCTGACAAATTTATACCTCAGTCAAGGGACTCAATAAAAAAGATAGAAGAAATTTCACGAAGGGGGAGAAAAAGAGGTCTTGGGTTAATGGTTGCAACCCAGAGGCCTGCAATTGTTACGAAGAATGTTTTATCACAGTGCAACAGCCAGATAATCGGAAAACTCTCTATTGAAAATGATCTAAAGGCAGTAGGACTTTTTTTTAGTTCTAAACAGGAAGTAGAGGAACTCACAACACTAAACCCGGGGGATTTTTTCGTCATGGGTAGTCTTGTTCACGAAAAAACCAAGATGAGATTTGGAAATCGTGAAACTAAACACAGGGGTGTGACACCGCTTCTTGAAGAAAGAGAAATGATTGCTGATCCTGACATATCTGGAGAGGAAGATAATAAAGAAGCAGAATCTGAAGTTTTACCTGATAAAGAAAATCCATTTAAAAGTGAAAATTCAGGTGAGAAAGCTGCTGTATCTGAAAAATCCAAACCAAAATCTAAAACTCCTGTAAAGAAAGCTACAAAAAAGAAAAAAATGTCACTGCCGGTTGATGACAGAAAAAAATCTGAAGAAGGTGTTATTCCTCTTATTGAAAGAGAAGAAGCACTTGAAATTGCGTCGGGTAAATTACGCAAAAAAAGATTTGGATTTGGAACGGAAGAGAGACTGCTTTCAGGAGATCTTATCTATAAACCGCTTGTGTGTGTTTCAGTGAGGTATATAGGGGGACTGTTTAGGAAAACAACCCGTGATGCTAAATTTCTTGTTGACGGAATAAACGGGCACGGGGTTGAAATAAACGGAGGTCTTTGTTTTAAACCACTATTTTCAGAATATCTGAATCTTGATGAACCTTCACTCATGATTCTTAAAAATATGTCTTTTAAAGGATGTACGTCTGCACAGATTGAAGCTGAAATAAAACTTGAAAAGTCAGATGTTGAAAAGTCACTAAAACTCCTTGAAGAAAGAAAACTTATAACCGAATCGGAGACTGTTGGAGAATCTGATGAACCTGTATATGTGCCTTTGACAGTTCATCCCTTCCCTTCAATCAAAAATAAATATCCTTCTTTTTCTTTTAGAAAAGGACCCTTTAAGGAAAAATATGAGAAAAAAATCATAGATGAAAGTGATATAAGAATGATACTGAAGGTTTCAGAGTCAACATCTGAAATTGTTGATTTCAGCACAGTTTATTATCCGGTTTATAAAATTGTTATGGCATCGGGACCTGAGGAAAGGACGATATATATCGATGCCGTTGAGGGAAAAGAAGTTGCTTTTGTCTTTTAAATAAAAAAAATCAGATATGGTAACGGGAATTAACAATATATTATACAAATATTTAAGCACAGTTTGAGATATCAGAAAATTCTTTTAATGTTAGTTCCTGAGGCCTTTTTTTAAGTATTTCATCCGGAAGGCAGGACAATAAATTTTTAATTCTTTCTTCTCCGAGAATCGATGATGAGTTTTTAAGTCCTTTTTTGACTGTCTTTCTTCTGTTGGAAAAAAGCACACGGATTATATCGGCATATAATTTGTGATCTTTTATGGGGTATGTAAGTTCTTTTTTTGGAGTGATTTTTACAACCCATGAATCAACTTCAGGCGGGGGGGAAAAAGACTCAGGTCCTAATTCCAAAAGTGGCATTACTTTTGCGTATGTCTGAACCATAATTGAGAGACGACCACAGTCGGATGTTCCCGGAAGAGCTATCATCCGTTGTGCAAATTCCTTTTGGTACATTAAAACTGCTTCTTCAAAGCCTGTTTTAATAAGCCTGAAAGTAATTTTAGATGATGCTGAATATGGAAGATTGGCAACAACCTTTTCAAATGGCGGTATATTGCATTTAATTGCGTCACCATTTATTATTGTAAGATTGCCTGAAGAGATCTCCTTTTCAAAAACAGATTCAAGATAGGGGATAAGTGTGCTGTCAAGTTCAACAGCAATCACTTTTGCCCCTCTTTTTAAAAGAGCACGAGTAAGCACTCCTCTCCCAGGGCCGATTTCCAGCACCCTTTTATTATTTACGTCCGTAAAACCGGCAATTTTCTCAACTGCATTACTGTCAGCAAGAAAATGCTGATCGTGAGGAGCTCTCATTTTGATGTAAATAAATGATATTTTACATTGGGATCCTCAATTTCCTCAAGAATCCTTTTTACGATCATCTGTTCAGGGTGCGGAATAGCCTTTATGCGTTCGCTGATATCCGAGAAGGTTTCAAATGCTTTTTTGTTCCGCTCTTCAAGAATTTCCCATAGCAGCTTCTTGCCGATTCCGGGAAGAAGGTGAAGCATGTGCTGTTTTGATGTAATGGGAACTGCCTTGTTGAAGAAATCAACATATTTTTTTTCATTTTCCATCACAATGCTTTCAATAACGTATGGTAATTCAAGCTTTGCTGTTTGCGTCAGATCATTGTAACCTATGCGACGTTTTACTCTCTCGATTTTGTCGCGTTCTTTGTCTCCTATGTAAACTCTGTCATTTGCCTGAAGATCCGAAACCTTGGGAATCAGTTCAAGAAGCTTGAATTGATCAGTACCGACGGCCTGGACCAAAGGTTCTTTTTTAAACTGGGGGCGACGTGAGTCGCCATGACCCATTGGAAGTACATCTACAATTAATGCATAGAACTCTTTTTTGTCAGTTTTCATAAGGAAACCCCCCCGGATTTAAAAGTGAGCGATTACAAGATCAAGGATCTCATCGAGTTCCTCACCTGAGAGTGTGAAACGCTCTTTTGCATAGATTGCACGAAGTTCATCCCTTGTTTTGGGCATGACATTTGCAATTCTAAATGCGATATCAGGTTTCATTTTATCAAGAGCAATTAATTTTTCAACGAGTGCTCTTGATTTCTCTGCGCTTGTTTTGGAGAGGTGATTGGCATGCTCGATGCTCCTGCGAAGTTCGTATGACATCTCTTTTCCTGCCTCAAGGCGCTTGGCTTCGACATTTAGAAGTGCTTCACGCATTTCCGGCAGGGTTATCCTCTCTTCATTAATAATTCCTTTTACTTTCATGCCAATCACTTAATTTATAGAAAAATGATTATTGTTTCTGTGGTTTTAGATGTTGCGGTCTTGAGATGACAACTTTCTTTGAGTTTCCATCGCTAATCTCAAGAACCCATGCGCGTCCCTGTTTGCCAAGGATTATGCCTGTTTTTCCGTGGAATCTACGGTGTGGCATACCAAGCTGTACACTTGGATCTACTACAATGTGTACCTTCTGTCCTTCGTCAAACTGCTGAATAACAGATGTTACTGGTGCGAGACCACGTCTTCTGAGTGCTTTTTTGTACTTATAGCGAGTCTTTTTTCTCTGACCATTATGATGTGCCATTTTTATCTCTCCACTTCATTCTGATTTTCGGGGACAACCCCTTCAACCATTATTACATCAAGACTGGTAACATGAGCTGAACATCCAAGTTTTTCAGTCAGACTTGGTTTTGTTCTGCCCTCATCACCTGATATGAGTTCTTTGATGTAAAGTCCGGCATCTCCAAGAACATAAATCCTGAATTTACCATCCTCAACACCTTCGCACTCTATATCAATGCATTGGCGTTTTCTGACTTTATCTGCCCTGCGGTGGGACACCCTTTCGGGGGTGCGCTGGTTTATTGTCGTCCCTTTCAGGTCGGCAAGGGCAGATTTAACGTCATTTATTGAAATATCGCCTTCTACTTCTACCAGAATGCTGTACTTCTTATGAGCTTTTCCGGATTTAAGGGTTTCCACCTCATGTCTGTCACTTACATGATCCAAAGTAATTGAAACCCTGTTCTCAGCGCTTTTGTTTACAAGCGCTTCAAGTTCTTTTAATGATACGCTTCTGATCTTTGGTTCTACTATTTCAAGGGCAAAGGGCCTTCCGGTACCGAGCATCCTTGCATCAATATCTTCCCTGCCGGCACCATGAAGGACCGCATCTTTGGCATCACAAACTTCGAGAATCGGATTGCCGATAAGCTCCTCAACTGAATCCTGATACATCTTGCCTGTGAAGTTACATCTTTCACAGCCTTTGCCTCGGCATTCCCTGCAGTGCCACCTTGTCTGTGGGATACCCCGTTCATATTTACAGTATCTTCCATAGATATAAAGTGGGTTTATCTGGACATCTACTTCTTCAGATCCAATGTCACAGACTATGACAATATCGGGACGTTTGAAGTTTACCTCGCTGCCTGTTAGGGCTGTTACAGCTTTTCCGGTTACCCTGTTAAATTCAGCCTTAATAGGTTCGGGAGACTGCAAAGAGAGATCAGTCCATACCATCTCCTCGCTTTCAGTGACAAGCGGAGGAACCTTGCATCCTACAAGAATTGTCTCATGCTCGATGTCTTTTAGGGCATCTTTTATTTTTTCAGCCCATAAATCGGTTTTGTCAAAAAGATTACCGCATATCCAGCATGTTTCTTCTTCTTTAATGTAAGGTGTATTGTTAAGAAGGGCCAGTGCAATCCTCAGGGCTTTTCCCCTTTCTTCATTACCAAGGCCATGTGAACTTTTGCCGTACATTCTGCCAAGACAATGATCACAGATTGGGCCGTATTCAAGTATCTCCTGAACCTGTTTCAGTATATCAGTCATTTAAGTTTCTCTCCTGTCCATTTCGTTGAGTATCACTGTGATTGTATGATCAGCGTGCAGGATTTTCGGACCTGCCGATACTTTCGGGAGATTTTTTATCATTTCTTCTTCTTCCTCTGTGAAGTTATGATGATCAGAGAGGATGAAAGATTCCGGTACTGGATCAATAGCCCTGATGTCTTTTCCGTTTTCATCAAGGAGCGCGAAATCATATTCTTCCAAAAGGCGTTTTAAGTTTCCTTTTCTGACATAGATTCCTTTTGTAGATTCCCTGAAGCTTTCTCCGCATGGTAGATTAAGGGCTTTTTTTATAAGTGAACCGGCACTTCTTTCATCAGGACTTAAGTAACGAACTTCATTTCCTTTGATAAGAATTGTTTTCGGAGGTTCAGGTTCCCCAAGCAGGACCAGGAAGCATTCAACATCATGCCTTAAATCATGTGATAGAAAAAAACATGAGTTGACACATCTGCAAAGTACATCCATCCTTCCGGCACCGCCGGGCATGTCATTGAGGGAAAAATCGCCTGTTGTGCAGGCTTTATGCCCCACAACCAAAAAACGTTTTGTCAACTTTACATCCCGCCAAATTTCTTCATCATCCGTTGCATGTTGAATTTGCCACCCATACCGCGGAATCCTTTGAGAGTACGCTGCATTGTTTTATAATATTTCAGGAGTTCCCTGACTTCTTCGGGAGTTGCACCGGCACCCAGTGATATACGCTGGACACGTGAACCGCTGATCATTGACGGATTGTCCAACTCTTCGGAAGTCATCGAATCCATTATAATTTTATAGCGTTCCATCTTTTTTCCGGTTACATCATAGGCATCCTGTGGGATTTCGACGCCGCCTAATGGAAGCATAGACATAACCTGCTTTAAGGGACCCATCTTTTTGAGGGATTCAAGTTGTTTATACATATCACGAAGGGTGAATTTTCCTTTCATCATAGCATTAACATCGATCTCCTGATCGCCTATTGCTTCTTCAGCACGTTCGATTAGCGAATGAAGATCTCCCATACCCAAAAGACGGGAAATAAAGCTGTCTGGATCAAAGCGTTCGAGATCTTCTATTGTCTCTCCACTTCCAATGAAAACAATTCCCGAACCTGTTTCTGCAACTGCCGAAAGGGCACCGCCTCCTTTTGCGGTACCGTCCATCTTTGTTATTATGACGCCGTCAATGTTGATTGCTTCATGAAAACGTGCTGCCTGTTCACGGGCCTGCTGACCCAGTGCGGCATCAATGACAAGCCATCTGTGTGTGGCTTTTGTAAGTTCATTGAGTGCAATGATTTCGTCAATTAACTCATTTTCAAGAGCATGGCGCCCTTGTGTATCTATTAGAAGGACCTCGGAATTTTTTAGTTCCGGAATACCGTTTTGTACGATTTTTACAGCGTCAGTTTCACCAGGTTCGCCATAACAGGGAACATTGATTTTATTGCAGAGTGTCTTTAGCTGATCATATGCTCCCGGACGGAAAACGTCTGCACAGATAACCCCCACCCTGAGACCTTTCCTTTGAAAAAATCTTGCAAGTTTTCCGGTAGTGGTTGTCTTACCACTGCCCTGAAGACCTGCCATTAAAATTGTTTGCGGACCGAGGGTTACTGTGACATCCTTCCCCATCAGGTTTACCAGTTCCTGATAGACAATGCGGAGAACATGTTCTCTGACACTCATTCCTTTTGGTGGTTCTTCTTCAAGTGCACGGCTCTTGATGGCCTTTGAAAGTCCCATAACAAGTTTGACGTTCACATCAGACTGAAGAAGAACACGCTGTAAATCCTTTACAAGCTCATCTACGGCTGCCTTGTCTATGACAGTTTTACCTGCCAGTTTTTTCATTGCATCTTTAAGACCGGTACCGAGGCGATCAAGCATTAGTTTTCAGCTCCCAGAAGTTCATTAACTAATCTTTCGGGTTCAAAAGGTATTACATCATCGTATCCCTGACCTACACCAAGAAACATAATTGGTTTTTTTATGGTGTGGGTAATTGAGATTGCAGCGCCGCCTTTTGTATCCATATCTGCTTTTGTGAGTACAACTGTGTCTGTTCCGACAGTGTTGTTGAATTCCTCTGCTCTGATAACAGCATCATTTCCTGCAACTGCCTCATCTACATATGTGACAATGTCAGGCTGCATGACTCTCTTGATTTTATCAAGCTGATTCATCAGGTTTGCCCTGTTATGGAAACGGCCTGCTGTATCTGCAAGCACAACATCGATATTATGGGCTTTCGCATAACTTACAGCGTCGAACAAAACAGCTGAAGGATCTGCTCCTTCCTGATGGCTGATTACTTTTACACCAATGCGTTCTGCATGGGTTCTCATCTGTTCATTTGCGCCTGCACGGAAGGTATCACCTGAACCAATTACGACAGAGTAGCCATTACTTTTCAGGAAATGCGCCACTTTTGCAATTGTGGTTGTTTTCCCGGCACCATTTACTCCTGTGAAAAGTACTTTTACAGGTTTTTCATGTGTGTCAATGTAATTTGTAAGTGAAAATCCTTCTCCAAGAACATCAAGAAGAGCATTTTTTAAAGCCTCAATAACAAAGTCCTCTGATGAGGTCCTGATCTTTCTTTTTTTGCCGATCAGGTCTTCTCTCATATGGTTAATGATAGAATCGACGGCATCAAAGGCAACATCATTTTCCAGAAGAATAATTTCCAGTTCATCAAGAGGTTCACTGATATCTTTTTCTGAAAGAAGAATTTCATGCTCTTTGATAAGCACTTTAATCTTTTCACTGAACTTCGGTTTTTTTGGAGATTCAGTTTCTGGTAATACTTTAAAAGAAGTCTCAGATGGTTCTTTTGGTTCCTGTTGTGCAGGTACGGTTTCAGTTTCTATTTGAGAAGTTACAGGGGTGCTTTCCTGCACCATCTCTGTACTTTCCTTTTCGATTACATCATCAATGTGTGAACCGAATTTTTTAGAAACATTTTTTAGTTTTTCTTTGAGCGACTTGAACATAACTGATCAGGGCCCCTGTGAATAATTCAGGCCTGCATCTGCTTGTATGCAGACTCAATTTTTTTTGCAATTTCTTTTGCCTGTTTCTGGAGCTGTGAAATTGATTCTGTTATTTTCTTCTCAAGTGCTTCCATTTCTTTAACACGGTCTTTGAGATATGAAGAGGTCTCATCGTAATTGCGTTCAACAATTACGTCTGAACCGATGTTTAACAGAGTTTTATCTGCTTCAACGATCTTAACCTTCAGTGATGCTCCTCCTCCGATTTGGAGAAGAACTGTGTTATCGGGGTTTTCCTTGATTGTATTGATTGTGTCAACTGCCGTCAGGGATTCTATTCTGCGCTGTTCCAGCATTTGTAACTGTGCGGAATAGGCTTCAATTTCCTGACTAAACTCGTTTAAGTACTGCTGAAGCATCTGCACTTCACGAGGGTCAACGTTTTCCACGTTACTCACCATCGATCAATGTAATGCCGTTAATTTTGATATAATTTCTCTTTAATCTGTGTTTACTTCCGATGATTGCAAATGTTCTTTCGGAAGCCTGTGCTTCATTAGGTGCAGCAATAACTTTTCTAAATGGCTGATAATCATAGCCATTTTTGAATTCACCGCTCACCTCATATTTCTGGTCTGCCATAATAAATACACTCCTCAAACAAAGCCAAATACGTCTTCTATTCTTCCAAGCTCATAACCACTTGTTGAAGATCCTGCAATGAATGACTTGCTGTTTGCAAGAAGTCCTGTTCCAACAAGACTGCTTCCCATGTTAACAGTACCTGTACCGATGGGAAGTTCTCCTGCAATCTCTTCAAGCTCTTTCAATTCTTGTGCAGTAATTCCAGGGCTTACAAGTATTCCTGTGTTTGTGGCAACGGCAGCCATTCCTACTGTGGGAATACCTCCAATTGTCATCATTAATACAGGAACGTCAAGAAAATCAGAGATCTTTTCTACAACTCTTTCCGGCGTGCCGGGGTGAACTACTGCAAGTTCATCGTTTGCAAGAATTATGTTTCCGGCAGCATTCATTGTTCTGCTCAGAAACATAACATTGCCGTAGCTTTTTAGGATCTCTGATTCTTCAGCAGTTGCAAGACCGCTTGTAATCATTCCATTACTGTTTCCAACAAGTAATGAGCCTATGATCGAACTTCCCTGTATTGTGGTTTTTACTACCTCAACACCAAGTCTCTTCTCTAAAACACTAACATATTCTTCCGGTGCATTCAAAGGAACGAATGCATGATCTTCAAATACGCGTGTGTATACACCGATATTCTCATCACCGGTGAAGTCGATCGTTTCTGTCATATTTACTCTTCGGCAAGTTCAGCCTGAACCTGGCCGTCCTCAAATTTCATTGCACGGACACGTACTTTACGGGGCGGCTTTTCGCTTCCACGTTCCCAGATCTTTTCATTGATGCTGGAGTCCAGTTTTATGTCTTCACTTTTCATGTGCTTTGCGAGGAAAGCACGAATTTCCTTGATCGCTTTTGGGCTGCGCTTCCAGCGTGGAGCCTTCTTTACATCGCGAAGAGGGATGATGTATATTTGCTCTTTTAAAATGTCTGCCATTTTTATCACACCTTCAGTTTACTGCGTCTCCAGTTGCGTCTCATAGGGTGAGTTACAACATTCCGCTTTGTTTTAATCATTACCCAGGCAGGCACACGGCGATTCTGCTCGCATGCTTTAGCCAATCTTATTTTTCTTGCTTTTGTAACTTTACTCATATTATTTCACCACTTTAAATGTGGCAGGTCTGCCAACAACGAGTGACTGCTGATGGTGGCTGGGAAATATTTTGTGAGGATCAAGACCCTTTGCATTGAATGCTGCACGGATTTCATTTTCATAGTCCCCGTTTTTGATCTCACCTGTTTCACCGTATTTAACAATGAAGTGTTTTTCGACCAGGCGGTTGACTTCTCTTCTCCCAAATCCTAGCAGAGGCCGCACGAGAGCGCTGTTTTCTTTTGCTTCAAGTCTCTGGACTTCAGCATAATCCAGCATGGGTACACGATCATTCAGGCGTGTTCCATCTCCTATAACATCATACTCTTTTGAAAGAGTATTGATGGCGTTCCTATGCACAAGGTTGATGGCATCGTTTGGATATCCGCTCTCAACCATCATCTCCATCACAACATCAATCAGTTCCCCGCTGAATACTCTTTTTATCAATGGAAGCTGCAAGACTTCTGCCGCGGTTTCTACACCTGATATGTCATGATTTTTATCAAAGACAAAGGTGTTTAATTCCACTTCATAGTCTCTTGAAAGCATTAATGCTGCAAGAGAACTGTCTTTTCCTCCGCTGAAAAGTATTCCGGCTTTCATTACCTGCGTGTGATGTTATAATCTTTCTTTTCCGGTACAAGCTGTCTTAGCAGATGTTTTAATTGTTCATCTGAAATGCGGTTGTTTAGCCTGCCGCTTTGTGCAAGCATCACAAGCTGCTGTTCGACAGCCTTGGCAAACTCAGGTTTTGTCATTTTGATGGTGTTTAAACGCTCACGGGCTTCCGGTTCCAGTATTTGCATGAGGACCAGGTGAAGCTGTGCTTCTGCCTGTTTCTGACGCTGCATCTCTTCTTCCATCGAACCCTGATTCATCTGCTGACGCTGGAGTTCTTCCATACGTTTTTTACGAATATTGGCAAGCTCTTCATCACCCATCTTTGAATCACCTTAGTATTTTGCCAGACCTGGAATTGTTTCTACAACACTCTCTTTTGCTTTATGCGCAACACCATCGATGAACGCTCTTCCTGCCGGAGAAACTACACGTCCGTCTTTGGTGTTCTCAACGAAACCTGCTGCTTCAAGCTGCTGAAGAGCCTTACGGGTTACTGAACCTGATCCTCTTCTGAACTGGTATGGTTTTGAACCGCGGTCCTGTTTACCACCATAGAATGATCTAAGTCTCTGGACACCTACTGGTCCGTCAACATACACACGGCGCAGAATTGATGCTGCACGTTTGAACCACCATTTTTCATCTTTTGGTGGCATCTGTTTGTGGACACCGGTTTTGGCAAAGTTAGCCCACTCTGGAGTCTCGATCGCATCGAGCTTTTCAAGCTCACCAGCCACTTTCTCGATTAAGACATCTGGTGGGATATCATATACTGTTGTCATTTTATAACCACTCTTTAATTTGTGCTCAACCATTATCATTCAAATGATTCAGGTTGTCATGCTAATGGCAAAGCCACTTTCATGGCTCATTAGCAGTCTCTATATATTGTAAAGATATGTTTTTATATCTTTTGAGAGCTGTCTTGAGACTGCATAAAAAAAGTCATTTTATTTTCTTTCTTTATTTCTTCTAAGAACCATGGTTCTTCCACGTACCTGCACTAATTCAGCATTGCTCAATGCTGCAATTTGTTCAGGATCAATGTCTGTACTTCTGAGCCATTTCACTTTAATGATGCTGCTGTCTTTAATCTGGCGGCGAATTTCTTCAATGGTGCTATCGGTACATCCTTTTTTACCGATCCAAAGTGTAGCCTTCAATAGATTTATTTTTCTGTTCAGATCTTTATCGGTCATTTTTCTTTCTTCTCCAAAATAGGATATCTACGCATATAACCACATTTACTACAGGTCATAATCACTTTCTTCCTGTGTATCCTGACTTTCAGATTGTCACCGGGTACTAGAAATCTGTAACAATTCCGGCAATATTGCCTGTTATAAGGTTTGGGTATTCTTATGCGGTGTTTCATTGAGATAACACGTGCATGTTTTACGCAGTTGTCACTGAGTGAAGGATTGTCTTTATAAAATATCTTTGCCATATAAAAGAGGCGTGCAATTCTTTCACGTGCAATTTCTCTCTGTTGCGTTTTGTCTTTTTTTCTGGCCATAAGACTTTTAAATCCCTCTGGTGAATTCTTATCCTGAGTCCTGATATATTGTATTTAAAAATTTATAATAGAAATGGAAGTTTTAATTTTTTTATTCTGGAAGTATTCTGACAATTCTGCCTTCGATTTTAATTTTATCATTGCAAAATAATTCAACTGCCTTTGGAAGTGCAATATGTTCTTCTTTTAGTATTCTTTCAGATAATTTTTCCTCATCATCCGTATCAAAAACCGGAACAACATGCTGAAGTATGATCGGGCCTGTGTCCATACCTTCATCTACAAAATGAACAGTGCACCCTGCGACTTTAACTCCATACTCTATTGCCTGTTTTTGAGCTTTGAGCCCTGTAAATGAAGGAAGGAGGGCTGGATGTATATTAATCATTTTGCCCGAAAAGGTTTTTGCCGTTTCATCATCCAAAAGGCGCATATAACCCGCGAGAATAAAGAGATCTGCTTTGGCTTCAAGCATTGCTTTGTTTAAGGCCCTGTTGTAATCTTCCCGTGATTTGAATAAGGAGAAATCAATGACAATAACCGGTATATTATTGGATTTTGCTCTGGTTATTGCATAGGCATCCGGTTTATCAGTGATAAGGCATACAAGCTTTCCATTGATTTTGCCGCAATTTATGCCGTCAATAATTCCCTGAAAATTTGATCCTCTTCCTGAGGCAAGCACAGCAATATTTTTCATGATAAATTGTTTGTATTTAAAAAATGAATATTTATTGTTATTCACTCTGTTTTTCTTTATTCAGCGAAAGTTTGATAGTGACAATTTTTCTGCCTCTCATTTTCATAACTGTCATCTGAATGTCGTTTTCAAGATTGATTACCTCTCCTCTCTTTGGGATGTGGCCCAGGTGATCAATAAGAAGACCGCCGATTGATTCATATGATTCATCTGTCGGAAGGTTTACGGGGATTTCATCGTTTATACGATCAACCCATGTTCCTGCATCTATTAAATAAACGCCTTCATCAACAATCTGAATTTGTGGTTCCTCTACATCGAATTCATCAAGTATATCTCCAACTAATTCCTCCAGTATGTCCTCCATTGTGATGACACCTGCAAATGTTCCATATTCATCAACTACAATTGCAAGGTGTGTTTTTCTTATCTGAAGTTCATTCAGGAGTTCATCAATTTTCTTGCTTTCTGGAACAAATGCTGGTTCATATACAAGCTGGCGTATTCCAACTTCTGTTTTTTTATGAAATATCGCAGAGAATACATCTTTTACATTTAAGACACCTATGATGTTGTCTATCTGCTGGTGATAGACCGGAATCCTTGTAAAACCGGTTTCATTAAAGAGATCAATTGCTTTATCCAGGGATGAATCTTCATTTATCATCACAACATCCCCTCGCGGAGTCATAGCTTCTCTTGCAATTGTATCAGTAAACCGGAATACCCGGTAAAGCATTTCATGCTCTTCCTCTTCAATTGTACCGCTTTCTTCACCAACATCTATCCACTGCTTAATCTCTTCCTCAGTAACAAGAGGATTTCCAAAATTTCCTTCTATTTTGAATAGTTTTTTGAAACCATCATATATCCAGAGAATTGGTGTCAGGATGTAAGATATAATAAGCACGGCTTTCGCAACGAAAAGGGCAACATTTTCCGGATTTCTTGCAGCATAGGTTTTAGGACCTATTTCTCCGAAAATAAGCATCATAATGGTTACAAAACCTGTAGCTATTCCTACTCCGATATTTCCGTAGACATCAATAGCAATTGCAGTTGCAATTGAGGCGGCTGCAATATTTACAACATTGTTGCCAATTAAAATTGTTATTAAAAGGTGATCGGTATTCTCTTTTAATTTTTCCAGTGCCAGTGCTCCTCTTTTATTCTGTTCAAGAAGAGTTCTGACCTTTGCATGATTTATAGAAATCAAGGCAACTTCAGATCCGGAAAAAAAACCGGAAAGCAACAGGCAAATTACAAAAAGTATTATTCCTAAGCTTTCCTCAATCATTGTTTCCACGCCACATTTGCGGCAATTATATTTCCTCTATTCATATACGAATTATCATTTTCTAGTTTGATCTTTACAGGATATAAATTATTTTGTTGATTCAATTTTTATTTTCTTTTAAAAATGTCTGCACCATTTATAACTTCAATTAATCCATTTTTTTATGTATTCGATCTCTTTTTTTAGAAGATTTATCTTCTCTAAAGAACTGAGCTTTTTTTCAAAATTGAGGTCTTCAATTTCGATTGTCAGATGTTTTTTGTATCCATAATCAAACAGACAGGATATTATTTCACCAACATTATTATTATTTTTTGAAGGAAGATGCGCAATCCCGTTTGATGAAGCGCTTACATGTACGTTTTCAATCCTGTCAATCAGCAGATCAATATACCTTATGGCTTCTTCGTTTGACACGGATAGTGCATGGCCGATATCAAATGTAAAATAGAGCCATTCTTCTTTTTTCAAAAGCTTATATAAGGACTCGGGGTTGCATAGGAGTCCGTTAATTTTGGGCTGCATATTTTCGATTGCAACTTTTACTTTTTTACCTTCGGAGGCTGTTTCAAGCCGTCTTATATAACGATTGAGCCTTTTAAAATCCCTTTCGTCTGGAGGTCTTTTTGCAGTTCTTCTGCCAGGATGGACAGTTAATACCTCTGCATCGATATATTCTGAAATATTTATTGATTTTTCAGCAGTTCTAATTGATATTTCAGCCACATCCGGATTTACTGAACAGGGGTTTAAATCAAGGACCGGTGCGTGGACTGTTATCGGTTTTAGTGATCCGTATTTATCAATTATTTTTTTTAATTTATCTGCCGGAAGTTCATCAAGCCAGAAATCCGGTGTTTCAAGCCAGAATTCAATAGAGGTACACCCTGCAGATTTTACAAAGCCGAATATCTCTTCAATATTGTATTCATGGAAAAACATGCTTGAAACCGAATATCTGGCCATACTATGATCCTGAAATTATGTTTCATCTTAGAAAAAGTTTATTTTGATAAAGTCTTTCAAGATTTCTTTTGGTATTTCCTGAAATGTAATGATATTGAATTATTGTAATTCATTTATGTATATTTGAGGATCTGAAAGATAATCCATTCCGGGAATGACCTGATTTATACTTCCATAAATCATTAATGCAACATATATTGATATAAACATCAAAATGAGCATAAATATCAAAGGAATCAATATCATCAGAACCAGGTCTCTGTTTTTTGTTTCTTTATAGGCAATTTCTCTTTTGTTCATTTTTTCAGAAACAGAGTATGCGTCATACATTCCATAGATCCAGATGACAAGGCCGGGGATCAGGAAAAAAAATGAACCTGCTACACATCCAAAAAAAATTAAAAGCCCTTTGAATAGAGAATCTCCATTATAAACCTGTCCGAATCCCGGGAAAAGTGCCGATAGAAATACTGATACCAGGGGAACTTTTAACTGCGAAATATTCAGGGGAATTTCTGCATGGCAACTTCTACAGTTTTGTTCACCTGCATTAACAGATTCTCCGCAGTAAGGACAATATTTATAATCCATATAAAATGTGTAAATTTCCTGAAATATATCATTTTTCAAAAAAATAATTTGATCTTTTATTGCTTTTTCCTGAAAAAGTCTGTGAAGTTAGTTTCGCATATTATTATGCTAAATTCATATTATCCATAAAGTCATATTATCTATTTGTAAATGGATTGGTTTGGAACAGGTACTTTGGATGATGAAAAAACGGTTAAAACCGTTTCTGAAGTATCAGGTGAGATAAAAAAACTTCTTGATGATGAATCTTTAAGAAGCATATGGGTTGAAGGCGAAATAACCAATTTTAAGCGACATACGTCTGGTCATCTTTATTTTTCTCTTACTGAGATTAGAAATCAGAAAACCTACATCCTGAATTGTACAATGTGGAGAAGTGCTGCAAGGGAGCTTGACTATGCTCCTCAAAATGGTGTTAAGGTAAAAATTTATGGTTCAATTGAAGTTTACGAACCTCACGGGAAGTATCAGTTCATTGCCAGAGATATGGTGCCGGCCGGAGAAGGTGATAAGCATCTTTTAGTAATGAAATGGAAAAATGATCTTTTTAATGAAGGTCTTTTTGAAGAATGGCGGAAAAAACCGCTCCCCAAATACCCAATGAAAGTAGGAGTTGTAACATCTCCTGTCGGTGCTGCAAGAAGGGATATAGAAAATGTGATTGAGAGGCGCTATCCTGTGGAAGTCATCATCTCACCTGCAAAAGTTCAGGGAGATTTTGCACATATTGAAATTGCAGATGCAATACACAGGATTGACGGCCTGGTTGATGCGATTATTGTTGGAAGAGGTGGGGGAAGTTTTGAGGATCTTTTTGCATTTAATCATCCTGACGTCGTCCGTGCTGTTGCGGGCTGTAAAACTCCCATAGTCAGTGCAGTGGGTCATGAGGTAGACTATACGCTCTGTGACCTGGCAGCAGATATAAGGGCGCCAACTCCTTCTGCTGCGGCTGAAATTGTTGTGCCTGACATTAATGATCTGTTCAAAGAAATGCAGTATCTTAGAAAATCTCTTGATACGGGTATTTTAGGAAGTATTGAAAAAGAACAAAAACACCTGGAAAACCTTTGCTCCCGTCTTCATCCCCGCCGTCTTGAAAGACTCGTAAATGAACAATATGAAAGGCTTGATGAATACGCAGGCCGCCTTCAAAGAGGTATCAATTCAGGAATCTCTGTTGAAAAATTAAATCTAAAAAATATCCGGGCAAAGATTGAAGGGCTTGATCCTTCATATCCCCTCAAAAGAGGATTTTGTATGATAAAATCCGGAAAAAATATATTAAATTCAGTGTCGGAAATGAAAAAAGGGGATCTGGTAACATTTTATATGAAAGACGGTTCCGGCGATGCGCTGATTAAGGAGATCTATTATGAAGAAAAATTATGAAGATCAAATTCAGGAATTAAAAAAAATAATTTATGAAATTGAAAATGGAGATATCACTCTTGATGAGAGTCTGAAACTTTATGAGCGCGGCATTCAACTTCTTCAAAACTGTGAAAAAATTCTCGAAGAGGCGGAACTGAAGGTGACAGAGCTTCAGGATCGATAGAAGCGCTCATCTCAATGATCATTTCCTCTTCTTTTTGTAATAATTCAATAATTTCTCTTGGAAATGTCTTTGCAACATGATCAGAATAAATAGCGACAGTTCTTCCACATACAAAAGCGCTTCTTCTAAAGACCATGTCTGTATGATTTTCAAATGTCATTTTTGAAGAACCAAATGCAAGAATAGTAAATTCATTTGATTTCACCCTGAATTTTATCGTTAATTCAGATCTGTCATCAGCCAGAATTTTTTTAAATTCAGGTGACAGATCAAGAGCGCCTTTATCGGCGCCTATTCCAATTATGCAGGTACCCTTTTCACTGAGATGCTCTTCTTTTGTTATTTCAAAGGTTGAGGGATGTTCTGCCCTTATATTGTAATGTCCGCGGCATTTTATTATCTCTGTCGCTTTCATTTGTAAATTGTTTTTGGTACTCATATGAATCCACGAAAATATTTGATATTAAATTCATGCCTGTTTTGTTGGGAGAATATATCTCATAATATTACACAATTATGTATTCAATGTATCCCGAATATTTTTGTCCCGGATGTGGTGACGAGTGCGAGCATGAAATATTAAAAGAATCAGGAGATCTTCTGGTTCAGTGCAAGTGCTGCAGTAATATACACCATGTTCCTAAGGAAAAAGAGCCTGAGGAAATAGTTGTAAAGGCTATTGTCAGCGTAGAAGACAATTCTAAAAAAGGGATTGTGGAATTAATGGAAGATGAGGTTGTATCCCTTGGAGATCTTCTTGTTGGTGAGGTTGACGGTGAACCCGTTGGTGTTGAGGTTACGGCAATTGAAATTGAGGATAAGAGGAAGAAAAGAGCAGTTTCAAAAGACATTGATACATTGTGGACCCGTGTTGTCGACAAAGTTCTTGTAAAGGTATCATATCACGATGGAAGGAAAACAATTCCCTTATATGTAGAATCTGACGGAGAAGAAGATTTTATAATCGGTGATGTTTACCAGACAGGAAAATACCGGTATAAAGTTACTCACATTAAACTCAGAGATGGTGCAATGATGAGAAAAGAAGGCTGGAAAGCTTATGCAAGGAAAATAAAGCGGGTTTATGGGATTAAATCCCGCTAATATTTTGAAAAATTATCTTATTTCTTTGATCTGAACATCGGCTACGGCATATCCGTATCTTAGAATTAATGTGTCATCAGTTTTTTCAGTAATTATTGAAGGTCTCTCTAATTTAACGGACGTATTTGTATCTGTTTCATTTTCACTTAGTTCCGGGTTGTATGAAAATGCCAGAGGCACAATCATTCCTACCTGAGCCTCACTGAAGTTTCCGCCGATTGCATCATAAACCGTTCCTGACATGTTTGTGGTCAGTGTTGGTGCAAAGTCCAGATTTATTTTTTTGACATCATTCTGACCCATTCCCTCAATGTCTGCGCTGATTGTATTGAGTTCAAGGTCGAACAAAGCGTATTGTTTCATTCCATCCGGATATATGTATGTTTCAACAGGAATTATCTTCTCTTCCTGAAGGGCGCCTACCTGAAGCACAAGTGGCTGGGTGAGTGCAACCGGGTAACCGTTTTTGTATGCGTTCTGCACAACAGCCTGTGATGAAGAGATTATTGGTGCCCCGTCTTCGTAACTTAATGTATAATCCACAATTACGTAATTGCCTTTTTCAGCCTTCTTGAATACAGAGAAGAATGAAAAGGTAAGTGAAAAACCGACAACGCACGATACCAGAATAAATACTATAAATGCTCTGGAAAGTGTTTTTTGCCAGTCTGTATCTTTTTTAGTCCCCTTTTTTTTCATCTATATATGATCTGATTTGCTAAAGATAAAAAAGTGCATGTATCTAATTTGAGTTTGTCCCGACTATTTGGTTGCAAAGCATTCATATATATATTTAAAATTATTAATTGGGGTCAGGCAGGTTAAACTGCGTAAAGGAAAGGAGCCTATCTCCTCTCTAAAATTTATTGAATTTATTGAAATGCTTATGATGCATTTTAAAGCTGAAAATTTAAGAAAAGGGGGTATATGAAATGGTAAAAAGGGGGATGTACCCGTTTCATTCTTTCTGGAATGAAATTGATGAGATGATGGCCGAGATGGAAGAGCGCCTGACTCAGAGGCTTTCGGGAGGTTATAATTATCCCGTAACCCAGCGTTTTCTTCCGGCATTAACCAGTGAGTTTCGCATTGATGTTCTTGATCATGATGATGAGGCAATAGTTGTTGCAGATCTTCCTGGTGTAAAGAGGGAGGATATCAAAGCAAAACTTGTTGATTCCAAAACTCTCGAAATATCCTGTGAAAAAGAAGAACAGACTGAAGAAGAGAATAAAGATTCCGGATACTATATGCGGGAGCGTAACTATGGTACAATGAAGAGACTTGTATCATTACCGGTTGATGTCACTGAAGACGGTTCGACAGGTACTTTCAAAAACGGTGTCCTTGAGATTCATCTGAAAAAATTGTCCGTAAGCTCAAGCAAGGGTATTGAGATTCAATGAATTTAGATGCGAAATTTTTTGGAGTATTGGATATCCTAATATAATGATGGTGAGTGTATAAAAAAGACCTGATATCCGGTCTCCCATCATTTTAAAAAATATATCTGTTATTGTTCATTACCGATCCTTTCAAATTCTATTAAAACAATTATTCTGGATTAATGGATAAAAAGAAGGTCAGAAATTATATGACCTATGACGTGATTACCATTGATGTCAAGGGTACCGCAAAGGATGTTATAGAGGCAATAAGGCTTACCAAACATGATGGTTTTCCGGTAGTAGACGGCAAAAAGGTGGTTGGATATATTTCTGCGCGTGATCTTTTATTTGTTTATCCTTCAACTCCTATAGAGAGGATAATGTCCCGCCACCTTATTGTTGCGGATCCTGAGATGAGTATTAATGATGCAGCCCGTGTTATTTTCAGATCCGGTATTCAAAAACTGCCGGTTGTTGATGATGACGGAAATTTAATCGGCATTATATCAAATGCTGATGTAATAAGATCACAGATTGAGCATGTTTCACCTGAAAAAGTGTTCAAATTCATTGAAACTCTCAAGATGCTTCATGATGTGGATCCAAAGCTTGAAAGGGAAATAATACCTGTAAACAATCTTCTTCCGACACAGTCAAAGATCTATGAGGATGAGCTTGAGGGCAGAATATATGAAATAAAAAAAGGTCTTGCTGAACCGATAATTGTTGTAAGACGCCCTGGTAAATTAATCCTTGTTGATGGTCATCACAGGGCTGTTGCGGCAAAACGCCTTGGCTTAAAAGAGCTCGATGCCTATGTTATAGATATTGAAGAGGATGTCGAACTTGGACTTGAAAAAACGGCAAGACAGATGAAATTAAGAACACTTGATGATGTTCAGGTGCTTGATTATGCAAGGCATCCTCTGGTTGCCCTCACACACCGTCTTGTCAGGCACAATTAAAATTTTAAAAATATTCTTAATATAATAATTTATGAGCCTGAATGTGCTGTTTCAAAATCATCATTCAGAACATATTCTTTGACTATCTTCCCTTCTTCAATTCTAACTTCGGGCCAGATCCTTGTTCCTGAATGAACAACCGTTCTGTTATTCAGAACTGTTCGCGGCCCGATTACCGTATCATTTTCAACATTGCAGAAAACTCCAATTTTTGCATCATTGTCAATTATACTTCCGCTTATTGTTGTTGATGCTCCTATGTCAACGTGGTTGTATATTGAGGATGAAAATATTTTTGAATCATGTTCTATAGAGCAGTGTTTTCCTATGCTTGTGTAAGGCCCTATCAGGACATTTTCACCGATAACTGTTCCGGAACCGATGGAGACCGGCCCTATGACCCTTGAATTTTCTCCGATAGTTATTGAATCCCCAAGCTGAACAGGACCTAATACCTGTGCATCTTTTACAGTTACGTTGCCGCTGATATTTGTGTAATGAATATCCTGAAGTTTCCAGTGTTCTGCCTGCCTCAGGGACTGGGGGCTTCCTACATCTGTCCAGTTTCCTCTTGCAAGCCAGCCTTTGAGAATTATGCCTTTTTCCATTAACATAGGAAAAAGATCTTTTGCAAAATCAAATTTATCTCCTTTTGGAATATATTCGAAAATCTCCGGATTACAGACATATATGCCGGTACTTGCAAGATTTGAAAATATTTCACCAGGGGATGGTTTTTCCCTGAATCTTTTGATGTGGTAATTTACATCAATTTCGGCAATGCCATATTCGCAGGGATCATCAATGCTGATGAGTCCGATTGAAACCATACTTTCGCCTTTTGTGTGTTCGCGGTAAAATGACAAAAGATCGATATCTGTTATATGGTCTCCGCCTACTACAAGGAAAGGTGATTCTTTTAAATATTGCTCAGCGTTTTTTACGCTCCCTGCTGTTCCAAGTTTCTCTTCTTCCCTGACATAAGTGATATTTACACCGAGAAGTGAGCCGTCACCAAGTGCATTCTGTATATCATCGCCCTTGTATCCTATTGTAATGATTATATCATTAAATCCCAGATTTGAGAGATGTGATACAAGATGCTGTATTGATGGAATATTTACTATCGGAATGCATGGTTTTGGACGCTCAAATGTAAGGGGGCGAAGACGCGTACCTTCCCCTCCGCACATGATACAGACCTTCATTATATTGAAATGTAGTAATTATTCTCTTATAAGGCAGTCGATTAAAGGGTATTGTCTTTGAAAATAAAATGTGAAGCAGTTTTGAAATGAATGTTTTGATGAAATTGATAAATGTTCCATATGGCAAATTTAATTCGTTCTCTCTCTGAGAGATATATATGGCTGAGTTTTTGTGTACTCTTTGTGGAAGATGCTGCATGGGTATGGGCAGATATGTAAAGATTACAGGTCAGATGGGTTCCGGGAAATATGCTGCACGCCATGAGATATCAAAAGAAACCTTTTATGCAACGGTAGACCGGAAGCACAGGAATTCATTTGATCCTTTTGATCGCTCTACTCCTGTTGAGTGGTGTCCGTTTTTAATTGATGCTGATGAAGAGGGTAACTACTACTGTGCAGTACATGATTCTATCCCTGGATTTTGTCGGAATTTTAAATGTTGTTCGTACAGAATATTTGATCGGGACAAAAATTCTGTTGGTCGTGTTAAAGGCAGTTTTAATTTGATCTCCGATGATAATGACCTGAAATCCATATGGGAGAGTGAGATAAAATCATTGTCCTGTAATGACGAAGAAGAGCAAAAGGAGCAGATGATTTCCGTTCTGTCAAAGAAGGGATACTTTGTAGAGGAATATGACTGACAGAGAATATCGAAGGCTAAAGGTCGAGAAAGGAAAAGTGCAGTGTCTAAGTTCAAAAAAAGAGGACATTTATAAATGCCGTTTTTGTGTTCACTCCGTTTCCTTTCTTGTGGGGGCTAGATGGATAAAGTCTCCTGCAAGAGCATTTTGTACTATGTGCCGTACTACAGAGGAAGTTGATCTCTTAAAAGTTGAATCAGTTGAATGTGATGACCTGAGGGGCGAGGGATTCAGAAGCATGATGAATGTAATCAGCTGAGGATTAACAGGATATTATTAAAAAGTTGAATGAAACTAATGTTTCAGGCACTAAAACTTTTCATATTCATGAAAAATGATTTAGAATATAATCCATATTTACATTATTTTCAAAATGCAGCGATAGTGATTCGTAAGCATTTTCATAATCAGTATCTTCATCCCTGATTCCTGCAAAGTCAATATTTTTTTGTGAGTACAGGTATTTCAAAAGCGACTCTGATACGTTTTTATTCCTGAAAAGTCCGTGCATATACGTTCCTATTACAAGGCCATCATCTGAGACCGAGCCCTCGCCTGAAAAAGCCTCTTTTTCTCCGTCATGAATTGTCCTTCCCATATGAATCTCATAACCGCTTACATTGGAAATGCCTGACAATATTGGTCCGATCGGATTTGCAGTTCTTTTTATCTGTACTGTTGTCTTTGCGTAACTGTCAAAAATTGTTGTAATATTCAGCAGACCAAGACCCTTGTATTCCATTAATTTATC
Source organism: Methanoplanus sp. FWC-SCC4 (assembly GCF_032878975.1). GTDB lineage: Archaea > Halobacteriota > Methanomicrobia > Methanomicrobiales > Methanomicrobiaceae > Methanochimaera > Methanochimaera problematica. Next base: position 647,904 of record NZ_CP043875.1, read on the forward strand.
TGATTCTATACCTTCATCCCTAATATTTTCACCGAGAATCTGATATCCGCCGCATATTCCGATAATTACAGTTTTATTCAGGCGTGCGAGTTTTATTTTTCTATCAAATCCATATTCTCTCAGGTAAATGAGATCCTCAACAGTATTTTTTGTGCCCGGAATTATTATGCAGTCATATGTTGTCAGGTCTTTTTCCGGTGAGATGTAATCTACTGATGCATAGTTTTCCAGCATCTCAAAGTCACTGAAGTTTGAAATTCTTGGAAGGCGAATCACTGCAATTTTTACCGGAGAATTAATTGCCTTTTTGTCCTGTAATGAAAGTGAGTCTTCGCTTGGAAGTGGGAGGTTTACATAAGGTATCAGGCCTATGACCGGAAGATTTGTTTTTTCTTCAATAATTTTTATCCCTTCATCAAATAATGTGGGATCTCCCCTGAATTTATTTATTATAAATCCGATTACATTTTTTCTGACATCATCAGGCAAGAGATTGTATGTTCCAATGATTTGTGCAAAGATTCCACCTCTTTCAATGTCTCCTACAATTATTATTGGCAGATTTAGTTTTTTAGCAAGCAGAATGTTTGCAATATCCCTTTTATATAGGTTGACTTCAGCGGCTCCTCCTGCTCCTTCTACAACAACATTGCCATATTCGGATTTTAGTTTCTGATATGATTCATGAGCAATTTCCAGAAGATAGTCTGTCTCTTTGTAATACTCACCAATATAAACATCTCTGTACGGTTTGCCAAGAAGTATTATCTGTGATGTTCTGTCACCTTTTGGCTTTAATAATACAGGATTCATTTCCGCAACTGGCATTTTCATCGCAGCAAAAGCCTGCGTAGCCTGTGCTATTCCTATCTCTGAACCATCATTTGTTACATATGAGTTCAGACTCATATTCTGTGATTTGAATGGTGCTATGTCCATTCCCTTTTTTGCGATGGAACGACAAATTGCAGCTACAATAGTACTTTTTCCAACATTAGAGGCAGTGCCCAGGATCATCAAAGACATAATTGATATAAATTAATTATAACTGAATATACATAAATTCAGTTTTTGCGGTGCATCTTTTGATAATTGTTTTTTTATAGACCTGTTTTGCGCGTCATTGATTTTCTGCCCTGGTCCTTTTTCCTTTGAACTGTTTTACTATTACTGGTAACCGGTCACATTCTATGTGAATGCTCTTTTCTATGCTAACAAATATATAACCAGACTTTAAAGGTACATGGTAATGACTGGTGGTATTTGTCCAAAATGCGGACTGCCAAAAGAACTGTGTATTTGTGAAGAAGTAGCAAAGGAACAGCAACAGATTAGTGTCAAGATAAACAGACGACGTTACGGCAAAGAAGTGACTGTAATAGATGGCCTTGATCCCTACGATATAGATCTTGAAGAACTTCAAAAGTTCCTGAAAGGGAAACTTGCATGTGGGGGAACTATTAAGGGTAATTCTATTGAGTTACAGGGAAATCATCGTGAAAGAGTGAAAAAACTCTTGATGGACAAGGGTTATAAACTTGACAACATAAGTTAATCCTTTCCAAAATCATTTTTTTCAAAATATTTCTAATAATCGTCTTTATCATATTTATCACGGTTAATGATGACTTTTTGTTAACCGATTGTATTAAAAAATTGATTTTTTGTAATTTAAAAGAATTTTTCAGATAAAAAATCTGAAAGAGACCCAGGCGATTGTAAGCATTATGAGTGAGTATTTTAGTCCTCCAATTGCTCTGCCTTCTCCCATCTGACCTGCCACAAGACCAGAGAAAAATCCCTGTATCATTGCGGCGTGGGAAAATATCCTTCTGTAAAGGTCCATATCTATGGCACTTCCAAAAGCACCGCTTGCTGCTGCATCACTTCCTGAAGCTGCAACTGCCGCTCCTGCATCTGCCATTGTGGCAAGGAATGTTCCTGTCATAATTGCGATGACAAAAAGGAATACCAGGAATGATACCAAAACAATGACCACGTAGATCATCATATTATTTCTCCGTTCATCTGCAAGGTTTACAAATTCATAGGAATCATTTGCAGCGGCACGAAGAACCTCACTTACATCTCCTCCGGCCATGCTGGCCTTTGCAATAAGATCAACGCTTCTTCTTGCAAGAGGTGTTCCAAGACTCTCTCCGAAACGGTAAATTGCATTTACAAAGGGAATGTTCCAGGACATCTCATTGTTTAGTTTTATTATATGCGGTGTGAGTCTTCCGTAGTCTCCGTTTGAAACTGTGTTGATAGCATTTGGGAGAGTCATTCCACTTTGATTCATACCTGCCACATCCCTGAAAAAGTTTGGAAGGGCGACTTCTATATTTCTGACACGCATGGCTTCTTTCGTATCCAGTATTGCAAGCGGAGTCAGTGAAATCAGAATTGTAAAGAAGAACAGATCGTCAATGAATGTCGATGTAAGAAGTGACATCAGACCATACTGGCTTACTGTTGCAACTATTCCTGCTAAGAATATGAATAAAGCAACTGGAACCGACAGGAGCAGAATATTTATTGGTTCTTCAGTAAGAACTTCAACTGGATGAGTCAGGATTCTGTTAAATCCTTCATTTGCTTTTTTCCTGGATTCTATTTTATCAAGAATTTCCTGTTGATGATTTTCCTCTTCATTTATTTCTTCTAAGGGAATGATCTCTTTTTTTCCAAATAATTTCATGTCCTCAGACCTCCGGGGTCATTGAATCAATGAGTATTACAAACATTATACTTCCAAGAGGAACTATGCCATATATTACGGCATACAAAAAAATCGGATTTGAAGAGCCGCTTATTGAAGACATTATCGACTGAAGGATTATGAGGAAAAGTGTTCCTGCAACAAGTGCTGTTACATAAGATTCTGAGATAAGTCCAAGCGTCTCTAAAAATGTCTTTTGCTGAAGTCTGTTTTCTCTTGCATATTGTTCGGATTTATTTCTGAAATATTCGGTAAGGTTGCTTCCACTGGAAATGCTTGCAACTGCGCCCTGCAAAAAATCACGCATTCTGTCACTTGGAGTATACTGACCGGCAATTCTGAGAGCATCGAGGAGATCTTTTCCAAATATTTCCACTTCTCTCGTGATATAGCGTGCCTCTACAGCACTTTCTCCGTAGATTTCGCTTTCTCCCAAAAGTTTGAAGACCTCGGCAGGTGTAATTCCTGCAGTTGACATTGCTGTTATGTAATTTATTGCATAAGGCAGTGTAACGTCAATATTTCTTTTTCTTTCTCCTGCAAGAATACTTGGATAGATTAAAAATCCTGCATATGTGATACCCCCGAAAATAATTAGAGAAAGTAAAACAACTGCAATTGTTCCAATAATCAGGCTGTGTTTGCTCAGTTCAAAGACGATGTCGGGAAGATTGCCCCTGTATACAACCATTTCCGGAAGTTTCAGAATATATGTAAAAAGCCCGATAATTATTGCCATCATTATTCCGACAAGGAATGAGCTTACATAAGCTGTTGCAATATAGGCTTCAAAGGGAGTTTTCATCCTGGCCCTGAGCATATCATTTCTCAGGCTGTGATAATTGTCCCTTTTATTCTTCGCTCTTTTGCCCAGAATATTGAAACAGAATCTTTCATAACTATTCATAGATATCAGCCCTTACCATATTCATCACTGCCTCAGGATCACGATAATATGACATCAGGACTTTTCCGACATCTTTGTAGTTTCTGAGTTTTTTAAGTCTCATCCATTCCAGAATCTCCTGACGTCTCTTTAATTCTTCAATCATGCGCTTTTCATCCCATCCTTTTTCTTCCATGATCTCTTCAAGAATGTATGATTTACCTGAATAGCGGATTTCATCTGTTGCAGCGTGCCACTTGAAAACTTCGTTTGTTATTAACTCATTAGTCCTTGGGTCAATATCGAGGATTTCAATTAACTGCTTGTTTCTCCTGATTCTCTGCCCACCTATTCTTGCCTGTACCTGAACGCTTACAAGGTCAAGGGAATTGAGCATATTTCTTGGAACATTAAGGGGTGGATTTTCAAGACGATGAACTGCACTTGCGACCGAATCTGCGTGCATTGTAGCATATGTTACATGACCTGTACTCATTGCCTGGAATAATGTAAGGGCCTCATGGCCTCTGACTTCTCCTACAAGAATATATTCAGGTCTTTGTCGAAGTGCGGCACGCAAAAGCTCGTACATATCAATTGAACCCTTGCCGTCTGCATCGAATGATTCCCTTGTAACACTTGGAATCCAGTTTTGATGCGGGAGTTTGAGCTCTCTTGTATCTTCAAGGGTGACAATTTTTGCCAACGGAGGTATGAAGAGCGATATGGCATTTAATGAAGTTGTTTTTCCAGATGCCGTTCCACCTGCAAAAATGCATGATTTGCTGCTCTCTACTGCGAGCCAGATATATGCTATTGATAATGGTGAAAATGTTCCCCATTCAATAAGGTCTGTCGGAGTAATCGGTTCATCTTTGAACTTTCTTATTGTAAAGGTAGATCCGTGTGCCGTGACTTCAGTTCCGAGAGTCATCTGTATACGTGAACCGTCCACCATTGTGGCATCAAGCATCGGCTCTGCTATTGAGATATATTTTCCTGATCTCTGGGCGAGTTTTGTAACAAATGAGTCCAGTTCCTCACTTTTTTTGTAGATTAGATTTGTGCCCATCGACTCATAGTTTGAATGATAAACAAATATTGGTGTATTTAATCCGTCACATGAAATATCTTCAATAAATTTGTCATGCATTATTGGATCAATAAGTCCGTCTCCAAGGAATTTTTTGTGAATGTGATATAAAATCTTCTCTCTTTCGGCAGGATCAAATTTTATTCCGTAATCATCAATAATTTCAAGGACAGACTCTTTTAATATATCCTCGGCGTCTTTTTTAGATATTGCTTTGGTATTTACATCAAGTGTCTCAAAGAGTCGCTGTTCAATTTCACTAAGGAAATCATTTTCTGCATCTGTTAAAACCGGTTCAATTGACTTGTACAAATATTCATTTGTGTTTTTGTCATAGAGAATTCTTATATATGCGTATGGCTCGTTTACCGGATATAATTCAACTTCATCAACCCCTTCAGGTTCACTTAATGTCAGATCAACAAGTGGACCATGGATTTTTAAATCATATTCCTCGTATTTCCATTTTTTTGGTTTGAAAAGATCTGAAAATGTCTGCTTTGAAAATTTTCCCCTTAAAGTTTTTTCCTCTTCAATAGTCTTTATTTCATCAAATGTTGTAGAAGGGAACTTTTCTGAGTATATCAGGTCTATTTTAGAGAGTGTTTCTTCATGATCTTCATGGAAAGGTTTCTTGTCCTTTGTTTTTAGTCTGAATTCCTCGATTTCAAATGTTGCGCCTTCGGGAAGAATGAGGTCTGAATAATCACTGACTATGTTTTCTACTGATACAACACCGGCATCTTTCTCGGTTATTTCTGAAGTTTGAGATGCTGCTTTTGACCACTGAGTCTTTTTAGGAGTATATTTTTCCCTGATTATTAACTCCTCAATGACATTTGTTTCTGCTGTGTCATCTTTTTCTAAAGGATCTTCACTCTGGAAATCATTTTCATCTTTATCATACTCTTCTTCAGGATATTTTTCCTGACGGATCTTACTTATTTGATCTTCTTCTAAAACTGAATAATCCGGCTGTCCTTCTTTTACTTCCGGTTCTCCAGAATCTTCAAAATCGATATTATGAGCATTTTCAGATTCTTCAAAGGTTTCAGATACCGGTTTTGATTCCGGAACCGTGGACAGGGGTTCGGCTACTACTTCATTAATTTCTTCAGGAATATTTTTAGAAAAGTCTTTGATTTCTTCAGAAGCAACGTTTTCTGCTTCTTTTGGTTCTTCTGTTATTTCTATCCCTGATTTTTCAGCTTTTTCAATTTTATCAAGTATTTGCTTAAGTTCAAAAGAAGGTTTTTTTTCATCCTTTTCAATTATTTCAGGGTTATTTGTAATATCTATATTATTTTGCACTTTGGAAGGTTCCTGCTCTTCATTTTTTTCAGCAGGGGGTGTTTTATTATCTAAAACTTCTGCTGAACCATTCAGATTTTGTCTTTCTGATATGTACTGTGGTCCTGTTTTTTGAGATTGAATTTTTTTGATAAGCTCGCTGAGATCGGTTGAATTATTTTCAGACTGATCTTTTTTTGGAGCAATTATATCTGCAAAATCAGTTGAAGTCAGATCTTTGGATATTATACTTCCATTGTCTGATCCTTCTCCTTCCTTTCTTTTGATTTTTTTAAAGATGCTGGAAATGCCATTTTTATCATTTATTTTATCCTTCACCTAAATCAACACCTCAAATATTTATTTTACTAACGCTGTCTTTCCCTTCAAGTTTTATTGAAAACCTGTGTTCTGTTCTGTCTTTTTCAATTACAATTATTGTGTATTCTCCTCCCTGAAGCACAAACCATACTGCTCCGTCAGAGGATGTTGTATCATGTTTTACCGGGCGAAGGTCCTTTGCCATGATAACTTTTAGTCCGCCGGCAGGCTGGCTATCTTTATTAATAATTAATTTTAATTTTGCCGGCCTGGTACTAAAGCTTACAAGGTCGTGCAGTTCACTGGAAAAATTGTCTGTTTTTAAATGGCTTTTATCGAATATTCTGCACCTCGAAGATATTGAATCTGCAAGTTCTTTACCGGTTTTGAATAATCTGAAATCTGATGATTTATCAAGAATATATATTGCCTTATCCCCATAGAGCATGCCATGTTCATCAATCTGGGCTGCTCCTTCCGGTTCACCGTTTACAAATACAAGAATTATGCTCTTTGAGTTGATTTCCGATGTTCCCAGACCATTTATTTTTTCATTGGATGTATGGCTTAACAAATCACTGTAACTATATTCGCCAAGATATTCTGAATTTTCAATGACCTCCCTGAAAAGTGCTGCTATCTGCATAATTGGGTTATTCCCTCCTAAAATTACAAATAATTTGGGTTTGTTTTTATACAATTAAAAAATTAAATAATGCTTTAATTTTATGAATTTTTGGAATTTGTTTTGAAATATCAGATATTCTGGTATTATAGGTTTTTAATAAAGCATTACATTTTAAGATATCTATTATCTGACCTTCGGCGAATAATCATCGCCACACATAAAAAGTGGTGGATACAATCTTTATCATTTATGATAGAACCACTTGTTATTTCATCCATTGTAATAACTGTGACTTTGCTTTATGCATCATATCGTGACGTAAAAGAGAGGCGTGTTCCTTTTCGTACATGGTATCCCATGATTGCAATATGTGTTCCCATTTCTGTCTGGGCATATTCGCTTTTAATTGTTAGTGACCTTAGATTTGCTTTTGGGTATATTTTAATGGTTGTTGTATTTTGCAGCATGTTTTACTTTTCGTCTGCATATCTGCATCTTTTTGGAGGTGCTGATGCATGGGCACTGATCTTTATTACGGCATTTGTTCCTCTTTTTCCGGTTGAGCCTTTATGGAGTTATCCTGTGCTACCTTTCCTGCCGCTAACAGTTCTGGTAAATGCGGTAGTGCTGAATCTGGCAACACCGATCGGCCTGCTTGTATTCAACATTATGAAAAAGAACTATGCTCCGCTTAGGTACATGTTTGTTGGCTACCCTGTCGATGGAAAAAGAATAACTGAATACTTTGGGTTTATCATGGAAGACTTTGAGGACTCTGAAGGAGAATTAAAAAGACATTACATAAGTTTTGCAGATGCAATAAAGAGGATGATTTCCGGCAAAAGAAGGATGTATACGAAAGATTTGAAGAAAGATCCTGAAGAGTATAAAGTTGAGATTGAAATGTACCGTCGTGCAGGGCATGTGTGGATATCATACGGTGTTCCTTTCATTATTCCTATTGCGGCAGGTTTTATCACGGCAATACTGTTTGGAGATATAGTATATGTGGTTATGAGAACACTTGGGTTATTTTAATATGAGGATAAATTTTGATTCTGACGGGCTTGTACCTGTAATTGCACAGGATTATAAGACAAAAAAAATACTGATGCTGGCGTATGCGGATAATGAAGCGGTAGAAATGACAAAAAAAACGGGATTCGCTCATTACTATTCCAGAAGCCGTAAAAAAATTTGGAAAAAAGGGGAAGACAGCGGACATGTCCAGGAGGTATTAAGCGTACTTGTTGATTGTGATGAGGATGCGCTGGTCTATCTGGTGAATCAGACCATAGGTGCATGTCACACGGGATATGACAGTTGTTTTTATCGTACGATTGATGGTGAAATAGTTGGTGAGAAAGTTTTTGATCCCGATAAGGTATATGCTAATTAGGTATTAGATACATCAGTTAAAAGGGAGGTTTTTTAATGAGACTAGTACCTGATACAAGCGTCGTAATAGATGGACGCATCACCTCGATGATACAGGAGTCGGGTGAATATAAAGGGGCCACAATAATTGTTCCAGAGGCCGTAATAGCAGAACTTGAAGCACAAGCTAACCAGGGACGTGAAATAGGTTTTAGCGGTTTAAAAGAACTTCAGGAATTATCAAAGCTTGCAGAAGACGAAATAATAGAACTAAAATATGTTGGTGAAAGGCCAAGCCTTGACCAGGTGAAACTTGCAAGCGGCGGAGAAATTGATGCCCTTATCAGAAATGTAGCGCTTGAATATGAAGATGCAAAATTTATTACAAGCGATATTGTTCAGTCTGAAGTTGCAAAAGCAAAGGGTCTTGATGTATTATATCTAAGGCCGCAGATAGAGGAGTTCTCTCCACTTACGATAGACAATTATTTCGATGAAAATACTCTGGCTGTATTTTTGAAAGAACGCGCCAGACCCGTTGCAAAGAAGGGAACACTCAAAGAGAGCAGAATTGTCAATCTCAGTGATGATCTTATATCCGAATATGAACTGAGAAATATTGCACAGGAGATTCTGGAACGCGCAAAACGTGATTCTGATGGTTTTATAGAACTTGAAAAGCGTGGAATTACAATTGTTCAGATTGGTTCAATGAGAATATCCATTGCAAGAAGACCATTTTCAGACGGTATGGAAATAACTGCAGTAAGGCCGATTGTTGACAGATCACTTGAAGACTATAATCTCTCAGGCGTGGTTAAGAAGAGACTTCTTGACGAGAGGAGAGGTATTATTATTGCAGGTGTTCCGGGTGTTGGAAAAACCACTCTTGCACAGAGCATAGCAATGTTTCTCTCAGGTCAGGAATATTCCGTTAAAACCATGGAGGCTCCAAGAGACATCCAGGTTCCGGATCATATAACACAATATTCTGCACTTGAGGGCAGTATGGAAAATACTGCCGAAGTCATGCTTTTGATGCGCCCTGACTTTGTAATCTTTGATGAACTCAGAAAGAACATAGATTTCAATGTCTTTGCAGACATGCGTCTTGCAGGTATCGGCATGATTGGAGTTGTTCATGCAAATGATGCCCATGATGCCTTACAGAGATTCCTGACCCGGACAGATTTTGGAGTTCTGCCACAGATAATTGACACAATTATACTGGTAAAAGACGGAGAAATCTCAAAAATATATGATCTTGTCTTTGAGGTAAAAGTTCCTGAAAGCATGCCTGAAGATGATGAATATATATCCGCAAGACCTGTTATTTCTGTTGTAAATAACAAAAAAGGAGAGTCAGAGTCTGAGATTTTTAAATATGAAGGGGAGACCATAATTCTTAAATTCCCTGTTTCAGAAGAGGAAGTCGAAGAAGAAGGAGTTCCTGTTGAGGAGATTCCTGAGGAAGATATCTCTTTGAAACTGGTTGAGAGAGAAATCCAAAGGGAAATCGGCCGTTTTACTGACGGACCTGTTGAAGTGAGGATGCAAAACGAGAATAAGGCTGTTGTATTTATTGACGATAAGGACGTTCCTGCAGCAATTGGTAAAGGAGGCAAGAATGTCGCTTCTATTGTCAATAAACTTAGTATCGGTATTGATATTCGCCCAAGAAGTGAACTGCCTGTTACACCTGAAAGTAAAGAGGAGAAGGAAATTCCCGAACCGGAGGTGCCTCCAAAGTCCGGCGGTAATGGTATAGAGATAAAAGTGGACAAGAAATATCTCTCAATTTTTGCCCGCGAATACCGTGGTAAAATTGTTGATGTCTTTGGCGGAAAGGAGTATCTTTTCACTGCTACAGTGAATGATCAGGGTGAGATACACATGTCAAAGAATAATAGCATAGCAATGGAAATGATCCGACGTTGTAATGACGGGGAAGAAATCAGACTCAGACCAGTATAATTCATTTATTTTTTTTTGAAAATTTATCAGTTTACGGAAGTGATCAAATTTGAGTACATTTGATATGAAAGAATACGAAACCGAATACCGTGAAGCATGGACACATAGTTTTGAAGCAGATCCCGGTGAAGCTGAAAAATTTTATCTGAATGTTGCTTATCCGTATCCAAGCGGGGCAATGCATGTGGGACATGGAAGAACCTATATTGTTCCTGATGTTATTGCACGCTACTGGAGGATGAGGGGAAAACATGTTCTCTTCCCTATGGCTTTTCATGTTACAGGTTCTCCGGTAATTGGCATTTCAAAGAGAATTGCAAACGGCGATGAGAAGACAATAAAACTTTATCGTGATCTATACCGTGTACCTCAGGATGTCCTTGATACCTTTATTGAACCTGACCAGATTGTAAGGTATTTCAGCGGTGAATATGAACGTATTATGCGCTCATGTGGTCTCTCAATTGACTGGAGACGCAGATTTACAACAGTCTATCCTCAGTACAGCAAATTCATTGAGTGGCAGTATCTTCACCTGATGGAGCAGAATCATGTCATACGCGGGGCACATCCTGTAAAATACTGCCCGCAGTGTGACAATCCTGTTGGTGACCATGATCTTCTGGAAGGGGAGAAAGCAGAGATTGTAAAGTATGTTCTTGTAATGTTTAACTGGAACGAATACAAAGTGCCCTGTGCTACACTCCGTCCTGAAACAACATATGGTGTTACAAATCTGTGGGTAAACCCTGATGTGACATACAAAAAGGTACGTGTTGATGGCCAGAAATGGATTCTCTCTCCGGAAGCTGCAGCTAAAATATCACTTCAGGATCATGAAGTTGTTTATGACGGAGAATTACCGGGAACTGAGTTAATTGATCAGACAGTTTCGCATCCTTTCTGTGGAGAAGTTCCAATATTACCCGCAACATTTGTTGATCCTGATATGGCAACAGGAATTGTTATGAGTGTTCCTGCTCATGCGCCATTTGATTATATTGCACTTCGTGATCTTCAGGAAACCGGCAAATACACAGAAATAAAGCTTGTATCTTTGATTAATGTTTCAGGTTACGGGCAGTTCCCTGCACAGGATGCTGTTGAAAAGTCCGGAATTAAAGATCAGAATGATCCCGGGATGGAAACACTCACGCAGGAGATATACAGTGCTGAATTTTCAAGCGGACGTATGCTTCCACAATACGGCGGTAAGCCTGTAAAGATTGCACGTGAGGAGTTCTCTGCAATTATGCTTGAACAGCACGGCTCCCTTGTCATGTATGACTTTGATACAAGGGATATTGTCTGCCGCTGTGGCAGCCGTGTCTTTGTAAGAATTTTAAAAGACCAGTGGTTCCTTCAATATAGTGATCCTGAGTGGAAACAGCAGGTTCATGATCAGATCGATAAGCTCAACCTCGTTCCTCCTGAAGTCCGTGCCGAATTTGACAGAACAGTTGACTGGCTAAAGGACTGGGCATGCACAAGAAGAATTGGTCTTGGTACTCATCTTCCCTGGGATAAAAACTGGCTTGTGGAACCACTTTCGGATTCAACAATTTATATGTCTTTTTACACAATTGCACACAAGCTTGTGAAAATAGACGCAGAGAAACTGACTCCGGAGGTTTTTGATTATATATTCCTTGGTAAGGGCTCGCCTGAAGAACTGCCGCTTTCTAAAGAGGAAGTTGAAGATTTAAGATCAGAATTCCTTTACTGGTATCCGTACGATTTCAGGTTCTCGGCAAAAGATCTCATATCAAATCACCTGACATTCCAGTTGTTCCATCACAAGGCTCTATTCCCTGAAGAACTTCAGCCAAAGGGGATGGTTGTCTTTGGAATGGGTCTTTTGGAAGGCGCAAAGATGTCATCATCAAAAGGTAATGTAATTCTTTTGGAAGATGCGATCAATGATGTAGGGGCTGACACAGTACGTATGTTCCTCGTTGGAAGTGCTGAGCCATGGCAGGACTTTGACTGGAGACGTGAACTTGTCTCATCAACAAAGAAGCAGATAGAACGTTTCTGGAATACTATCCATGAAGGAATTGATGCAAAAGGCAGCTATCCTATTGATACCTGGCTATTGTCACGTATGCAGGAAAGAATAGCAAATGCCACAGGTGCAATGAACTCTTTCCAGACAAGGCAGGCTCTTCAGGAGGCTTACTTTGGAATTGAATCTGACCTGAAATGGTACCGCCGTCGTCTTCCGGAAAATGTCCGTGTTTCTTCAGCATTAAATGAGATAAGCGGGGCATGGATTCGTCTGCTGGCTCCCTTTATTCCATTTACATCTCAGAAACTATGGGAGGAGACAGGGGAGATTGGAGATGTTGCCTTTTCAGAGTGGCCTGTGCCGGATGAGAAGAAGATCAACATTCCTGTTGAACTTGCGGAGGAGCTTTTAACAAGGACAGTCGAAGATGTGGAATCAATTTTAAAACTGATTCAGATTGAGCCTTCCGGAATAACTCTGTTTGTATCTCCTGCATGGAAGTACAATGTGTTTAACACAATTGCTACTGCGCAAGACAAGAAGAAGGTTATGTCAGTCATTATGAAGGATGAAGAGATGAAAAAACGTGGTAAGGAAGCCACTGATGCTGCAAAGCAGATTACAAATCTCATCCACCGTCTCCCGCCGGAACTTGTCAGCAGGATATCCGGATTGGGTATTGATGAAACCTCTGTATTTGAGTCCGCAAAAGATTTCATTGAGCGTGAATTAGGACTTCCTGTAACAATTGTTTCTGCAGAGGGCAATGCTCATCCAAAAGCAAAGATGGCCTTACCTTTCAAGCCGGCAATTGTAATAGAATAAACAAAACAAATATATTTTTAATTTTAATCTGAAATCGAGTTTTTAAGAATAAATTATAAAATTTGAAAAAGTTCTGTTCTAAAATAATATTACTTAAGTCACAGAAAAAATATTTATTTATTATTTTTTACTTTGTCTGCTGCCTTCTTTTTTCTCTCTTTTGTATTATATCCGGTAACATATTCAAGGTATTTTCTATATCTTGAATTTGTGTCCATTACAATTTTGTCTGCTTCATCTTCCGGGTATTTATCATAAATTTCACTGTCTGATTCGGTATCAATTATGAGGAGATTCCCTTTCTCGTTAAGTGAGGCATCAAGATTTTTAAAGGAACCAAAACTGATTATGTAATGACCATTTTTTTCTTCAGGTTTTTCTTCAAAATATTTCTCAAGGCCGTCTGTCATTCTCTGCATTAAGCCTGTTTTAAATCCTCTTTTGATTTGATATTCCTGCATGCTTACTATTATAACATGTTTTACATTAATCCTTTTTGGAAAAATTTTCATTATGGCTAATTTTAAGTTAATCATCGCTGACCGATAGTTGTATAAATGTGGTTGTATATTGGTATCTTATAGTCAGAGTTAAAGGTGTTTTATCGTGGATGATATAAAAATTGTTTCCGAAATGGCCGGAGCTGATGAAGTCATAGCTTTGGTGGGTTTTCCGGGAAGTGGTCTTGTAGGTAGTATTTCAATACAATATCTTGTTGACAATGCTGATTTTGAATTTGTCGGCAGCATTACCAGTAAGTATTTCCCTCCGATTGCAATGATGGTTGACGGAGTCATTAATGCACCAATTCGAATTTACAGGAAAGATTCATTTGTTGCTTTTGTATCTGACATACCTATACATCCTACAATATGTTATGAAGTTACAAACGGAATAATTTCCTGGCTTAAAGGATTTAATCTAAAAGAGATTGTCGTTGTTGCAGGTATTGTAACCAATACTCCTGAAAAGCGTGTTTTTGGTGTCGCCTCCGAGCAGGTTCATCTGGAAAAAATAAAAGATACTGAGATTTTGCCTATGGGCAGTATATCTGGTATGCCCGGCAGCATTCTGACTGAGTGTAAGGCTTCAGGTATACCTGCAATCGGACTTCTGGGCGAAACAGTAAATACACCTGATCCCCGTTCTGCAGTATCTATACTGGAAGTATTGAATTCTCTTTACAAATTTGGTGTTGAAGTGGAAGCACTTAGTGAGCAGGCAGAGGAGATTGAATCTTCTATGCAGAAGATGGTAGAACAGGTGAGGGAAACAGAGAAAGAGCAGCAGCATCCGAAGAAAGAGCATCTGCCAATGTATGGGTGATAATCATGAAAATCGCAGCTATTACAGGAATTTCTCCTAATGTTTTGTCTGAACTTAAAAAAGGGAAGCCGAGAACAATCGAGCTTCAGAGTGCCCATAACATAATTACTCTTACAGATGTGCTCCCCGGTGATCATATATTTATGACAGAAGTCGATCTTGATGATCTCTATCCGGGTGACCATGGAATAATTGTTGATGTTATGTGCATTACTATCAATATGAAGAGAATGGTTGAGTATATCAATCCATATTATTATGAAGAGCGTGAAAGGATGTCGGTTCGCCTTAAGGTTAAATATGTTGACAAAACAATTGCCAGAAATATTGATGGAAAAGAATGGGCAAAACCAACTCAGGTTGAGATAGTCAAGTCATCAGTGTTCCATGCAGGATAAATATAAATCAATATTTTTAAGATAATTTCATAAGGATTAATAACATGGAGCGCCAATGTTATAGAGCACAATATTTGTGAGGATCTGTGGCTTAGCCAGGATATAGCGCCGGGCTTCTAACCCGGATGTCGGGGGTTCGAATCCCTCCAGGTCCGTTTCATTTTTAAAGATTATTGAAATCCTTTGTTTGATTTAGTTTAAAATAGTTAATTTTAGTGCAATATTTTGAATATCCTGTTTTCTTGAGTTTAATTCTTTTAAAAATGAGAATATTTATAAAAATTTAATTTTATTTCATTTCGGTTGATTAAATGTTGAAAAAACCATTTTTAATGTTTAAAGGATTTTAGAGAACTTTTGTTCCCGGCAATACATCCTTTATTGTTGTTAGAAGCGCGGCCTTTTCTCCGGCTGCAAGTATCATTCCATTTGATTCGACACCAAAGAGTTTTGCAGGTTTTAAGTTTGTCACAACAACAACACTCATGTCTTTTAATTCTTCAGGAGTGTAGTTTTGCGCGATTCCTGATACAATCTGTCTTTTTTCATCACCAAGATCAACCTGAATTTTAAGGAGTTTTTTTGATCCTTCAATTTGTTCAGCTTCAATCACTTTTGCTATTTTAAGCTCTACGTTTGCAAATTCGTCAATAGTTATCATGTTATCTTCCTCTTTGTTTTTCTGTTCCTTTTTAACTGCTTCTTCTATTCTTTTATTGAGTGTTATTTCGTATGCTTCAATCTTTTCATCTTCAATTTTTTCGAACATGATCTTTGGTTTTGGAAGTTCTGAGAAATCAAATCCCTCTAAAGCATCTTTTATGGGATGTTCTTTTACACTGTCTGTGTAACCCAGAAGTTCCCATGATTCCTGTGCTTTTTCGGGTATAACAGGATCCAGAAGAATTGTTAGTGCCTTTACAAGCTGGACACAGTTTCTTAGTACCTGCTTTGCAGAATTCTCATCTTCCTTTATCAGTTTCCACGGGGCATTTGTCTGAATGTAAGAATTACCATATGACGCAAGTGCCATTACCGATTCAACAGCGGATTTAAATTCGTATTCTCTAACAGCTGTTTCAACCTCTTCTATTGTCTTTTCAATCTTTGCAATAATTTCAGGCTCTGCTTCAAGTTCCGGGATGCCTCCCAGCTTTTTTGATGTGAAATGGAGCGTTCTGTAAAAGAAGTTTCCGACGGTATCGACGAGTTCGTTGTTGACCCTTGTCTGAAACTCTTTCCACGAGAAATTAAGCTCTTTAGTGTGGCTTGTGTATGAGAGGAGATAGTAGCGCAGATAATCTGCAGGGAGACCGAGATCCAGATAATCTTCATTTGTCCATACAACATATCCTCTGCTTTTAGAGAAGGTCTTATCATCTATTTTGACCATTCCGCTTGCAACAACTGCTTTTGGCGTTGAATAGCCTGAGCCTTTTAGGATTGCAGGCCAGAAAACACAGTGGTGGTAAATAATATCCTGTCCGATGAAATGGATAATAGGAGAGTCACCTTTCCAGAACTGTTCCCAGTTTCCTCCTGTTTTCTCTGCCCATTCTTCAGTGAATGCCATGTACCCGATTGGTGCATCAACCCAGACATATACAACAAGGTCATCATTTCCTGGAAATTTGACTCCCCAGTCGAGTGTTCTTGTGATACACCAGTCATGAAGACCTTCTTTAATCCATCCTGCTGCATAGTTTCTGGCGTTTGATGTTCCCTTCAGGTTTGGAAGAAACTCTTCGAGAAACTGGCTGAATTCACTTAGCTTGAAGAAATAATGCTCCTGATCCCGAAGTTTTGCTTTGCCCCCGCATACTTTGCATATTGGATCTTTTATTTCTCCGGGTTCAAGGTGTTTTCCGCATCCCTGGTCACATTCGTCTCCTCTTGCTTTTTCACCACAATGGGGGCATATACCTTCTACGTATCTGTCCGGCAGAAACATTTTGCAGGCAGGGCAGTAGCTCTGGCTGATGACCTTTTTATAGATATATCCATTATTTATTAATTTCTGGACAATTTCTTTTGTTCTTTTGTGGTTGGCCGGATCATCAGTCATTCCAAAGCGGTCAAATTCAATTTCCATTCTTTTGAAGGTATTGTCGAAATGATCGTTGTAACGCTCTGACATTTCCCGGGGTGTAATGCCTTCTGATTCAGCGCTGATAACAATTGGTGTCCCGTGATTGTCCGAACCGCAGACAAATACAACTTCTTCTCCGCAGTGCCTTAAATAGCGGACGAAGAAATCTGCTGGTATGTAAGTGCGTAAATGACCTATGTGACATGGACCGTTTGTGTACGGTAGTCCACATGTCACTAGTAGCGGCGTATCACTCATGCTTATGTTTTTAGCTTTTAAAGAGTATAAATACATAATATCGGATGAAAAAACGGCAAAATATAGATCTGTTATCCTTTGGGGCTGATGATGTAAAAAACGTGGAACCATCAAAGCTTGCTCAATGGGCAAAAAAGCAAATCGGAGTTTCCTGTGATCTTCTCTCGTATCAGATGGAATGTCTTGCAAGAGTTCAGAAGGGATTTGCGGATAAGCCGTGTTCTGGCGGATTATTTTACAAAAAACGTGTTCTTGAATCAATAGCGGGTATCAAATCAGGTTTTCTCAACTCCGAGCCATATCCTGAATGTGAACTGATGAAAGAAGATGCAAAAAGAGTTTCCCGCATTTCAAAGGGAATTTCTGTTGCCATGCCTCCCCCGTCCGGCCTTATGATTGAGGATTCGTATTTCAATAACAGGGGAGATTTCATTGGTGCATTGTCAGAAGTTTATTCCAAAATGATGAGGGAGCAGCGCGATGCAGGAATTAAAAAGCATGTCCTCATTTCAGACCGTTTTGATTCAACCGAGCTTGATGATCTTCCACATAATAAGATATTTTACTTTTCTCCTGAAGGGAGTTCTTCAGTAATGAAGTCAATACTTAGTGTTCAGGACAATATCGCGGTTTATTCCAAAAAAATTCCTGTATTGTTTGAAATTCTGAATGAATATGATGTGAAAAACGTAATTGTCGTTGATGGAAATATCAGTGATTTTGATTTATGCATGAATCATTTTGACCCTGACAACATTTTTATGGGCGGGTATTGCTGTAAATGCCCCGGTTCTTACTGGAAAGATCTAAAAGAAAATGCATTTTTGATGGTCTGATACTTTATTCAGCCTTTATTTTTTCAGAAACGTCAAATAATTTCTTATAATGCCTGTTTTTCTTTAAGATCAAAAATGCCATTTTGTCTGTAAATGAGAACTTAAAAGAACCTCCGGCAGCGGGCGGGTGCCCTCCTCCGCCGAACTTTTTTGCGATAAGATGGCTTATCGGCGGGACAGAGCGTATTGAAAACTTTCCATTGTCAGAGACTATTACTTCAATGTCAGTTTTCATCTCATCTCTTATTGCATGTGCGGTTTCACTCGGGTAACCGTAAAGCGGAGCAAATGCAACTTTGTATTTCCCTTCAAGGATTTTTGTATGGCTCAGACTCTTTTTTATGGCGGTGTTCTTTTCTTCGTATATCTTTTTGTATATCTGATCAATTTCCCGGTTTGTAAAACTGCCACTTAAAAGACAGTCCCTGACAATGTCAAGATTTCTCCTTTTTGTGCAGACCTCGCCAAGGACTTTTGAGAGGGGTTCTTTATGGTGCCAGAGATCATAATCGCAGACGACTCTTGCGATCTCCTTTGACCACTCGTCATCGGGCATAAGGTCACGGAATACAATTCCTGTTGCGCACACTTCAGTATTTATATTGAGGTATTCAATGTTTTCTTCAATAGATTTTTTTTCTTCATCCGTCCATCTGTGGTGATCACGCCATTCTATCTTCCAGCCGTTTTCTTTTGCAATTTTTACTGCTTCAATTGCCCCGTCCTGATAGCCAAGATCAGAGATACTTAACATATTCCCGTTTCCTGGGCATTCCGCTATTGTCTTAAAAATAGATATAAACCGTCCCACTGATGCCCATACTGTGAATATTTTATCATGTTTTAATCTGTGAATTGCATCACTACCGACTGCGTCCAGATCGTTATGGGTTAAATGAACAATATTTGTGCTTCTTTCGTTCAATGCTTTGATGAAGCCTGAGTTGTCATTGTTTTTTTTATGATTATTTTTACCCATTATTTTTCCTGTACAATTAATCGACTGCCTGCAATAATAAATGGTGGGCACTTTTTGCATTAGCTTTTTTGACATCTGGTCTGCGCATAATTGCTTTTTTGACATACGATCTAGTGACTATTCCCGGTTTTCAAAAAGGTCATATTTGAGTCTGTCGATTTTACTTCTAAAATGGGGGTTGCAAATCAAATCATTTATTAATTAGAATGTCCTATTCTATTTGCTCAACTGATAACAGATGAGTGCCTCAATAGCTCAGCCTGGGAGAGCGCCAGACTGAAGATCTGGTTGTCCCCGGTTCAAATCCGGGTTGAGGCATTATAAGTTCTAATTTTGCGATTTTTAATGAATAATTTATTCATCCATAAAATTCAGTTGCTTCTTCATGAAAAAATGTTAAATAAATAATATTTAGTCTTTTTAAGACCTCATATTTTAATATTCTTGAAAAATCTATTTTTTATGGTTGATTGGAGATCAGTTTCCTGAAGTGATATTGTCTCAAAATTATATATGTAGTAGTTTTGGATATAACCAATAACATATAAACATTATATATCTTAATAAAATTCAAATTAAATTGAAATATCTTTTAATACAATCCCGACATCTAATGGATTAATTTTGATGGGTGATGTTATGAGAAAAATGATGAAGCTTATGGTGGTACTCACAGTTCTGATGTTTTTTGCATCTCCGGCTGTAATGGGTGCCCAGACTGACAACAGTAAAGATAACAAAAATGTTCCTGCCGGGGACAAACCGGTAAAAACAGAAAAACCGGTAACACAGGCCGGAAAAATGAATGAAAGTCCGGGACTCTCACCTGATTCACAGATGCAGAAATTCCAGAATGATTCTTTAAAAACTCCAAAAGAAGTGGAAACACAAAACAGGCCTCAGAACACTTCTGGAAAACAGGTTGAAGTAAAGGAGAGAATTCGCCTGAAGCAGCAGGAGATTTTAATGGAACATGCCAATCTCTCCGTAAAGGAACAGAGCAAACTGAAAAATCAAAACCAGATCCGTGTGGCAGTCCACACACTCCTTATGGCAGAAGATATTGATGGGGGAATCGGATCGCAGATATCGGCAATTGCAAAGGAATATAACAACTCCGTAAAGAACACATATTCTGCTGAAGAAAGAATTCAAAACAGGGATGCACTCTCTTATTTTTTCTTTGGGGGGGATAAGGATGCATCAGGTGAAATCCTGAGAAACATAGAGCAAAACCAGCAGAGAATAGAAAACCTTAATCAGCTTATCAGTGAGTGTGACTGTGATGATGAATTAAGACTAATGCTTCAGGAACAAATAACTGCTCTTGAAAAAGAACAGAACAGGCTCCGTCTGATGGCTCAGGACGAACTGAACAATAAAGGTCTTCTTGGAGGCCTTTTTGGTTAATCATTTTTTTAATTTTATCAATTTTTACTTCCTGTCATTTAGGAAATTAATTTATTATCTTTAAAGTCTACAAAGGATTTTTATGATTTATGCTGGGGATGAAGTGGAGTTTGAAAACAGGATAACTTTGTTGAATGACAGGACTGTTAAATCAGGTGATTATGTTCTTTACTGGATGAATGCTTCAGTCAGATCCGAATATAATCATGCACTTGAATATTCGGCACTTACAGCAAACAAAATGAATCTTCCTTTGGTTGTTTATTTTGGAATTTACAGGAATTTTCCTGAATCAAACCTCAGACATTTTCAGTTTATGCTGGAAGGACTAAAGGAAACAGCAAAAGAACTTAAAAATCGTGGCTGTTTTGTATATTTTAGTTGTGAATCCCCGCCTCATGGTGCGATCAGGCTGTCAAAAAAAGCGGCTGTAATGATAGCTGATTATGGTTACCTCAGTATTCATAAGGAATGGTATGATGAAACGGCAAAAAAATCACAATGCCCAGTAATTTTAGCAGAATCAAATGTTGTGGTTCCTGTGTCAAAAGCATCTTTTAAGGAAGAGTGGTCTGCCGCAACAATAAGACGTAAGATTTCACCTCAGATCTCCCAATATCTTCTAAAACCAAAAAAAGAAAATCCAAAAAGAGATAACCTGAAAATTAATATTCCAAAAATGTATTTTGATCAGATTGATATAAAAGAAATTTTAAATTCACAAAGCCCTGATGGTAGTGTCCCTCCCTCTCCCTTTTTTAAAGGAGGTTATTTGGAGGCTAAAAAGCACCTTGACGTGTTCATCAAAAAAAAGCTTGCAGGGTATAATGATTTTAGAAACAACCCTGAATATGACTGCTTGTCAAATATGAGTCCCTATCTTCACTTTGGCCATATATCTCCGGTTGAGATTGCAATTGAAGTGGTGAATTCCGGATATTTGGACTATCATGATTATCTTGAACAACTGATTGTAAGAAGAGAACTTGCAGTTAATTTTGTCAGTTACAATCCGGACTATAATAATTTTAACTGCCTTCCGGAATGGTGCAAAAAAACACTTCTGGAACACCGGTTTGACATAAGGGAGTATCTGTATACCCCGGAGGATTTCGAAAGATCCAAAACCCATGATAAATACTGGAATGCTTCCAACGATGAACTTAAGATATCAGGGAAAATGCATGGATATATGAGAATGTACTGGGGGAAAAAAATACTCGAATGGTCAAAAAATCCAATCGAAGCTTTTGAAACTGCACTTTATCTTAACAACAAATATTCTCTTGACGGTCGTGATCCAAATAGTTATGCGGGAATTGCATGGTGTTTTGGAAAGCATGACAGGGCCTGGATGGAAAGACCTGTTTTTGGAAAGATCAGATATATGAATGAAAATGGTCTTAAAAGGAAATTTAATCCTGATTTATATGTAGAAAAAGTTTCGGGATTATCATACGGGAAAAATTTATCATGAATTAGTTGTAATCAGGCAGTATGTCTGTTTGTGTGAACTATGAGAAATGCCCGTTTCTCAAGAAATACAGATCAGAACTTGAAGAGAACAATAATCTTAAAAATAGTATTCAGTTTTATTGCATGGGTGGATGGGATGACAGATGTACCAGGAGAAGCATTGCAGAGGTGCTTGGTGGATCTGAATATGTACCGGTCAATATGATGCCTGAAGGAAGGCCTTTACCAGGTACTGGAGTTGAGGGGTGGTCTGAAGAAATTTTAATCCTTGCACAAAAGTACACGGGTCTTGATTTCAGGGATTAATCAAAATCAGGGAATCTGATATAAAAGCCAATTATTTGCAGAATTGTACTTGTGGGTATTTATTTTCCAGTAATACATATCTGGTTAGATATTAATTTCTATAATGTGGTAAATTTTTGTCTGAGAATGATATCTGGTTAATTTACTTCATCTAGGGCTGGCTCATCAGGCACAAAGCATAAAAAAATAATATAGTATATTATTATTATTATTATTATTATTCTGTAAATTTCTCTTCTGCTACCGGTGGTGCAGTAAAACGGTCAATTGCCGGGCCTTCAGTGACCGGAGCATGGTACTGGTTTGTCATTGAAAGACAGTTTTTCGGGCATGCTTCCACGCAGGAATTACATGATATGCATCTGAACCTGTTAATCTGCCAGGTTCTGTCGTTTTTAGAAAATTCAATACAATCTGACGGACAATGTCTGCTGCAAAGACCACAAAATATACAGTCTTCCATTCTAATTTCAATCTGACCTCTTGTAGCCTCAAATTTTTTTGCTGGTTCAAACGGGTAACGGATTGTTGAGGGTCCCCTTGCAAGGGTTTTGAAGATTGTTTTTGTAATAGAAAATAATCCCATTTAAATCACCTCTCCGCACACCCGATACAAGGATCTATTGAAAGAACAATGACAGGTACATCTGCCATTTCGCAGCCTGCAAGCATCTTTACAAGAGGAGGTATGTTTGTAAGCGTCGGTGTTCTGACCCTTTCTCTCTGGATAAACTTTTTCCCGTTGCCTTTAATGTAATGGACACACTCTCCACGTGGCTGTTCAACGCGTGAGAAGTATTCACCATCCGGATTTCCCTTAACCTTTATTTCAATGTCTCCTGACGGTATGTTTTCTGCTGCCTGCTTAATTAGATCTATAGACTGAAGAACTTCTTTTGCACGAACCATACATCTTGAGTAACAGTCACAGCCATTTTCAGTTACCGGCTTAAAGTCAAGATCACCGTATGCCGCATATCCTGTATCTCTTATATCGATTGCAATGCCACTGCCCCTTGCGGTAGGACCGACTGCACCCAGATCGTATGCTTCTTCTTTTGAAAGCATACCTATACCTTTGGTTCTGTGTTTTACAGTACTTTCATCAAAGAAGACATTATTGAGTTCCTCAATTTCAGGTGCCATTTTTTCAAGGTCTAAAATCATCTCTTTTAATTTGGAATCTGAAATATCCTTTCTGACACCGCCGACCTTGCATGAACTCTGAATAACGCGTCCGCCTGTGGTCTCTTCCATTGCATCCAGAACCTTTTCACGGAGTCTCCACGAGTTCATAAAGAGATTTTCGAATCCCATTGAATCTGCAAAGAGCCCCATCCAGAGAAGATGGCTGTGCATTCTTGAATACTCGGACCAGATGGTTCTAAGATAATGTGCTCTTGGCGGAACATCAACATCCATTATATTTTCAATACCCTGACAATACGCAAGACTGTGTATGAAGCTACAAATTCCACAGATGCGTTCTGCAATAAAGACATAATCCTTATATTCGCGGATTTCAACGAGTTTTTCAAGGCCCCTGTGAACGTATCCTATTGATGGTATTGCCTCAACGACATGTTCATCTTCCAGGACAAGATCGAGGTGTATTGGCTCAGGGAGGACAGGGTGCTGGGGCCCGAAAGGAACCACTACTCTTCTGGACATAAATCAGTTCTCCTCCTTTTTGCTTTCAGCATTATTTTTTTTATCTGTCTTTGTTACTTTGACATTAAACGGATTTTTAATGCTTGTTTTAATGAGATTTCCTTTGAAATCGAGATTAATCCCTTTAACATTTACTCCGTAGAGATCGTGCATCTCGTTTTCATAAATGAATGCTCCCCAGTAAATATCTGATACGCTTGGGATTTCAATGCCTTCGGTGATTGAGATTCTCAGGTTTTCAAATTTGTAATCTTTTTCGAAGGAGTAGTTAATCTCAAATGTTTCATCATACTTCCCGCATCCGATTTGAACAAGACGAAAACCATTTCCATGCATATCCCTGACATTGGAAATGAGATCTTCCGGTTTGATTTCGGTTATCTTTTGATCTTCAATAGTCATTTCTGTTCACCTCCGGTTTTGTATGCTTCACGTTTTTTCTCAAGTACATCAAGTGCTTTTACAATTCCGTCAATAATTGATTCAGGCCTTGCTGCACATCCCGGAACATAAACATCAACAGGTATGAGTTCATTGATGCCTCCTGCAATGTTGTAGCACTGGCGGAAAACTCCTCCTGATGATGCACATATGCCTATGGCTACAACAACATTTGGTTTTGGCATCTGGTCATAAATGTTTTTTATGACCTGTCTGTTTTGTTCGTTAACCCCGCCGGTCACAACAAATACATCGGCATGTTTGGGATTTCCTGTATTCAGGATTCCAAAACGCTCAACGTCATATAGGGGTGTCAGGCAGGCTAAAACCTCAATATCACAACCGTTGCAGCTTGAGGCATCATAGTGTATTATCCATGGGGATTTTTTTAGATATGACATGATTTTTTAACCTCCTCTAAATGAAATAAAGTGCCATAAGATTTACGACTCCAAACACTGCTGTTATTATCCAGCAGCTTTTCAACAATAACTGCCATTTGATTCTTGCAGTTGCATTGTCCACTAAAAGTTCAAGGAAATAGACTACAATTAGTGCGATCAATCCAATTACCGGAGCTGCCATTCCAAAGAACAGGAACAGGAATCCCAGCAGAAATACAAGTTCGTAAAGATGTGCTATTTCAGTCATCCCAAGTGTTGAACCCGAAAATTCTGTGGTAAGACCTTTTACAAGTTCCTGGTGAGCATGGTGTGAAGTTGAAAGGTCAAATGGTGATTTTCTAAGTTTTATTGTGAAAACATAGACCATTCCTATGAATATCCCAGGCATCAGAATAATCGGAGCAACACTGTTTTGCAGGATTCCCAGGGTGTCAAATGTTTTTGTAATTTCATAAAAACCGATTGCAGCGATTATGATAATCGGTTCAAATGCCATTAACTGAATAAGTTCTCTTTCTGCACCTACGTGGGCATATGGAGAACCCGTTGAATATGCTCCAAGTACAAGAAATACATGAGCAAGAGTCAGTGCAAATATTACCAGCAGGATGTCGCTTCCTGCAAAGAATAAAACACCTGTTACAATTATGAATATCAGGTAGCTGAATATCCAGAAATTCTGTGACTCATGAACAACAATATTTTCCTTTTCAAACAGCTTGAATATATCATAAAGTGGCTGAAGAACCGGTGGTCCGACTCTTCCCTGCATTCTGGCTGTGATTTTACGGTCAATTCCTGTGATTACAGCTCCTATAAAGGGAGCAAGTATCACAAATAATATTGCGCCTGCCAGTTGATATACGGGAATATTCTCTATAATATTCATATGAACATCACCATCCCGGAAAGAATCATTGCAGCCAGTATAAACAAAATTGCAATGATAATTATTGTTAAAAGGTTACCTGCTTTTGCGATTTTTTCTTCACCAAAATATTCTTCCAGGTAGTAGTTGGACATTTCCAGATCCTTCTTTATTCCCATGCTACCGCTAAATGACATGTCAGCCCCTGTTGGCCTGGCACACATGTACTGCTGCTTTATTGTTCTTCCCTTTCCAAAGTGCAACAGTGAAAGAGGCAGAAGCACGATCAATACGAGCATCATTATCATTATGATCATATTGTTCAGGCTTAAAAGATGAGAAGCCGTTCCATATACTTCTCCAAGGTATGGTTCAATTAATTCACTTGAGATAAGTGGGAAGAACAGGCAGGTAATTACAGTAAGTCCTCCCAGTGCATAAATAGCAGTCATTTCCTGTCCGGATGCCTCTTTTTTGAGAGGCTCTGATTTTGTCCTGACTTCTATTAGTTTTCCCATCCACTTTGCCCAGAAGAACACTGTTATTCCACTTCCATAGGCTATTATTGCCACAAGCAGCATTCCAAAAGGCGGAAGAGCATTTACAAATGCGTGAATTGTTGCCCATTTTGATATGAGCATTCCAAATGGTGCGAGAAACATTCCGGCAATTCCTATAAGCATCATTGTTGCGATCTTTGGCATTGTTGCAATAAGGCCGGACATATCCTCAATATCCCTTGAGTGTTTTTTGTGTTCAACCGAACCTACTGACAGGAATAATAGTGACTTTGCAACTGCATGGAATATTATCAGAAGTATCGCTGCCCAGACAGCTTCCTGGGTGCCTATTCCTGCACATGCCACAACAAGTCCGAGGTTTGCAATTGTAGAATAAGCCAGAACTTTCTTGGCATTGCTCTGACTGATTGCTATTGCGGATGCGAAAAGGAATGTGAATGCTCCAACAAGTGAGATCATGATTCCTATAAGATTTCCTTCAAAAACTGGAGCAAATCTGACAATCACATAAACACCTGCTTTTACCATTGTGCTTGAATGGAGAAGTGCAGATACCGGTGTTGGTGCAATCATAGCCCCGACAAGCCATGATGAAAAAGGCATCTGTGCTGATTTAGTAAGTCCTGCAAAACCTATCAGAGCTGCAGGTATTAGTGCAACTGCAGGGCCTGCTGCAATCAGGTTATTCAGATATATATATTCAGCATTTCCTGAGAACAACAGTATAAACATTATCGAAAATGCAAATGCAACTCCTCCAAGAGTATTCAACAAAAGGGCCCAGAATGCGTTTTTCCAGGCAATTTCGTCTCTTGCATATCCGATTAAAAGGAACGAACAAAGAGTTGTAATTTCCCAGAACAGGAACAGCCATACAATGTGATTTGAGAATACTATTCCAAACATTGCAGAAAGGAACAGGAACATCAGGAAGAAAAACAAAGGCCTTCTGTCTTTGATTTCTTTGTGGTGGTCCTGATAGCTTTTCATATATCCGACAGCGTAAACACAGATTAAACTTCCAATAATGCCTATAATCAGTGCCATTATCACTGAAAATTCATCTAAAAAGAGTTCCTGTGATAATGCTGCATGTGATACGGCAAAATTTTCAGCATAAAGGATAGCTGCTGTCTGAATTGCCACGAGTACCGCAATCAGATAGTGTTTGAATTTAACACTTATTCCAATGATGAACAGTGCGATTGCAACTTCAATTGCAATCATTAAAGTGCCTGTCAGTTCTGAGCCAATGGTATAAAATGATAAACCATTCCCATATGTGGTGACAAACAGATATAATGAAGCAACTGCTGTAACAACCGCTGATATTTTAACGATTGAATCTCTCAATCCACCATTAGGAAGCACTAGCATAAGAAGTGCTGCAATAAGTGGAAAGAGGATTAAAAAGATTAGTATGTCCACATATATCCCTCTGATTCTAATATTCGGGTTTAACACTATTTATCATTTACAATTTAACATATTCGTGAATAATCACAAAGAATTGAATTTGTTCTGCAAAATAGCGTTATTTATTGTTTATGTGCTCAGAATGGATTTAATCAGTCAATATGGTTAAAAATGTCCTGATATAATTTTAAATTTGGGATGCGC
Source organism: Methanoplanus sp. FWC-SCC4 (assembly GCF_032878975.1). GTDB lineage: Archaea > Halobacteriota > Methanomicrobia > Methanomicrobiales > Methanomicrobiaceae > Methanochimaera > Methanochimaera problematica. The sequence continues at coordinate 675,631 of NZ_CP043875.1, forward strand.
GAAAAAAGCGGACTATAATTCAGTCTTCAATAAATATCATGATTAATTATTTATACTAAAAAGATAATTAAAGAGTTTCTTCTGTAATTATCTGAACATTTACTATGTCGTGCTGGCGTTCTGCAAGCTTGTTTGCCTTGAAAATGTTCTTTCCCCCTTTTCCAATAGCAATGCCCCGATCTTCCTCTTCAACATCAACATTTGCAATGTATTCGCCTTCCTCATTTTCTGTAATCTCAACAGAGATTACACGGGCCGGTAAGAAGCAGTTTTTAATGAATTGCTCTGCATCGTTAGAAAATTCAACAACTTCAATTTTTTTGCCAAGTTCCTCAGAGGCTTTTTTAATGCTTGCACCCTGCTTTCCAATAGCACGGCCCATGTCCCCTGGATTGATAACAAAAATGAGGCGTTCATTTCTTTCATCAACAATACAGTCGCGGCTTCCTGCACCTGTAATGTCTTCAAATTGCTTCATCAGCTGAAGACTCTGTTCGTTTAAGACGATTTCACCCATATACTTATGCCCTCTTTAGGCTGAGGATATCAGAATCTCCTGCTTCTAAGATTGCAAGAGCACTTACAAAGTGTGGTCTTCCGCAGGACACTCCGAGTGCCTTGCTTGAGTCATCATACGTGTAGGTGAATACATTCTGTTCATTTAAATATGAAATAAATTCTTCAGGACAATTGTTTGCAACAACAATCATCTGTGCTTTTCCCTCTGAAATACAATCTTTTGTTTCTTTCTGTCCGATAACGACAGAGCCTGACTTAATTGCGCGTCTGAGAGACGTTTCGAAATCCATTGAAATTCTCCTAAAATTTTGTTTTAATTTAATTTTGGTTTTGCTATAAGCTTTACATCGCCTGTACCAAGCTGTATCGGCTGACCGACGATAACATTCTCGGTAACACCTTCGAGGATATCTTCTTCGTTTGCAATGGCTGCGTCAAGAAGGTGGTTGACTGTGACTTCAAATGCTGCACGGGAAAGAACACTTTCTTTCTCGCCTGCAATACCATGTCTTCCAATCTGTTTGACTTCTCCTTCAAGGCACATCATATCGGCAACCAGCATGATATGACGAACGTCGACTGAGATACCCTGCTCACGAAGTGTACTTAGCGCTTCATCAATGATAGCATTTCTGCCTGCTTCAATACCCAGAACCTCGGAAATTTCGGCTATGTTGTTTGTTCGGGTACGGGAAGTATCTACACCTTCTACCTCAAATACACCCTTAAGGTTAGATCCTTCAGTATATAGAATATACTCTCCGCTCTCCTTTCTGACAACAACACGTTCAATGTCATCAATACCCTGTACAATTACTTTTCTAACCTGTTCTGCCAGTATAAACAGGTTTTGATAGCTGTCCCTGTCCTTTGGAAGAAAGATTAATCTTGCATTGTCGGGATCCTGTTCTGCTTCGAAATCCCTGTAATGGCTTCTATCTTTGATTTTTTGTGGAGCACGCTCGAGAATATCCTCGACAGATATCTTCCTCTTCTTACAAACTTCACGGTTGAGCTGGACATTAACTTTCATTTCCAGCATATCAGTTGTAATATCTCCAAATTCATGGAGAGGCGCGGCTTCAATCTGCCAGCTGACTTCACGTGCCATGTCACGATTTATTTTGTAATCTCCTTCAAGATAGATTGTCATTGTTGGTGTGCTTGGAGATTTCCTTGCATCCATGATTTCTATCAAACGGGGCAGACCGAGAGTTACGTTAATTTCAGCTACACCCGCATAGTGGAAAGTACGCATTGTCATCTGAGTACCCGGTTCCCCTATTGACTGGGCAGCTATGATACCGACAGCTTCGCAGGGTTCAACACGGGTTGCGTCATATTCTTCCAGGACACGTTCCATTATAAGATCAAAATCTTTTTTGGAGATGTCTTTAGGGCCAAGGTATTTTTTAAGATCATTTTTTGTTTTTTCAGGGAGTTCCGCTTCTTCGATCTGATTTAACATATCTGGATCCATTTTCAGGACACCTCCTCTTTTAGGACACTTTCAACAATTCCCTTGACATCAACCGGATCTCCGTAACTGCTCCTGGCAGGATCAGTTGAATCTTCACCATATTTGAACTGGATAATCTTACCGCCGGATGTTCTGACTGTATTGTCATATCCGACTTTTAAGTCCTGGAGAGCGTTAATCATACGTCTCTGGAGGTAACCACTCTGTGATGTACGAACTGCAGTATCGACAAGACCTTCACGACCACCAATTGCATGGAAGAAGAATTCTGTTGGTGTTAATCCACTCTTGTAACTGTTCTTAACAAAACCGTGGGCTTCTGCACCGCGTTCTCCTCTCTTGAAGTGTGGAAGTGTTCTGCCTTCATAACCACGTGTAATACGCTCACCACGTACTGCCTGCTGTCCGATACACCCTGCCATCTGTGTCAGGTTAAGCATTGAACCACGGGCACCACTGACTGCCATTACCACAGCACTGTTTGAAAGACCAAGGTGGCGTCCTGCAATATCACCAGTACGGTCACGGGCTTTTCCAAGTACCTGCATGATCTGCATTTCAAGGGTTTCTTCAAGAGTACGTCCGGGCATTGGTTCAAGTTGTCCGTCTTCGTAGATTCTAATGCGACGCTCTACATCATCTGTAGCATTTTGTAGAACCTCACCAATCTGACCGTATTCGATCTTTGTAAGATCTTCATCATCAATTCCGAATGAGAACCCGTCGTTCATGATTCCGCGAATTGAAAGTTTGGTAACATCATCAACAAACCGGCGTCCGCGTGGAAGTCCGAATCTGCGAATAATTCTCTGAAGGATAGTTCCGTCAAAAGCACCTATTGATTTTTTATCAATTGTACCGCATATCAGGTTTCCATCAATAATCTTGACGTAAGCGTCACGTTCACAATTTTCATATTTGCAGGTTTCACAGTTGCTGCATGAACTTGCACGATACATCATGTTTAGATCATCAGGCAGAATCATTGAAAAGACCTGTTTGTTAGACCAGTATTCTTTTCCATCTTCTATTTTGCCTGGTTCAGGTAGATGTTCCGGCAGGCTTGAGCGGAGGAGATATAATACCGTACCTTTGTCAAACCACCGCATGGTGTGAGTAAGTATGAATATACCTGAAATGTGGTCGTGTATACCTCCAATAATCGGACCGCCAAAACGTGGTGAAAGAATGTTTTCCTGAACATTTGCAAGTAGATCTGCTTCCGCACGTGCTTCTTCTGTCTGTGGGACGTGCAGGTTCATTTCATCACCATCAAAATCCGCGTTGTATGGTGGACAAACCGCAGGGTTCAAACGGAAAGTCTTCCCGTTCATTATGATCATACGGTGTGCCATAATACTCATTCTGTGCAGTGAAGGCTGACGGTTGAAGAGTACAACATCACCGTTTCTCATTTGTCGGTCGACTGTCCATCCGGGCTCAAGTATTTCAGCAACATTTTCTTTTGTTGCATCTGTAAGACGCATACGTCTTCCATCCGGCCTTATTGCATAATTTGCACCGCAAGGTGAATCAATAGTCGGACGGTTTGGTCCTGTCAGAACCATTGCTCTGATTTCATCAATATTAAACGGAGTTACCCTGATTGGAACACTCATCTCATTTGCAATAGCAAGCGGGATACCTACCTGATTAATGGAGAGGTTTGGATCCGGAGATATGACAGTACGTGCCGAGAAGTTAACACGCTTACCGGAGAGTGATCCGCGGAAACGTCCGTCTTTACCTTTTAGGCGTTGTGAAATTGTTTTCAGGGGCCTGCCGCTTCTGTGGCGAGCCGGTGGACAACCTGCCACTTCATTATCCAGGTATGTTGTAACGTGGTACTGTAAAAGCTCCCATAAATCCTCAATAATTAATTGAGGTGCACCAGCATCCTGATTCTCCTTGAATCTTTGATTGATACGTATGATATCAACAAGTTTGTGAGTAAGATCATCTTCTGATCTCTGTCCGTTTTCAAGGATAATTGAAGGACGCATTGTTACAGGAGGAACTGGCAGTACTGTCAGGCATGTCCATTCCGGTCTTGCAACATCCGGATTTATTCCTAATAAACGAAGATCTTCCGGAGGTATTTTTTCAAGGCGGGCACGAATATCTGCAGGAGTCAGTTTGTGCTCAACTTTTTTACCGTTTTCATCAGTTATTACTTCAGAAAATGTAGTCGGCTTTTCAAAGTTGATCTTTAACTGTTGTTCCCCACAATAGGGGCATATACGCTCTTTCTTGATATCCTTCTCAGAAATCAGATCTTCATTTCTTTCTTCTTCCGGACCGAGAACCTTGCTGACTTCATCCGGACTTAAAAGAAGATGTCCACACCCTCTGCATGAAACACGCAGAAGTTTTCTGATCAGTCTTGTATATCCTACATGAATTACCGGCTTGGCGAGTTCAATGTGCCCGAAGTGACCCGGACATTCGCTTGCCTTATTTCCGCATGTCTTGCAGCGAAGACCAGGATCAATTACACCAAGATGAAGATCCATTAATCCCTGTGGGTAGGGGAAGCCGTCATCATCATAGGTATCTGCCCAGATGATTTTTCGGACACTCATTTTACGGATATCTTTTGGTGATAATAATCCAAACTCTATTTTTCCGACTCTTTTTGGACTTGTCATTTTTAATTAGGCCCCCTTTATTATACCTGATCCTCAAGATGCATTCTTGGTGCTATGCACATACTTTTCATTTCATCCAAGAGAAGTTTGAATGCATAACTCATTTCTACAGAGTAGATGTCTGTTTCATTTCCACAGGCAAGACAACGGGTGACATTGCGGTTTCTGTCAAGGAATGCAATCATACCACATTTTGCACAGACATATTGCTCTACTTTATCAGATTCATCTAAAAGACGTTCTTTCAGAGCCATTGCAGCACCGTGTCCTATTAATACATCACGTTCCATTTCTCCGAATCTCAGACCACCCTCACGTGCACGTCCTTCTGTTGGCTGGCGTGTTAAAACCTGTACCGGACCGCGTGAACGGGCATGCATTTTTGAAGATACCATGTGGTAAAGTTTCTGGTAGTAGATAACGCCAACGTAAATATCTGCTTTAAACTGTTTGCCGGTGATACCGTCATACATTACTTCACGGCCGTTATGTGCGAATCCGAGAGCCTTTAAAGATTTTCTCAAGACTTCTTCGGATTCTCCTCCAAAAGCTGTAGCATTGATTCTTCTTCCTTCCAGAGAACCAACCTTTCCACCAAGCATCTCAAGCATGTGACCTACTGTCATACGTGAAGGGATAGCGTGTGGATTTATAACCAGATCAGGTGCAATACCGGCTTCGGTAAATGGCATATTTTCCTGTGGGATAATAAGTCCTACAACACCTTTCTGACCGTGACGGGATGCAAACTTGTCACCTACTTCAGGTACACGGAGATCACGTGTTCTTACCTTTACAAGGCGTGATGAATTCTCACCCTCTGTCACAATTACCGTGTCAACGATACCATGTTCATTGCTTCTCATTGTAACAGATGTGTCGCGGCGCTTTTCAACTGCAATAAGTTCTCCGCTTGGTTCCTCAAGGAAACGGGGCGGGGATGTTTTACCGATGAGAACATCTTTTTCCTTGACAATTGTTTCAGGATTGATAATACCGTCACTGTCAAGATTCTGGTAATATTCAGAACCATGAGCTCCTGAAACTTCTTCGTCAGGAACTTCGATCTTGTCTACCTGACCTCCAGGGTATCTTCTTTCTTCTCCATCATATGTTCTGAAGAAGTGGGAGCGGCCTACCCCTCTTTCAATAGAAGCTTTGTTGTAGATCAATGAATCTTCAATATTGAAACCTTCGTAAGATAAAACTGCAACTACAAGGTTTTGTCCGGCTGCACGGTCATCTGAGCCAATAACTCTGGATGTCTGTGTATGAACAAGTGATTTCTGTACATAGTGAAGAAGATGGCCACGTGTATCCGGCCTTAACTTCATATTTGAAGAACCGAATCCGAGTGCCTGTTTGATCATACCTGCACCCATTGTTACACGTGGTGATGCATTGTGTTCAGGGAAAGGAACGTGTGCCGCACCTAATCCAAGAATGAGAGATGCATCAATTTCAAGATGTGTATGTTCCTGAGTCAGATCATCTTCTTTAATTGCGATATACAGATCTTCCTCTTCCTCGGCATCTATGAATTCAATAAGACCTTCCGCTACAAGATCCATGAAATCAATTTCATGGGATTTAAGCCTTGCAATGTCTTCGTTTGTTAGAAGTGGGCGTCCTCCTTCAACAATTATTAACGGACGGCGTGCTCTTCCTCTGTCTGTGTGAATGATAATGTCGCCGTTATATTTCTTGTGTGAAATGTTGATTTGGGGGGATAATTCTCCTCTTCTTCTCATTCGTTGAACATTGGATACAAGTCCCACAGGATCATCACAGAGACCTATGAGTGCTCCGTCAACGAATACTCTTGATTTTTTTGTTAAGTTAGAGCTCATAATACCTCCCTTTTGAGTTCTTCCACACCAAGGTTGTAGAGCATTCTGTTAATTGCCTGCTCGTCTTTAACTCCTTTTGAGATTTCAACCATTTGAGCAAAGTTTTTAACAAGACCACAATTTGGACCTTCAGGAGTTTCCGAAGGACATATTCTTCCCCATTGTGTCGGGTGAAGATCACGGGCCTCAAAGTGAGGTTGTGAACGGGACAATGGTGATATTACACGGCGCAGGTGAGATACAACTGCCATATGATCAACTCTGTCTAATAACTGTGAAACACCGGTTCTTCCACCAACCCAGTTTCCAGTTGCAAGAGGATGCAGAAGTCTCTCTGTTAAAACATCTGCACGAACAGCCGTGCTGATTGACAAATCCCTGTGTCTCATGCTTGCACGTTCCAGCTGGTATTTCACATCACGTGTAAGTCTGTTCAGTGAAATACGGAATAAATCTTCCATCAAATCCCCGGCAAGTTTCAGACGCTTGTTTGAATAGTGATCTTTATCATCAATTTTTCTTCTGTCAAGGACAAGATCAAAACAGGCTTCTCCCATTCTTCCAAGGAAGTGTGCTTTTGCAAGGCGGACACTTTCAACTGCTGCTTGGTATCCGGGATCTTCTTCTTTTATTCCTGCAGGCATCAGCTCATTTAAGTGCGGAAGGAGGTAATTGTCAAGAACAAACTCTGCACGCTTTTTCTGGTAATCTTTTGTCTGATTTGGTGCAAGTTTTTTACCAACGTACATTATACCTTCTTCAGTGTTGTCGCATTCACTTTCTTCGAGATTCTGGAGCATGAAGGTAAGAACGTCTTCATCTGTTGAAACAGCATTTACAACATCTTCATCGCTATTGAGACCAAGTGCACGCATTAAATCTACGAATTTAAGGTGACCTGCAACAGACGGAAATGAAACTTCCAAAATATTTTTCTTGTTTCTTTCAACAATGACAAGTGCACGATATCCGCGATACTGGGAGAATACTTTAGCAACGTATATTCTTTCATTGTATCTTTCGGTGTATTCTGTCATGATCTTATTTGATGCAAGATCTTCCAGTGTCATTAATACACGTTCAGAACCGTTTACGATGAAATATCCTCCCGGATCGTGTGAATCTTCACCATGTTCTATTCTCTCATCGTCTGAGAGTCCACACAGGTTACAGACGCTGGATCCAACCATTACAGGTAATTGCCCTATGGTTGTTGTCACTGTTTCCTGTCTTTCGTCTCCCTGAACCAGTACCATATCCAGCTGTATTGGAGCAGCATAGGTCAGGTTTCTGAGACGGGCTTCGCTTGGGTAAAGACCGGACTGTGATCCGTCTGCTTCACGAACCACTGGTTTTTCTACCCTTATAGTGCCTAGTTCAACCCATACAGGTTCATTGTCTTTTCCTCTTTGAGCTATGTCAGTTTCAATGACACGCTGTTCATCTACAACTTTCTGTAAATTGTAGTCTAGGAAATAATTGTATGAATCAAGCTGATGGCGCGCAACGTGTGCGCGTGAAAAATACGCTTCAGATAATGTTTTACGATCTAACAAACGAGACCACCCTGGGAATTAATAAAATTTGAATTAATTATTTCTTTGGCCTCTTTACGACCATTCTATACGCTTCGGCCAGACCAGCGGTTTGACTTGTGCGGACAATCCTGATTACGTCATTGATCTTTGCTCCAACTTCTTTTACTGCCGGATCATCGTGGTAAATTTTTGGAAGCTGGTCACGGGTAATCTGGTAGAAAGTAAGCAGATCCTGGATCTCTTCCTGACTCATGATTTGATGGTCAGGTACCATAACATGTTTTAATACCGAAAAATTGGTGCTCATCTCTTAGCCCCTGATGATATATTGAGTTTTGTTCAGATGCATCACCGTTGAAAAAATACCAAAATACGCCACATTTTGGTCTTATGTTTTGTGGCAAACGGGCCCAAGGGGATTTGAACCCCCGACCACCTGGTTAAAAGCCAGGCGCTCTGCCTAACTGAGCTATAGGCCCTCTCTGATTTGTCCAGTCAGCATTATTACAATGAGGTATTTGATATTAAATCTTTCTATCGTTTATATACTTGTGTGATATCTGATGTATTATTAAATCTGATTGCCGCGCAACATAGATCATATTTAAAAAAATAATTTTTCATAAGTTTTTTATTATGTATTATTTTATTCTTTTATCAGTCCTTTTTATGAAATAAATTTCTCACAATTATGGATATTATTGGTTAAATGATTTTTTAATCTGTGCCAGGCGTTCTTCCTGGAGTTTAATGCTCATTTCCATACTTTTTATGGCTTGTGAAATATTTTCTCCAACTTTTACGTCTTCATCATTTAGGTTGTATGTTGATTCAAGAATTTTGAAAAGGCGCTTTAAGACGTCAACACTTTTGCTAAGGCGTTCATATTCTTCGACGATTTGTTCTTCAACCCCTGCTTCCTTTGCCCCGTCAACATCTTTGGAAATACTCTCCCGGCGTTTTAGAATGTATTCTATTGCATCGTAAAGTTGTCTGTGGGTTGTTGGTTTCATAACATAATCTTCAATGTAGGCCCCATATTCCTGTGCCTCCTCGGGTGTAAGTTGTTTTGCAGTAAGCATCATCACAGGAATTTCTTTTGTTTCGGGGTTTGCTTTGATATTTTCGAGAGTTTCCCAGCCGTCCATGGGTTCCATCATAATATCCAGAAGTATGAGGTGCGGGGTGATCTCTTTTAATTTTTCCAGGCATTCGGGGCCGCTGTATGCAGCAATTGGTGCATAACCTCCACGTTCAAGCATGGCAACGAATACGTCGACAATCATCGGGCTGTCATCAACTACCAGAATATTGTACATTTAGATCTCCTCCCCTATTTTTTCAGATAATTGTGATATTAAATTTTTGACTTCTGATGTATTGACTGTGTCGGTAATAACTGTGGCGATAAGATTTCTTTTTCCTGCTGCTTTGATCATAATATATCCATCTTTTTTAACCGTTTCAACAAGAATATATTCCGGGGTGCTTATATGAAATGTGCTACATGCTGCCTCTGCAGAAGCATATAATGTAGCTCCGGTTATTCCCAGAAATGGTGAGGGTGCCTTGCTGCTGTCGGATTTACCAATTATCTGACCTTCGGTAGATACAATTGAGCAGGCCAGAACTCCTTCTATGGCCATAATTTCCGATATAAAATCATTAATTTTTGTCTTTAAAGGGCCGCTTTCATTCATTTATATGATACCTCTAAATGCACTTATTCTTTATACATATGATCTATATTGCATATTAGCTTTGTATGGCTTAAGAGTTATTCTGTATTATTGCATTTCATGAAAATATTTGTTTAGGATTAATCTCTTGGTTTGATCACAGAATCATGTAATAAAAATATTATATCCCTTTAGCAATATCTAAACCTAAGATGATTTTACCGGATGGCAGTTACAAGGCATTTATTCTAAATAGCAATTTTTTAAGAATTTTAGAAATAATCCGGACATATAATTTTACCGGAAGATGTGAGGCTGAATCAGGTGAGTTCTTTTACCGGTTGGTATTTAATAATGGTTATGCTGTTCTTTCTGAATCCGGAACCGGAAAAAGTGATGGCGTTATAGAAGAGATAAAAAACCTTTCTGCGAAAGATTTGTTCAGTTTTAAATTATTTGAATATTCTTACGATGAACTGACTTCTGCAATAGAGGATAATCCTGAATTTGTATTGGAAAAAACCTCTTTATTTTCTGAACTGGCCATTAATTCTTTTGAAGCTGATCTGGAAAATCTCAGTAACATAAATATTGTTGATTTTGAGGAAAAAATATCCAAAAATATGACCCAATTATTGAAGGATATGGATTTTGATCATCTTATCCCAAAATAATATATGCTCAAAATAAAAGACATGGGTTTGAACTTAATAACACATAATCCATATATAATATAAAAAGCAGAACTCTGCTAATTATCGTATGGCTAATTGAAAAAACCAAAATATTCGCGGTAAATATGGTTACAACCTATACAATAGCATCAGGAAAAGGTGGCACTGGAAAAACAACGCTTTCTGTTAACCTTGGTACAATTCTTGCTTCATATGGCAGGGAAACTTACATAATGGATGCAGATATGGGTATGGCAAATCTTGGCATACTCCTGGGACTTGAGAATGTTCCTGTTACTTTGCATGAGGTTCTTGCAGGCAAAGCTCCTGTTTCTGAAGCTATTTATGAAGGACCCTCCGGGGTGAAAGTAGTTCCAAGTGGCATCTCACTTCAGGGTTTTCAGAATGCTGATCCTGAACTTCTTCGTGATGTCATGAAGGAAATTGTAAATCAGTGTGATTTTTTGATAATTGATGCTCCTGCAGGTATAAGCAGGGACGGTGTTATCCCCCTTGCAATAGCTGATGAAGTTATTTTGGTAGTAAATCCCGAACTTTCTTCAATGGTAGACGCATTAAAAACAAAAATTCTTACTGAGCTCATTGGCGGTCATGTAATGGGTGCAATTTTAAATCGTGCAACTCTGGAGAATACCGAGGTCAGTGTGCATAAAATAGAGGAGGTTTTGGGTGTTAAGGTTATAGGGCTTGTGCCTGAAGATCCTAATGTCAGAAGATCGGCTGCATATAAGACTCCTATTGTCGTGAAGTACCCTTCTTCACCTGCATCTATTGAAATCAAAAAAATTGCTGCGAAAATTGCTGGAGTTGAGTATAAAGCCAGTGAAGTTTCAGAAAAATCCGGTGAAAAGTTCCTTGATCGTCTTGCAAGATCAATTTTCAGGAGTGATAAGTAATGTCTTCGTTTATGTCAGAATCTGTTATTATTGTAATATTTGGTATTGTCATAATATTTCTGCTGTTTTTGTTATATCTAATGCAAAGGAGAGTATATCAGCTGCTTGATGAAGTTGATGAAATAAACAGCACAATGAATGTGACATGCAGTGAACTTGAAGAACTTACAAAAAATGTGGAAGAATTCAAAAAATTAAAAATATAATTCTTTTAAGAGATTCAAATAATAAATTAGATATGTGATTCTGACACACTAAATATACACACAAAACAGGGGCCATAGGGTAGCCTGGACCATCCTAGGAGACTGGGGGTCTTCTGACCCGCGTTCGAATCGCGGTGGCCCCATTCTAATTTTATAAATTGTCATAATTAATAATTATAATCATTGATTATTATCAAATAGTTGTAAATAATAATGATGTTCATTGTTATGTGGTGAGTTTCATGACAGTATATCATTGTGCGAATCCATTTGAGAGTTTTGTAGAATCTTTCTATGAAAACATGAGACGAAAATAAATTCCCTTTTTTGGATCCGATAAAACCCTGACAGGTGTTTTAACAGATCACTTAAAGCGCTTACATGACTTAAAACTTAAAACAAATTTTCAGCGTTGATCTATATGCAAATAACAAAAAGATGTTTTGACTGTCTAATTAGTAGAATAGAATATGAGTGTCGTCTGGTTTGTGACGATAATGATCAGATCTCCAAAATTGTTGATACCTGTTGCGTAAAACTGACTGAATCTGTATCTGAAAAATCTCCTTCTCCAGAAATATCAAGCAGGATTCACAGACTTGCCTGTGAAATGATGGGAGAAAATGATCCATATTATGATATTAAGAATAAAAGCAATATTGAAGCCTTAAGTGTACTCGCAGGTGTTGATGATATGCTTGTATCCTTTTCAGATTGCTGTCTTGCGTCTGTTATAGGGAATACCCTTGATTATGGATCTAATGAACATAAGGTGACAGATAATTTTGTTGACTTTTTCAATACAGAATTTAAAAAAGGGTTCACTGTAGATGACACAGATAAAATTATGAATTTGTGTCAGAGGGTTGTTTATCTGTGCGATAATTGTGGGGAGATTGTTTTCGACAAAAAACTGATAGAATTTCTGAAGAAAAGCGGTTCATATGTGTCTGTTGTTGTAAAGGGCAGTCCGATCATTAATGATGCAACTTTAATTGATTCAATTGAACTTGGAATGGATAAAATTGCAGACAGGGTTTATGAAAGTACATCCGGAATTTCGGAAGTAGGGATCAATCTTAATTTAATTTCAGAAGAACTCCAAAAAGAAATTGATAATGCTACAATTATCATTTCAAAAGGAATGGCAAATTATGAATCCTTAAGTGAATATAAAAAGAGCAGGGATTTACCGCCTGTTGCATATCTTATGATGGTTAAGTGTGAGCCTATTGCGGAGGATATAAAAATTCCCAAGGGTTCAAGAATTGCTTACTTTTCAGAATAAAATCATTTTTTCTAAACCTGAAATACCATACATATCTATATAGAATCAAAACACTCAAGTAAATTCATGGTGGTAGAAACTATAGCCATTGGATGGATTTTGATTTTAATAGGTGTGATTTTGCTTCTTGCAGAAGCTTTTAACCCCGGATTTTTCATTGCAGTTCCGGGTACAACATTAATCATTATTGGCTGTATTTCACTTTTGCTTCCAGAACTGTTTAATTCACCATGGATTATTATAATTGGTGTATTGACTGCCCTTATGGCAGCAGGTGCAAGTGTCTGGATTTATTCCAAGATCACTCCTGATAAGGGCCGCCCCTTTACAGTAAGCAAGGATTCTCTTGTTGGAAAAACAGGTACTGTGATTGAAAATGTTGAAAGTGATAATATCAAAGGCAAGGTTGATATTGAAAATGTTGACTGGAGTGCACGTTCAAATGCCGGTGTTATTGAAAAGGGAAGAAAAGTTCGTGTTGTGAAGTCAGAAGGTGTACATATCATTGTGGAGGAGATATGAATGGCAATTTATAGTTTTGATAATGTATTTGTGACAGTTATTCTGGTTCTTGCGATTATACTCATTTTTGCAAAGGGAGTTGTAATAGTTCAGCCTTATCAGCAGGCCTTGCAGATAAGGCTTGGTCAGTATATTGGTCGCTTAAATCCTGGTTTCCGGTGGGTCATCCCGTTTATTACTGAAATAATAAAAATTGATCTTAGGACACAGGTCATGGATGTTCCAAGACAGGAAGTTATCACTAAAGATAACTCTCCGACAAATGTTGATGCCATAGTATATGTAAGGGTTATTGATCCTGAGAAGTCTTCTTTTGAGGTTTCAAATTATCGTATGGCAACAGTTGCACTTGCACAGACAAGTCTTCGTGGAATTATCGGTGATATGGAACTTGATGAGATTTTATACAACAGAGATCTTATAAACAACAAATTGCGTGACATTCTTGATCGTGAGACAGATCAATGGGGCGTAAAAGTTGAACGTGTTGAAATAAAAGAGGTTGATCCTGTAGGTGCCGTGAAGCAGGCAATGACTGAGCAGACTGCAGCAGAGCGTGAGAGGCGTGCTGCGATTTTGAGGGCAGACGGTGAAAAGCGTTCTGCAATTCTTTCATCAGAAGGTAAACGTCAGTCAATGATTCTGGAAGCTGAAGGAGATCGTCAGAGCAAGATATTGCGTGCAGAAGGAGACCGCAAATCAAGAATTCTTCAGGCGCAGGGAGAAGCGCAGGGACTGCGAATTCTTGCCCTGGGATCACGTCCTCTTGACAAAAAAGCAATCACAGTCCTGTCCCTTGATGCTCTTAAACAGATGTCTGATGGTCAGGCTACAAAAATAATTTTCCCGTTTGAGGTTTCAAGCCTCATAAAACAGAGTGCCAGATTCCTTGGTGCCGAAGAGGAAGAACTTGTTGATGAGGACTGGAAAGAGTTTGAACTTGATGAATCAATTCTTGGAAAATCACCTTCGGATGAAGATATTGCTGATGAAAAGGAATTTGTAAAGGATATAGAGAGCAAAATCAAAGGTCTTGGAGATCCCACAACACCTGTTGATGAGGATACTTCCCAAATTGGACTAAAAAAGCTCTAAACATTTTTTTTATTTTAAATAATTATTCGGGGAGATAAACGGTGAAGACCAAAGGTCTTCATCTTTTTTAAATGTAATTTTTTGATTTAGATTGCAGCAATATATGGTACGAGAATGATTGATGCAAGCACAACTATCATTACTATGCTTATTACGGACACAACATAGTTAGCATATTCTTTAGAAAGTTCCCTTTTTTCAAAGAATTTTCTGATACCTTCCTGCATGATGTATCCTCCGTCAAGAGGAACAAAAGGAAGCGCATTGAATGTAGCAACTGCAAAGTTGAACCAAAACATCCAGAATAATATCTGTATGACGCCCCAGAATCCGGTGAATGGAACTTCCCATGCAGCAGTCTCGGGAGAATCAAATGCTAACAGCCCAAGACCAAGGTTATCACCTTCTATTACCGAATTTATGGGTACATAGATGAGGAGCAGTGGTCCGAGTGGTCCTTTAATTACTTTATCAAACAAATTCTTGACAGTGGCAGAATCATAGTAGTAAACCCCCATAAATCCTGAACTATGTTCTCCGAATTCCTTTGGCCATTCATCAAGAGTTAGTGTATAGTCTTTTTTAGTTCCATCATGACTAATAGCGAGAGTGATGGTGTCTCCTGGTTTTTTATCAGAGAGAATCTCTGATACATCATTTCTTGAAAAAACATTCTGGTCGTTTACCTGTGTTATTATTGAATTTTGGGGAATATGTGCATTGAATGCAGGATAATCCTGATATACGCCTTTTATGTATGGTGTATCTGTCGGGGTTGCAAAACCAATCAGTCCTGCAAGGAGTATAAAGCTGATTAATGCAACTACAATATTGTTTGTGATGCCTGCGCCAAACATTCTTATTTTTGAAGCTGATCCGGATTTTTCAATATCTTCTTCATCAGGTTCGACAAATGCACCTATGGGGATGACAAAAAAAAGTATTCCTGTGCTCCTCACTCTAATACCCTCTATACGTGAAAGTATGCCATGGCCACCTTCATGTACTGCAAGGGTCACTATGAAAGCGATTAAAACAGCCAGCGACAAGGGCAGGAATTCATTTACTCCCGGAATTGCCAAAATATTCTGAGGTTCATAAATGCCTGTCGGGGGTGGTGGTGAAGTGATGCTTTTTTGCAGCGTGAACAAAAGCATTGCTGTCATGAGTACTGATACAACTACAACCATCAGGGCTCCGAGAGTTCCATATAGTTTCCAAAAGCGTGAGTATGGAATAAATTTGTCAAAAAATTTTACATTATCGGTTTTTAATGCGAGGATCGGGCCATAAAACATGACGTGATCTTCCCAAAGGTTATTTGCTTTAATATAACCGACAACCAGAAAATATAATGCTACAAGAAAGAGCACGACTAATAGCCAGTTCATCTGAGTAAATTATATTGATTGCAATGCTGATGAAATTTCTCTATGTGGTAAAAAAATATAATAACAACGACCCTTGAATTTTTGCTTTATTTTTGTATAGGAAAAAAATATGGTAATTTTGCATAATCATATTTTGGATAGTTTATTAAAATTCAAAAAGAGTTTTCTGTTGAATATTTCCGATTACATTTGATACCGTTTTCCAGCTTTTTCTTGAGAAAACCGGTGGTTCTCCATTTTCTTTAATGTATGATTTTAAAAATTCAATGGTTACGGGATCTGAAGGGTATCCGCTCCCTATTTTACCATATTCTTCTGAAATGTTCTCGATCAGTCTGTCTCTTGTGACTTTTGCAATGATAGATGCCGCACTTACTATCCGAAATTTTTCATCTGCTTTGTGTTCTGATATTATTTCGACGGGATTTTTCAGATGTTCTTTCACAGATAAACCGTATCTTACCTCATTTACATCACACGCATCAACGTATGCTTTTTTTGGGGCTAATTTATCTATTGCTTTTGCGTGTGCCATTGCAACGATATCGTTCATGGAATAAGTAATTCTGCATTCATCAATTCTGTTGGCATCCAGAATAATGCATGTAGTTTCATAATTTTTTGATATATCCTCAAAAAATTCGTCTCTTTTTTTTGCAGAAATTTTTTTAGAATCATTATATCCGCTATTTGTAAAATCTGACAGTGATTCTCCTTTGACTCCTCCAATAACCATCGGGCCAAGAACAGATCCTTTCCCTGCCTCATCTATGCCGCATATCACTTGCAGTACTATTACATTTCATAAATTATATGTATGGTCATGTAGGATACGTGAATGACATGTACATCATCATTATTGGTCTTGGTGGAATCGGAAGAAATGTGGTTGCTGTTGCTGCTGAACATGGGGACAGTATAGTTGTTATTGACAAGGATGAAAACCGCTGCAATGAAATTCTTGAACATTATGACGTTATGGCTATTACAGGCAATTCAACTGACCGGTCAATTCTTGAGGATGCCGGAATAGACAGGGCAGATGCACTTATTACAACCACAAGTGATGATGCTGTTAATCTTATGACCTGCTGGCTTGCAAAGAGGTTTCAGGTCCGGAATCTTATTTCAATTGTAAACCAAATTGAACACTCTGAACTGTTCAAGGAAGTTGGTGTCAGAATAAGTGAAAATCCTGATGAACTCGTTGCAAACAGGTTATATTACTGGTCAGAAAATCCTGATATGCAGCAGCTGGCAACAATTCCCGGAGGAATGATTTTTGAAATAAGTGTTGATGAGAATGCCCCCTTTGTAGATCATGAAATAAAGGAACTTGACGTAAAGGATTTTGTATTTATCGCAATTAAAAGGGAAAGTAAGGAAATAATCATACCAAGCGGTACTATCAGAATTCGTCCAAATGACAGGATAATGGTCTTTACAAAGAAGGAAGCCGAAGAGGAGTGTCTGAAAATATTAAACAAGCAACTGAAAAATCCAAAGTGATTTTAAAAATTTAAATTTTAAAATATTTTTCATTCAAAATATTTTTTTAGAGATGTAAGTTCTTTTAGAAGTTTTGGGTTCAGTTTAACTATTTCCCTTATAAGAGTAAGTGTTGAAAACTCTTTCATTACAAGATTGCTTACTGAATTTAATATTGAATTAAGCTGTTTATCATTTAGTTTGACAAAAACTTCTTTAATCTGATAATTACGTTCAAGTGCTTTTCCCATTTTTGAGGAGCGCCAGGTTTTGTCATATTCCATCAGTTTGTCTTTACTGAAATCTCCTGACTTAATACACTTTGATGCAATCTGTCCTGCCAGACGTCCGGTGTACATTGCATTATATATTCCGCCGCCTGTAATTGGATCGCTGACACGTGCCGCATCCCCGACAATAATTAATCCGTCTGCAACTGTGCATTCCAGTGGTTCACATGCAGAAACTCCTCCGGCAATCAGTTCAATTGTTTTGCCTTCGGGGAAGTGCTCTTTTATATATTTATCAAGGTAGTCTTTTGCTCTGTGACCGTTTTTCGACTGTGTGCCTGAAATGCCGATACCGACATTGGCAGTTCTTTTACCTTTTGGGAATATCCACAAGTAGCCTTCAGGTGCTACTTCTCTGCCTACATAAAACACCGTTATCCCCTCTTCGATGTCAATGTCGGTCATGAGGTATTGTGCACAGGTTTCCAGTTCTCTTAAAGGAACGGTTGTATCAATTCCACAGTATCTTGAAAATTTGGATTCAACACCATCTGCCGCTATCGTAATTGATGCACGAATTTCCCTTGTTTCTCCTGCATATTCTACGATTGCCCCCTTTATTGCTCCGTTTTCTACTATTGCATCAACTGCTCTTGCCTTAACGTAACATTCTGCGCCGGCTTCCACAGCCTGCCATATGAGATCACGATCAAAGAATTTACGATCAAGAACATATCCAACTTCGTTTCCGGCCATTTCCGGGCTTAGGTAGAAGCATGAATTGTCAGGTGAAATTAACTTTGCCCCTTCGATTTTTGTTGAAATCCACTTTGGATCAAGTTCATCAAAGAATTCAGAAATCAGATCTTCACCTATTCCCTCGGCACAGCGCACGGGCGCTCCGATTGCAGGGCGCTTTTCTATTATGCACACCGATAGGCCATTCTCTGAAGCTGCTTTAGCGGCAAGTGCTCCGCCTGGTCCTCCTCCGACAATAAGGACATCATATTCACTCTTCATCAGATGCCTCCAGTGCACCAAGCGGACAGACTCTTACACAAATATTACACATTTTACAGGTCTCATTCTCCACTGAAAGGTAGGCATCAATAAGTTCCAGTGCTCCTTCGGGACAGACCGAAATGCAGGCACCACAATAGCAGCACACCTCTCTACGAACTTTGATCATTCTTTATATATTCGGCAGATTTGGTCTTTAACCTTTACTAATTTTAATAGTTTTATGTCTTTGAATTTGAGTGAATAATATCCCTGATAATTCTGTAATATATTATTTAGAATGAAGTTCCTTTATTTAAGGTAAGTAATATGGAGTTGAAGGGAGGCCCTACGCAGGACGAAGTAATGGCGATATCGCTTTTCAAACTGGGTTTGAAAAACGGTGATATATTGGCTGATGTTGGCTGCGGGACAGGAAAAGTCTCTATTGAGGCTGCAAAAATCTGTAGTAAGGTATTTGCAATTGATAAAAGGAAAGAGGCAATAGACTGTGCGTCCGGGGCAATAAAGGAATCCGGAGTAAAAAATGTTGATCTGATTTCAGGAG
Organism: Methanoplanus sp. FWC-SCC4; assembly: GCF_032878975.1. Taxonomy (GTDB): domain Archaea; phylum Halobacteriota; class Methanomicrobia; order Methanomicrobiales; family Methanomicrobiaceae; genus Methanochimaera; species Methanochimaera problematica. Next base: position 694,723 of record NZ_CP043875.1, read on the forward strand.
AGGCCTCAGAAATACTAAAAGAGATTGATTATCTGGACTGCGCATTTTTAGGTGGTTCTGCAAATGTGGAAAATAATCTTGAAATTCTCTCCGGTATTGTGAAAGGAAAAATTGTAATAAATGCAGTTCTTTTGGGAACGGTACAAAAAAGTGTTGAAAAGATGAAAAGTCTTGGAATATTTGAAGAAATAATACAGGTTCATGTTGCCAGGTCATATTCCCTTTGTGGAGACATAATGTTCAAACCGATAAATCCAGTCTATATTATTGTAGGGAGTGTGAACCGTTAATGCTGGTAGCAGTTGGAATCGGACCAGGAGATCCTGAACTTTTAACTTTAAAAGCAGTACGCCTGATTGAAGATGCGGATGCTGTTTTTGTACCTGGAAATGTTGCAAAGGATATAATCTCACCATTCCGGAAAGATCCGGTTGCATTGTCATTCCCTATGACTGACGATCAGGAATACATTAAAGAATGCATGGAAAAAAATGCTGAGATTATTGCACCTTTTGCACGGAGGGGTCTTGCTGTTTTTTGCATCCTTGGTGACCCAAATTTTTACGGAACTTTTGGAAGACTTTGTGAGATAATTGATAAAAAATATCCTGAAATTGAATATGAGACCGTGCCTGGTATCAGTTCAATCACAGCCTTTGCTTCTGCGTCCGGAGTTTCTGTAAACGGAGGGATAACCATAACTGACGGCTCAGATGTGAATTCCAGAATTATGCTTAAGATAAGAAATCCAAAAGAAACTGCTGAATCGCTTAAATCAGAAGGTTACAATGAATTTGTTCTTGCTGAAAAGATGTACATGAAGGATCAGAAAATATACAAAAATGAAGAGCTTCCTGAAAATAGTGCATATTTCAGTGTTATGTTTGCGAGGATAAAATGAACGGGAAAGTCTATATTGTCGGTGCAGGTTGTGGAGATCCTGAACTGATTACTGTAAAAGGAAAAAAAATACTTGACAAGGCAGATGTTTTGATATATGCAGGATCACTTGTCAATCCGGAATTGGTTGAGGATTGTCCTGCACCGGAGAAATTTGACAGCTGGGGCATGAAGCTTGAGGATATGACACAAAAAATGGTCGATTCCGCTAAATCCGGGTTATGCGTTGTAAGGCTGCATTCAGGCGACCCTTCACTTTATGGTGCTATCATAGAACAGGCTGCTCTTCTTGAAAAAGCAGGCATTATAGTTGAAAGAGTGCCCGGAGTATCATCAATGTTCGGGGCAGCGGCAGCGCTTGAGACCCAGCTCACCCTGAGGGGAGTATCCGAGTCCGTAATAGTTACACGTCCTGCCGGAACAACACTTGAAAAAGATCAAATTGCTGAGATGTCACGTCTGGGTCAGACGATGGTCATTTTCCTTGGAACTGAGCATATGGAAGAGGTTTTTGAAAAAGTTGAATGCCCGCCCGAAACCCCTGCAGCTGTTGTTTATCGTGCTACATGGCCTGATGAAAAAGTAATCAAAGGAACTGTTTCAGACGTTGCAAAAAAAGCAAGAGAAGCAGGAATTGATAAAACTGCATTAATTATTATTGGCAATGTGGTTGATGCGGTCAATTCGGATTTTGTAAATTCACACCTTTACGAATGACAGACACAGTCGTAATTTCACTTGAAAGGTTTGGGGAAAAAGCAGCAGAGATAGCAAAAGCCCTTGATTGCGATTTTGAACTCTATGATAATGGTGTATTTGAAAGATCTTTTGGAAAATACAAAAATATTGTTGCCTTAATGTCTGCCGGTATTGCGGTAAGGGGAATTGCACCGTTTTTGAATGATAAATGGACTGACCCTTCTGTTGTTGTGGTTAGCCCCGGATTTGACTATGCTATTCCTGTTTTGGGCGGTCATCATGGTGGAAATAATATTGCAAAAAGACTTGAATGCCTTCTGGGATTTAATCCTGTAATAACCACAGCCACCGAAACCCATGGCCTGCCTTCTGTTGAGGGAATAGCGGAAAAGAAAAATCTTGAGATTCTTAACAAAGATTCAACAAGAAAGGTCAATTCGGCAATTCTTGATAATGAAATTCCATTTTTTGAAATTACCGGGCCTGCAATGGTTGCAGTTACACCCCGGGTATCTGTTTTAATGGAAAAAGGAGAATATATTGTTGGTATCGGGTGCAGGAAGGGAGTTTTAAAAGAAGAAATAACCGGTGCTGTTATGCTGGCTTTTTCTGAGGTCGGAATATGCGAAGATGACGTTTTTGTCTATTCGACTACAAGAATTAAGAGAAACGAACCGGGTCTTCTTGAAGCTATAAATGATCTGGATGGAAATCTTGTTTTTGTTGATGATGATTCAATTAACAGGGAAAAACCCGTTTCGGCTTCAAGAGCGTCGGATAAACTCGGGCTCTCCGGGGTTGCGGAATCTTCGGCACTTGCACTTTCCAGGAGAAAGGAGATAATTATGAAAAAACACGTATACGGGAGGGTTACTGTTGCCATCGTCAGATAAGGGCAAACTCTACATTGTAGGGACAGGACCCGGAAATTTAAATCAGCTCACAAAAAGGGCTGTTGAAGCAGTACAGGAATCTGATTATGTCATTGGAAATGATTTCTACCTGAAACTAATTGGTGACTATCTTGAAGGAAAAGAAGTCATCTGGAGTTCAATGGGAAAGGAAGTGGAGCGTGCAAGAAAGTGCATTGAACTTGCAAAGGATCATGTTGTTTCGATGGTGAGCGGCGGAGATCCCGGAGTTTATGGCATGGCAGGCATTGTTCTTGAAGTTCTTGAGCATGACGGGGCAGATATTGATTTTGAGGTAATTCCCGGAGTTACTGCTGCCACAGCCGCAGCATCAAGGATTGGCTCCCCCATTTCAGGAGATTATGTGACAATTTCCCTTTCTGACCTGTTAACTCCAATGGAGGTCATTGAAAAACGTCTGGGTCTTGCATTTCAGATGGGTGTTCCTGTTGTTTTATACAATCCAAAAAGCAGGGGGAGACCTGATAATCTTGCAATAGCTCTGTCTATTGCACTTGGCTTTAAATCCGGGAAGACTCCTGTCGGAATTGTAAAAAATGCGTTCAGGGAAGAGCAGGATATAAGATATTATACACTTGATGAGCTGTTTGAGGATGACAGTTTTGTAGATATGCACTCCATTGTTATAATCGGCGGAGAAGAGTCACGTTTTATGGATATTGGAGATCGCAGGGGAATTATAACACCGAGGGGCTATGAAAGAAAATACGTATATTGATCCCGGAGCGGACACAAAGGAAGGTTATAAAATATCTTCAACAAGCAGAGCAATCGCAAGACAGGTTATTGGGAATGAAACCCCCGAAGACAGAATCAGGCAGCGGTGTGCGATTTCTGTCGGAGACTTTGTGATGGCTGACTTAATGGAGTTTAAATTAAATCCTGTGGATGCAGGATTAAGTGCCCTTAAATCCGGTGCTCCGATTATTACTGATATTCACATGGTGCAGACAGGCATCCGTAAAAAAGAGCATAATAGTGAAGTTTTGTGTGCACTTGATTTTGGTGCTGATATTTCAAAAGAACTGGGAATAACCAGAAGCTCAGCAGGTTTTATTGCTTTAAAAGAAAATCTTGAAGGATCGATTGTTGTAATCGGGAATGCTCCGTCTGCTCTGATATCCCTTTGCAGGATGATTGATGAGGGCATAAAACCTGCACTTGTAATCGGCAGTGCCGTCGGATTTGTAAATGCAAAAGAGTCAAAGGAACTTTTGCGCGAAAAGGATGTTCCTTCAATTTCAAACAAGGGGACACGCGGAGGGACACCTCCCGCAGTTGCAGCATTAAATGAAATCATAACAATGTATATTGAAAATAAAAAACCTGCAACAGAAAGCGGAATGGTCTGAAAGGCCGGACTGACTTTCATGATAAATTATCGGAATTAAGATGAAAGATCCAGTAACCGGCTATGATTACCCGCCTTCCTGGGTTAATGCCTGTAAAAATGAAGAATCACTTCAACTTGTATCTTTGGGCCTTGCAGTTTTAATGTCGGATGGTAATATCTTAAGAAGAGGATTTACTACCGGAACAACAGCTGCTGCTGCTTGTAAGTCTGCTGTTTTATCGTTGAAGGAACCGGTTTCATCGGTAAAAATAAAACTGCCCTGTGATCTCGCATTTGATGTAAAAGCAACGGGAATAGACGGTCTTGGGAGAGCGTGGAAATATTCCGGTGATTACAGGAATGATATAACATCAAACCTTTTATTTGAAGCAAAAGCAGAAATCTCCAAAGCGGGAATTGAGATAATTGCCGGAGGGGGTATTGGCAGATTTGAACGTGATACTCCCAGATACAAAAAAGGAAATCCTGCAATAAGCAAAACTTCGATGTCGTCAATTAAGAATGCAGTAAAGGAAGCGGCAGAAGAGATCGGAATTGAAGGTGTAAAGGTGTTTTTGACAGTCCCACTTGGTGAGTCAGTCGGGAAGAAAACCCTGAACCCGCAGGTTGGTGTATTAGGGGGCATATCAGTTCTTGGATCAACAGGTCTTGTTGAACCCTGGGATGATCATCTTACTGAATCTGCAATTGAAAGAATCAAAGGTTCACAAAGGGTCGTCCTTACAACTGGGAGAGTTGGTCTGCGTTATTCCCGAATCATGTTTCCTGAGCATGAAGTAATTCTTGTTGGAAAATATCTTGAAAAGGCAATCGATGTCGCCTCCGGGGAAATAATTGTTTGCGGCCTCCCTGCATTAATCCTGAAATTTATAAAACCTGATATTCTGGAAGGTAAGGGATTTAAAACAGTTGAGGAGATGAGCATGTCTTCTGAATGGCAGAATATAGTATATGATGTCCTTTTGGATTATAAAAAAGAAAAATCGTATGTGAGAGTAATCCTTGTAAACAGGGATGGAGATATTGTTGGTGATTCCAAATGAAAATTGTTGGTTGTGGTTGTGGCCCGGGAATGCTCACCGAAGCAGCAGTCGAGACTTTGAGATCTGCAACTCTTGTTTACGGTTCAGGACGTTCAATTGAACTTTGTAAAAAATATATTCCTGATAATTGTGAGGTTCATGAAATTTCAGATTATAAAAGTCTAAAAGAATTACCTGATTATGCGGTACTGCTTTCAACAGGAGACCCTATGCTTGCAGGACTTGGGTATCTGGATGGCGAGATCATTTCAGGGATTTCATCAATGCAGTATTCCTTTGCAAAACTAAGGGTGCCTCTTACAAGAAGTGTTGTTGTAAATGCTCACGGGAAAGATCATAAAATTGCAGTTTCAAACACCGTGGATGAAATTTTGCGGGGAAAGGTTGTATTTTTGATCGCGGATCCTAATTTTGATACAAAATATTTATGTGGACAGATACTTCCTGAAAATAAGACCTGTACAATCTCAGTATGTGAGAATCTCGGATATGAAAATGAAAGAATAGTCACAGGGAGTGTTTCGTCCCCTCCTGATGTAAAAAGTGACCTGTTTGTAATAGTTGCCGGAGATTACTGATAAGTAATGATTATTCCGGAAATATGGATATACTGGATTCTCAGTATGACAATTGTAACATATGCGTCTGCTTATGTTGTAAAGAATTATCGTGAAATTGGATATACGGCACTTGTTGGATTTTACATTTTATATCTTACAATGTCACAGATTATTGCAACAAGGTTTGTTGAATTTGATCTGTTGGTTATAACATTTTATGCCCCTGCTGCTGTGCTGATATATCCTTTTCTTGCACAGGCGGTGGATATGATTAATGAGGTGTACGGAGAGTATAAGACACATATTGCAATCGGAATTGCATTTGTTGCAAATGTTCTTATGATAATTATCCTTGCAATGTCTAACATGATGGAGGCTGCACCTTTCTTTGAATATGAATCCGCATGGGAGAGTCTCTTTAGTCTAAGTATCAGGATAATAATTGCATCGTGGCTTTCATATCTGGTATGCCAGAATCTTGATGCTTATATTTTTTCAAGGCTCAAGGAAAAATTTCCCGAAAATATTGTAGTAAGAAGTGTATTTAGTGATGTTATCAGTTTGTCGCTTGACAGTATCATATTTGTAACCGTTGCATTTTATGGAATTGTACCCATAATGCCCCTGATTATCGGACAGATTGTGATGAAGAATCTGATAGGTACACTGGATACTCCCTGGTTTGTCTGGTATAAAAAATATCTTTCAAAGCCTGAAATAAAATAAATAATTAATATCTTTTCTTAATTTTTTAGGAATTTTTGAAATTTAAAAAAGAGAAAATATTCTTATTCTTTTTTGAATTCGATGATCTCAACATTTCTTTTGGATTCTTCATTAAAGCATTTGACTCTCTCATTTACTCTTTTTATCATTCCTCCGTTTGTAATGATCAGAGAGTCTTTTTTGTTCATAGCTTTAAGAAGGCATTTGTCAATTACCCCGTAGGTAAAATCAAGTTCAATCTTTTCAATTTCTGCCATGAGTTTTGCCTTTGAACCCATTGCACCTATTGAAGATATCCGGTTTTTAGTTATATATTGTGAAATATTGCCTACCTCAATATTATCTGCATCAATGAGGTGGATTTTGCCGTATTTTATTTTTAAGTCTTCATAGAGATCTCTTTCGAGAAGATGTACGAAATCAAGAACAGATTTTGGCAGACGTTTTGAACTTTCCATACCCCTTTCAATGAGGCTTTCATAAAGTTCAAGAAGAACGGGAATTGAAAGTTTCGCTGATTTTACAAGGGATTTGTTGTGGAAAACATCATCTGGTGTTCCTTCAGTTAAAACCCGGCCTCCCTGCATAAGAACCACCCTGTCTGCCCACGGGTACGCAAGTTCAACATCATGGGTTGAAATTATTATGGTTTTCCCGCTGATGTGCATTTCATCAAGAAGTTCCATTACATCTTCAGAGCCTGCAGGGTCAAGAGCACTTGTAGGTTCATCGAATACCAGAATATCAGGATTCATTGCAAGAATTCCGGCCATTGCAACACGTTTCTTTTCACCACCGCTTAATTGGTGTGGCGGTCTTCTTTCAAACCCTGACATTCCAACGTATGAAAGGGCTTCTTTGACGGAAGACCTGACCTTATCATCTGAGTAACCAAGATTTACAGGCCCGAATGCAACGTCCTGGTATACAGTTGGTGCAATTATTTGTGTGTCAGGATTCTGGAATACAAATCCAACCTTTCTTCTTAGTTCGCGGAGATTTTTTCTATCGTATCTGAATATTTCTCCTGTAAATAAAATATCACCTGAATCCGGTTTCAACATACCGTTCAGCATAAGAAGCAGAGTTGATTTACCGGCACCGTTTGCACCTACAATAGCAATTTTTTCACCTTTATCTATTCTAAAATTAATACCTTTCAGTGCTTCAGGGCCGTTTGGATATTTGTATTTTATATTTTTTAGTTCGAGAATTGTGCTCAAGAAAGAACATCTCCTAAAAAGCTGATTTCGGATGTGAGATATGAAATTGTAAAAACTGCTGTTAAAAATATTATAACCAATAAGAGATTTGATATTGAAAAATCAGGTGTCTCTTCAAGCATTGCAAATTTACCGTCATAGCAGCGTGTTTCCATAGCATTAATCAGATTCTCCCCTTTATTCCATGAATTTATGAAAAGAGACCCGGCCATCATTCCAAAGGTGTTAATTGATTCTTTGAAATTACCATAACCGAGTCTCATTGTCTGTGCACTGTATATCTGTCCTGCTTCTTCAATTAAAACAAAAATGAACCTGTATATTATCATTGAAAGATCTATGAATACATCAGGTACATGTATTTTTTTTGCAAGCAGAAACATCTCTGTCATAGGTGTTGTCAGGGCCAGAAAATAAAGTGAACACATACCTCCCGATAATCGTGATAAAACCAGTACGCTTTCGTTTATACTTCCTGAAGTGATTGTGAGAATAAATGTATTCAGGACAGGGAGCGAAAAAATTACCTCTCCGCTGTTTCTAAGGAAAAGAATTACAATAATGCTTGTCAGGGCAAAGCCTAAAGGAACTGATAATAACTTAAGATAAAGTCCTGGATTTATTTTTGCCAGCAGAATTATGATTAGACTTAATGATATTGAAATAAAGAGTGGCGCAATAAAGCTGTTGGAACTGACTGAAATTAATATGCAGCCCAGACCCAGTAATACTTTAACCGCCGAATTGACATTTCTCAGACCATTGGTCTGGGCAATATCTTCTAAAAATTCATAGTACATTTCTAAATTATTAATTGATCAAAAAATTAATTAGAATTTTTCTTAAGTCTTCTTTCAGTGACCCATGATCCAAATATCCAACCGATCAGCAGCCCTCCAAAAGATGCCTGTAATGCAAACAGGCATGACTCAATTTCTCCTGAAGGTGGTGTGAAGGTATAATCAGAGTTTTCAATCCAAGGTTCATATCCCTGTGCTTCAAGCATCTCTGAACCGACACCATCAGAGCCTCCCCAGCCTTCCTCCCCGGAGGTTTTCATCTGTGCGTCAGTGCAGAGAAAAATACCTATGAATGCAATTACTGCAATTACCAGAATAATCTCAAATTTGTATTTCATTCTGTCATCATCTCCTGTAATTGTTTCATTTTTTCTTCTGACATGACTTTTAGTTTTAACAGGAGGTCAGGTTTAAGAATAATTATGTACTTGAATATTACAACGAAAACGAGTCCTTCAATTATTGCAAGCGGTATCTGTGTTACCGCAAAAACTCCCAGATACGCAGCCAGTGATGGCAAAAAGCCCCCGGAAGTTGCAGGGAATGCAAGAGCAAGTTCAAGTGATGTAATACAATAGGTTACAATATCACAGATGAATGCGGCAATGAATATACTTGCAAAGAAGTTGAAATTTATTTTGTCAAGTGCTTTATAAACAAAATATCCTGCAACCGGACCAATTATTGCCATTGACATTACATTTGCGCCGAGTGTTGTAATTCCTCCGTGTGCAAGGAATAGTGACTGAAATAAAAGTACAATAAAACCTATTACGCAAGTTATCCATGGACCGAATGTTATTGCTGAAAGGGCCGTTCCTGTAGGGTGTGAGCAGCTTCCTGTAACTGAAGGAAGTTTTAGTGCAGAAAGGACAAAAATAAAACCTCCTGCAACACCCAGTAGGGGGAGAAGTTCACGGTTTTCATCAAGTAACTTTTTCAACTTATACAATCCGTATACCAGGCAGGGCAATGCCAGTATCCACCAGATCTGCCACCAGGGGCTTGGCAGAAAGCCTTCCATTATGTGCATTTTTAACAAATTCCTCTCAATTGTGTGTTTTTTTAATTTTCGTCTTCTGTTTAAGTAATACTTAACAAAATTAATTTGAATTAATACTATTTAATTTTAGTTAGTTATTCTGTCAATTTTTTTTATAAAAAAGCTATTTGCAATTGATCTTTTTCAAAGATAATCTGATATTTTTTTGAAAATATTGGATGTGATTAAGGAGAGTATTTTTAGGACTGATAAGATACTTTATCAGTACAAACAATGATTCCGACAATTATTATTGCAGGCACTCATAGTGGATGTGGTAAAACAACCATTGCAAGTGCGATAATGTCTGCTCTTTGCAGGAGAGGTCTTGTGGTTCAGCCTTTCAAGGTAGGTCCTGATTTTATAGATCCCTCACATCATACTGCAATTTGTAGCAGAAGTTCAAGAAACCTCGATCCTTACATGATGGGTGAGGACGGGGTGATAAAGACATTTCTCAGTGCATCAAAAGGTGCAGATATTGCTGTTGTTGAAGGCGTCATGGGAATGTATGACGGGCTTGAGGGTTCGGGTTTTGGAAGTACTGCTCATGTTTCAAAGATCATTAAGGCTCCTGTTATTCTGGTTGTTGATGTCAAGGGGATGTCTGCAAGCGCCAATGCAATAATTAAGGGTTACAGGGAATACGATCCTGAAGTCAATTTTTCAGGGGTCATTTTCAATCGTGTTGGAAGTATCAGGCACAGGGAAATGATAGAAGAAAATCTTTGTGTACCTGCTGTCGGCTGGATTCCTTATGAAAAGACAAAGTCCGTTGAAAGCCGCCATCTTGGTCTTCAGATGGCACATGAAACAAGTGCAATGAGTCAGTTTGCGGAAATTGTTGAGCTTCATTCAGACCTGGATCAGATAATAGATATTAGTAAAAACAGATCTGATTTTGAAGATTTGTTTTCATTTGATAAAGAATGCCCTGAAGGAAAATTCAGAATAGCCGTTGCACTTGATGAGGCGTTCAATTTTTATTATAATGATAATCTCTCACTACTGAAAAAATATGGTTTTAAGGTTGAGTATTTCAGTCCCATATCTGACCGTCTTCCTGAAGGCATTGATGCATTATACCTTGGCGGAGGTTATCCTGAACTTCATCTGGAATCACTTGAGGATTCAAAATGCCGTCAGGATATCAAAAAAGCAGCAGATAAAGGATTAGTCATTTATGCTGAATGCGGAGGCCTTACATATCTTTCAAGGGAAATTTCCTCAGATGGTACTTCATCGCGTATGTGCGGGATAATACCTGCAGATACGGTTAAGATGGAGCGTTTCCAGGCTTTAGGGTATGTGGATGCTGAGTGTATTTCTGATAGCTGTATTATCCCGGCTGGAACTTCATATAGGGGCCATGAGTTTCACTACACACGTCTTGAATGTGATCAGGATATCAGATTTGCACTTAAACTTAAACGTGGAAAGGGTATTGAAAATGGCATGGACGGGATATCGGAAACTAATATTTTTGCCGGTTACACTCATGCATATTTTACGGATGAATTTGTGAACGGGGTTGTATCGCTGATAAATAACGAAAAAAAGCAATAATAAATTTAAATTGGTAAATTTATTTATTCTAAGCAGTAAAAGGAATATATAATCAATGATCTCAAAACGAATTCTTGAAGATGAAGAGACTTTTTCTCTTTTAATTCAGCTAACTGATGTGGCCGCAGCTGCCCATGAGAGGGGAGATTATGATACAAGGGACAAAGCACTAGAGGAGATCAAAGAGATAAGAAAACAGATAATCGGGCAGGTAACCGAAGGAACATGTAAGTCTGAATAGAAATTTTAACTTTTTTTAATTATTAACAATCCTTTTTATCGCAATTCAATTTCAGAACAAAAAGGAGAATATTTTAAACTATGTTTCCTGCTAAACTGACTCTACGATAAATCAAAACTTCCATACATGCCACCGCCGCCCGGGTAAAGTCTTAGATTACCTTCTCTGAATTTTTTTATGGCAGAGGCAATTTTTTCATTGCATGAAAAGATTTCATCATAAGGAACATCAAGAAGTATGTTTATTTCAGTTCCAAGATTTTCGATAAGCTCTTCGTAAACGACCTGACACCTTTTTGAATTTGGTGATGATAATCCAAGCACTTTTTGAATAATATCGCCTAACGGAATTATATGGATATATGGGGGTCTGCTGCATTTTTTATGGCTATTGTCACTCATTTTCATTGCACGATCATAAACACCCATTTTTATTTTGCCACCGTCTTCCGGGCATTTCCAGCTAAAAAGGTCTGCTTTTTCCAAGGAATAGTGTTTATAGCATCTTGTGCATGCAGTCTGATTGTATTTTCCTTCCTCGGGGAAAAAACCTGCATTGAGGGTAACCTGACCATCTTTAATTGATTTTAATATATCCGCCGTTTTTTTGGATCTGATATCTATTCTGTTGAATTCTCTTCCAAGTTTATTAAGTAAGGCACTGTGTGCATCAGAGTTTGACAAAAATGTAATTCCGTCAATCTCTGGTATGCCTTCTCCGTATGAAGTATCTGCTGAAAGACCCAGTTCGAGAAAATCAATTTTTTCTTCACCGTAACATTCTCTGGTGCTGTCATAGCGGCCGTAAAGTCCTGTCCAGGGTGTGAAGGCATGTGCAGGGCCAATCATGGCTCCTTCATTATGAACAATTTCAGCAATTTTTTCTCCGGTAAGAGAAACATTCGGGCGGCCTGCCTTGTCAATGTTTTTACTGTTCATCCTGAAAATATCAGCAATATTTTTTGCCTGTTCAAAATCTTCCATTAAAATAAGATGGTGGACTTTGCCTTTGCCTTCAACTTCTGCTGATGGAATAACAGTTACATTTTGAGAATTTTCCAAATTATTCATCCACATCTCTCTCCAGACGGGGTGGAGGGCATCTCCGCTTCCCAAAACATCAATGCCTTTTATTAAACAGGCATTAAGAAGGGAATCAGGGCTTGTATTTTTAGAAGCCGCCATTGAAAAAAGAGAGTGGATGTGAAGATCAGCTGTTGCGATCATATTATCCGATATAGCTTAATTCTTCTTCGGAAGTTGACTTTTCTGATTCTTTTATTCGTTCAACAAAGCTTTCCATTTCTTCTGCACGTTCCTGAAGCTTTGTTGCATCCACATCTATTCCTATTAGTTTTGAGAGAATGGAAAGGACGCAGTTTGAACTTTTAGGGTCAACAAGGTAGCCGGAGGTTTCTCCCATAAGACAGATTCCTTCGATATCTCTTCTTGCACCCATTCCTAAAAGAAGACCGGAAGCACCCAATATTCCTCCTCCTGGTTCATTGGCAGTAAATATCCCTCCGGCATTTTCAACTTCTTCTTTTAGTTTTTCATCGTTTACTGCTGCAAGGACACGAATATCTTCAATTAAATGTCCGACTCCGTAGCCGCCCAAAGTGTAAATTCTTTTGACACCAAGTTTTTCGGCAATCTCAAGATATGTGTCTGTAAGAAGATAGTGACCTTCGGAAGACGTACTTTGGAAGTCCCCTACAAGAAACATAATGCTATGATTTTCTCCTTCATAGCGGTAGATTTCATTGCTTGGGAGATAGGCAACTCCGGTCTCTGAGAGTAGTACCTGTGGCGGAAAAAATATTGAATGAATATCTGCGATTTTTTCTGCTCCAAGTTCTTCTATAAGGTGTTCGGCTACAAGTTTTCCAACCTGTCCTACGCCTGGAAGCCCTTCGATCATGATATCGCAGGCATAATCTTCTTCTTTTAAAAAATCAACTGTTATGTCATGCATTTTTTTTAATCTCCCTGCGGTATTTCCCATATTTGTCCTGTGGAGAAAAACGCGGAGGATGTGCAATTCTTGTGCTGCCCCCGCATAGAGGACATAAAAAAGAGAGAGTATATGTGCTGTCTTTTGGACAGCATCTGATTTTTCTGCTCATTAGTTCTTACCGGGACGCTGTTTGCGGATGAATTTACCTTCGCCCTCTGCACGTTCCATAACTCCAATTGCTGATTTTGCAACTTTATTGATTGCTTTTTCAGCCTGTTTGTAGTCTGGTGCAGTTACCTTGACTCGGTATTTTGGAGCCCCGACATAAACAAGTTCAATTTCAACATTCTCTATTGTCGGCTGTGCACTGCGAAGTGCTCTCCTTATTACATTTACACCGTCAGGTTTGTTGGACGTAAGAATCAGCGTACCGGTGATTGTGACTTTTGGTAATTTTACATTATCATGTGCAGTGTTCACAAGCGCGTCTGCGACTTCTTTTTTAAGATCCAGTTTTTTAAGAGTTGCTTCCTCATCTATGAGAATATCTTCAAAAACCGGGAAAAGAGCTCCATATTCATGATAGAATTTGGACTCCAGCTCGTCAGTTGATGAACCTGAGGCTTCTGAAATGAAACTTATCCATTTCTTTGCTTTCTGCTCATTCTTCCACTCATGGATCTTGTCTTTGCGCTGGTGCTCATTGACATCTTTTAGAGAGAGATCAATATGTCCACGACTTTTATTTACATGGAGGACTTTGCAGACTACTTTCTGTCCTTCACGAACAAAGTCACGAATATGTTTTATCCACCCACGTGCAATTTCGGCTATTGGAATAAGCCCTTCATGGTTTTCATACTCGTCCAGTGTAACAAATGCAACAAAGTCTTTTACATTTGTCACTGTGCAAACAACAAGTTCACCCTCTTCAGGCCATTCTCTCTCAGTCATAACAATATATTTACTCGTGTTCAGCAATAATCTCTGCCTTTATGTCTGCATTTCCACCTTTTGGTTCTGCAAGGACTTTTCCGCAAACTATGCAGTCTACAACTGTGCTTGCTCTCTGGAATACCTTCTGCTCATTTTCGCAGTCAGGGCATTTTACTGTAAAAAATTTTGTTCTGTTTTCTCTGTTTACACGAACCATTTATATTCACTCCTTAAGTTCAAATTTACCTGCTTTTACGCCGCTTCTCAAATGTGCTTTACCACATACTGTGCAACGGTATCTTACGTTAATTCTCTTAGTTGGTTTGTCTCCACCAGGTACTTTTGAGAATTTACCCATGTTTCCTACTTTGCTTCTGCGACCTTTCTGGCGGTCGATCCAGTGTAAGTGAAGATCACGGCCTTTCTTTACTTTCTCGACCTCGTGGATCTCATGTTTTCTGCAGTATGGACAGTATGTCTTGAACTTCGTTGGCATTTTCATAAAACTTATAGCCCCTTTGAATTGGATATTAACCGAAATGAGTTTGGATTCATCACGGTCTGATGAGAACTACCCTCCGGGCAGTCTTCACAATAAATCTCATTATTATTTGCTAACTCTGATATTTAAGGCTATGTTGCGCCCACAGAGTACTGATGAATTTGGGTGTGGCAATGTTACAATATCTTCTTTCGACAGATTGTAAATATGTCCGTCTATTCCCATAAATGATTCAATGTTCTCTTTTATGTAAATAGTGTCAAAGACATGCTCTCTTCCGCTTTCTGAAGTATCTTCATCATGAACATCCATGTTAGATAAATTCTGGTTTTGTGCTGCTTCAATTTGCGTTGGTGATGACTGTTTGTTCTCATAAATTGCCGTTTCATCCCTTGCTTTGGAGATTTCAGGATAACCTTTTGGGATCTCAGGTTCTGTTAATTTTTTCCGGCAATTTCCTATGGAATGGAGAATTTCATCAAACATTTCCTTTTCTGTAGGAATCATCATTTCCAATTCATTTTTGTCGACTTTTCCGCTTTCAATTTGATAAGCAGCAAGCTTAATTATTTTCTTAAACCTTTCGTCAATTATTGCCTGAATAAGTGATCGCAAACTCTCGATTTCTTCAATAAGTTCACTTCCCCTTTTTGTCATAAAAAGATCAATGGATTTCCCTTCTTCGTATAACTCGGAGAGATACTCCTGAGCCATTTTAAAAGTGTCCGGAGTGATTTGGGATAGTTTGCCGCTTTCACGTTCATCAAGAGCTATTAATCTTAAATAATCAAAATCCATTTACTTTTTCCCTCCTCCTGCATATTCAGCAATTCCCCTTGCACATAGGAAAACTCCAAGTGCTTCAGGTACAGAATTGATTCCTTTTTCAACAGAATATTTGTTGCCTAATATAGGCATAGTGAGGCCGAAAGCCGCATTTATTTTTATGGGATTTTCTCCAAAGAAAACCGCATCAATAAGTGGATCAAAGCTTTCGAGTTCTTTTATACTTATGTTAAGTACACGAAAACCACTGCCTCCGTGAAGAGATCCCGGCATTCTGATAAGACGTTTTATATCCGTTGTTACCGGCTCGTCTGTAAGGGCGGCTTTTTCCTTCAATATCTCGGCAAAACCACTCTCTTCCTGCGTGACAATCGCGCGAAGAACTCTGTTAATTATTATCTTTTTTTCAGGTTTTTTTAGTCTGTTAATTAAACCGCCGGAAGACTTGAGGAAATCATCTGCTGAATCCTTGCCAATACCTTTTATTGAAGATATTTTTTTTATGGCTTCATCACGTTCACTTTTCCTCAATGCCTGAAGATATTCAATGATGGAATTACGATAACGCGCAGGCCATCCTTTAATCTCCATACTTTTTCTTTCCCTGAGCATGATTTCGGGATCAAGACCTGTTCCACAAACGTAATCAACAATTTCACGTCTTTCAGCGCTTGTCCAGCCTCTTACTTCCAGATTCTTAATGTGAAGGTGATATCCTCTCCCTCCTGAAAAAACAAGATTGATATCTTTTTGTGAAAAACCCAGTTCGTGAGTCAGCATGTCGATAATTTTCAGGGTTTCTTCTTTGACTCTTTCCAGCATTTCATCATATGAACCGCGCACGATATGATCTGCATCAAGATCAAAAATGAGATCTGCTCCGGACCATATTTTGTCCTGCATTGTTCCTGCTGAAGGGAGGGCATAATAGGCTGTGGAATAATAAACATGGCGGGGAATCATTGATTTGATGTAGTTTTCCACTTCATCGCGTGTGGAAAAAGCCACATGTCTTTTCATCCTTACTTCTGCAGATTGGTCAAAGAATATAAATCCCCATTCGCGTTGCTCAAGTGCTGTGGGGGTGTCAATTATGGCTTTTTGATAATAGTCTGAAAATTTTTGTTTGAGGTATTCATTTGTGGCGGCATTCATGCAAGTTCCTTTATCATATATGGGCCTCTTCTCTCATAACCACGCTTTTTGTAATAGGGTCTTACACCAATACCACTCATTATTGCAACTTGTTTGTAACCTTTTTCTTTTGCAATTTCTTCAGCCTTTTTTAAGAGGCGGTCACCGTAACTTTTGTGCTGCCACTGGTATCCCTTTGGTGTATCCGCCAGCGGCACTAGAGCACCATACACATGAAGTTCGCGAACCAGGGCTGCTTCTTTTAGTTCATCTCTCCATAGCGGGTCTGCGAGCCTCAGCCGTATGAATCCGATAAGTGCATCATTGGCAGTTGCCTGAATGAAATATTCCTCTCCGTTGCAGCATTGGTATTTCAGAATCTCTATTGAAGGCTCTTCTGTAACAATATTTCTGCCTGCTTCCCTGCATCTTATGCATCGACATTTACCGCCTTTTTCAATAAGACGGTTTTTCGCAAGTTGCCTGAAATTGCTGAAATGCGATCCCGCAACAATAAGCTTTGCAGGAATGTCACGTTGTACTCTTTGAAGACGTACATATTCGGGAAGTTTTGATTTACCATAAGCAATCAGATCAATAAGCTTGTCTTCATCGTAAATACTGTATTCCCCCTTTTCCCACAATGATTCTATCTCGGAACCGGGGGTTACCAGTGTTGGATATATTTTGAGAAAATCGGGACAAAAGCGCTCATCTGTGAAGAGCGTATCAAACATTTTTTTATCATCTTCTATTGTTGCCGAGGGAAGGTTTGGCATAATGTGAAATCCCACCTTTATCCCTGCGTCACGCAACAGGCAGTTTGCTTCAACACTGTCTGCTACAAGATGGCCCCTACGGTTATAATCAAGAATTCTATCCTCAATCTGCTGGACACCAAGTTCAACTTTTGTAACTCCAAGTGAAAGCATTTTGTTTATATGATCTTTTTTACACCAGTCCGGGCGTGTTTCAAAAGTTACGGCAATGCATCTTACCCTTGATGTTTCATTTTCTCTGCAAAGCTCTTCAAAGGTGAAAATATCACCTCTGTTCTCTTTGCCATATTCATTCATTGCCCGGATACATGTTCGCATGAACCATTCCTGATACTCAGGTTCACGTGCGGTCATTGTCCCGCCCATTACAATTAATTCGGCCTTGTCAATATGATGACCAAGCTCTTCAAATTGTTTTAATCTGGCCTGAACCTGAACGTAAGGGTCGTATTCAAGCTGACGTGCACGCAGGGCGGCCGGTTCTTCTCCCGTATAGCTTTGTGGAGATTTGAATAACGGGTTTTCAGGCCCGCCAGGACATGGAAGACAGATCCCATGCGGACATTTGTGTGGCGATGTCATTACTGCAACCGGTGCAACACCTGAGATTGTTCTTGCAGGTTTTACCTGAAGATAGGCTCTTAAGATTTCTTTTTCTTCGTCTGTGGCAGACGAGAAGATATCTGAATTTCGGGGAAATGAATTCAAAGAATACTTTTTTGCAACTGATGCTTTGATCTTTTGAACATCAGCAGGAGATTTTGCATCTGATAAAATTCGGGAAATGATTTCCCTGAAAATAGGTGATTTATCTGTTGAGTTAGTTTTCAACGGCAACCTCTTCAGAAACTGTACCTGAAGTGTACTCAACTGATGGCGCATGACCATTTTGAATATAACCTACGAGTTCTTCCCCAAGAGTGAGAATAGCCTCTTTGTGGCATATCTTATTTTTGTGAATATGAACAGGTGAAATATTCAGCTGGTCATATTTTTCTGTCACTATTTCTTCGTTGTTTACTGATTCATAATACTTTTTCACCTGAACCAGAAGCATATGTAAATGAAGTAATTCCTCCTTCTGCACTTGATCACCAATCCTTAAAAAATACTACAATCCTAACAAGATATAATTTATTGGTGATCTTTATATTTGATTATTTGCGGGCATCCGGAACATTGGCAGGGCTGGCAATTGGAGATGCACTTGGCGCGCCCTTGGAATGCCTTCCTCCTAAAAAGAAGGCCGTTATGGATATGATTTCCGGCGGCGTACATTGCATGGACAGTGGCTCCATAACAGATGATACTTTACAGGCGCTGGCCATTATGGACTCATTAATCCAAAATAATGGTTTTTACATTGATGACGTTGCAGTGCGACTTCTTGAATCGTATCTAGATAACAGACATTTTTTTGGGCCCACCTCTTCTAAGGTTTTTGATGATATGCTAAAAGGAAGGCATTATTTATCTTCCTCTAAAGAGATTTACGAATCCGGTGGTGGGAGGAGCAATGGCAGTGTAATGAGGGGGGCGCCTATAGGGATCTTTTTCTCTCCGGAAAAAGTCCGTTATTACAGTATTTTATGTTCACAGATTACCCATTATAATCCTGTGGCATGTGAATGTTCAGCTTTTTTCAACGGTATGATTAGCAGATTATGCAGGGGAAAAGAGCGTAGTGAAGCATACTTTGAATCCCTTAATGAGTGCCGGAATAGTGAGGTAATAAAAAGACTTTCATGCCCCAAAAAGTATGACCTGGTTCCTTCTATTGATGCTCTTGATGCCACCCACTGCGCGGCATCAGTTTTTATAAAATCATCTTCTTTTGAGAGTGCATTGATTTCCGGAATAAATTTAGGAGGAGATGCTGATACTGTCGGTGCTTTATGTGGTGCACTTGCCGGTGCTTACTGGGGCTTTGATGCAATTCCCAAAAAATGGATTGTCGGATTAAAGGATATTGAGAAAATAGAATATTTTTTTTCAGGACTTTATGAATTATCAGATGATCTGTCTGGTTGAGGGTGTCAGTTCCACTTTTTTCAGAGTCCTTCCTTTTACACAGATAATTTCAGTTTCATCATTAATTTTTGAAATCAGGTATCTTTTATTTTCAATTATGCCTTCTGGAAAACAAAGATCATAGTTGTCGCATGCATGTTCCGTGCATACCTGTTCAAAAGTTATTTCTGAGTTTAATATTGCTTTTTTAGCGTCTATCAGTGCATTAACCGGGGATTCTATAACTTCAACGGCACAAACTCCTTCATGATGGACATTGCAGGAATGCACATTTTGACCTCTTAATGCTACAATTTTGTAGCGTTTTTTAGGCTCAAGATTATTGCATACCTTATGCATTCTGCAACCTTCACACTCTGGAAGTTCTCCTTTGTAAATAAATTCAAGTCCTGTTCTGGCCAGAGCTTTTCCAATGAGTGTTATTTTTATTAAGTCTTCACCCATTATTCTGTCACTCCGTATAAAGCATTTTCACAAGTTTTTCCGCACATTCTCTCTCAAGTCCCATATCAAGAATTGTGAATCTTTCAGGTCTTATCTTTTTTGCCATCAGAAGTGCTTCAACTGCTGTGTTGTCGTCAATTCCAAGACCTTTTGGAGTTGTCGGTGCTCCGATGTCCTTAAGTGATTTCCTGATCTCGCGCCAGTTTCCTCCGTGCAGGTACATTGTCATTATCGAACCAACACCGCATTGTTCACCGTGTAGCCCGATATTTGGTGAAAGCATATCAAGAGCGTGACTGAATTTATGTTCGCCGCCTGATGCAGGTCTGGATGAACCTGCGATACTCATTGCAACTCCTGACGATACAAGTGCTTTTATAACCAACCATGCGCCTTCTTCAGACCCCGGATAAATCAAATTTGAGTTTTTGACAAGTATTTCAGCGGTCATTTTTGAGAGTGCTATTGCGTACTCGCTTATTGGCTCACCCTTTATCCTGTGTGACAGTTCCCAGTCAAGAATTGCGGTATAATTTGATATGATATCGGCGCATCCCGAAGCCATAAGCTTGTGAGGCGCCTTTGCAATAATTTCCGTATCCGCGACAATTGCAATGGGGGGATGGGCATCAAGGGATACACTTCCTTCTTTCATCGGAACAGAAGCACGCGATGAGGCAATCCCGTCATGGGATGCTGCCGTAGGAACACTGATAAACTGTCTCTCAAGGTTGTAAGATGCTATTTTTGCGATATCTATTGCTTTTCCGCCACCCACTCCAACCAGAAAATCCATCCCTTCAGCAGCCTGCTCAGCGTCTTTAATTATCTGTGGGGAGATACTTTTTGCATAGAATGTCTGGACATCGCAGTTCTCTTCCAAGAGTTCTTTTGCATGTCCCCCAGCGGCTTTCATAGTACTTTCGCCTGCAATTATAAGCGCAGACTTTCCCAGATGTAAATCCTGGCATACCTTTGGCAGCTGTTCTATCACATCATGGCCTATTAAGACGTCCCTTGGCATCTGAAGCCATTTGGATTTATCAAATTGTGGATTTTTGAGTACCTTTATACTATCTGCGCTCATAATTCTATCAATAAATGATAAGGGAGTTTATATACAAATATTATGTAGATCCGATTGTTAACGGCGGAGCCTACACAATTGTTGATACCCTCACCTATGCACTGATTTTAATTCTTGCCGTATATCTTGTATATCGCTGGCTTCAAAGAACCGGAATTTCAATAGATCATGACTTTGTTCTGTCACTGATTCCGTATATTGTTCTCGGAGGATTATTGCGTGTTGTTGAGGATACCGGAATTATTCCATATCCCTGGTATGTTTTCCTGATTACACCGCTGATATATTTTGTAATTTTTTTCTATACAATTTTTGTCCTGATAGTTTCAAGAACACTTGAAAAGAAGGGAATTGTCGAACATTATTACAGGGGATTTGCAGCTGGTGGAATTATTGCCTGCGCGGTATCCCTTATCCCTCTTTTGTGGGTTGGGATCACCCAGACACAGATTAGCGGCTATGTTCTTGCATTCATTCTATCGGTGGCTTTTGTAACTTCATTTGCAGTATGGGGAACCATAAAATATATTTTTAAATGGGATTATGTTTCAGATATCCTCTATAAACTGTTGATATTCGGACACCTTCTGGATGCAAGTGCCACAAGTTTTGGAATTGATTTGCATGAAATGACATATGTTGAACAGCATGTTGTAGGTTCAGCTTTAATTGATGCAACCGGAACCGCATTTTCTATGTTTGCATTAAAACTTGTAGTGATTGTTCCGGCAATTTATATTCTTGAGATGTATCGGAAAGAAGGAAGTTCTGCATTATGGCATCTGATATTATTTGCGATGATAATGGTCGGTATGGCACCGGGAATACGTGATATGGTCAGGATGATATTCTATGTTTAAAGACAGACTTCTTTTTTCATCAATTTTTGCCCTGATTATTTTCATTACGTTTGCTATGTTTGGTGCATTTTCTGTCGCACAGGACAAAGAGACTGCGGGCCTGCTTTTGGATTCTCTAAAGGATCAGGTTTTTTCAAATATTATGGATGATAATCCTTTTATTTTATCAGTAAATCTCTTTGTGAATAATCTTGAGGCATCGCTTCTTCTTTTTATTGGGGGAGCAACTTTTGGATTACTTACAATGTTTGTTCTGATAACAAACGGAATAATTATAGGTTTTGTTGTAAGTTATGTCTCTGATGAGAAAGGCATTCTTTCGATAATGGCATCAATAATTCCTCATGGCATTTTTGAGATACCTGCATTTATAATTGCAGCAGGTCTTGGTTTTTTGCTTACTGAAGCTTTATGGATGGAATTTAAGGGTGTTGGTGATACTGCTTTAAGTGCAAAAAAATATGCCAAAAAGTTTGTTCTTTACGTTTGTCCTCTTCTTGCAGTTGCGGCGGTTATAGAGGCATTTATTACACCCAAAATCATAGATCTAGTACTTCAAGGAGTCTTATAATGGCAGAAGATAGCGGAGTTCTCCCTCCAAAGGAAAATTTTAGTGAATGGTATAATGATATTTTGTGGCGTGCGGAAATAATGGACGTGCGTTATCCTGTTAAAGGTGTTTATGTTTGGTATCCTCATGGATTTTCCCTAAGGCGTTCCACATACTCTATACTTCGTGAACTGCTTGACAGGGATCATGAAGAAACTCTGTTTCCACTTTTAATACCGGAAAATGAGTTTATGAAAGAGGCAGAGCATATCAAAGGCTTTGAGGAGGAAGTTTACTGGGTAACTCATGGCGGTACAAGTGAACTTGATGTAAAACTTGCTCTTCGCCCGACAAGTGAGACCGCAATTTATCCTATGTACTCATTATGGGTTCGTTCTCATGCAGATCTGCCAATAAAATATTATCAGATTGTTAACACATTCCGTTACGAAACGAAGCATACACGTCCTTTGATTCGCCTCCGTGAGATTACCTCCTTTAAAGAGGCTCATACTGTTCATGCAACATGGGAAGATGCTGAAAACCAGGTAGAGGATGCAATTGCCTTATACAGGGAATTTTATGATCGCCTCTGTATTCCTGTAATTATATCAAAGCGTCCTGACTGGGATAAATTCCCCGGTGCAGATTATACTATTGCAACTGATGCAATAATGCCTGACGGGAAGACACTTCAGGTTGGAACTGTTCATCACCTGGGAGATCATTTCTCAAAGACATTTGAGATGACTTTTGAGGATGAAAATGGCGAACAAAAGTATGCTTTCCAGACCTGCTATGGTATTTCCGAAAGATGCATTGCAGCACTCATAAGTGTTCATGGAGATGACAAGGGTCTTGTTCTTCCTCCCGAAGTTTCACCGGTTCAGATTGTTATTGTTCCAATTATTATTAAGAAACGTGCGGAAGAAGTGATTGAAGCAGCTCAACAACTTGAAAAAGAATTAAAAGATGCCGGTTACCGTGTTAAAACAGATTCAAGAGACCTTCGTCCCGGTGCAAAATATTATCACTGGGAAATGAGGGGTGTTCCTTTAAGAATTGAAATAGGTCCGCGAGATATAGACAATGGTGTTGTCATGTCTGTTAACAGGTACGGTGAAAAAGCAACAATTGAAAGAGATAATATTATTTCCGGAATAGAAAGTAGGCTTGAAGATTTCAGGGATAGTATGACAGAACGTGCTCTTTCACATGCAAAAGAGCAGATAAAATTTGCTTCGAATCTTGAGGAGGCAAAAGAAGCAGTCAAATCAGGAGTTGCAATTATTCAATGGTGTGGCTCTGAAGACTGTGCAGATGAAATTGAAAAGAAGCTTGATGTAAGCGTTCTGGGAAATGAAGTAAGGCTGGATTTCATTGATAATAAAGAAGGGGTATGCCCCATATGCGGCAAACCTGCAAAGCCTGCAATTGTTGCAAGAACCTACTAAATTTTTTAATTTTAGATGACTGCATGCATCTGCAAAACTGATGCTAAAAATTCCTTCAATTTCAATAAATTTTTTTAGTATCATTATTTTTTTGATTATTATCTGAGGAATTAATCTATATACCATAAGTGACCCTCATAGTAAATTTATAATTTAAATTATTGGTGGGGGATTTGATGTTTAAATGGAAATGTACTATTTGCGGATATATTTATGATGAGGATTCCGGTGAAACTGCAACAGAAACCATACCAAAAACTCCTTTTGACAAGCTTCCTAAATATTGGAAATGTCCGGTATGCGGTGCAGAAAAGAGTGCATTTATAAAACATGTAGAGAGTGAAATAAAGGCTCCTGCAATAGAAAGCACGGTATCTGATGCAATGATCTCCGAACTTGTGAAATGGGGTGTGGGGGTTGTATTTGGAATCCCCGGAACATCATCTCTTGGGCTTGTAGAAGCAATTCGGAAAAACAAAGATATAAAATACATAGTTGTCAGGCATGAAGAGAATGCTGCAATGGCTGCTTCAGCATATAATAAACTCACAGGCAAAATTGCTGCATGTCTTACAATAGCCGGTCCGGGTGCTACAAATCTTGCAACAGGTCTTTATGATGCCAAAGAAGATCATGCATCGGTAATATCCATAAACGGGCAGGTCAGTGCTCAATACACAGGTCCCGGAGGAATACAGGAGATTGATCAGGATGCCTTTTTCAGACCTATAACAGTTTACAACAATACAGTTTATGACAAAAGACTCGCTGTTTATTTACTGAGCAAAGCATTAAAGTTCTCAACAATAAAAAAGGGAGTTTCACAGATCTCAGTTCCAAACAATATACAAAAGGAGACTATTGATCCGGAAATCTGCAGGCGTGACAGATGTGTTAAAAGTTTATCTGTAATGCCTTCAATGGAACGAATTTCAAAGGCTTCGGAAATAATAAATGAATCAAAAAAGCCGGTAATAATTGCGGGGTGGGGAGCTTATGAATGTGCAGATGACATTCTGTCACTCGCCAAAAAAATAAAGGCACCGGTTGTTATAACCTTTCGTGCCAAGGGGATAATCCCTGATGATAATGAATGGCTTTTGGGAATTTTAGGCTCGGTTGGAACACTGCATGCAAGAAAATATGTTGATGATTCTGATCTGCTGATTGTTGCGGGCGTTGGTTTTTCACGGTTTACAAATGTTCCCACTGATAAAAAGATGGTTCAGATCGATTTGAATCCCCTAAAGCTGGAAAAGAGCAGTGAAGGGATTTCACTTTTTGGAAGTTGTGATCTTGTCCTCCCTTCCTTGTTAGAAAAGACGAAGGAAAAGAAGAATAAGAATATTTTAAAGGACATCCTTCTTCTGAAAAAAAACTGGTTAGAACAGCTGGAACTGGAGGCCGATGTAAATGCAGTTCCGATAAGGCCGCCATATATTATGAAGATATTATCAGAGGAAATTCCTGATGACGCTGTGATTTCTCTTGATGTCGGAGAAAATCAGTGGTGGTTTGGCAGGAATTTTCAGATGAAAAAACAAAAATTCACGATGTCTGGTTATCTTGGTACAATGGGGTTTGGGCTACCCGGAGCAATAGCAGCAAAGATAGCCTATCCTGACAAAAAAGTATTTTGTATAACAGGCGACGGAGGATTTGCGATGGCAATGGCGGATTTTGTGACGGCAGTAAAATATAATCTTCCGATGGTCGTTGTAATTCTCTCAAACAGGCAGCTTGGAATGATTCAGGTTGAACAGACGATAGAGAATTATGAAAATTTTGGAACAGATCTATTAAATCCTGATTTTTCCAGGTATGCAAGAGCATGTGGAGGTGAAGGAGTCCGTATTGA
Organism: Methanoplanus sp. FWC-SCC4; assembly: GCF_032878975.1. GTDB lineage: Archaea > Halobacteriota > Methanomicrobia > Methanomicrobiales > Methanomicrobiaceae > Methanochimaera > Methanochimaera problematica. The sequence goes on from NZ_CP043875.1 coordinate 720,186, forward strand.
GAAGGGGGATGATTTAAAAGATGCGATTCATATGGCCTTATTGTCTGATAAACCTTACATCATTGATATAAATACGGATTCCCGACGCTTTTAAAGAAAGAAATCTTAATTTTTTTTAATTGAAAATGCCTGTATTATTAAAAAATGAAAAATTCGTTTTTTGTTATATGATAATAATATTCAATAAATTTGAAAAATTATGTTTATTTATCATTCCATAATGAAAACAGCTGCTGCAAGAGTTGTAGCCCATTCTCCGTTATCCGGTACAACTATTGATTCTGTTACATTCATTGTTTTTTCCGGAATTTTATCAGATATGCTTGTATACATATTGTTGGCAATCATTTCTGAATATTTACCTGCTTCTTCTTTTGTCTCGTCAAATGTATGATATTCGGCAAAATATCCCCACTGGATTTCCGGTTCTTTTGGAATTGCCATTCCAACAGATGCGGTTATTCTTCTCCCTGCTTCGTTGGATGAGAGCCTTGAGAGAACTGTGAATACAACGCTTCCCGGAAAAAGTTCTTTTATACCTTCAGGTTTTGAAATAATTTTGCATTTAGGGGGCAGAATTGAGCTTACTTCTACAAGATTGTAGCACTCTATTGAAGCCTGTCTTAGCGCCATTTCAAAAGATGTCAGTTTGTCTTGGTGAGTGCCTGAACCTGATGTAAAAAACACCTTTTTTGGTACAAAATGTCCTGTTGCCAACTAATATTCACCTGTCTTTAATTTATATTAAATTTAATTTATGAATTCTTAAAACTATATGAAATGACTATTTTGAAAATAATGCCTTTCTTTAGCGTTAATATGTCCAATTTTTCTATAATATTGAAATCAGGTGTTTATTTCATAATATCTGCTGATATATATGTATTTTAAGAAGTTATCTGTTCTTTTATATTTCGCGTTTATATGCCAAAATAAGTAAATTATTTTAATTTACTGAGATGCCGGCGGAGTTGTCTGCGTCAACGGCACATATACTCTTGCACCAAGTTCTTTGTCCAGCATGTAAAGCATACCCGAACCCCCGTCCTTTTCAATCATTTTTAGTTGATCAACAATCTGGCCGGCGTCACCTTCTTCTTCTATCTGCTCATCCACAAACCATTGCAACATGTTGATTGTTGCATGATCTTTTTCTTTTTGTGCCAGATTTACGAGATCATTTATCAGTGATGTAACTTTTACTTCATGTTTCAGTGAGACTTCAAATGCGTCAAGAGGAGACTTCCACTCGGTCGGGGGGGCTTCTATTGGCTGTAGTAACATTCTTCCGCCTCTTGAGATTACATATTTGTATATCTTCATTGCATGATCTTTTTCTTCCTGTGCCTGGACATATTCCCAGTTTGCAAAACCCCTGAGTCCTTTTGATTCATACCAGGATGACATTGAGAGATAAAGGTATGATGAATACAATTCCCATTTTACCTGTTCATTGAGTGCTTTTTCAATTTTAGGATTCATAGCCATTTACATCACCACATATTTTTTAGATTGTTTCCAAGATGGAGGTCAAAATATATATCTCTTGTTATCACTTATGGAAGCGGTTTCAAGTGTTCTAAAATAATTTTTTTCCTTTTTGAAAAAGACTGACTTTTTTTTACAAATTTGTCTTCAAATGTTTCTTCCAGGGAATTATAAAAAATTCCAAGCGGTATTTTTGATTCATTATTATAGTTCCATTCAGTTGCAAAAGAAAATGCTTCCTTTAAATCTGATGTATTGTTCTCAGTTAAATTATATACAAAATTGTCATAATAATCTGTTTTTTCAAAATAACTGGCACATATTTGCAGTATATCAATAAATGAAAATCCTTTATGATTAATTCCGGCTGAAACAATTTCCTTTAACTTCTTCATTTGTTCCGTATATCCACGTGCAACATATGTGGCACCTGCCGAGAGCATAATTTCAATAGGATTTATTGGTTTTTCAAAACTGCCCTGTGGTGTGGACTTTCCTTTATAATGTAAAGGCGATGTTGGTGTGTACTGTCCTGTTGTAAGGCCGTAGACCCTGTTATTATGAACAATAACTGTGATATCGACATTTCTTTTGGCAGCGAAGATAAGGTGATCAAGTCCTTCCGCATAGGCATCACCGTCACCAACGCAGCATATTACTTTTAGGTCCGGGTTTGCAACTTTAATTCCTGTCGCAAACGGAATTGCTCTTCCATGAAGTGAATAGAGAGTATTGACATTCATATAATCCGCGATCTTTCCATGACACCCGATTCCTGCAACAATAATAATATCATCAGCAGAGACTCCTGTGGATTCCATATCTTCAATTATGGATTTAAGTGTATGCTGAATTTTGAAGTTCCCGCAACCTGTGCACCATGTGTTTGTTGCCTGTGTAATCAGGGATCTTTTCATAATAAAACCTCCTCTATTTTTGCCGAAAGGGTCTCGATACTCATCTGCCTTCCGGTGTAATTCAAAATTTTTTTATTGACCTGTATTGAATTGCACCTCATTAAATCCCCAAGCTGTCCGGTTGAATTATCTTCCACTACAATTATATTTTGAGAACCTAACAAGGCATTTTTCATCTTTTCTTTAGGGAATGGCGAGAGCAAAACCGGATATACACATCTGATCTTTAATGTATCGCAAATTTCTCTGCAGGGGTTAACCGTAGAGCCGAAGCTTACCACTGTATTTTTCAAGTCAGTGCTTTCCGAGATGATTACTGTCTCGATATTCTCGAGTTCTTCTTTTAATGCTTTCTCCTTTGCCAGCCTTTTTTGAGAAAGCCAGTTTAATTCTTCCGGGTCATCTGTTGAAAGTCCTGACTCATCGTGTGTTTTTCCGTTAACCTTTATTGCATAGTTTTTAAGAGGAGGGATGGCCATTGGTGAAATACCATTCTCTGTTTTTTTGTACCTTTTGTATTCGGAAAATCCTTCAGAATTTGGAGAATCATATGGAGAATCAATTTTTGTATTAAATATGTCAAAGGTGTAAGTGCTTTCACAGAGTGTTTTATCTGTCATGATTATACCTGGTACCTGATATTTCCATGAGAGTTTAACAGCCCTTGCAGACCATTCAAATGCCTCTTTGGGATTTGATGGTGTAATTACAATTCTTGGAAATTCTCCGTGACCTGCGTAAAGAGCAAAAGAGAGATCGCTTTGAGCGGAATATGTGGGAGCACCGGTGCCCGGGGACTGGCGTTGTGCCAGAACAATAACAATGGGTATTTCTGCGATTCCTGAGAAGGAGAGACCCTCTGTCATCAGACAAAAACCGCCTCCTGAGGTTCCCACAGCTGCTTTACATCCGGCATAAGCCATACCTTCTGCCATAAGTATTGCTGCTATTTCTCCCTCCGGGTGAATCACTTTGATTGAATAATCATCCTGTTTTGATGCAAGAAAGTGAAGGATTCCTGATGCAGGTGACATGGGATAGGCAATATATGCATCAATTCCTCCACAGAGCAGCCCCAGTGCTATTGCCTCGTTTCCGGTGATAACAGGGAAAAATGTAATATTATCCGGTTCTTTTTTGATTTGGAGACAGTTTTTACAGATTGCATCAAACCCTTTTTTTGAGATTCTTAAATTAACATCTGTTGCATGGGGAAATTCTTTTTCAAGCAGGTCCTTTGTGTTATTCCACCCGAGTCCGATTGATTTGCAAAATGCTCCAATCATACATGAATTTATCATTACAGGTTTTCCGCCTTCTTCATAGACAATTTTCAGAGCGGGAACGCCTGTTCCTCTGCTTTTATTTATAAGATCAGAATTGTATATTATCGAAGTATCGGGGCTTATTTTATCCTGATGTTTTTTTACTGTGGTGTTGTCAAGGGCAATCAGGAGATCTATTTTTTCTTTTAAGGCTCCTACAGGCTTTTTTGATGCTCTGATTATGCAAAAATTATGTCCCCCTTTTATTAGTGAGGGATGGTCAAAATCCATATATATGAAATATCCGAGGCTTGAGAATATCCTTGATATTAAGAGTCCGGCTTGATTTATTCCGTCTCCGGCTTTTCCTCCTATTAACACCGATATATCTTCTGACATATTTTCCCCCTTCCTGTTTTAGAGTTGAAGAGTGTATTGACAAGAATATATATTTTGGCATGACTGTTCTCTGATGGACGATGATTTGAATTAAAAAAATCTTACTTAATTTTTTGGAAAAGAGCTGTTAATCAATAAATTAACTTTTTTTGTAATTATGAAATTTAATAGATTATCGCTATAATATTCATTATATGATAAGAATCAGTGCAATTAAAAATGATTTTGATGAGTATAAAATATAAATAAGTTTGATTACTTTTCAACTACCGGTGATGAGTTTAGATCAAACGGATTTGTCCTCATCTCAAGTGAGAAAAGGTATGGATAATGCTTGTTCAGGTGTTTCATATAATCAAGCCACTGGAAAATTAGGGTGCCATATACCCGTTTTATATCTCCCTGAAGGTGCATGTAGTCTGATTTAGGAAGGCATGATAAATCGTCCCTGCATTTTAGTTCTTCAGCTAAATGGAAAATGGCTCTTAAAAGTTCCGTGAAAGATTCATGTTCCAGAAGTACAGGATTTTCAAGTAACCTTAGCAAGAATTCTCTTTTTGAAAAAAGAAATCCGTTAAGCGCTTCAATCTCTATTTTGTCAATATTCACATCATAATCATGTGAAGATAGTTTTTTTCTTACTTTTTCAAAATCTTCATCATTCCATTCATTGCTTATTATAAGTTCATTTTTGATGTTTTCAAGATTTGGATCATTTTGAGAGATATCTTTAATCAGGTGATTTCCGGCTTCTGAAAAAAAAGTCCCTATAACCATGTTCAGCTTCTCAAATTTTTCACGTTTTGATCTTATTGCAAGAAGTTTGTTTAAGACAATTGTCACAAGTAGAACATTTATTGGAAGAAATCCCATTGAATTGAATATATAATTTACAGTATCCTGAGGATTTTGAAGAATTATAAATTTAGCAGAATAGATTGTACATGTGACTGCTATCAGGAATATCCCAAGTTTTACTTCCCAGTTTAATTTTGACATTATTGTATGATTTTGAGACTTAATATGATAAAAAGAATTTGTGAATTTATTCCAATCAGCTTAATGTGACCTCAAAAGAGTCATATATTCAAAAGTTAATACTTTGATATATGAAATGGTTTATATTGTCTATTTTGCTTATGGCAGGTTTATTATTTGCAACAGGATGTACTGGAAATGAGCAGGGACCTGTTCAGGAATCATCTGGAATAACTCCTGTTGCAACTTCTACTTCACCTTTATCTTCTGATTATTCCCTAAAACCTTCTCCTACTGATGAAGTATCTGATAATTTTATGGTGTACATTGATGCCATAAAAGATCCAATTTCAGGTTCAGTTACAGTAATCTCCCGTGGGGGACCGGGTCTGTATATGGTAAATACGCTTGATGTAAAGATATACCTCTCAAACGGGGAAATAATTGAAAGAGAAATTGCACCTGATGTTAATTCAGAAGTTGTTTTTGATGAGGGTACAAAAGGTGATGACAGAGTTGTTGTAAAAGCTACATATGACAACGGTGAAACCTATAAAGTATTTGATGACCTTTTAATATTCAGGAAGAAAACAGATAATAAATAATTCTATATTTTTGTTATATTCCTATTTATTAAGAGCTTTTTTCTGAATTCCTGCAATATCCTGTATTTGTAATTATTAAAAAAATGTTTTTTTAAATTATCAATCCCTGACAACTTTCCAGCGAATTAGAATTCCTTCATCTATTTTTTCTATATCAAGAAGTTTTAAATTTGGAAAATCCTCTTCCTTTAGGAATCCTTCACCATCAGCAGGTGTCGGAGCATTTTTTCCTCCGATTATTACATTTCCCACGCAGGTATATATCTCATCAACAAGATTTTCCTTGAAAAGTGATTCGATGAGTGATCCTCCGCCTTCAACCATTATTTTTCTGACACCGTATTCATAAAGGGCTTCCATTAAAGCACTTAAATCTACTTTATCTTCACCTGTAACAACGATATCTGCATATTCATTTAGTAATTCGATCTTTTCTTGTTCTGCTTTTTTTGATACAGCAATTATTCTTTGTCCATCACCCTTATGCAATATGTCTGAATCAGCAGGAGTTCTTGCCTTGCTGTCTATTACTACTCTTATCGGGTTTTCTTCCTTTCCGTTTTTGATCCTTTTTGATTTAAGTTCCGAAGATTTTACGGTAAGTGAAGGATTGTCTGCAAGGACTGTTCCTATTCCGACAATTATTGCATCGGAATCTGCTTTGATGATATCAACACGTTCAAAATCTTTTTTTCCGGAAATTTTGACCTGTCTTCTCTGCACAGTCGATATTTTTCCATCAGCACTCATGGCCAGATTTACAAAAATGAATGGTCGCATATATTATACCTAAATCAAATATATGCTCTATTTATCATGAAATTATTTCTTTGACTTTTGGACTAAATAATAAATTCATATAAGTGTAAAATGGTCTTTTATGAACATTATAGAAATAAGATTTAGGAGAATTCCTCTCCTTAAAACAATTTTTTTATTTTTTTAGATCGCTTTTAAATTAAATGCAATAATCTCCTTTAATTTATTTAACTGCCTGTTGTGTCCAGAAATTTTAGGAGTTCGCTTAATTTTGGTTTAATGTGCTCATTTTTATATGTTATTGACGGCGTCTCAAGTTCGATATTATATGATTCGATATTATTAGCTTCAACTATAAAGTACATTTTTTTGTTTGAGATTTCAACGTCTTTTAAGATTTCTTCTCCTGAAAACAGTTTACCTCCTGATAATACATCCCCGGTTGATGAATCTGCAAGAATCCATATCAATGATGAGTATGCAGGATTGTTTTTGGGAATCATCGAAGCCCGTATTCTCCAGTTAGTATATGGAACGCCGAAAATTTCCGAGAACCCTCCGGAACTTTCTGACATATAGGCGAATTTTGTGATATTATCATATCCCCATATTGATCTTGAAAAAATATCTGAAGAGACATAGCTGTCAGGATCAGAAGGTGTAAAATAAATATTTTTTTCAGGGTTATTTACATCCCCTGTTGAACTGTAAAGACTTGAGGGAATATGGAGTCTTGGATAACCATTGGGGCCGGATGAATATACATTCTTTAAATCATAGTTATATGATATCTTATAGGGTTCTTCATTCGGCTTTGAAGTATAGGTATAATGCACATCCGGTTTACAGCAGGAAGCATCAGTACATAGATCACTGACAGATGGAACCGGGGCATTATTGGTGCTTTCAGGTTTTGATGAAGAGAGATTTACCGCTAGCACCATGCCAAGTACGATACCTATTGCCAGAATGAATGTGATCCAGTCTTTTTTATCCACGTAAAATCATCTGTTATAAGCGCTAATAAATATTCTTTTTATGAATTATAGAAAAATTAATTTGGTTAATCCTGATAACTGATGTATAAAATACTGATATTTTCCGGATAATGAAATAAACATAATATTTTAAAAGGAAATTTTCCAATTTTTTTAAAAAATTGTGAATGACATAAAAATAATTTCATATAGATGTAATCTAAAAATAAAATTAGAAAATGGATCCCCAGGAAACACGCACATGGGTAATATTTTATCTGATATCTTTTGTTGTTCTACTTCTGGCTTTGTTTTTTACAACGCAGGGAATATTGCTTGGTATCGGGCTGACTCTTATAATTGTTGTTATAGGTGTTAATTTTTTGCTTATATCAACAGAATTGAAGCGGATAAACAAAAGGAAAGAATTAATGCGAAATATTTGTAAGGGGGATTTTGACTGTGATGAGAAAAACAATGAAAAAATGAAACTATTGAAATAATTATTTTTTAGTATATATTTTCTGCAGAGCATTATATGGCTCATAAAGATTTTCGACTTCTCTGCTCATAAACTCTGTTTTGCCCATAATATAGAATCCATTCGGGAGAAGTGCCGGATGAAACATCCTTGCAAGATCATTTTTTTGCTTTTCTGTGAAATATATCGTTACGTTTCTGCACAGAATTATGTCAAGGTAATTAGTAACAGCCTTCTGACTCATTAGATCGTGCTGAGAAAATTTAATCATCTCCTTTAAATGAGGTTTGACTTCAAATTTCCCATCATCTCTTTGATTAAAGTGCCTTTTTATCTGGCCTTCTGAAAGATTTTCAAGCGATCTTTTGTCATAAATTCCGTCTTTTGCTTTGTTTAGTGCTTCACGATCAATATCTGTAGCGAATATCGTAATTTGCAAATCTGATTTTAGCCTTAGAATATCATTTATTATTATCGAGAGAGTGTATGGCTCTTCTCCTGTTGCACAACCTGCACTCCAGATCCGAATTCTTCCTTTTTTTCTGAGAATATCAGGGATAATGTTTGTTTTTACAAGATCAAAAACCTCTTTGTCTCTGTAAAATTTTGTCACGTTTATAGTGAGTGCATTTCTAAGCAGGTCTTTCTCACTTTCAGTAGATAGAAAATAAGTTGTATAATCTTTGTAATTTTCTTTCCCAGTGATCCGCATACGTGACAAAACGCGTCTTTTGATGTAATCCTCTTTGTAGCATCCACATTGAATACCAAGTATTCTTTCGATAGATCTTGTTAATCCCTGAAAATCTTTGTCTGTCATGAAAGCAAAATCCTCTTGTATCATTTTGGTTAGATTTTTTAATAGAATAAGATATCCTATTTGACGAAAAGGATATTGATTGGTTTTTAGAGAAAATATAATCTAATAATTATTGTCAACAAAAAAAAGGTTTTGATTGTTATTTTTTGAAATAAGGTCTGTAATTTTTATTTTAATCTGAATCCTTCCAATTTCTCTTTCAGGTTTAGAGACATATCGTGCATTTCATGTGAAATACTATCTACCTCCTGTGTTGTTGCAGAAATTTCCTGAGCAAGTCCTGCAATACTTTCAATTCTTCTCAGATTTTCTTCAGACATATTGCTGGCACCGGAAATGTTCTGCATGAAATTATTTGTTTCATGAGCCTGAATATCAGTAGCTTTTGAGATTTCTGCCATTCCGTTTGATACAATTTCAAGATCCTTTACAATTTTATTCAAAGCCATTATTGCAGTGTTTGTACTTTCCATTCCAATGCGTATTTCCTTGTCGACCTGGCGCATTGATTCTGTGGTTTTATCGGTATTGTTCTGAATGTCTGAAATAAGTGTTTCTATTTTTCGTGTTGCTTCTTTTGATTCACCGGCGAGGTTTTTAACTTCACCTGCAACAACTGCAAATCCTCTTCCGTGTTCTCCTGCCCGTGCGGCTTCGATTGCAGCATTTAATGCAAGCATATTTGTTTGTTCTGCAATTCCCCTAATAAGTTTGACAATATCATTTATTTTGAACATTTCTTCATTCAGGGTATTTATTTCATTAACACTCTGTTGCGAAATGTTGCCAACATTTTCCATTAATTGAGAGGCCTTTTTGCCAATTTCGGCTGCCTCTTTTCCTTCAGAGGTTGCCCGCAGGGCCTGTTCCATAACTTCCTGAGTTGTGCTCGATATTTCTTCTATTGATGCAGAGAGATCGGAAATTCCCATGTTGATCTTATCAAAACGATCCATGAGTTCTTTTGTGGAATCAGAAGATTCCTCTGCATTTACAGCAAGTTGTTCCGTGGCACGTGCAATATCGTCAGTGTTTTCTTTAAGATCTTCTGCGGTTTTTTCAATACTCAAAGCTTTTTCGTTTACGTTTTCGATTACATCCCTGAATGACAGAATTGAACTGTTGAAATTTTCTTTAAGGCTTTTTAGAGGATCGTTTTCGATAAATTCTGCTTTTGAAGAAAGATCGCCTTTTGCAATTTTTTCCATGCCTGCTGTCATTTCTTCAGCACTTTCTGCAAGGGTTTCTGCTTCGATACGTGCTTTCTCCATCAAAATTCTGACTTCTTCTTCTTTTTTGCGAACCTCTGTGACTTCATTATAAACGACAAGGATTGTTGTAATTTGTTCTTTGTTGTTTAATATCGGAATTCCGTATTGTTCGAGCACATGTTTTCCTGATGGAAGATCTACTGATATTTCTCCAAAACAACGTCTTTTTGTCTTAATTACATCTGAAAGACCCTGGCCTTTTTGTTCTGAAACTTTGAAATTGCGTGCATTCATTTTTAAAAGTTTTGATGCACTGATTCCACTCATCTGTTCATAGGCCCTGTTTGTGACTAATATATTGTATTCCTTATCAACAAGGAGGATTGGCATTGGGTTTTCCTGAACAATTATCTCTGAACGCTTTTTGAGATTCTCATTCTCCCTCATTTTTTTCTGTATTTCTTCAGATTCTTCTTTTTCCCTGGTGATGTCATCTAGAATAATTAGTACATTTGTAACCTTTCCTTCACTGTTTTTAATTGGGATTCCATATTGCCTGAGAATATGTTTTCCTGAAGGGAATTCGATAGTAACTTCTGAATCGCTTCTTTGACCTGAAGATACCGACTTTAAAAGGTCATCTCCTTTTTGATCAGTGATTTTAAGATCGCTGTATTTTATATTAAGGATCTGGGAATCCTTCATATTGCTTAGTTTGTCAAATGCTTTGTTTTTGACCAAAATTCTTAAATCCCTGTTTGCAAGAATCATTGGCATAGGATTTTGCTGAACGATTGTTTCAGAACGTCTCTTTAAAACTTCAGCCTCTTTTATTTTTTGAATAAGTTTTTCTGATTTTTCGTGTTCTTTTGTAACATCATTGAAGACAATGAGAATATTTTTTATTTCATCGGCAGAGTCTTTTATCGGAATTGCATGCTGTTGAAGAGTACGTCTGCCGGCTGGAAAATCTACTGTAACTTCTGAACAGACTTTCTTCTTTTCTTCTAAAGCAACGAGAATACTTTCTCCTTTTGATTCAATTACTTTTATCTCGTTTTGATTCATTTTCAATGCATCATGATTAGAAATTCCGCTTAATTTTTCAAATGCATTGTTTGTGACTTTTATATTCAGTTTTTCATCAACTAAAATGACAGGGACTGGATTTTTTTGAACAATAATTTCAGAACGCAGTTTTAAATTTTCAATTTGTTTTATTTTATTTTCAGTGTCTTCTGCTTCTTTTTTAAATTTGCTCTTGAGATTGTCAATATTTTGCTTTAGAGATTCTATTTCTTTGTTTTTTAACGATATATCATTCAAAATATTATTCGAATCTTCTTTTACTGATTTTATTTCGTGGATTAATTTCTCTTTTTCATTTTCTGACAAGAGATATTTTTTATTAAGCTCAGAATTTTGTATTTCTGCTGACTTTATTTCTTTTTCAAAAGATTCAATATTTTTTTCATAATTATTTTTTAATATCCTGTTTTCCTCTTCGTACCTTTCAATCAGCTTCTTTGTTTCATCTCCTGAAGTCTTTTGGAGAGAATTAATTTTATTATTATTTTCTGCAATTTTCTGTTTGAGTTCGGATTCTGTTGCTTTTGCTGCTTTTAATTCTGTTTTAAGTAGATTAATCTCTTTTATAGACTCTTCAGGGTCAATAATTTCAGTTTTGTCCTTCAAAATCTTCAGGGATTCCTGAAGTTCTTTAATTTCTTCATCTTTTTTGATATCAGATCCTGTTTCTGCAGCCTTTTTGATTATTGTGTTTATAAGATTTGCAATCGGTCTTATGCTTTCTTCAGCTTTTTCCTCATCTACCCTGACCGTATTGTCTCCATCTTCAAATTTTTTAATGACATCCCTGCAGTGGTCTATAAAGTCATCATGGTTTACACTTATTGTGGTATTTTCAGGTATATTCTGATTTAGCTGGGCACCGGCGAAAAGAGCTTTTCTTCCTGGTCTTTTTGGCTTAATGTTGTTTTCTGTCGTTTTAATCACCACTTGGAAACAATTTCAGATATTTTCTTATATGCCATTCCTGCAGGAGTTTCCGGGGATATATGTGATATTGGAAGTCCTTTTATATGTGATTCAGAAATGCCTGCATCGTATGGGATGATGTGTACTTCTTTTACAATGCCTTTTATATCCGCTTCAAGTTCATCCTGTCTGATCTGTTCTCTGGATTCAGAATTATCTTTAGAGAAAATATTTTTTATTAACCCCGATAATTCCTCTGTTGTGCTCTTCCTTTCACGAAGTACGCCTGCGCGGGTTAATATTGCCATGTCAGCGGATCGCTTTCTGCCTGTATTTTCATTTATATCCTCAAATATTGAAGTAATACTACCAATTCCGTTTTTTGCAAAAATGCTGGTGTCAAGTGTCAGTATAATTCTGTCAGCAGCAAGTATTCCGTTTAAAACAAATTGTCCCATGCTTGGAGGAGTATCAATTAAAATCCATTTGTAATCCTTTAGTACTGGTTTCAGAGCATCTTTGAGAACCATTAGGCGATCATCGATGTTATACAGATATGGTTCCACCCCTACAAGATCGAGAGAAGATGGTGCCAGAAAAATGCCGGAAGATGTTTCTTTTATGATTTCTTTTATTGAAACGTCTGGAAATCCTTCAAAAACATTCATGAATACATCATACATGTTTAGATTTTCTCCGTCGGGTTCAACTCCGAGCCCTGACGTTGCATTTGCCTGAGGATCGCAATCTACAACAAGAACCTTTTCTCCGGATTTTTGAAGGAAACCTGCAATACTAAGACATGAAGTTGTCTTTCCGGTGCCTCCCTTGTGATGTGCAAAAGTAATTACGGTTATAATATCACCATCCCTTAATTGATAAAGTTTTATGGTTTTTTTGGCTAAAAAAAGGTAGCGACTTGTAACTCTTTAAATTGTTTTATTTTCATGGTAATATTTGTGTCAGTATCATATCGTGTCATATTTTTTATCCAGATGTCTCCCAGGGATTAAAAAAATTATATAGCCCGGGCAATGTTCATACGAATGATTTAAGTCCTAAGGACTTTACATTGAATTAATGGTTGTTAGAAAAGCGCTTTTATTGACCGCTTTGATTTTATTATTATTTGTTTTTATTTCCGGCTGTACTTCCGAATCATTTGGTGATGTAACTTATGACAATGATACGGGGCTTAAACTTACAGTGATCAACAATGGTAATCCCAGAGATGTAACTTTACAGGTGACTGTTTTTGATTTAAGTAATTTCAGACAGGTGGAAATTGAAAGAATTGCAAGGCAGGTTTATCTGAAAAATGGTGAGAATGTTTTCACGATAAAAGCTGATTTGGAAAGGGGTCAGTATAAACTATATCTGTACGTTTTGGAAGACGGAAAACGCAATGCTGCAGAAATAAGAGATATTAATGTATTATAGGACTATTTATGCCCGTTTTGGAACTTTTGGATGCTTCATTAGGACTTGAAAAGGCTGATATTGTATTTTTAAATGCAAATCTTTTCAACCCTTTTACATGCACATGGAAAATAGAAAATATTGCTGTTAAAAATGGTATTGTAATTGGTACAGGTGATTATCAGGGAGTTGAAACGGTTGAACTGTCCGGTCAAAAAGTCATTCCCGGACTTATTGATGCCCATGCCCATATCGAAAGTTCACTTCTGACTCCTGCCGAATACGGACGGCTTGTTTTGAAAAAAGGAACAACTTCAGTTATTGTCGATCCCCATGAGATTGCAAATGTTGCAGGCATTGAGGGCATTTCATATATGCTCAATGAGAGTAGGAAGACACCCCTGGATATATTTTATATGCTTCCTTCATGTGTCCCTGCTACTCCTCTCGATATGGGAGGTGCCGTACTTTGTGCAAATGACCTCCAAAATTTTTTGTCTGAAAAAAATGTGATTGGTCTTGCAGAGATGATGAATTATCCCGGAGTTTTAGCAGGGGATGAGGAAGTCTACAAAAAACTTAATCTTTTTGATATAATTGACGGTCATTGTCCTTTGTTGGCCGGAAAGGAGTTAAATGCATATATCCTGCAGGGAATTCAGAGCGATCATGAATGTACGTCCGAGAAAGAGGCGGTAGAGAAATTAGAGAAGGGAATGTACATATTAATTCGTGAAGGCTCAACAGAAAAAAATCTGGGTGAACTGATTGGAATAGTTAATGAATGCAATGCTGGAAGATGCATGTTTTGTACTGATGACAGGCATGTTGATATGCTTGTCTTTAATGGTCATATTGATGATTGTATAAGAAAAGCAATTTCTGCCGGTTTAAAGCCTGAGCTTGCATATAAGATGGCAACCCTTTCTGTTGCAGAAAGATTCGGACTTAATGACAGAGGAGCCGTATCGCCGGGAAGGGTTGCAGATTTTTGCATAATTGACGATTCTGATGAATTCAAAGTCCTGATGACATATAAATCCGGTAAAAAAACAGGTGATATTGCTTATAAAAAACCGGATGAGATTAATTATTCTTTCAATGTTCCTGAAATCTCGCCCGAAGATCTTGATATAAAGGGAAAAGGGATTGTGAGAATTTTAGATATTGTTCCGGGGCAGATTCTAACCAATGAACTGGAAAGAGAAATATCTTCTTCCGATATTCCTGATCTAAAAAATGATATTTTAAAATGTATTGTTTGTGATCGTTACAGGGGAGAAAAATCAGGTATCGGGCTTGTACATGGTATCGGTATGAAAAAAGGGGCAATTGCCTGAAGCGTATCACATGACTCCCATAATATTATTGCAATTGGTGTGAATGACAAAGATATAGTTGCAGCTGTAGAGGCTCTGGCAGAGGAAAGAGGTGGTCTTTGTGTTGTTGTTGACGACAAAAAAGTTGTTCTTCCTCTTGACTGTGGAGGTATTATGTCGTCTCTCCCTTATGAGAGTGTTGTAGAAAAACTTCTGGATATAAAAACCGCAGTTACAGAGAGCGGGTGCATTGAAAATCCATTTATGTATCTTTCATTTTTGTCATTAACTGTTATTCCAAAAATAAGGATTACAGAGAGAGGAGTTTTTGATGTAATCAGGTTTTTGGATGTACCTCTCTTTAAATAATTCATGAATTTCTATATTTTTTTTAAATTAGTATTTTTCCGGCAATTAAGGATAATATCATAATTATTACAGGCTGATGAACAAGGTAAATAATAAGTGAATGGCGGCCCGGATATTCGAAAAATTTAGAAAATCTGTGATTTTTAATTATTTCATCAAAAAAAGGTTTTCTGTTTCCATGAGGATAGAGATATGCACCTATTGAAATGCCTATTAGAAATATGCCGAACCATGGAAGTAAAGGTTCATAATCAACCGAGTAAAAATCTGCAGGTGCAAGCCCCAAAAAAATTGTCCAGAACGGGCCGTTATATTTTGAAATAATAATTCCAAGAATAACTATTATTAAGCCTGCAAGAGCATTCCACTCTTTGAGCCTGAAAAAAAAAGGAGCGAGAATTATTGATAATCCGATTAAATGAAGAATTCCAAAAAGGATAAAGCCTTCTTTTATAAATATCCATGTTACAATTGTTATCAGGATACCAATTGAGAATAAAAACAGGCCTCTTTTAAAATATTTGTTGAAATAATTAATTTTTATTGACTGTTTTTTGTATCTCTCTTTACTGATCCATATTGAAATACCTGCAATCATTATAAATAAAGAAGCAGTTGCATATGCAAAATAACGAAGAACGGAGTTGTATATGTCGATGTTTAAGTAATTAAAATAATAGAGATCAAATATTATATGGTAAAAAACCATCATAATGATTGCAATCCCCCTGAATGTATCAATCTCCTGGAATCTTGTGCATGATTTCTGTTTTTGGGTTAATAATTCCGACATAAATCAACTGACAATATTATTTGTTTAAACTTGTAATAATTTCTAGCAATGATATTTACTGATGAGCACATTATTGAGGCAGCCGGCAAAACAAGGGTTGTTGTAAGAGATGGCAGGGTTGTAGAGGTTGGAAGCCCTCTAATTGGCCATTGTCCCCTTGCAAAGAAGTTTAAATCTCCTGTAGTTTCCATGAGTCAGGACGAAATCCGGAAAAACATTGAAGAGAGAATATCATCTTTTGGTATGTGCACAAGAAAACGCTGCGTAATTTCCGGCGATGATTTTGTTCTGTTTGGTGCATCAGAATTATTAAGTTCCGCACTTCTGTCAAAAATTATTGACTGTGCGGTAATTGCGTGTGATGGTGCAGGTACTGTTATCGCAAAAAATCCGGAACTGATTCAGGGGATTGGAGGAAAAATGTCAGGTCTTGTAAAGACCTGTCCTTATGAGGAGGTAATTAAAAATATTGAGTCTAACGAAGGATTTGTGCCATTTAAAGAAGATGCCTCAATTGATCCCTTTGGAGGAGTTGAAAAAGCGCTTGAATTGGGATTTTCAAAAATAGCGGTCACAGTAGCATCTTCGCATGAAGCTGAAAAGATCAGGCAGAAATATCCTGAAACTGTCATTGTCGCTGTTCATACAACAGGTGCAGAAAGAGAAGATGCGGTAAGATTTACTGAAAACTCTGATATTATATCAGCATGTGCCTCTTCTTTTCTAAGGGAGATTGCCGGACCAAAGGCTCTTGTACAGGGTGGATCTTCTGTTCCTGTGTATGCTATGACAGAGAACGGTAAAAAAATTGTACTCTCCAAAATCCAAAAAACAAAGATGCAGGTTTTGCTTAAAGGGGAGATTCTTCCGTTTACTTCCGGAAAAGATCCTTCACCTCTGATTTAATAAATGCCTTAAAAAAATCAAATATTTATTAAAGGTTTTGTCAGAATATGATATAAGATATAATTATTTTCATAATTTTCATTATCTGTCTTTAAAATAATGTTTGGATATTTCCTGATTCTATATTCCGGGACAGTGTTTACTTTAAATATTAAGGATATCTTTTAGATTTGAAAATTCTTCAAGAATGTAATCCGGTTTTATTCCCGGAGATGGTATTTTCAGCCAGTCTCCATATTTAGCATATACTGTTGTCATTCCAAGTTTATTCCCCGGTTCAATTTCGCGATAAGGACTGTCGCCAACTACCATTGCCTCTTTTGCCGGGACAGAAAGTTCTTCGAGTGCTTTTATAAATGTGTCAGGTTCGGGTTTTCTTTTTCCGGAAATATCGGGTGTTATTATGCATTGAAAATAGTCTTTGATGCCTATTTTTGAAAGCCTCTTTTTTGCCTGTGAACTTTCGGCGTCTGTTACTATTGCCATTTTTATTCCTGATTTTTTGATTATCGGCAGAATATCCAAAACTCCCGGATATGGCGTTATTGAAGATAATTTTACATCTTCGTAAATTTCGACTGCCTCAAAATATTTATCCCCGTCCCAGACATTTTTATCTTTCATGAATTGTTCGATATTTCCATGATCTTCAAATCCAAATTTTCCGAATAAAAAATATCTCATTAATTCATCAGCATTTCCTGCATTAATTGAATTTGTTACTTCTTCGCATGCTTTGATTTTTGCATCTGAAAAGTTGTATAATGTGTTATCCATGTCAAAAAGTATGGCGCAGGGCAGATTTTGATCAGGTTTTATCTTTTTCATCTCACAAATTATTTATTTTTTTAGTGAATAAGGTTCATCATTGTTGCACAAATAAATAATATATCAACGTAGATAATTGAATAAATATCTATATATTTTTTTAAAGGAAAACTTTCATAAATATAAATGCATGGGGTTGTCTGAAATATCCGGGGGGATTATGGATTTAAATAAAAAAGATAAATCAGAAGATTCTAAATTAATTTTTAATCGTGAGTATAATTCTTCTAATCCTGTATATGATCTTTCTGTTGGAGCTAATGTTGTAATTGACGAAAAAGGTAAGATAATTATTGCAAATGAAAATTTTTTTTCCGCAATAAAAAAGCCATATAATTGTCTGGGTGCAGGTTTACCGGCAAAAGATCTTTTTAGTGAGAATGACAGGGAGAGGTTGTCTTTTTTTTATCATGAAAGAATTAAAGATCCGTATAATTCTCCCAAAACCTCTGTTTTTGAAATAACTGACTCCTGTGGAGATAAGCATGATACAACTATTACAGCTGTTCGCATTCCCGGAACAAAAAGGATATTTCTATCCGGGATAGACAGAACTAATTTTAAACAAAATGAATATTCTTATAGTCCTGAATCCGGATTTTTTTCAGATATAATTACTGAATCTTTATTTTATGGTGAAGGTTTTCTCCTTTCGGATGGCAGTATTCCCGGACAAAGAAAAGAATCCATAATTATTACTATTGGGGGAAGAGTTGCATATGCTAATAAACCGGCATGCCGGTTATTTAATCTGCAAGAAATTGGTGAACTTATCGGAACGCGTTTTTTTGATCATGTTCATAAGAAGTCTGAAAAAAAATTTGAAGAATTATTAATCAATGGTGAATTAAGGAAATCGGTTTTTTTTGAAACTGAACTCTATTTAAAAAACGGTAAAAAATTATTCGTGGATTTATCGGTTTATCCTGTTTCAATAAAAGGGTTATCAGGTATTCAATATGTCATTTCAGATATTTCAGAAAAAAAATTCAGGGAGATTGAAGCATTATCGGAAAAACGGCAGCTTGAGATAATCAATGCGATACTGTCGAATATGATTTCATCATTTTCGCTGGGGGATATGCTTACAAATCTCCTGGACCTGACCCTTAATGAGCTAAATTTTGATCTTGGTATAATATATCTTAAATGTGAAGACGGTATGAAGGCTGAAATAAGTTCAGTATCCGGAATACCCATGCATTTTGTTGAAAAAAACAAAACAATTGATATCAGAAGCTGGCCGAATAACCTGATTTTTTATGCAGGACAACCTAAATTTGTTGAAAATCTTCCTGAGAGCCATATCTCACATCCTGATATAATTTTTCTCGAAGATATTGGGGCAATCTCTTATGCTGCATTACCCCTGGAGTCAGATGGTACGATTATTGGTGCAATCTATGTTGCAAAAGAGTTTGAAGGCTCATTCACATCTTTTGAGAAGAATACTCTTCAGTTAATCAGTAAAGAGGTAGGTAGTCTGATTCTTCACGGACTGCTTCAGGAAAGACTTGAAAAAGAGTGTTCTGAAGAAAAACAGTGCCTTAGAATAATCCTTGATGATATTTCAGAACTTAATGAAGAGATTTTTAATTCAATATCAGGTACAGGCATATCCGCTACTTTTGTGAGTGATAATCGTGGAGTTTTATGCGATAAAATAATTCATACCCGTGAGATTATCCATAATTTACAGGTTATTGATGAAAAAAATTCAGGATATCAAAATGATCTTAAGCCTGTTTGCGTTGATAC
Source organism: Methanoplanus sp. FWC-SCC4 (assembly GCF_032878975.1). Classification (GTDB taxonomy): domain Archaea; phylum Halobacteriota; class Methanomicrobia; order Methanomicrobiales; family Methanomicrobiaceae; genus Methanochimaera; species Methanochimaera problematica. The sequence goes on from NZ_CP043875.1 coordinate 739,476, forward strand.
TTCAGTCCATTCATCAATTTTCAGGTATCCCAATGTAGAAATCAAATATGAAAACTGTGGATATTTTGTATATGCCGATGACTATCTTCAGGAGATTTTTTCAAACATAATTGGATATTCTCTCAGAAAGGGAGGCCGGAATATCCGGATTGCAATATCCTCTGAAGTCTGCGAAGATATGGTAAAAATATATCTGGATGTTATAGGTTTTAATTTGTTAAACGAAGAAAAAACATTATTTTTTGGAGATTTTGAGGAAGACAACCCTGAACTTAATTCGGATAATATTTCCCAGTATGTTGTTTTTTTGCTTGTGAATCGTTATGGCGGAGAAATAAATGTTTTGGATAGAATTTCAGCTGATTCATTTGATGGAATTCTTTTTGAAATAAAATTGCATTCCTGCCGTATAAATTAAACCCGAAAAAGTGAAAATCTGACGGAAATAAATATCTGGTTAATAAATTAGACCTGATCAATAAACAATGATTTAGATATAGTCAATATATTGAAATTCTTAACTTTTCATGAAAAATGACATTTTTGTCAAAAAATGTTCTGAAAAATTATTTTCATAAAAGTTTCCTGGAAAAATGCGAGGGGAGTGATTCGAACACTCGAACTCCTACGAGACCAGGCCCTCAACCTGGCGCCTTTGACCTGGCTTGGCAACCCTCGCCCTTATCTTCTCTAATTAAAATGATGTATTAGATAAAAAAATTTCCTATTTTCTTCGAATATCACATAATTATTATATTCTGATAATATTGCGTTTGTAAATATGAATATCTTGTTTATTGCTTCAATCTGTGTCCAACCTTAAGGCTTGTAATACCGAAATTTGTCATTTTTAATCTGATCCACTGGATATTTATTATCTGAAATGTAATTATTTTGTAATGTGGTCTGACATACTAAAGGAATTTTCGGATTCACCCTCACAAACTATTGTTGTAAAATATCTTTTGGAAAATGGTTTTGGAGTAAATGAAAAAGGTCGCGTAATCTGCAATGACATTGAGATACCTGCAACTCATATTGGAAGAGAGACAAATACGGACAGGAGGGTTGTTGATGTCACCGCAAAAAGAATATTGAGTCTTCCAAAGATAAGGGATATTTTTTTGAGGCTTAAAGTAACTCCTGATCTGACAGAAGTCTCTGAAACACTTGGTCTGTCAGTCATTGCGATCTATCCGAAAGATGCAAAGCAAAAAGGGATCGTTAACGCTGCGCTTGAAGTGTTGACCAGGCATGATCTCTCTATAAGACAGATTTTTGTAACCGACTCGGAACTCTCACAGGATCCCCGGCTTGTAATTATTGTTGAAGAGAACCCGCCTGCAGTTGTTTATAATGAACTCCGGAAACTGCCACAGGTAAAGCGTATAGTAATATGAACCGGATATTTTCTAAAAAATAAATTTGAGACTTTTATTTACCGGTATATCTCAATTTCTTCTGCAAGTTTAACAATTCTTTCTTTAATTTCTCCCGGAAGATCTTTTGAAAGTTCAAGACGTATCTTAAGTGAGATTTCTTCTGTTCCTTTTATAAGGTTGTCAGAATGAGCAACAATTTTTTCTTCAAGTGATTTGGGAATACAGTCGATACTTTTTAAACCCTCTTTTGCACACTCTTCTGCTGTAAGGCCTGCACCAATATGTCTTTCAACAATAAGGCAGACATTTTCCGGTATACCCAGATCTCTACATATATCTGCTCCAATCTGCCCGTGTGCAAGTGAGTGTGTTTTAGATCTGCCGATATCATGCAGTAGCGCACCTGTTTTTACCAGTTTAATATCCACAGGTGCATTTTTTGCAAAAACAAGTGACAGGTTACAAACAGCAATGCAGTGGTTTATTACATTTTGTCTGCAGCCTGCATCTTTTAAAAGTTTTATTATATTTGGATCTATGTTCACGCCCGACCAAAGTTTTCTTTTATTTGTTCAACACGTCTTTTAAGAGCTTCAGCAATCAGATCGTTGTCAAGATGTTCCATTTTTTCATCACAATTCTGGCATACAAAATCCCTGTTTAAAGCCTCATCAAATGTATATCTTAGACCGCATGTTCCACAGATGTAGAAATCATTCATTGTTTCATATCTTTCTCTTGTCTCAAGAAGCTCTAAAACAACATCCATATCTTCATAAAGGCAATTATCAATATTTGGCAGTTTCAATACCCACAGGTATGTGAGCCAGCCTGTTTCTGAATTTTTTATCCTTCTGTATTCAGCAAGGCGCTTACCATAGAGCGTATAAAGTGTGTGCCTGACGCTGTTTAGATTAATTTCGGTAATCTCTGCGAGGTCTTCGTCACTGTATTCACCCTCCGGCGGAAATTTTTCAAGAAGTTCCATGCCTTCTTCGCCGATCATACGCAGTATATAAGCCCTGATTGCCTCATTTTCCAAAACGTTTTCAGCCGCTACCATCTGCTTATATATCTGCGGATTTCTATTATAGCTTTATCCAGTGACATCAGTGCTTCTTCCCGTGTCTGACCATTACCATACACACTAAGTATTGCACTTCCCTCTTCAATTTCCGTACCAATATGTGGAATATCTGAGATATATTCAAAGAGATCTTTAAGGTCATCCCTGACTTTGATGTCTTTTTCTGCAAAAAGAACTCTTCTTGCAGCATATTGAACTGGTTCCGGCATTTTTTCCGGCAAAATACCATTGAATGAGTTTATGTGCGCTTTAAAAAGATTGATTCCGGTTGACATTTCTACGATATCCATGGTCGCCTGGAAACGCGGATTTATTTCAATTGCCCAGAATTCTTTATCTCCGGCTATAAAATCAACCCCCACAGAACCAATGCAGCCGCTCATTGATACTATTTTTTCAGCCGTTTTAACGATTTGGTCTTTTAGAGGATGTTTAAATGGTGTAATGGCCCCTGAAAAACCATAGGCACGTTCTCCATTGCCGCCACGAAGAAGCTGCTCATTAAATGAAATGGCACATGCGCATTTACCATTTGATATGCATGAAACACTACAGGGAATTCCTTCAACAACTTTTTGCTTAATATAAAGATCATCCGGCCAGAGTTCTCTCCAGATTAATTCCTCTTCCATTGAATTTACAATCTGGTTTCTCCATCCTCCCGCGCCTCTTAAAGGCTTTATCATCGCAGGATATTCGTTTTCTAATGCAACAGGAGGGACAGGAATACTATGTTCTTCAAAAAATTCCTGAATGCATTTTTTGTCAAGAAATTTTGAGGCGATCTCTTTAGGTGTACCGGTAATTTTTATTTCTGTGTTTAAATCTTCAGCACCTGATGTGACGCATATCGCCTCAAAATTATGCATTTTTTGTGCTGATTCAACAAGAGATGGCAATTCTGCCAGTTCTTCAAATGTTTGATGCGATTCAGTGATCCGGCAGAGATCCTGATCACAAAAATGATCTATTGCATATACTAAATATCCTGCATTTTTTGCTGAACGGACAACATGGCGTGTTGCAAAACCGGCTATGAGAACTTTCTCATTCAATTTTCAAACCTCTTACCATGCTCACAGGGTACAATTTTCATTTCTGCGTCTGGAAAGTCCAGATTCATGGTTTTACCTTCAAAAATGTGATCCAGTGTAAGCGCAAGACTTGATATTTCTGAATGTGGCTGTGTTGTAACTGAGACGTTATAGTCGGCAAGATTATAGATATCCCCCGGCACCTTTTCTGCACCAACGACAACTAATATTTTTTTGGTTTTGCCTTCCTCTCGTATTTTTTCTTCTACATCTGTCAGGCGGAGACCATACATAGTAAGATGAACAACTATCCCGCCATCTGATTTCCAGTTATTGATGCATTTGCGCCAGGAAACATTATTTTCAACAAAAAAATCACCACCCCATCGTTTTGCCACATCTTCGATTGATTTTTTTACTCCTCCATCATTTGAAGCCAGAAACATACCTTTTGCGCCCAGTGCGCGTGCTGTCAGGCCCACATGTGTTGTTACACGCTGATCACGTTCCGGACGATGACCTATCCTTAAAATACATATATCTTCCATTAATTTCATCTCTTGTAATTTGGATTCTCTTTGATTATTCCGTTTTCAATGATTACAGGGCTGTCATTTTTGGTTACAGTATTTATTATCTGATTTTTCAACAGCATCTCATTTAATGAAAGAACTCTTACGTTTTCTTCTTTAATGCTGATAAGACAGCTTTTTTCAAGGCGTTTTATTGAATCAATAACTATATCTTCTTCCATGCCGCATTCGCGGGTAAGGCAGGAAATCTCAGTTTCTCCTTTTGCTGTAATCATATGGTATATTTTCCAGTCGATATCTTCTGTTTTCACGTCAATAGAGTTACCCTGAATGTACAATATAATTTATTACCTGATTTGATGTATTCAATAAAGGGAGGTTTGTTCTGAGTTGAAAGATTACCTTAAACTCGCGGAGATCGCTGATCAGATTCTGGGAGTCGCTGATGAGGATGATGATAAGCTTGTGGTTTTATTGGATGAACTGGATGAATCTGTACGGTTTGATTTAATAAATTCTGATTTTTTAAATGCCCATCAGGTTTTTTATTATTATTTCCGTACAGAACCCGAAGAAATTGTAACAGACAGGCTCATGCTTGAACCTGCAAGTTCTTTAAAAAACGGGGTTTTTATTGATGAATATGGCATTCTTGAGCTTTATTTCACAACACGCAATAATTACCCTGAGATCTATATTTATGACGGTGATCAGGAATTAAAGTCGTTTGTCGGGAAAGATGCCTACCGGAAGGCCGTATTGTTTTCCGAAGAATATGATTACTAAAAAATCAACCTGAGGTGATCAGGTTTTCATCCACATTTGCAGCGGCTATTTTAGGAATCTCTCCCCATCTAATCATATCTTTTCCTATTACCGCAAAAACTCCTATTATATCTGAATTTTCAAGAGAGTTAAACAATTCATCATTAAATGGCATTTTGATCTGATTGCAGATTGACGTGGCCCAGGCATCAGCAAGTGACACGTTGTTTGAAAAAACTGTTACAGAATCCGCGATGCCAAAAGAAATTGAGGGCCCGACAGTTGCAGAAGATGTACATATTCCTGTAATTTCTTTTGCAGGGGGTATTAGAAATGCCATTTTTTTACTCAAAGGTGAGTTGCCCGCATAGAGTCCTATTTTTACTGTTCTATCTGATATTAGAGCGATGTCCCCACCGTTATCGATAACAGCAAATTTTGCGCCTTTATTTTTCATGGCACTGACACCCTCCCATGCAATTGTTCCTGCAACTGATGCCATTGGTCCCGTCCCGGCGAGATTACCTGCATTAGTCATTTTTCTGATGATTTCAGAATCGGAATCCGTTTCATAGGGTTCAAGAGATGATCCAAAAATAGGATCTTTTAGAATTGTTCTTTCAATCTCCTGCCTTGCGTTAATCATTGCATTTTTGGCAGTTTCTATATGCTCTTTTTTATCAGCTAAAATAGTGGTGATTGTGGTTTTGTATTTGAAATATTCTCTGATCATTTTACTGAAGTAGTTTTAAAGCACCATGGGGGCATGCTATTGTGCATTTTCCGCAGAGTACGCATTTTTCAGATCTCATCTGCAAAGACCAGTCCTCATTAAAATAAAACACTTCCTGGGGGCAGATACTAATGCACTCCCCACAATCGATACATTCCTTTTCATCACGGATAACAGAATCTTCAAGAACTTCTATACCTGCTCCGGATTCCTTAAGATTCATGGAGACCTTTTCAGCATCGCTGTCCGGAACGTCTATTAAGACCTCTCCTGCCATTGATTCGATGTAAGCTCTCTCAACATTAATCAAAACTCCTGTTTCAAGGACAGCCTTTGCAATTAATGGCTCTGAGCCTTTTTTCCTGGAAAACTTTACCAGCAGTTTCATTTTCTCCACCTCGCACCAAAGAGTTTGCCGAGATCTATTGCTGTTAGGAGTCCGGCAAGTTGTCCTTTTTTGTCAACAACCGGCAATGCACTTATGTTATTTCTCTCAAGTTTCATAGCTGCTATATCCACGGCCTCGGAAGGTGTAGTTGTAACCACGTTTTTGGACATGATATCCGATACATTATAATCTGTTCCGTCTTTGACGACTGCTTTTGATATGTCATAGGTCGTAACGATACCAACGACTTTTCCTTCATTGTTCAGGACAGGCAGGTGGTTTGTTTCATCCCTGAGAAGTTTCTTTGCCGCAGTTTTAATGTCTTCATCATCTTTTATGAAATTAACATTAGTATTCATTATCTCGCGAACAGCAGGAGCTTCTCTTGATTCTTTCATCGGCTTTACTGTAATAGATATATCCTGTTTTCTTGTGGGAAGACAAAGTTCCATTTCGCCTTTTTCAATCCAGCATTTAAGTTCTGATGCAACCTGACGGGCTTTCTTGAAGCTTGAGAGTGACGATGTTCTGACTTCCTCTCCGTTTAACTCAACCATTCCGCTTTTTAGTTCGGCATAGGTTATTTCCCGTACTGTAGGACGGTTTCTGCTTGGAACACCATAATCAACAACAGGTGTAATAATGTCCTCATCTCTTACAGATGTATTTCTGACAACATCCAGATTTGTAACCGGAATTGGAACTCCTATTCCAAGATACATCGAAACCCCGTAACCGGTAAATGTCGCAGCCCGCAGGAAGTCGGGGGACATCTCCTTTAAGTCTCCTGTTGTCATAAGTGTTGCAAAAAGATTTGCCGGTGATGACTGTGTTCCCTGACCTATCACCATTCCTTTTGCACCGCAAAGGAATATCGGAACTCCGCTTCCGATCATCTGCATTTTGGGATCATTGATTAAAGGTGACAGGCATCCTGCGCCTGAATAGCTTAAGTTTCCAAATCCGGGCAATAGCGTTCCCATGTATGTGTGCAAAACATTTTCAGTTGAATTGGTTGCGGCAGCATATCTCTGATAGGCGTTTCTGGGGTTGCACATTGTTGCCTGATTCATATCTTCGAGAAGAAGTTCTGTTGTTATTGTTTTTCTTGGATAGCAGTCTGTTCCTTTTGCTGAAGCCCTGAGTTCAACGGATTTTCCGGAGATCAGATCTTCTATTACATGTGCGCCCCCGTATTTATTGCCTAATATTTCAGATTCCTGTGTTGCTCCAAGATACGCATCCACTGCTGCAATACCTGAATAGACTTCGACATCATTTAACCAGGCCCGTTCCATTCTTATTGGAGGATCTGCATGACCAAAATTAAAAAATGCGCCTGATGAACACATAGCGCCAAAAGTTCCGGTAGTTACAACATCCACTTCTTTAAGCGCTCCTTCTTCACCAAGCTCTGCAACGATGTCAGGCATATCTTCTGCCGTAACAACTCTTGCATTGCCATTGCGTATTTTGAGATTAATCTCTTCAATGGACTTTTCCATGTTAATGTTTCTTGTTTTTTGAATATTTATATCTGATGTTTATTACTTTCGGTAATATGTCAAGATATATCAAAAATAATGTTGCATTAATTTACTATGCATATTGAAGATTTTGTCCGTCTGATGGAAGATATTGCCCCCCCTGATTTAGCGGAAGATTTTGATGAGAGCAGAATAGGTCTTGTTGTTGAAGGAAAAAGAGACATAGAAAATGTAGCATGTGCACTGGATGCTACGCTAAACACGGTCTCAGATGCTGTCAGCATTAATGCAGATATGCTCGTCGTCCATCATACTCCTATATGGAATCCCGTTACCCGGATTTCAGGGATTCAAAAAGAAATTTTACAAAAAGCATTGGCCTCTGATCTCAATATCTATGTAATGCATACAAATTACGATCATGCAGACGGGGGAATAAATGATTCACTTTCCGCTCTGTTAAATCTTAGAAACTGCAGGAAAATGAGTCTTGGAATCATTGGCGATTGTTCTGTTTCATTGGAAGAAATATCCAAAATAACCGGAAGCGGTCTGCGTGTTTATGGGGAAATAAAAGATCTTAAAAATCTTGCTATTGTGGGTGGAAGTGGTTTTGACCCTGAACTGATAAATGAAGCAAAAAATCTGGGCGCTGATGCCTTTTTATCTTCAGAATTAAAGCACAGTGTAATTTTGTCGTCATCTCTGCCCCTGATTGAATCAACTCATTATGCACTTGAATCGCCAGGAATGAAAATGCTGTCCGAAAAAATGGGATGGACATTTATTGATGATAAACCGGCAGGCCGGCTATATTTATAATCCCTGCCTATGGACGATCTCTGGAAAAAACTGAATATCTCCGGCAGGCTGACTCCTGCATTAAGAAGCGAGATTATAGACATATATGGAAAAAAAGGGGAAAAAGCCCTGTATGCTGTTGAAAATAAAAAAATATACAAATATCTTGATTTTTATGTGGTGGCAGGAAAAACCGGTGAATATGTAGTAGAAAATAATTTTTGCACATGCTATGATTTTTCTTACCGGCAGGTTGAATGCTGGCACATTCTTGCAGTAAAAATTGCAAAATTAACTGGTTTTTTTATCAAAATTCCAAAATGGTATCAGGACAGATGGGCTGCCGGAAGTACTGATGAATAATTGCAAACACTAATACTCTTTCAGGAGTACATTTGTGAAGGTACAGCGTGGTTTTCTATGCTCGAAGAAGAGTATCAGCTTGAATATTTTAAGTCACAGGGCCTTGTAAGAAAAATCTGCAGCAAATGCGGATCAGCTTTCTGGACTCGTAATCCCGAACGTGAGGATTGCGGGGATGCACCCTGTGTACCATATAGTTTTATTGGGAATCCGGTTTTTAAACCTCATTCCCTTGATGAGATGCGTGAAGCCTACCTTTCATTTTTTGAAAATCAGGGGCACACAAGAATAAAACGATATCCTGTTGCAGCAAGATGGAGAGACGATATTTATCTGACTATTGCTTCAATTGCAGATTTTCAGCCTTTTGTTACAAGCGGGGTTGTTCCTCCGCCTGCAAATCCGCTAACCATATCTCAATCATGCATAAGGCTTAATGATCTTGACTCTGTCGGGCGTTCCGGCAGACACCTTACCACCTTTGAGATGATGGCACACCACGCCTTTAATTCTGATAGTGAGGAGATTTACTGGAAGGACAGGACAGTAGAACTCTGTGATCAGTTTATTGAATCTATCGGCGGAGATCTTAAGGATGTAACATATAAAGAGCATCCCTGGATTGGTGGCGGAAATGCGGGTCCGAGTGTTGAGGTAATGATTGGCGGTCTTGAAATCGCAACACTTGTCTTTATGAGTCTTGGCAAGACCAGGAATGATAAAGAGCCGGTTATGCTTGAGGGAACTGCATATTATCCGATAGACTTGAGGATTGTCGATACCGGCTATGGTCTTGAGCGTCTTGTATGGGCATCAAAAGGATCTCCGACAATTTATGATGCAATATTCCCTGAGATGGTAAATGATTTGATGGTATCAGCAGGAATCGAAGCTCTCCTGGATGATCCTGAGTTTACCCGAATTCTGGGTATGAATGCAAGATATGCAGGCCTGATGGATATTACAGGTTCTAATCTCGTTTCTATGAGAAAGAAGGTTGCAGAAAATATTGGTGTTTCATACGAGAAACTCCAGTCAATAATGGAACCTGTTGAGAGAATCTATGCGATAACTGATCATACACGGTGCCTTGCTTATATGCTTGGGGACTGCATTGTCCCTTCAAATGCCCAGGAAGGATATCTTGCCCGTCTTGTAATCCGCAGAACTCTCAGGATGATGAATGAGATTGGATTAAAAGACGATCTTGCTGATCTCATTGAAAGACAGATGAGGAGCATAGGCATTGATTCTTTTGAACAGGACATAAGCATTGTTCGCGAAATTGTCGCAAATGAGGTCATAAAATATGAACAGACAATGGAGCGTGGTGCAAGAATTGTGCAGAAGATTGCAGCCGGTTATAAAAAGGAGAATAAACCTGTTCCCTTAAAAGAACTGATAACACTCTATGACTCTCACGGACTTCCTCCGGAAATCGTAAGGGATGTTGCAGCTAAAGAAGGAGCAGAAGTTGAACTCCCTGATAATTTCTATTCACTTGTTGCAGATTTACATTCAGAATCTGATGATGAGGTAAAGGAAGATCCCTATGCGGGCATACGCCAGAGAGTCAGTGCATTGCCTCCAACAAGAAGATTATATTATGAACAGGTTGCAGATACCGAGTTTGAAGCTATGGTCATTGATCAGTTTGAAGATTATGTTGTTCTTGACCAGACTCTATTTTATCCGGAAGGCGGAGGTCAGCCTGCGGATATAGGAAATCTTGTTTCAAATGAGATGATGGTTAAGGTTGAGAATACTTTCAAGATCGGCGATGTAATTCTTCACAAAGTTAAGGGAGAAAAGCTTAAGCGTGGAACCCCTGTCAAAGGTGTTGTTGATGAAGATTACCGCTGGACAATGATGAGGCATCACACTGCAACTCACATATTACTTCATGCTGCAAAAGAAGTTCTTGGCGTTCATGTTCATCAGGCAGGTGCACAGAAAGGATATGAGAGTTCAAGAATGGATCTCCGTCATTTCAGGCACATCACAGCTGATGAATTGAAAAGAATTGAGATTGCTGCCAACCGCCTGATTTATTCAAATGTACATGTTTACACCGAATGGGAAGACCGTACCCGTGCTGAGCAGAAATATGGATTTTGCCTATACCAGGGTGGTGTCCCTCCCGGTAAAGAGATACGTATTGTAAAAGTATCAGGAGATGTACAGGCATGTGCAGGAACACATTGCCGCAATACCGGAGAGGTTGGAAGTATCAAGATAATCCGTGTAGAGCATGTTCAGGATGGCATAGAAAGAATTGAATTTGCTGCAGGTCTTTCTGCTGTTAGATATATGCAGAAAGTTGAAAACCTTCTTGATGTTTCAGCAGATGCTCTGAGCGTGCAGCGTGAGAATCTGCCTTCTTCTGTGGAACGTTTCTTCATGGAATGGAAGGAGCAGAAAAAACAGATCGAGAAAATTCAAAATGAGCTTGTTGAACTAAAATTGAATTCGATTGAAGCGGAAAATATCAAAGGTATTCCTGTTGCAGTACATGAGATTGACGCATCTCCAAAGGAGCTTGTATCAATCGCAACCCGTTTTGCAAATGAAGGCGGAGTAGGTTTGATTGTCGGTGGAGATGAGAGAATTCATGTTGTTGCTGCATCGGGAGTCGGTTCGGTAAATGCGGGAGAAATTGTAAAAACCGTATGCAATATTCTGGGCGGCAAAGGCGGCGGCAAACCGGGTCTTGCTCAGGGTGTTGGAAATGACCGGACACAGATCCAAAATGCATTGTCTGCAGGAAAAGAGCTTATATCAAAACTAATCTAATATTGGACTTAAATGACTGATGGTGTAGTTCTGCTTGAACCCGGAGACGAGAGGGCAAAAAAGATTGGAAAGGCTATGGCAAGCCAGACCGTAAATGAAATCCTTGCCCTTCTAAAAACCGGGGATCTCACTCTTTCAGAGATTGCAGAACAACTTAATCAGCCGATGACCACTGTGAAGTATCATGTTGAAAATGTGCTTGATGCCGGTCTTATTGAAGTTAAACATATAAAATATAGTGAAAAGGGCAGAGAAGTAAAGATATACGGTTTATGTGATCAGGTGGTGATAGTGTCTCCTGGCACAAAAGATCTTAGATCAATACTTTTAAAGTATGCTTCTCTGTTCAGTATTTTTGTTCTTGCCACTGTTTTAGTCGGAGCAATGTCGGGTACATTTTTTTCCGGTTTTATACAGACTCAGGATATTACAGTTCAGGACTCCGTGTTCGAATATGCATCGCCTGAAATTATTGCATATGGATTAGATAATAATTCTTATGAGACAACGCCGGAAATGCTTAAAAAGATCTCTGTGGTGCAGGCTTCATATAATGAGAGCAGAAGTACAGGTGGGCAATATGCAAAAGGTGATGCCTTACTTTTATCTGCAAAAGATAAAACAACAGAGGCTCCTTATGATGCAATAAATATTATTGTAATTGCTTTCTTCATGGGAGGCTGCCTGGTGCTTTTAATTTTGGGAATGTATGAGGCAGTAATCTGGAGAAGGGAAAGAAAATACTGGGAGAGTCTGAACCAAAAAAGTGAGAAATAATATCTGTCTTAATTTTTTATATGACAATTCAAACAATGTCTAAATAAAATCCCTCTTTAAATATGTCCCCAATTTAAAATGAATTGACAAGCAGAGAGAAATTATTTTTATCAATATTTTTCCGAAAAAATATAATTTTTAGATAGATGTTCATTCACGGTAAAGGGATACCACTTCACCGATTACAATAATTGCCGGAGGTTTAACTCCCACTTGTTTTGCCTTGTCAGAAATATCTGATAATATTCCTGTCGTAACCCTTTGATCAGGTCTCATACCCCTTTCAATAATTGCAACAGGCTTTTTATCATCCATGCCATTATCAATCAGTGCTTTTGTAATATTCGGGAGGTTTTTTACACCCATCAGGATTACTATTGTGCCTGGTGAATCTGCAAGCCATTTCCAGTTGACTGCGGACTCTTCTTTTGTTGGATCTTCGTGGCCTGTTAAAAAAGTAACCTGGGATGCAAACTTTCTGTGTGTTACAGGAATACCGACACACTCGGGTACGGCAATTGCACTAGTGACACCCGGAACCATTTCTACTTCTATTCCGTGTTCATGAAGTGTTTCCATTTCTTCTCCTCCCCTTCCGAAGAGGAATGGATCTCCTCCTTTTAAACGTACGACAGTTTTGCCATCCTTGGCATATTTCACCATCAAAAGTTCAATTTCATCCTGTTCTTTTGTATGCTTCCCGCCAAATTTTCCAACATCCACTTTTTCAACATCGGGAAGAGATGATAAAACATCATCACCCGGAAGCTGATCATACAAAATTACATCAGCCATTTCGATAACTTCCCTTGCACGATATGTCATAAGTCCAAGACCGCCCGGTCCTGAACCAACCAGATATACTTTACCAGTCATTTTTTCACCAATTTTATTCAAAAATAATTTTTATTTATTAGATACCGAGATTCTGACGGGCTTCTTCTATTAAATCAGAAGCCATGCCGCGAAGTTTCTGGCCGATAAGGTGACCTTCCTCAATTGATTCGCCATTATCCTCAATTCTCTCCCAACGCTTACCGTCAAGAGAAAGAACTTCCGCAATCAAAAATCCGTCTTTGCAGTATACGCCCTGGGGTGTGAAACATCCGCCGCCTATCTCCTCCATTACCGCACGTTCAACCTCCGTATCGATTCTTGTCTGAGGGTGATCAAGAACTGAAAGCTGTTTTACAAGTTCAGGGTCATCACGGCAGACTACTGCAATTGTACCCTGATTCGGGGATGGAACATACCACTGACACAAAAGACGTGTTCCCGGAAGATCCATTGAAAGACGCTGCATTCCTGCCTCTGCAAGAACTATTGCATCATATTCTCCTTCTCTTAATTTACGAAGGCGTGTGTCAACATTTCCACGGAGTTCTTTAATTTCTGCATTCAGATTTCCTCTCTTCAGCTGTGCAGTCCTTCTTGTGCTTGAAGTTCCAATAATTTTGATTTCTTCCAGGGGGCATTCATGTACCAGAAAATCAGCAGGAGAATCCCGCTCAAGTACTGCGCATGTAGTGACTCCTGTTGGCCTTTGTGCCGGGATATCTTTCATGCTATGAACTGCAAAATCAACTTCTCCTGTTATAATGGCATCATCAAGAGCTCTTACAAATATGCCCTGTCCCCCTACTTTGTGAAGAGGGACATCTGTTTTGTCATCTCCTACAGTTTTTATAATGACAATTTCTGTATCGATTCCTTTTTCTGCAAGGATCTTACATACACGTTCTGTCTGTGCCATTGCAAGGCGTGAGCCTCTGGTTCCCAATTTTAAAGGCATTTGTTATAGGCTCCACTTATATACTCAATGTCTTCTTCTGTGTGTGCAGCGGATACAAAATTTGTCTCAAACTGAGATGGCGGTAGAAAGACTCCTGACTGCAACATTTTTTTCCAGAAATCTGCATACTTTTCAGTGTTACTCTCTTTGGCCTGAACATAATTCTTAGGCGGTTTTTCCCTGAAGAACAGCTTAAAGATGGAACCGAGACGTACAAAAGAATCCCTGTATTTTTCTGGTAGTGATTCATGAATTATCTTAGTATATCCGTCAAGCCTTTCGTAAAGCCGGCTGTTATCGTGAATGTAGTTAAGCATCGCAATACCTGATGCGAGAGTGAGTGGATTCCCGCTGAAAGTTCCTGCCTGATATACCGGTCCTGCAGGTGCAACCATCTCCATTATCTCACGTCTTCCACCAAAGACCCCGATTGGAAGTCCTCCTCCAACGATCTTTCCCAGGGTTGTAATGTCCGGTTTAATATCGTATTTTACCTGTGCTCCACCAATTCCAAGACGGTATCCGCAGATTACTTCATCACAGATGAGTAAAACATCATTTTCCTCTGTTATTTTTCTGACTTCCTTTAGATAGCCATCTTCCGGAAGAATCGGGCCTATGTTTCCCATTACAGGTTCAATTATGAATGCAGCAACATTATTGTTTTTTGCCAACAGGTTTTCGAGTGACTCTATGTCATTGTATGGAACCTGTGCTGTATGAGATACGATTTCTGGTATTACTCCTGCTGAATCAGGAACGCCCATTGTTGTTGCACCTGATCCTGCCTGAATTAACACCCCGTCATGTGCACCATGAAAACCGCCTTCAACCTTGATTATATCTTTTTTGCCGGAATACCCTCTTGCAAGGCGTATCGCTGCCATTGTTGCCTCAGAACCGCTCGAAACAAAACGGCACATGTCCATGGAAGGATGGTCGCCTGTTACTATCTTTGCAAGTTTTATTTCAGCTTCTGCAGGAGTTCCGAAAAGCCATCCGTTATCAAGCTGATCTTTTATTGCCGATTTAACAAAAGGATGTGCATGACCAAGTAAAAGAGGGCCGTAGCCCATACAGCAGTCTATCAGGGAATCTCCATCTTCTGTGTATATTTTAGACCCTTCTGCCCTTTTTGTATAGAACGGGTATGGCTTTATGGCACGTACCGGACTGCTGACACCTCCGGGTATCAGTGTTTTTGCTGTTTCAAATAATTCACTGCTCTTCATCAATCCACCTCGCTGCATCTTCAGCAAAATAAGTTATAATTAAATCCGCTCCCGCACGTTTTATTGAGACAAGGCTTTCCATTGCAACTTTTCTCTCATCCAGCCATCCGTTCTGTGATGCGGCTTTAATCATAGAATATTCGCCGCTGACCTGATATGCCGCAACCGGAAGGCCCAGGGATGACACCGACATTATTACATCGTGGTAAAAGCCGGCAGGTTTGACCATCAATATGTCGGCTCCCTCACAGAGATCCATTTCAGATTCAAGATAGGCTTCTCTAGCGTTTTCTGCTCTCATCTGGTATGTGGAACGATCTCCAAATGACATCCCGGAATCTGCAGCATCCCTGAAAGGACCGTAAAGTGCACTTGCAAATTTGGTTGAATATGACATAATAGGTAATTCCTCAAATCCCTCACAGTCAAGTGCTTCTCTGATTGTTACTACCATGCCGTCAAGCATGCATGAGGGTGCAACCATATCTGCACCTGCTCTTGCATGTGATACCGCAATTCTTGCCATTACTTCAAGAGAAGTATCATTTAAAAGATCCATTCCGTCTGACGACTCTCCGATTATACCGCAGTGTCCGTGATCTGTGTATTCGCAGGCACAAACATCTGTTATTACAACCATATCCGGAACTTTTGCTTTAATCGTCCGGACAGCTTTTTGAATAACGCCGTCTTCAATCCACCCTGATGTACCGCAGTAATCTTTTTCATTTGGAATTCCAAAAAGGATCATAGCCCTGATGCCTGCTGATTTAATTCTTTGTGCAACAAATGCGGCATCTGAAAGGGGATAGCGGTACTGACCCGGCATTGATGATATCGGCTTTTTTTCCGATATTGTTTCATCGAAAAATACCGGTGCAATCAGATCATTTTTTGAAATGACTGTTTCTTTGAAAAGAGGTTGCAGGTTTCTCTTTCTCAGTCTTCTAAGTCTTCTTTGGGGGAACATGGTCTTTTACCTCTGGTTATTGCTAATACAATTTTTTCTGCTGTATTCATATCTCCAATCTCTGCACAGCTGCGGATAGCAAAGGTGGCATCTGTCAGGAGTTTTTTTACCAATACTCTTGAAAAATCATCTACAATTTCATTTGTTTTTATTTCAGAACCCGAAAGCCGTGATAGTGCACGATCACGTTCACGGATACGTATTGCTTCTGCCCATGTATGGAGATCGGCCAAAGCTTCGTTTGCGGAAGCACGATTGATTAATGAAACAAATTTTTTCTCTTCTTCGAGTAAAAATTTTTCAGCAAGTTCCGCTTCGTGTCTTCTGCTGATTAAATTCTTTTCACTGACATTTTTGAGGTCATCGATTGTAAAAACCCTGACGCCTTCGATCGTTCTGACACTGTCTTCAATGTCTCTGGGCTGGGCTATATCAATTAATATCAGTGGTTTTGGTTTTTTGTCAAGAGGCCATACACGGTTTTTGATCGTTTCGGCAATGGGTTTGGCATGTATTATTGGGTGAGGTGCCGCAGTACATGATATGACAACATCTGATAGGGATATGTAACGGTAGAGTTCGTCGAGCATGACTGCTTTGCCGCCAATTTCCTCTGCAAGTGTTTTGGCTGTTTCAAAGGTTCTGTTTGTTACATATATTGCTGTGAGCTTTTTTGCGGCAAGAGCCTGTGCAACAAGTTTTCCAATTTCCCCTCCTCCAACTACAAGGATATGACTTCCATCAAGTGATCCTAACAGCTCTTCTGCTAGTTCCACTGCTGCAGAGCCAATCGAAACGGCCCCATTATTAATGTTTGTCCGTTTTCTGACCTCAATTCCTGCATGAACCGCCTTGTTTATGCATAAGTCGAGAACCGGACTGCATACTCCGGAAGCCTGAGACAGGGAAAGCGCTTTTTTTAGCTGCCCTAAAATTTGATCTTCCCCTACTATCATTGAATCAATTCCTGCTGAAAGGTGGAGAAGATGATTGAGACAGGCACAGCCTTCAAGTGTCCAAAAGTTTTTTTTCCCTTTTTCTTCTAAAAAATGTTGCAGGGTTTCGGAATCACCCTGAACATAAATCTCAACCCTGTTGCATGTCTGGAGAAGGACAACGCCTTTGAAGTGTTCTCTTGCTTCCTGCAAAAATGCCTCTTCATCCGCAAATCTGAATTCTTCAAGACCTGTTACATCAGTTTCACGATGGGTAAGACCCGCACATGATACAGGAGTCAGTAATTCGTATTTCATTGAAGATATTTCCCTTTAATATATTTGATTGCAAAGTCTTTGTTTATTTCGAGTTCAGACCAGACTTTATCATCATAAATTATTTTTCTTAGTATTTCATTTCGTTTTTTCTGTTCAGGTATTGTAGTTTTAAGATATTCTCTTACTTCGTTTTGAAGTTCTATCATTCTGTCGATATTCGGGCATTTTTCTTCAATTAACAAACGGATATATCTTGACATCCCCGGGCTTTTTCCTCCTGTTGAGATTGCGATTATATAGTTTTCTCCTGAGATTTTTGAAGGGATTATGATGTCTCCGGGTTCTCCGTCTGCATTGTTGAAATGGATTCCAAGTTCCTTTGCAAAAACTCCTATTCTGTTGTTAAGAGTTCTGTCGGATGTTGATGCGACAATGAGGACAGAATCACCGATGACCTTTTTGATATCATCTTCAGAGGCGGTGTTCAGATCCATTTCAATGCATAAGACTCCCATGCGCTGAATTTCTTCAAGGTGCCGCCTGCTTACTACAACTACCTCTGCTTCGGGGTAAAAGTATGCGGCTTTTCTGAAACCTACATCCCCTCCGCCAAAGATGACTATGCGTTTACCTTTCATTTCATGGATGAGAGGAATCATAAAAATATGATTTGTATGCTCTAAATTTAAAACTATGTCCCAATATCCTGTTTTATTGGAATAACAAATTTGCTGAAATAAAAAACGACTAATATAGTGAGATATATTTTATTAAAGGGCGTCACGGACGATTTCGATACATTTATAAGTTCGGGTGGTGTATATTGTAGAGCACCACGCGTGAGAGAAACACACGCGATAAGATGTGCGCCGATAGTGTAGTGGTTATCACTAGGCGTTGCCAACGCCTAAACTCGAGTTCGAATCTCGGTCGGCGCATTAAGCAGTCTGAAAGCAGAAATTGCTTTCAATTTTTTTTATTTTCATTTACTGTAATTTTTTAATGTGGTTCTAGACGAATATTGGGTATATCCGTTTTGCATTAAAAATTTGTGTCGTCCCTTTTTTGAGATTCTGATGAATTTTCGTTAAAATCAATAAGCTTTGAATATTTTCTGTTTGAATTCAGATTTCATACTAATCACATTTTTTTATTACCAAATATTTCATCAGGTTTCGGGCCTTAATGGTTGTAACAATAATTGGGTGGTGCCTGAAGTTGTGGGGGATGTTTTGATAATATGAATGAGAATTTTCAGATTTGTCCGGTTGTTCTGGTTCATGGGTGGAGGAGTCATCCCGGTATATGGGAAAAGCTTGAGGAAAAGCTTTTGGAGAAATCAATTCCCTGTTGGAACTTTAGCCATGTGGCAATGGCTGATAAACATCCTGAAATGATTGCTTTTTCCTTAATGAAATATATCTGTGATATGAGGGAGATGCATCACTATGATGGTTACATAGATATTGTATCACACTCGATGGGCGCGGGTATTGCAAGGTATATGCTTGAAGTAATCGACGGTGAAGATAAGTCGGAAAAAATTCGTCAGATGATTGGAATCGGTCCTCCGAATAATGGTTCTTCCATGGCTGAACTGTTTTGCAGCGGGGAACGTGGCAGGAGAATAATGAAGAGGCTTGAAGGGGTATTTGTTCCAAAAAATTTTGACCCTCTCAATGACCCTATTGTCCAGGAATTCCGTCCAGGAAGTAAAACTGTTTGCAGGCTCAAATCGGGAAATCTTAGGGATGATATAATATACCGGGTAATTTTAACCTCGAATGTATCCGGGAATCCTAAATTATTGCCTGATTTTAATGGGAAAACCTGGGAATTATATGGTTTGGGCAAATGGCGGATGACTTATTTTGGTGACGGGATTGTTCCACATTCAGATTCTTATCTGGAAGGTGCAGAAACTGAAATTCTTCCTTTTGATTCTGAAAGACTGGATATGAATCCCTTTGATTATTCTCATATGATGCTTCCCAAAAATCCTGAGGTAATTGATCAAATAATAAAATACGTTACTGTCCCTGAATATTCGTCAAAATAATATTTTTAATGGATTTAGTTATCGGTTATGAGATATTTATCAGATTTTATTTGATAATTCAGACTTTTCGTGAATTAAATCCGGAAATATAATCTGCACTATTTCCGTGTCCGGAAATAATTAATAATTTCACTTTTTTTTTAAATGAATTAATTTTCATCTATTTGTACAAAAAATTTTAAATTATATTATTGTGTCCTATAGGACTGGTGATTGATTATGGAAGTTGGTCCTGGGGAAATGGAAGAAAGAGAAAAAATAGTTCTTTCGATGTGTACATGTAAATCCTGTCCGAGTTTTGAAGATTGCGGTGAAAATGGGGGATTTTGTTTTCCGACTATAGGTAAAAGTTCCTGCATAAAAACAGAAAATGGTTGTATTTGTGGCGGTTGTCCGGTATATGAGAAGATGGGGCTTAAAAATATCTATTTCTGCATCAGGGGATCAGAAAAAGAGCAGTCCTGAATTTAAAATTTTTTGGTGGTTTTAAGTGTCACATTATCGGTGTAACGTATGCAGGGTTTTTGAATATGATTCAGAAAGAGGAGACTCTGTAACAAATATTAAACCCGGGACTCTCCCTTTGGATTTTCCCGATGATTGGAGGTGTCCGATATGTCATTCAAAAAAAACACATCTTGAAAAACTCGAAGAAACTAAACATTTTAAGAGATCTGTTCATACAATTACATGTCCTGTTTGTGGTGCAAAAACTGAAATTACAATTGCAAATCCTGAATTGTCTGATGTGGGGGGTTATCTTGGTGACTGGCGGCGTGGTTCTGATGAAATAGAAAATTCTATGGAAATCATTCATAAAATATCTGCTAATGGTGAATCAGTTATTGAACCAATGCGATCCCGTAAATCTAACATTTTGTGGGATGATATTTTAATTTTGGGTGCACAGCTCAAAAAGATTCCTTTAAACCATAATGCCTTCGTATCAACGAAAACCATAATCGGCCCTAAGGCTTTAAAACCTCTGATTATTGAAACTCCTATAATAATTACTCACATGTCTTTTGGTGCTCTTTCTAAGGAAATGAAACTGGCACTTGCAAAAGGCAGCAGTGGTGCAAAGACTGCGATAGGTTCTGGTGAAGGTGGTATTCTAAAAGAAGAATTTGAAAATTCATATAAATATATATTTGAATATGTACCCAATGGCTATAGTGTAACAGATGATAATCTGAAAAAAGTTGATGCTGTTGAAATAAAAATTGGTCAGTCTGCAAAACCCGGCATGGGGGGGGAAATTCCTGCCGAGAAGGTAACTGCTGAGATTGCTAATATAAGGGGATTTCCTCAGGGAACTGATATAATAAGTCCTGCAAATTATGAGGACATAAAAACAGGGGATGATCTGAAAAGAAAGGTTGACTGGCTAAGGGAAAAATCCGGCGGGAAGCCTATTGGCATAAAACTCGCAGCTGGAAACATTGAAGGTGATCTGGAGGTTGCTGTATATGCCTGCCCTGATTTCATAACGGTTGATGGAAGGCCGGGTGCAACCGGTGCTGCAAAAAAAATTATAAAAGATGCAACGTCTGTTCCTACAATATATGCATTATACCGTGCCCGGAAATATCTTGATTTTGTTGGGGCAGCGGATATATCGCTGATTATTACCGGAGGGTTGAGGATATCCTCTGATTTTGCAAAAGCAATAGCGATTGGTGCCGATGCTGTGGCAATAGGGACTTCTGCACTTATGTCTGCAGCATGTCAGCAATACAGGCTTTGTGATACGGGAAAATGTCCGGTAGGAGTTACAACACAGAGTGCAGAGCTCAGAAAAAGGCTTAAGGTTGATATTTCAGCGAAAAAAGTAGAGAATTTTTTACAGGTTTCAACAGAGGAGCTGAAAGAATTTTCCCGTCTTACTGGTAATAATGATGTTCATGAAATGTCAGTATTGGATCTTTGTACGACAAGCTCGGAAATTTCAGAAAATACCAATATTCCACACGTATAAGTGATTGTAGATTCCGATAAAAATTATATAATTATTCTCATTTCAGCCCTGGTGGTCGGATAATTATGAGTTTTTTTACACTGAGGTGTGGAAAACCATTTTTTGTTTATGAAACATAATTTATGTACTATAAATGAATTGTATAAATGAAGTCCCGACTCCTGAAAATTTTGATGCTATTATAAAATATCTGCCTGTTCTGGAGGATATGTCAATATATGATAATAACAGGGATGAAATAGAAAAAAATGGCAGTTGCGATGAAATACTGGATCTTGTAAAATGCCTTTATTATAATAACTGGCTAATCAACTCGCGATGGCAGGAATGGACGTCTGAAGCTGAATTATATTTTGGCAAACCTGAATTATTGAATGATGCCGGCATTGAATCTTTAAGAAGAATTTTGACAGTCCATGTAAGGATTGATCGTTTATTCCCTGGTGAAATTGCAGACCTGATTAAGAGGGGTTATCTACTTTGCATAATTAGAAGAATATCCAGTTTGAAAGATTCAAATTAAAATAAAAATTAATATAATATTTTTAAAGCCCATGTAATGAATAAAATCTTATTTTGGTATGTAATTAAAAATCTGAACCTGTTAAATTTTCTTCACCTTGTTACAATTTAATCCGTTAATTATACTTTATTTTGAACCATACCTTCAATATATGCCTTTAATTTATGCATTGCATATTCGAGTTGCATTTAGAAATTATTATAGGCAAAAAAAAGCGAAATCTTTTATGAAAAAAATTGCATTAGCTATTGGTGCTTTTATGATGATTGCTGCAACTCTTTTCGTTGCAGGCTGCATGGGTCCTGATCCTATTGTTGGTCAGTGGAAAGAATACTCAATTCCTCTTGTATCGATTGAATCAAATTTTTATGAGGATGGAACATTCATGCTCTCTGTAAATGGTGTCGGAACAGAGGGTAAGTGGATAAATAAGGAAAAAAACCTTTATGATCTTGACTTTGGGGTTGGCAATCCAATCACCGGCAGAGTCAGTGATGATGGCAAAAAATTGACTTTCGAGTATGAAATTCTTAGTAAAAATATTGGACTTTCACTTGAAAAAATGCCGTGATTATATTATTTAAATCACATATTTTCTCTAACTATTTTACGATAAATTTATATCTTAAAAAATTGCGCTATATATATGAAAGTATGGATCATATCTGTTCTTATTCTTATATTCTCATTAAGTGTGTTGATTTCCGGATGTACTGCTCAAAATGAGGTTGTTTATGATCAAACAGTCACTATACCTGATGGTCAGGATATCGAATATGATCTCCTGCAGGGAACTTACAAGATAACGATCACATCTGACACTGATATTGATATACTCTTTGATACTGCATCAAATTATGATGAAAAAGGTACAAAGAGCTTTAGCAAAGATGTTGTCCTGAATGGCGATACTAAAATGACTGTAAAAAACTGGGCATTAATTGGTCTTGGTTCTGAAGCTATTGTTCAGGTTCTGGTTGTAAAGAATCCTACTAATTAAATTCAAAAATTTTATATCTTTGTGCTTAAAGTCAACTTCAAAAAGTTTATTTACTAATTAAAAATAAATTTATTTGATGTCAAATTTTGCATGCCCAAAGTGTGGTGCGCCAGTGAATGTCGATACAGGCATTCATTTTTTAAAGTGCAAATACTGTGATACTACGGTTTTTGTTGACAGAAGTGGCATTATGTTTTACTATGCCCTTCCTTTTTTCATTGACGATGAAAAGGCAAAAGGTGTATTCCGCAGATGGACTGCAAATGCTCAGGTTGACAAGGAACTTGAAACAAAAGGTAAAATTTTAAGCATAGATAAGCAGTATTTCCCTGTTTATCAGTTTAAGAGGGATGAAAACGGAAAAGAGAAGATATATGTAAAGCCTGCCAAAGGGACAGTTCTTCCCGGAATGAATAAACTGATTATTCCCGGTGGCGACATAAAAATCTTTGATTCATCGTTTAATCCCGGAAATGCAAAAGTTCTTGATGTTGATTTTGGCATGGATGCTTACCTTCCGGAAATTTCCGGTGAAGGAAAAGAGCAGGCACTTGTTTACTTTCCTATCTATGAGGTTTCGTATGAATTCAATGGTGAAACTTACAAGGCTGTCATCGATGGATCTTCAGGTAAAGTCTACGCTTCAAATTATCCTACGCGGTCATCAGTTCCATATGGACTTGTAGCATTTGGAGGATTCGGTCTTGCTTTTGTTGGAGGATTTCTTGGAATTACAGTGTCTGTAATATTCTATGTTCTTGTTGCATTTGCTTTCTTCTTAGGCTATTATTTTGGAAACAAGGTTACCAAAAAGGTTACATCTGAAAAATCAGGGGTGATTTAATTGAGTGAACGAATTGTTTTCGGGATGAATTGTCCTTCCTGTGGAGGAAGGGTTGAGGTTGAAGAAGGGGAACAGCTTGTGCTTTGCCCTTTCTGCCATAGTGCTCATTCGCTTGAAAGTAAGGATGGAATATCCAAGTTCATGTACAAAATTGTTATTGACAAAGACGAGGCTCTAAAAACAGTCAAATACTGGTTTACAAACAATTTTAAAGCACGTGATCTGCCTGAAAAAGGAGAAATCACAGAAGTGTATTCTGTTTATCTCCCGTTCTGGCGTCTTTTTGGAAGAGGTAAAGCCATTGTCTGCGGTTATTCCGAGGACAAGGATGATGAGGGACATAAAAGTAAAACCAATTACAACAATATCTGGGATAGTGATTATGTCTATACGCAGATTGCATGTGATGCGGGGGACATAGGTGTTTCATATCTGAGAAATCTTAAGGGAGAGATTATTCCCTATGAAGAGGAGGAGATTCCTACTTTTGAGGCTACAGAGTCAAAGACAGATGCAGAAGAGGCAGGAAAGATTAAAATTCAGGATCTAACATATCAAAATGGAAAGGGTAACATTGAAAAAGTAACTTTTTCAAAGGTTTTTGTTGATACAAAGGCATTTGAGTTGATTTTTTATCCTTTATGGGTCGTAAGGTACGACTATTTTGAAAAAGATTATTTTGCAGTGATCGATGGAGTCACGGGAGATGTTTTATCCGGAAGAGCACCCGGAGATCCTTATTATCAGAGTCTTTCAATCGGTGCAGGTGGTTCTATTGGCGGTTTAATAACAGGCATAGGTCTTGGATATTCGCTATTGGAAGGAAGTGGTCTTTTTGTAGCAACGTCAATTGTTGGCCTTTCTGTTTTATATCTCTGCTATAATCAGTTCAGATATAAATCTGAGATTATATCCGGTGATCTTCAGCAGCCATCCTTTAATCTGTTTAAAAAAGCTGCAAATGCATCTCCTTACGGACAACAGAATAATGTTGAAATTGTATTGAGGAAATAATTATGGTGTCCTTAAAGACTCTTAAATGCACAAACTGTGGAAATCCTCTGACTTCAAAAGAAAAGGATAAAATCTTTGTTTGCAGTAAATGTCAGAATATCATGGAATTTCTGGATGGGGACGTCAAAAAGGTTGAAAGTACCATTGCACGTTTTAATAAGTCCGGAAACTCAGAGAAGGTTTACATGCCGTTCTGGGTGGTAAATACTGACATAAAGGTAAACTCAGAGAAGATTGTCGGCGGAAGGGTGATGAGATTTTTGAAAAGTGAGAAAAAAATGTCTGGGAACCAGGATCTTTATGTATGTGCCGCAGACATATCTCCTGATATTGTAAAGGGATGGAATGTTGAATTCACACTTCGGCCTCCTGCAATAGAGGAGGAGGACAATTTTCAGGGAATCCCCCGTGTGCCTGCATTTATCGACAATCATGGTGCAAAACAGCATTCCGAGTTTATGTTTCTGAGACATGAAGCTGAAATATCGGGTACACTGCAGAAGATAGACTACGATTTTAACATAAATTCTTATAGAATTGTTTATGTACCGTTTTATAAAAATAAAAATAAATATCAGGTAGGAATTTAAAGAGGTTTATTATTATGAATGAAGATGACAAGCGTTTTCAAATGGGCTGGGGTGCAGTTGCCCTCATGTTCGGTGTATCGTTATTAGTCGGATGGTTTTCCAACTGGGATATGAATTATACTGTTGCTGTATTCTTCCTTGGTCTTGCAATGATCCTTGGGGTAATGGCATTTGGTATAGGTGAGAAAAACATTTATCTTATGGGTTTTTCCGGATTATTGGGATTTATTGGGGTTGTTTCAATACTGACACGTCCGGCAGGGCCTGATGTTCCTATTGCCCCCCTGTTTGGAGGGATTGTTGTAGGAGCAGCTCTTGCATTTATGGTGTATACCTATTCCAGAAAATAATCTGGTTTCTTTTTTAATTTTTTAGGAGGACTTAATCATATGGCTGATATGAGAGATCGCGTTAAAAAGGACCGTGGTCTGATAAAAAATATTGAACTTGCAATTCCTGGTTTTCGTGGTTACAGAAAACGGGAGGATTTACGCATTGCTGACAGCATGCTCCGCCTTCAACTTGCAGACAAACTAAAAGAAGAAGTAAAACTTCCTTTGGAGGGTGCAAAGGAGGCAGTTGCAAAGGCGCTCAATCTTGATATGATGAATGATATTAGCGATCTTGTTTCAAAGGTTGATACTCTTGAAGCAAAAATCAGGCATGCAGAACAGGGTTATTCCGGAATATCCCCAAATTACAGAATAGGAGAGGACCAGCTTAATGTTCTATATGAATATGACTGGAGTATGATCAATATTGTTCACGATTTGGCAGATGATTCTCAGAATATTCTTTCAAGTGCTGAGTTTGAGGATTTTTCAGGTATGAAATCCGAATGTATTAAAGTGAAGAAAAAAGTTCTTGAATTTGGAAAAACCTTCAGGGACAGACACAATACAATGGCAGACCTGGGAGCTTTTTAGATGGGATTTTTTAAGAAAAGACCGGATTATCATGGCGGTGATGACATTGCTGGTGCTGATTCAAGAAAAGGATTTTACTGGGTCGAAGAGAACAAAGGAGATAACCTGATCTGGAGACTTCCTAGAAATGTCCGGTGGAATGACAATGTAATGGTCAGGGAAGATGAATATGGTATTTTTTTCCGTGACGGAAAAGCAATGCAGGTATTTGATCGTCCTGACAGGTATGCACTTACATCTCAGAACATCACAGGTCTTCAGACCCTTAGCAAATCCGTTGTTGGTGTTGCACAGATTGGTGAGTTTTACTGGGCTCAGAAGCGTGAATTCCGTTCAAATTTTGGAACATCAGAGCCACTGAGTTTTCGTGATACTGATTTTGGTGTTGTAAGACTTCGTGTGTTTGGTCAGTATGCCTACAAAGTTGAAGACCCGATGCTTTTAATCACACAATTTGTGGGAACAAAAGGTATCACAAAGTCTGATGAGATAATTGACTGGCTTAAAGACCAGATTGTAATGATCTTAAATGACACTCTTGGGGAGCTTAAATCAAAGCAGAGCATGGGTGTTCTGGATATGCCCGCATATCTTCAGGAGATTGAACAGATCTGCATCACAAAGCTTACTGGTGAAACTGAAAGATATGGCCTTAAAGTAACCAAATTTTCAGGTCTTAACATAAATCTGCCGGAAGAGGTTCAGCAGGCAGTTGACAAGAGAGGCGCAATGTCAGCACTTGGTGTCAATTATATGCAGTATCAGACTGGAAAAGCAATTGAAAATATTGGAGAAGGTGCTGCACAGGGTCCTGGAGAAGGTGCCGGTTTTGCAACAATGGGTGCAGGAATGGGCGCCGGTTTCTCAATGGCAAATGTAATGGGTCAGTCTATGGGTGGCGGTATGGGAGGCGTGCCATCTGCATTTGGAGCACAAAATAATCAGCAGCCACAGCAGCCGGTTCAATCTCAGGGCACTCCTTGTATAAAATGCGGACACCAGCTTACCCCCGGAGCAAAGTTTTGCCCTAATTGTGGTGCATCACAGGCTCCTGCAACAGTGAAATGTCCAAAATGCAACGGTGATGTTTTAGAAGGTGCTAAATTCTGTTCTAATTGTGGAAACCCGATGGTTGCAAATAAATGCAGCAATTGTGGTGAAGATTTAGATCCCGGAACCAAATTCTGCTCAGGCTGTGGAAATCCGGTTGAAAAATAATAAATTACATTTTAATTTTTTTAAGAAAAATAAAATAAAAATTTAAGGCCTTTTAATTAGTCATCATCAGAGTCTGAATCTCCGTAATCATCAGACTCTGTTATTTCATGATAGCTTTCTTCTACTGAATCATCATAATCATTCAAAATTTCAGGATTTTCATTTTCATAGCGGTTTTCATTATAATTTCTTGAACTACCCTGTCCAACAGAAATTTTAATACTCTTGAGAATATCCATAAGTCCCATAATATATTGGTTATATATGAATAATATTTAATATTTGTGAAAAATATTTGTCAAATGTTTTTATTACTTTGAAAGATTAACCAATATCTAAGAATATTTATGAATACTGATTTTACCGGAGTTATATGAAATGAATGATGATGATTCTAAAACAGTAAAGTGGACTCGGAAAATTCCACTGACGACAAACACATATGTCCTGAAACAGCTTTTTATTGTGCTTATCATTGCAATGGTTCCTTTGTTTTTGCTTTTGGTAATTCTGGATCCTGATATGTTATTTGAAATAATTCAGATTGTAGGACTTGTATTTGGAATAATGGTTGTTTTAGCAGTCATTTCTTTGATTTTGTTGCAGGTTACAACCCGTGGGGGAATTGAAGCAACTTTTACTCTGAATGGAAAAAGTATGCTATATGAGGCAGGGAAAAATTCAAAGTCTCTCAACAGGTTTACAGCAGCGGGTGCTATCCTTGCCGGTTCTCCTTCTGCACTTGGAGGGAGTCTGATCAATATTTCAAGAGAAACGGAGTCTATGAAATGGAGAGAGGTACATAAGGTTACTGCTTATGATTCCCAAAAGACAATTGTGGCGGGCCGTAAAAATATGATTAGTCCGATGGGACTTTTCTGTACTGATGAAAATTATGAAGAAGTGATTAATTTCGTAGAAACTCATATTCCATCAAATGTAATTCTAATTAGGAAATAATTTTTATATTAAAATTATTTTCCTGCTTTTAATCCCGGATTTTAAAGGGAAAGTAATTAAAAAACAGATATTTTTATCAGATTATTCTATTTTGAATCTAAAGCATGCCAATGAAATTTTCAAGAATTTTTAGGCCGGTCTCCCCACTTTTTTCCGGATGAAACTGTGTACCGTATGCATTTTTGTTCCGGACAGATGAGGAAAAGCTACAGATGTAATCTGTTGATGTCAGGGTGTATTCAGGAAATGTGTCTGCATAGAATGAATGAACGAAATATACATAGCTCCCGTCTTTAATACCTTCAAATAGAGGATCATCTTGTGTAATTGTAATATTGTTCCACCCCATA
The DNA here is from genome assembly GCF_032878975.1 of Methanoplanus sp. FWC-SCC4. Classification (GTDB taxonomy): domain Archaea; phylum Halobacteriota; class Methanomicrobia; order Methanomicrobiales; family Methanomicrobiaceae; genus Methanochimaera; species Methanochimaera problematica. The sequence goes on from NZ_CP043875.1 coordinate 768,289, forward strand.
TGTGGAATCTTATATCCTTCTTTTACGGGAAACTGCCTGACTTTACCGGGAACAAGTCCCAGACCTTCATGAATGCCGTATTCCTCACTCACTTCAAGAAGCATCTGCATCCCAAGGCATATTCCCAATACGGGAGAGGATTGGACATAATCAAAGAGAGCTGATTTCATCTCTTTTAATTTATCCATACCTTCGGAAAAGGCACCAACTCCCGGAAGTACAACACCGTCTGCCGATTGCATTAATTCAATATCGGATGTAATAAAAGAACTTGCACCTGCTTTTTCAAGTCCTTTTTTGACACTCCTTAAATTTCCCAGACCATAATCAAGTATAGCTACTTGTGTCATCTTCTCCGCCCCTTTTTCTCCATTCTGCGTTTGTCCACCAGTCTTCCGGCAGGTTGTTTTTATCCATCCATGTATGCAGTTTTTCTTCCCACATTTCCCATAGTTTTGGGTACTGCTCTTTTATGATTTCAAATGTTGCAAGATCACTTGAAGGACACATGAAACATCCTATTCTGTCTATTCTCTGTTCATAAAGAATATTATATGGTGCTTTCTCTCTGAAAAGATATAAAAATACATGAAGTGCTGTCCAGTGTTGAATTGGTGCAGCTGAAAGCTGAACCTGAACCTTATAATTCCTCCACACTCTTGGGCTTTTCATTCTCGCGAGTGATTCGTATTTTCTCTGACCGATAAATGAAAGGCATTCTCCCCATTTTTCTTCGATTATTCTTTTGACCGGCATTAGTTTACATACGCTGCAGCACCATCTGACATCAACTGCCGGAGGACCCTGAATTTCAAGATTGTCCCAGAATTCCTGTCCTGCACCGGTATGAATAATTTCAAGATCATATTCGCGTACAACATCCTCAACATTTTTATAGGTTTCAGGAAATTCAAGTTCAGTGTCTGAAAAAAGAATTGGGGTTTTTCCAATTGCTTTTAATACAACTAAAAGAGTCGCAAGACTGTCTTTTCCACCTGAATATGAAACATTGCGTGGAAGATCGGGATTTTTATCAACGACCGATCTAACAAATCTGACTGCCTCGTTTTCAACATTTTCAAGGATATTGTTGTTAGACAAAACAGCATTGTCCCAGGTGGACTCGCCCTTTATGCAGATTCCTTTTTTTGGTTTTCTTGTCCTGACAATTGAACCCCTTTCCATTTTTTCAGCATCGGCAGCATCTTCACGTGCACGGCCGACACCAATGCAGTTTCCTTCCCTGTCAAGAATGAATACCTCATCCCCTGCTCTGACATCTGACTGGATTTCAACAAGGCCTGGTGCAAGAAGACTCGAACCGTTCATTATAGATTCAATTGCACCGTCGTCTGCCACAACATATCTTTTAAGGGGTTTTGAGTATTTTGCTGCATGAATTCTTGGAAGTATTTCCCATTTTTTTTCTTCAGGGAGATATCTGTAAGCACAGACAACGGAGCCTCCCATTATAACTTCTTCCATACGGTCTTTGTCCGGTATTTTGTTTAATACCGCTACGTGACCTTCAGGTATGAGGATTGTTCCAAAATGTTCTTCATAGAGTTTATTTATGTGATCAATGTCTGCTTTGAATGCAGGCCTGATATCCCCCGGGGGAGTTATGGGAACTTCTCTTGTCTGTGCCCCGCATGAGCACTTTTTGCCAAGTACGGGTGTATGGCACTCATCGCACCAGTTTAGGACTAGTTTTCCAAGAAATGCTTTAGACATTTGTTCTGATAAATTTGAATATAATCTGATAAATAGATACGTGATTTCATAAAAATTAAAAATTGATTGATTTGTAATTCTGTCTCATTTTTTCAGGTTGTAGTGTTTAAGTATAAATATATTACATCAGATCCAAGATTTATATTGATATAAATGTCAGGTGGAAAAGAGATAAAAAAAGCACTTGAGGATATTGTAGACCGGGATTATACTTTTATGCATATCTGCGGGACGCATGAGGCGGCTATTGCAAAATCCGGCCTGCGCAGTATTCTTCCAAAAGGACTGAAAATTGTAATGGGTCCGGGCTGTCCTGTCTGTATAACTCCGCAGGGTGAAATAGATGCTGCACTGGAACTTGCAGAAAAGGATTGTATAATCGCAACATATGGTGATTTGATGCGTGTTCCGGGAACAAAGGGTTCCCTTGATTCAAGCGGTAAAGACGTTCGTGTTGTGCAGGGTATTCATAAAGCAGTTGAAATTGCGAAAGAAACGGACCGTGAGGTTGTTTTCATATCTGTTGGTTTTGAAACAACAGCGCCTACGGTTGCTGCGACCCTTCTTACAAATCCTCCTGACAACTTTAGCATCCTTTGTTCACACAGATTCGTTCCGCCTGCAATGAAATTTTTACTAGAACAGGGTGAAGCCCAGCTTGACGGATTCATGCTTCCTGGTCATGTTTGTGTAGTTACCGGTTATGAGATGTATGAACAGTTCAAAGTCCCACAGGTCGTTGCAGGTTTTGAACCTGAAGACATCCTTCTTGGTCTTTACATGCTTGTAAAGCAGTCAAAAGAAGGGAGAGGGGAGGTAGAAAATGCATATCCGCGTGCAGTATGCCGTGAAGGGAACAAAAAAGCTATGGAAATGCTTTATCAGGTTTTTGAACCCTGTGATGTGGAGTGGAGGGGTTTTCCTGTAATTCCTGATTCCGGGCTTAAATTAAAACCTGAGTTTGAAAAATATGATGCATTGAAGAAATTTGGCGTTGAAATAAAGCATGTCGAAAAGCATTCTGCATGTATCTGTGATAAGGTTTTAAGGGGTATTGCAGAGCCTGCAGACTGCAAATTATTTGGAAAAGCATGTACTCCAAGAAAACCGGTTGGCCCGTGCATGGTCAGCCATGAAGGTGCATGCAAGATCTGGGCATTGTATAACCAGAAAAAATTATGATAAAATATAATTTTTAAATATTATTTGGATACAATTACAAATAATTAATAAATAGTGCCTGACTTCAAATATTTTTTTTAAATTCGGATTTGATTGAGATTCTATATATAATGAATCAGACAAATTAGTAATGTAATATTTTGCCCCGATAGGGTAGTGGATATCCTAGAAGCCTCCGGAGCTTTTGACCCGGGTTCAAGTCCCGGTCGGGGCGTGTTTATCCTAATTACGTAATCCCTTTTTTGATTCTAATGATTTTAAGGAGATATTTGTTTACTATAAGAATATATTATTTATGATATTACGATTGTAAATTGTTGTATTTTTAACTGACACCTATATCTAATTTTATTGAGCCCACCAATAGCTCCAATACGCCATTTTAATAGTCTTTTTTTGATTTTAAGAAAGGTTCAGATTTTTTGAGATATTCTGCTGAAAACTGAAAACAAATTAAAAACAAATACCAATATTATAGATGTATATGGACTATCTCCTCAAAGTGTTTTTGAATTGATAAAAGAAAATTGGTTATGTTCTTTAATATCTTCCATAATATCAATTGTAGCTGTAATTTTTATAAGTGATGTATTAACAAAATTTATAGGACCATTTTAACTGGCTTTTGTATATGCTTTACAGTAGTTCTTCATTGGACATTCGTCATATAATTTTGTACAAATCCCAGGTTGGTCATTTTTAATGTCATTAATTGTAATTAATTTTGTTCCTATTTGATATGTAATAGAATTTTGAAAACAAATATCTACATTTTGCAAATCAAAATTTATTAATTTTAATCCGATTTTTCCAAATTCGAATAAAAATTTATTGAACTCAGAAAAAATTATATCAATATGATTATCAATATTATCAATTTCTATTTTTACACGACCACTGACAGTATCCTTTTCAAATTTTATGTGATCTTTAATATTATCTACATTTTTATTGGATGGAACTCCTTTCCGTTTGTTATATATTTGATTTAGATAACCTGGTTTCCCATCTTTTGAAAAAAATAAAAAACCAAATAATGAATGTGTCGCTTCTGTTCTTATCCAATGAACTTCATCGTACCAATCTGTTATTTTCATGAGATGACAAAAGTCATCATCTATCATAATTTTTTCAGATAAGATTTCTGATCTCAATTTAGAAAATTTGGAAGTTAAATTCATTTTAGGATAAATTAATTTAATTATCATTGCGAGACTTTCACAAAAACTGTAGATACAATTCATGAAGGTTTCATATTTCAAAGTAAGTGCAATTAGATATTGAGTGGAACGAATTTTAATATCATCGCAATACTCCTTCCAGTAAATATCGATTAAATTTTTTAATTCTTCAAATGCAATTCTAATCGCATTATATTTATCTTGAATTGTTTGTGACCAGTTAGTAGCATCTTTGATATGTGAGAATTGAATGGGGAAGTATCTTAAAAACAGCTCTAAATCTGTGTATTTTTCAGTTCTAATTGGAAAATTATTTACAATAAATTTTCCCTTGCAAAAAAAACCATTTCGTTCTTTATCATAAATCATATTTATTCCTTTAAGAATCATAATATATGGATTTTTATATTCAGATTAGCAATTTAATATCCTATCAACCTCTTTCAACAAATTTCGATGTATTATTTGCTTTAAAAGGTTCTCATTTGCGGATTTAAAGACATTTGTTGAACTTTCCTCAAATTCATCTTTAATCATTTCAACACTCAGACAATTCTCATAATTTTCATTTTTGTCCTGTTTCATAATTTTTTTAAGACCTCTTGATGAATTCCACAGACGATAGGCACCGCGACCCAGTGAAAAAGTCCCCTATGGGTTCCGTCAGGCATCTTCTTAACTCCCCTTCTTCCTTTTACAGTTTTGAATTTTTTAAATACCTGAGAGTGAAAGACAAGATAGGCAGGACTTAACATAACGTCAGTATAATTTTTATTATCAAAGGAATTTTCAAAGATTATGGATTTTCCCATATATTTGAAAATATATTGTGTTAAGTAGTCAAGTTTTTTAGATTCCACTTCTGAATTATGAGAGCCTAACTTTAAACCATGTTCCTTAGATGGAGCCCCATATTTCTTCGCCCATAAATTTTGTAATCTCTCTTCATACGGCATGAAATCTTTCTTTGAAATATCATCATATGCAGACGAGTATAAACAGATTGTATTTGAGGTTCTACAATTCAGAAATATGATACATTCCTTCTTATCTTATTCCTGATAAGAAGAGAAGACTTCCAAAATCCATTTTTAGGATAATATTTAGTATAATCCAAGAATATCTTCTATAGAGAGACCCTTCCCAACTTTACTTCGGGCATCATTTGAATCATGACAGTTTGTAAGGGTAAACAGTGACAATGGCTAGGATTTTTTTTGACATTCATCAAGAAGATGCAATTTAGCCTGTCCTGCCTTCATGCATTCCGGTTTCAATCGGTGTATGCAGGTCATGTTTAAAGGATAGGAGAATGTCAATTATTGTAAAATTAGATACCTAATCAATTTAAAAGGTTTTTTATATAGTTGAATACTTTTTTAAAGTATGGTTAAAGTTAAACTACGTTCGGATTTATCCTATGTGGAATATATGACCGCATTTTTTATGGTGCTTTTAATCTGCATTCCTACGGCTGTTTCCGGGTGTACGATATTTGCTGTGACGCCAGACGCTTCATCAGACGGATCAGTCTACGTTGGACATACAAATGACGGTGTCGGGAAAGACTGGAGAAATGTTGATGATGTTGTTGTAACCTACGTCCCTCCGGCAGATTATAGTCCCGGAGAAAAAAGAGCGGTATATTTTGATCCTAACAGTGGTTCAGACGCTGCAGGGAATAAGGCAGGAGATTCATCCCTTTTAGTTCTTGGATATATTGATCAGGTGCCTCATACCTATGGATACTATACAAGCTCCTATGGCATGATAAATGATCAGAATCTGATGAGCGGTGAATGCACAGATTATGCAAAGTATGAACCAGGAGCAGAACCTGAAAAGAGAATTTTTTATTCATCCGAATTATCAAACATTGCCCTTGAGCGATGCACAAAAGCAAAAGAAGCGGTTTTGCTTGTTGGAAACCTGATTGATACATACGGATACTACGGAACCGGTGAGACACTAATCTTTGCAGACAAAGAGGAAGTATGGGTCATTGAGATGTGTGGAAATCCGGACGGCGACAACGGCGGCCTCTGGGTTGCTAAAAAAGTTCGCGACGGAGAGGTTTTCGTAGCCGGAAATGAGTTCAGAATCCGTGAAATTGTTCCTAGCAATCAGGACATGTTACATTCAGAAAACCTATTTGAGGCTGTTGAAAATGCAGGGTGGTGGTCGCCGTCTGAGGGTACCCTGGACTGGCTTAAAGCGGTAAGCTTCGGTGAGTATTCACATCCTTATTATTCACTTATGAGAGTATGGAGGCTTCAGGACAAACTTGCCCCGTCGCTTGGGTTAAGCCCTTATGTTGAGGATTCATATACAAAGGAATATCCTTTTTCAATAAAACCTGACGCAAAGGTGGATTTTAAAACCGCAATCAATATGTTCAGGGATCACTATGAAGGAACAGAATTTGATTTAACAAAAGGCTCTGCGGCAGGTCCTTTTGGGAATCCATATCGCTATCTCGGCCCGATGGATGCACATACTAACTTTCAAAATGAATCGTACATGGAAGTTCGTGCAGGTGCGAACGTAAGGCCAATATCGGCAATATTTTGCAGTTACAGTTATGTAGGCCAGATAAGACCAAATCTTCCAGATGAAATAAGTGGTGTTTTATGGTTCGGACCCGCCGTTGCATACGAAACTGTCTATACACCTGTATATGCGAATTCAGAGAATATTTCCAATTCATATTCCTCTGGAAATCGACTAAAATATGATTATGATAAAGCATACTGGACTTTTGACCTTCTCACAAACTGGGCGATGCTTAAGTACAATGTAATGATAGATGATATTCAAAGCGAACAGGTGAGGCTTGAGACAGAATCATATAATATGCTAAAAGATACAGACGAAAAAGCAGTTGAATATCTAAATAGCGGGGAGACTTCGAAAGCGAAGTCATTAATCACAAATTTCACTGTAAACAGGGGAGATGAGATAGTTTCTGACTGGAAGAAACTTACGGCAACTTTGATTGTCAAATATTCAAACGGGCTTGTTACAGACCCTGTCACAGAAGAAGTTACAGAGGATGGATGTCCTGAATGGTGGTATAATGAGACTGACTATCAGTATGGGCCGAGAGTTTATCAACTCGATGAACTTCGTGAAACTGAGGATCTGAATTATACAGGTAAAAGTGTCTGGATACTTAAGAATTCCTCCTTTGAAGAGATTTTAGATCAGATTTAGCTTATAACCACACAGTTTATTTGCAGATTCCAAAATTAAACTCTATTTTTTCATATTCATAAACTGGTTGAAAATTATTTTCCATAATATCAATAAATCCAAAATTTTTTGGAGTAACAATTATTTTATCTGAATAAGTTATATTTCAGTTCTGTGATATCCTGATTAAATATATTGTGGAAGTCATGATTTTGAGGTATTCTGGTAATGAACGATTATATCCAAAAGGGAATTTCCCTTTTAGAACAATTAATTGATTATGCATTAATATTGCCGCAAAAAGCATTATCCGGAGATCTTTTTGCGATAATGATCTGTCTTATTTCAGTCTATATTCTTGCGGTTTCTATAAAAAAATTTACAAAATACATAATTTTGGGTTTGAAAAAATTAATTGTTTTAATAATTATCACAATAGCACTTTTCATTTTTGTTCAGGATTTTCTCTTTAGGATTTTAACTGACGGTTTTACAGTTGATACACTTATTTTTGGATTTGCAGGATTTGTCTGTGGAATTGTTGGACTGATTATTGCAATTTCAACTGTTGTCAGAGCAGTAAAAAAATACAGGGAACATAAAGACAAGATCGAAAAACATCCGGTTTTATCTGATGAAAAAATATTACAGGTAAAAGAATATTCTGAAACAGAGCAGTATGTCCAAATTCCTTATATGCCTGATAAATTATCGCGATTTGCAAAGGATAATTCAATAGGAATGGTTCTAATATATCTTATAATTGCAGAATTTGGAATATTTTCATCGAAAACCATCCCTGCAGTAAATGCACTGACCGGTCTTTCATTTTTTTTAATATTTATCATATTTGCAGTAATTTTCATAAAATTAACATATGTAAACTATTTTACCGGGCTCAAGCATCTTTTGTTTGCATTAATATTGGGATTTATCCTTTCAATTCTTTTGGGATATTTCTGGGGAGGAATACCTCTAAAAATATTGTTGTCAATACAATACTTTGCAACAGATGCCCTCGTGGCACTTATAACAGGGCTATCATTAAGCCTTTTTATGTCAAGCAAAGGAAAATAAAAATTAGTATGGGTAGAAAATAAAAAACAGAGTACAAAGGGCAAATAAAAACCAGGATGCCGGATGAACTTCTTTCCATTCTCCTTTAATAACTTTAAACAAAGGATATAATACAAAACCACTGCAAAGCCCGACGCCGATATTGTAGGTAAAGCTCATCAAAATTATAACAACAAATGCAGGGATTATTTCAGTCTGGTCTTTAAAATTCATCAATTTTATTGGCTGCATCATAAAGATTCCAACCATTATCATTGCAGGTCCTGTTGCAGATGCAGGTATTGCTGCAAAAAGTGGTGAAAAGAAAAGAGCCAGAGAAAAGAGTATTGAAACAACCACTGCTGTCAGGCCGGTCCTTCCTCCTGCCAGAATTCCTGTTGCGGATTCCATAAATGCTCCGCTTGTAGTGGTTCCGATAAGTGGTGCAAAAATATTGGTGATCCCGTCAACTAAAAAAGGTTTTTCTATTTCCGGCAGGTTTCCTTTTTCATCTAAAAATCCTGCCTGGGCTGATACTCCGATTAAACCGGCCATTGTATCCAGAAATGACATGGTGAAAATTGTGAGTACTACTGCAACAAATCCCCAGGTGAATACTCCTGCAATATCCAGTTGTAAAAGAATAGGAGTTATATCGGGCGGCATACTGATAATTGCTTCAGGAGGGGTTATTATTCCTGTTAAAAATCCCGCCAGGGATGTAAAAATAATTCCAAATAATATTGCACCGTTTATTTTTTTAATTATCAGTCCTGAAATGAAAATAAAACCTGCAATTGCGAGAAGAATTTCCGGACTATTTAATTCTCCCACATGAACGGGGGCGGTTTCTGTCCCGAGTATTACAATTTTTGAGTTAACAAGGCCCACAAATGTAATAAATAACCCGATTCCTACAGCAAAACTGTACTTTAGATTTTGTGGAATTGCTTCGCACATTAATTTTCTGCCGCCTGCTAGAGTCAGGATTGTTAGCAGTATTCCGCTAATAAAAACTGCTCCCAGGGCCGTCTGCCATGAATAACCCAGAACTCCGCAGACAGTATATGCGATAAATGCATTTTCACCCATATAAGGTGCAACAGCAAAGGGGCGGTTTGCATAAAAACCCATTATAAGTGTTCCAAATACTGCTGTAATTATCGTAGCAACTACTGAAGCACCAAAGGGAATTCCTGCTGCAACAAGTATGGCAGGGTTGACAACTATGATATAGGCCATTGTCATGAAAGTGACAATCCCGGCATTTACTTCCTTTTTTATGTTCGTGTCATTTTCTTTAAGTTTGAAAATTTTCTCAATGTATGTCAATGCAAAGCTCCTGCTAAATAAATTCTGATTTAAAAAAATAAAAGTTGTGTTCTGTTTCGGATAATGAAAAATCAATTGTTATCTGCAAAAAATTAATTGTTGTTTGTAAAAATCCAGATTTTGCCTTTACAAACAAAATTAAAACTCAAATTCTGAATTCTTTCAAATTTTTTAAAAGTTATTTAGAATATTATATTCCGCTACTTATTTCAAACAATATTTTTGGGCAGGTGCAGTTGTTTCCAAGATGACATACCGCAATTTTATTGCATGTAAATCTGAAAGGCAGGCCCGGACAGGGATTCAGTTTAGAAACATCTCCGTTCCCGAGAGTTATGTGAGGAGAATAATTTTCACCTGTTGATTTTTGTAAATAATCTGAAGAGTATTCCAGAGTGAATTGAGATACCGGATTATTGTTATTATAAACCATTTCTTCTGTAATATTTCCTGTGTGATATTTGAGAAGAGCTGATGCAATATCGTTTTGTATTTCAATAATCCTGTTATCTTTATTAAGATCAATTCCTGAAACTTTTTCATTTGCAGAAGTCATTACAACTGCAAATTTTTCTATTGATGCAAAATATGGCAGATACCTATCAGATATTTTTTTTAAATCATCTTTCAGACTGACCAGATCCGACTCTTTTATAGAACCCATTGCAACTGAAATATGTGGGAGGCATCCTTTTTTGTCAAGTATAAGTTCACTTTCTTTTGTTAATGAGTTCAGAGTTTTGTTAATTGATATTGAGAGATCCATGATATTTTCAGGAGGGAGAAATACAATATCGATTGCATATATTTTTTCTGACATTGTGAAAGTTTTAGAGTTTATAATTATTTAGATGTATTTTTCAAAATTTTCTGATGAGGCACCACAGATTGGACATTTCTCCGGCGGATTTTTTCTTGAGCATAAATAGCCGCACACCCTGCAGCGAAATACGGGATATGGAAGATTACCTGTTTTTATCAGACCAGTATCTGTATTTTCTTCTTTTTTTGCATAGCGTCTGTCGGGTATTTGGATCAGGTCTTTTTCGCCTGAAAGAACACTTTTTGAAACATAAAGGGCACAATAACAGCATCCGAACTCACTAATATCATCATCCCTGTAATCACAAGGGCATATTATATCTTTGTTGTCAGCTTTGTCTCCGATAAAAAGTCTGCAGGGACATGAATTGCACCCGTATCTGTTTTTATTAATTAGTAATCCTTTTACCAGTTCTTTCACATAATTTATATCCGGATTCAGAAAATATCCGCTCTTTTTGGTTTCTTGATTCAGATTCAGATATCCTGTATTTATTGTGTCTTCATCTGGTACATAATCAGTCATTTAAATCCAGCACCTTTCTTATTTCATCAAGTTTTGAGCCTACAATTACTCGTGTACCATTTATTACTATAGTTGGAAAAGAACCCCTGGGATTATATTTTTTAACTTCAGAATATATCTCATCAAGTTCATCGGGTTCTAAAAGATCAACATAGATATAATAGTACGAAACATTGTTTTTTTCAAGAAATTCTTTTGTTTTTCTGCAATGAACACATGTACTTAAGGCGTACAGTTTTATCTCTCCGCAATTTTTTCCATCTACAAAGTTCCATTTTTCCATACTGGCCTCGGTGTTATATGCCAGATTATTCGCAATCAAATAAATAATTCACTGTCATGGTGTGGAATGTATATTTTATGGATCATATCAGGATTCATTTAAATAACTGCAAGGCATTATCAGATTTGTTTAGATTACATATTTGGGGGTTTTGTGATGGAATATTTTAATGCCGATATTGAATTAATGTCACGTTCGGAACTTGACATTTTTGTTGATGAAAGAGTACGGAATACTATAAGATATTCAGCTGAAAATTCTCCATTTTATAAAAGATGGTTTAAAAAAAATAAAATTGATCCTTTTAATATAAAAGAACATGAGGATTTAAGGGAACTTCCAATTATTTCTGGTAAAACAATCAGGGAGAATCAGCCACCTCAAAGAAATGAGTTTTTATTTAAAAGTGTTGAATGCAGTGAAGTATTTACAATTCATGAAACCAGCGGAACAAGTGGTATTCCTAAAACCTTTTTTTCAACATGGGATGACTGGAAAAGATATGCGGAAAAATATGCACGAATATTTGTATCCCAGGGGTTGGGGGAAGGGGACAGAATGGCAGTCTGTGCTTCCTATGGAATGAATGTTGGTGCAAATACAATGACCGTTGCTGCCAAAAGAATAGGATTTACAATAATTCCTGAGGGTAAATGCACTTTTCCTGTCAGGGTAATGACAACATATAAACCAACGGCAATTGTAGGCAGTGTTTTTAAACTAATTCACCTTGCACAAAGACTTGAGGATTCAGGCATTGACCCTAAAGAATCAGGTGTGGAAAAACTTATAGTCGGGGGAGAAGGATTTGCACCTGAATCAAGGGCTTATCTGGATAAAATATGGGGTCTGGATGTTTGCAATACATATGGAAGTACTGAAGGGGCGATGTGTGGAGAATGTAAAATCCGTGAAGGGCTCCATGTCCCTGAAGATCTTGTTCATATGGATCTTTATAATGAAAAGATGAAGGATTTTGTTAGTGAAGGAAATGAAGGAAAAATAGTATTAACAACATTAATTCCAAATGGCGAAAAAGCAGGAACTGTTTTAATAAATTATGAAACTGATGATCAGACTGAAGTTTTGTCAAAGGAGAAATGCAGATGTGGAAGAACCCATATGAGGATAAAAAATCCAAAACGGGTTTCTGAAAATGTATATCTTGAAGAAACATCATTTAACAGAATTGATATTGAGAGTGGTGTTTTTCATCCTCAAAACATGAAATACCTTACAGGAGAATATGAGGCATTTTTGTATTATGATCCTGTTAATAATCAGACGACAATGCAGGTCGGTCTTGAGTGCAGGGATATTCACAGCTGTGATATCAAATTAATAAAAGATAATTTTCTTTCATCGTTTTTTAAAAATAATAAAATACTCGAAGATTATTTTACAGAAGGTATTTTTGATATAATTTTTAGAACCGTAAAAACAGGTGATCTTGGACTTTACAAGTTAAAAGGAAGGCCCAAAAGGATTGTTGACAGACGGTGAATAATAGCCAAATCCAAAATATATTGTCGGACATTATTGCTGTGCATACCTTTATATAATGACATATACACTCTAAAGCGTGATGCATTCCGAAGAGGAAACTTTGGAAAAAATACTGAATATTGTTCGTTTTAAAAGTAAAGGGATGACGATAACCGAGTTATCCCGTCATACGAACATTCACAGGAACTCTATTGCAAAATATCTTCAGATTTTGTTAGCATCAGGCAAAGTTGATGTGCAGCTTGTGGGGAATGCAAAAGTCTACACTATATCCAAAAGAGTTCCTATGAGCTCAATGCTGAGTTTTACTTCAGATTTTGTTGTTTTAATAAATAAAGAGGGCAATATTCTGGATGTCAATGACAGATATCTGGATTATTTCAATCTTAAAAAGGAAGATTTGCTTAATCAGTTGTGGTCGGATTTAGATCTTCCAATAATAAAGCATCCGGAAGTAAAACCTCTTGTGATAGCGGGTTTGGAAGACGGAGAAAAATCCGGATATGAAATTATTTTTGATAAATCCGGTAGGGAACTCAATTTTTACATAAATATTATTCCTATTGTGCTTGACGGAGGAGGTAAAGGCCTTTTCCTGTTTATGCAGGATTTCACGGCTCAAAAAATTGCTGAAGAAGCAATGGTTGAGAGTGAGGAGAAATTTCATAATCTTTTCAATAATGCACTTGATGCAATTTTACTATATGAAATAAATGATGATGGATTAATAGGAAATCTTCTTGAAGTAAATGAAATTGCTTCAAAAAAACTGATGTACGGTTATGATGAACTTTTAAATATGCCTGCCAGGTCAATAATAGTTCCTGACAGCTGGGATATTTCTTCACAGATTGATCAGGAACTTGCAGAACAATATAATTCAATATTTACCGGATTTTTGATAAAAAAAGATTCAAAAAATATACCTGTTGAGATAAGCAGCCAGATTTTTGAATTGAATGGGAGGCTTGTTGTATTATTTATTGTAAGGGATGTAACGAAGTGGAAAGAAACCCAGAAAAAATTGGAAATCAGTCAAAACAGATATCGAGGGATAATTGAGACTCAGAAAGAAATAATCTGCAGGTATTATCCTGATGGAACATACAGTTTTGTTAATGATGCTTTTTGCAGGTATTTCAATAAAAAAAGGGAAGATATTCTTGAAAAATCTGAGTTGTTCAAAATCCCGTTTGCCGACAGGGAAATCATTCAGTCAGGTCTGGGTCAGATTTCAATTGATAATCCCGCTGTTAATTATGAGCACAGAGTTATAATGGAGGACAACAGTGTTCGGTGGATTCAATGGAATAATACCGGTACATTTAACGATTCCGGAGAAATTGCGGAATATCAGCTTGTTGGAAGGGATATCTCTGATCAAAAAAAGGCAGAGCAGGCACTTAAGCAAAGTGAAGAGGTTTCCAGAATACTCCTGGATGAATCAAAAAATTCTGCAATAATGATTGACAAAAATGGGAATATTCTTGGGTATAATAAAAAAATTTTTTCATGCTATGATTTAAGGGTTGATTTAGATGATCCCGGTCAGGAATCAATAAGGGGAAAAAACTACTCTGAGATTTTCAGCAGTGAAGATTCTGATTATTTTTCATTGGCTGTTGAAAACTGTATAAATAATAAAAATGGAGGATTTTTTAATAAAAAAAAGAATTCCCGAACATATCATATGAGTTATTATCCCATATTCGATGAAAATGAGGATATTGCGAGAATTGCTTTTTTCAAGCATGATATTACAAAAATCAAACAGATGGAGGACAGCCTCACCGGGACAATAAAGAAGTTAAGTGAAATTATTGAATTTTTACCCGAGGCAACATTTGCAGTTGATCTTAATAAGAAAGTAATTGCCTGGAATAAAGCCATGGAGAAGCTTACAAATATTCGAAAAGAGGATATTCTTGAGATGAGTGGGATATATTTCACTCCTTTTTATAAAGAATCCGGGAATATGCTCATTGACCAGCTGATTAAGGAAAAAGATTATATAAATTTAGATCAGTCTGAAAAAAATGCATTAACAAAAATTGGATATTTTAAGGACGTTTTTGATGGTAAAGGTGCATATCTCTGGAGTAAAACTTCATATTTATATGATGACAGTGGTTTGGTTGTCGGGGCAATACAGACATTAAGGGATATTACGCAGCTTAAAATGACACGCAATGCTCTTGAAAAAAGTGAGATGAGATATCGGGCTGTTGTTGAAGAACATACAGATATGATCTGTCGTTTTTCAATGCCTGACAAAAAAATTTCCTTTGTCAATAAAGAACTTTGCAGAAATTTCAATTTTACACCTGAAGAGTTAACCGGCCAGGATATATCCATTATTTTTCCTGAGAATGTTTGCAGGGAAATTAGGGCAATAAAACTAAATTTCTTTGTTGAGGGACAGGCATCTTACTATGAAACCAGAATTGTGGATTATAAGGGTAATTCATTCTGGCAGGAATGGAAAATAAACCCGATTATTGATAAAAATAACTATTTGGTTGAATTTCAGTGTGTAGGGCGGGATATAACAGACAAAAAAGAAACTGAGATCAGTTTAAGGGGAAGTGAAAAGAAATACAGGGACTTAATTGAAACATCAAAGTCTATAATTATTAAGCTTAACAATAAAGGCAAAATCACATTTATAAATGAGTTTGGCGAGAGTGTGTACGGTTATTCCCGTGATGAAGTAATTGGTAAGGATTTTTCAGGCACCCTTGCTCCTGAAATAGAATCTAACGGCAGAGATACCCGTGAGTTTATTCGTGAGGTTTGTGAGAATCCGGAGTTATATAACATCAGTGAAAATGAGGGTATTACAAAAAATAATAAATTATTATGGATCTCATGGTCCTTTAGTCTAATAAAGGATAAAAAAATAAAAGATGACGGGATACTGTGTATTGGTTCTGATATTACTGAAAAAAAGAAATTTGAAGAACTGCAAAAATTATCAGAGAATAATCTTGATACATTGCACAAGTCTGCTGTAAAACTGTCTGAAATGTCAGGCTTAAATTCTATTTTAGAATATATTTCTGTGGAATTAAAAAATATTGTACCTTATGCAGTTGCAAATATATCTATTCTTAATAAAAACTCCGGTATGTTTGAAATATATTCATTTAAAGGTTCAATTGATGGATATGAAGGTATATGCTGTGATATGATGGAGCTAAATCTTCATGAGCATAAATACAGACTTCCTGAAGGCTATGCCGGTAAACTGTTGAATGAAAAGATTCTTGTCTCCGAAAATGGAGTTTATGGACTATTCCAGGAAAGTCTCCCGCTATACAAGTGTAATACAATAAATAACATACTCAATATTGGTAAATGCTATACAAAAGGGTTATATTGTAATAACAAACTTTATGGATTAATCTCATTTGCCATTCACGGGGGTGAAAATATGTATGAAACGCAGACTTTTGAGATATTTACAAACCTGGTTTCAATGGCAATACAAAAAGAATATTCAATACAAAATATTTCTTCCGGAAAAAATGGGAATGCAATACCTCTGTCTGAAAAGAATCACACTGTAAATAATTTAATTCGCTTTGAACGTCAGATTACAAAAAAATGTATTGACTGTATTCCAAAGCCCACTTTGACGGTTGACATTAATGGTAAGATCACCACTATTAATATCCATGGATGCGATTATCTGAAATGTTCTGAAAGTGTAGCATTAGGAGAATATTTCTATAATCTTCTGCCTGAGGATTTGCAGAATGATGCAAGAATCATTCATCATAAACTTACTAATGGGAGCATGGAAAGTAACCTGACACTGTTTGCTAAAAACAATGATGATAGAAATAATGATTACAGTTATTCCTGGAAAGCCCAAAAAATTACTGATGATCTGGGAAACATGAAATCATTGCTTTGGATAGGGGATTTTGGAGAGTGAAATTAAGTATTGAGATACTTATTTGCAATTTCAGGATATTCAGGATATGCAGTCAGTATTTGTCCGGCAAAATTTTTTAAGACATATTCATGATATTCTGTTGAATTAACTATTACTAAGGCTGGGGGTGCTTAAATTTGTCATTCATTAATATCGAAAGAAACCAAAAAGTAAAACACAAAAATTGTTCCGGTCGGTTCAAATTATTGGGATTATGTGAAGTTAGATCTGATTATGTATTCAATAAGATTAATTTTCACAATATTCTTTTAATTTTGCTGGTTACCGGATTTTTGTTTTTCGCCGCATTTGCACCGGCAAGTGCTTCTGAGGAGTTAACTACTGGTGAAAATTTGACTGAGAAAAAAAATTCAACTTTAGAAAAAATTGAAAAACCAAATAATATTCTTGATAAACTGGGGCTCATTTCGGAACCTGATCAGAATTCAGCTTTTGATACCAGTGTTAAAAAAGTAACGGCATCAGGGGATTTTGAACTTGATGAAATCTCGGGTGTTCTGTTAAATGAAGCTTCCAAAAATTTTAGAGGCCCTGGTCTGAACAGTGTTAGTACTAATATTGAAGTTTATGATCTTATTCAGGATATTGAGATATCAGATCCGGATTATATGTTAAGGAAAAACGGGCTTGTAATAGACATAAATTACAAAAGCGGGGGACTCAACAATCTCCAAAAGACCTTGTGGGGATATGAAGTTGATGCAACCTCAATTGTGAAGACATTTTATTTAAGTAAACAAAAGAATCTGATTGGCTTCATAATAATAAATTTCAATGATGAGAATAATAAAATACCTCCTGTTAAATTCAAGCTTACTGCGGCTGATATGCAAAAATTTAAAGATTCTGTCAAAGATGGGATTTACATAAAAAAAACAGAATGGTCTTTTGTAAAATTAGATGAAAATTCAGGAATAATTCCTTATGAAGATCCTGATTCCAGAATATATGCTGACAATATTTTATTGGGTACTAATGATGTCATGGAATATACTTTTCTGACATCTGATGAATTTAAAAATTACATTAAAGAAAAGACATATAGTCTGAATGATCTTGCACAGGATATTAATGAACAATATCATCGGAAAGAATGGGTTGGATCAGTAGAGAAGTCAACTGAGTTAATATCTTTATCAGAACAGTACAGGGAAGAAATAAGGGGCATAATTGTACCAATAGGTTTGGAAAATGCAAAAAGCGACTATGAGAGAGCTCTGGATGTTTATTCTGATTCAGGAATGTACTTATGGTACGGAATTACGTTTAACGACCTGGAAAAAATAAGTAAAGGCAGAAAATCTCTTGTTGACGGGCTTGACAAATTAAATGATGTTTTGCAGACTTTGCAGCTTGATTCAATTGATAAATATAAGGTAATTCCTCCGTCGACAAATGCACTCTTGGTTTCTGATGGTATGAAATTAAAGGATATTTATAAATATCAGGATCCGTATGGTTTTAATGATATTTCACTCCAGGTTGATACTTTTGGCTATAAAAATACTTATTATAGCGAAGAATCCAAAGAATATACAACTGCTTCAATCGGAAAAAAATATTTTTATGTTGTAGTTGATGTTACACACCTTGGATACCGTGGCGGTAAATATGAACAAATAAACACACCGGACAACAGTGATTTCACATTGTATTATATGGGAGAGGAATTTAAGGATTCAACGCCCGAAGGATACGTCTTAGGCCTTGGGCACACCTATAAAATGAAAGTCCTTGACAGAAAAGAACACATGGAAGCCGTTTTGATATTTGAAGTTCCTGAAGATTTTTCAGAGAAAAATGCTTATCTTAAGGTTGATCTTGGAAGTGAGGGCATACCAGTCTGGAGTTTTTCATACCGTTAATAATTTTTTTAAATTGAGTTAATATTTTTTTCAAAACTGAAGGGAAGAATGATGCAAAAACTCCCTTCATGTATTATGGGTTTGTGGTCAATAAATGAATGGATATAATTGACCACATATTTTCTCAACCTGGAATATTATATATTTTTCTAAATCATTTTCAATCTATTTCAATAATATCTGCATATGAAAAAATATGTGGAAATTTCTTCTATGCCATAAGAATACCATTAACTTTTAGAAAAGGCTGGTGATTAGGCATCAAATGTAGTTTTTTTAAATTGATTAATATTTGGGGGCACGTATTATTTTTATATTAACAATCTTGCCCGTGGAGACCTGAAAAAATACATTTTTGTATTGTATTTATATATTATATGTGTAAGAAAAAAAAGTTATTTTATTAATATTATTTGATTATTTGTTATGAGTATTCGTCCATTTTGATATGCTTTTTTATGAATTCACGTATTTTTTCTGCTTCACGTAATCCGATATTTATTTCTCTTAAACTTTCATCTATTTTTTTGGCCTGATCATAAATTAAATTTGAATTTTCACCTCCTTCAAGATCAGTAATTCCGACAATTGTCTGGAGGGGATTTCTTATATCTGCATTTATCTGTTCATAATTTTCGACAGATTTCAGGAATAAGTCAAGCTCCCTGATAAGCGTTCTAAGTTTTTTTTCGCTTTTTCTAAGTTCCTCAAGTGATAATTTATAGTCAGTGATGTCTGAAAAAATAATTATGAGGCCTGGTGAACCTTCCAAATAAACGGTAGGGATGATTTTAGTATTATACCATCTGATGGAATCCGGTTTTTTAATTGAAACCTCTTCGTTTATTTCATTCCCTTTCATGGCCTCTTCAATATTTTCATCAATATTTATTCCAAATTTTTTTATAACAGAATTGAAATCCTTGTTTTTGATTTTCTCTTCATTTAAATTAAGAAGATTTAAAAAATTTGTATTTGCCCTGATTATCTTTTTATTTTCATCCAATAGTATTACAGATTCTGCTGATAGATCCATTAATTCGTTTATCGGAACCCTTTTTGATAAAAAAAATACTTTTGCCTGACCATATGACTCCATATCAACCTGACCCTGAAGATTCATTATTTCAAGATAATGACCTACCGAAATTCTGTTAACTCCTATGGCTTCAGAAATCTGTTTGACGGACATTCCACGTGGATTATCTTTCAGGATTTCAATAATTTTTATAAATTCCTTTTGGTCTTTCGGCATAATTTAGTAATTGGTTTTTGTAAAAATGAAACTTTCCATATATTTTTATCATGATATCTGTTAAAAAACATAAAAACTACTCTGAAATTATGATTAGAAGATATATTTATTAATTCAGACTATCATATTGTTTCAATATTTAATGGCATCCAATAAATATGTGTGATAAATAAATTCAAAATATTCTTTTTGTATATTCCTGTCTCAAAAATATATATTATCACGATATCTTAAAAGAAAGAACAGAGGATAAATTATTAAATTAAATACCCTAATTTAAAAACGCCTTTTTCTTTCTTTGAGTATGGGGATCTCAGGTGAAGAAAATATATTTTCAGGGGCATTTTAAAGACCAGTATGATTTTTCTCATACAAATCCGGTCTTTGAATTCAGGTAATTTAATTATTTCTAATTTCATGGCTGGTTTAGTTAAAACAACTGCCAGATCAAATTGTCTGGATATTATTGGAATTTTTGAAAATAAACTGGTGAGCGCACCTAATATCTCCTCAATGTCTGATTGGTGCAGATAACTTCTATTATCCTCTTTAGCTTCTTTCTTGTAGTCAGCATTCCAGATCTGGCCATTGAACCATGAAGTCATCCCTGCCAAAGATAATTTGAGAATAGCATAAAGATACGTCACCACCAAACAATAATAATTCTGGTTATATATTGATGTGCAGGGCATTTTTAAATTGTTTTTTTGCATGGCACTCAGGATTTTAAAATATGATGGGATAAAAAATAGTATCAATATATTTGTTACTTAAATCCATCCTTCCAAATCACGATTTGATTCTTTAATTCGATAATATGTCTCATTGTTGTGCACTTCCATTCCGGTAATGAATATTTCCACATTGCTACATGCATTCGTTGTGCCCACATACCTGCTGCTCCCGGGTGCTTCCCACAGATTAAGTCTGTTCCATTTTATCCAGAAGTCTGCATTATCAGGATCACTTAATGGCAGATTTACCTTATATAGTATCTCTCTATTAAAGGCTTCAAAATCAGAATTTGAATAATTCATATCAGGATTAATTATATATGATATTCCCTTCTCTTTTATTCCCATACGTATGAGGCATAATTCTTTTGTAAGATATGCTTCACTGTTTCTATCATTAAGAAGAATAGCCCTGTCTGCTGAAATAACACTCTCTTCATAATTATATAATTTATAAAGAATAACCGATTTTAATGATGAAGAAAATGGATTTGAATTGTTAATTTTTGTTGCAAAATCAATATTTTCAAGTGCTTTAGAATAATTTCCGCTATGATAATGGAATAAGGCTTTATCAATCTCTTCTTCTTCATTAATAAAAAAGGCGTTTCCCTGTATAATATTAGGAATCTGAAATAATACAAATAAAATTGCTGGAATTACTAAAAGCAGAATCAAATTTTTTTTTTTAATAGTACATGGCAATACACTTCATCCCCCATAAAAAATTTTTAAACCCGGATTTCTCTTTTTCAGATGTTTAATCGTCTGATCAAATTAGTAGTTTTTGTAATATATAAAAATATTATATTGATGTAGCTTTTTTAAGCTACCTCTTAATCAAATAAATGATAAGTACAACTACAATAAACAATATTGTGAAGATTAGCAGAAGATTTATATAAGCAAATGTGAAATCTTCCTCAGTCTGGACCGGTTGATTGTTTGAAGATTTTGGTAATTCCGGTTGTGAGGACTCTGGTTCCTGACTTTCTACAATACTGTCATAAGAAATTTCAGTTTGATCTGTACTTGTTTTTTCCTCAACAGTTGACTGAATATAACTTAAATTGCTTCTTCTGCCGCCTCCGCCTGATGATTTAATTGGAGATATAGTATTTTCTGCTGGTTTTGTCCTTGCGGTATCATTAATAATTGTTTCATTTATTAATCCATACTTATCTGTTGTGCATGTTCCAATAGTATATTCGGTGTCCGGCAACAGGCCCGTAGCAGTATAGTTGCAAATGCCCTTTGCAACAGAGCCTCTGCTCTCTCCGTTGATATATATCAATATCTGAGTGAATTCAGGATCATTTGGATCAGTCCAGTTCCAACATATTGAGTTGTCTGTACAGGATATATTTCTTAGATTTTCCACACCTGTAAGAACTGTTTTATCAGAATATGTTATTCCCTTTCCATATTGCGGCGTCTGATTTTGATTTCCTGATGTATCAACCGTTACAAAGGATATTACATACTCTGTGTCAGGAATTAGTCCGTCTGTTTTTAATCTGTTTACATCCCCGCTTACAGTATAATTTTTGCCTCCGATCCGAATATTAATCTCTTTTAAATCTGGATCTGTTGGATTTATCCAGGTCCATTCAATATAGTCCTGCCCTGCTGACTCATTTAATATTTCAGATACGCCCATCGGAGGAATATTATCTGCTTTTGTTATTCCTGTGGAATTTATGAAACTTTTATTTTCAACACCAAAAATGTCTATTGTACTAGTCGATATCTCGTATGATACATTTGGTAAAAGACCTGATTTTTGGAAAAATTCGATTCCTTTTCCAACCCTTGCAATCTCCTGATTATTATGAGTAATTATTACTTCAACAAATTCATCATCAACAGGATCTTCCCATGTCCAGTTAATATGGTAGTACCCTGTATCCTGAACTGATAAATTTGAGACTGTGCCTAATAGTGTCAGGTCAGTTAAGGTTTTTGCATTGGCATTAGTCCAGGTTTCATTGAGAATTCCGTTTTTGTCTACTGTCTGTGTCTTTATTGAATATTCAGTTGAGGGCATTAATCCTGTCATGTTGTACGTTTTATTTCCCTTCAATATGATGTCCAGAAGAGAATCCTCTGAAAAAATCATTACGTGAGAATAATCAGGATCAACCGGCTCTTCCCATGTCCAGTTTATCCACGTGTATCCTGACGAGACAGAAGTGAGATTAATAAGGCCCGTTAACAAATAGTCAGGTGATGTTTTTGAGGTATTGAATACTTCAGTTTCGCTGAAATCTCCATTTTTGTTGACTGTGAAAATTCCTATTGTGTATTCTGTATCGGGGTTCAGGTTATCAGCTTTATAATATTGTATTCCTGTGGGAATATTTTCTTTTGAATCACTGCCTGAGAAGTTAATAAGGATATAATCCAGATAGGGGTCGTTTGGTTCTTCCCACGTCCATTCTATGGATTTTGATTCATATGTTATATTTTTTAGATTTTCAACAGGTAAAGGCGGTTTTGGTTCATAACTGTGCAGAGGCATATAATCTATATTCAGAGATTCGTGATCAAGTGTTAACTTACTATCACAAATGCCGTCATTGTTTACATCATGCATCGATTCCGAGGTTTGTCCTCCTACACCTTTTCCATAGTAATTTCCTGCAGTAATAGGCCCCCCAATAATATTTTCTTTAATTAGTGGGGTTATGTTCCATTTATTTTCATAACTACCGGTGAAGGATACATCATGATATTTATTATTAAAAATGTTGTCATAGATTAAATTTGAAGAACCTTTAAAAATTATAATTCCATAAAAATTATCGGAAATATTATTACGTGTTATCTGATTGCTACTGCTGCGATCAATTTTTATGCCACTTTGTGCATTATCATAAATGTTTGAATTAATCAGGATATTGTTTTTTGTTCCTGGGCCCAGGCATATTCCAAAATAATTATCCCTCACTTCAATTTCCCTGAATGTACAATCATCTGCAGATGAAAGAAGGCCATAACAATTTGAACTGGATGAATTTATCAGGACCAATTTTTCGATTATTGCCTCATTTTCTTTTACGTGTATACAGCTTTTATTATTAAATCCGTCAATAACAGGATAACCGGAACCTGAATCATATCCGATTAAGGATATTTTTTTGTCAACTACGATATTTTCCTGATAAATTCCTGAATGAACCAGTATAGTATCTCCTTCTGTTGCATTGTTTATATTGTCCTGTATAGACATTCCTGGTGTCACGTCGATCTCTTCTGCACAGACCGGCAGAAATACAGTTGAAAGCAATAGCATCAATACTAAAAATCCATATTTTATCAGTGCATCATTTTTATATTTCATAAATCCTTTCTCCCATTTTTATTATCGGAAAAGGAAAAAAGGCTGAAAAATAACCCTGATTAAAAAATTAAATTTTTATCATCAGAGAATTGAATTATGAAGATTCAATTTTTGTAACAATTTGCCGGATTCATCCTTTGCCGAATTAATCCAAACATTAAAAAATATATATTATATTTATATGCTAAACAATAATAATATGCGAGTTTCCTATATGCCCGGTAAAGAGAAAGTAATGCTGGGCATACCTTTTTATTTGAATTTTTTGATAACTGAATCACATGGCCGAAAGATATTGGCAATAACATTGCTGATGTTTTGGCTGCCGGTTATTCCGGTATAAATTAACAGGGGGATTTCAGATGAGAAGAATATTTTTTTGTATATTACTTATTGCAGTATTTACGGCTGTACAACCTGCCCTTGCTTTGGAAGAAGTTGTAATTAATGGAGATTTTAAATACGGAAATTTTTCAGGATGGGAGTTATCAAAAAGGCCGCCTTCAATAGAAACGGATTCTTATGGAAATCATGCAGTTGGATATTTCTTCACAGGAAAGCACATTTTACAGCAGATTGACTTCACCGGTGTCGATATGATAAATTATGATATTTACATTATGGCTCTTGGTCCTTTTGAACAGACTTTTGATGTTTATATCGGCAAAAATCTTGTGAAATCATATGAAAACGAAATATTTTCCTGGCGAACAGAAACAATTGACACTTCATATATTGAAGGTGTTCATCCGTTAATTTTTTCTTCGGAGGGTAAACCTGCTACTACAATGAATATTTACATTGATAATATCTCCGGGATAAGAGAACCAGGAAGTTTCAAAGGAATTCAGAACTCGCCTTTAGGATGGATAGCCTTCCCGGTTGCTATACTTTTGTCCCTTTTTATAATGAGAATCAATATATATACAAAAAATACCCGGAAAGGATTAAAAAAATCTGATAGTGATGATATTATTAGTAAGGAGTCTTGCTTAGCACATTTAGATGAAAAACTTAATAGTGATTCATATATGAAATAAATAATTCTTTAATTTATTGGGGGAAATTTGAATGGAAAAAAAATTATTTTTAATTTTAGCGATATTTTTAATTTTATTAATTTTAATTCCGTTTTCATACGCCTATTTTTTGGCTCCAATTAAAGATGATCCGGATATTATCTTCTCGACATATTTTGGCGGAAGTGGTGAGGATTTTGCATCATGTATGGCAGAAGGATACAGTAATGAAATATACATTGCAGGTCAGACGCAATCCACAGATCTGCCTGTGAACAGAAATCTATCCGGATTTTTTCCTGGTTCACAGGATATATTTATTGCCTGTTTTAATCCTGATGTGGGTAATTTTACTGAGATTACGTACTTTGGAGGTTCCGGGGATGAAAATGTAAAAGCGATACATTTTGGGGAAGATGGAAAAATATACATTTCCGGGAGTACATCATCAACTGATTTTCCTGTTACGCCGGATGCATTTCAAAAAAGCAATTCCGGTAAATGGGATGGATATATTTCGGTTTTTGACCCTAAATTAGAAAAACTGGAATTTTCATCATATATTGGCGGTGAGGAACAGGATAGTATTCAGGATATGGTTATTGATGAAAATAATTATGCGTACATCACCGGAGTTACTGATTCATCCAGTTATCCTGTTTTAAAAGATTCTTTCCAGGGGAAAAAAAGTGGTAAGAGAGACGGTTTTGTTTCAATAATTGATCTGAATAAAGGAGAAATAATTCATTCAACTTTTTTAGGTGGGGCTAGTGATGATTACGGTGAATCCCTTGGAATAGATGAAGACAAAAATGTTTACATCACAGGTTATAGTTATTCGTCAAAGACCAGATCTTTCCCTTTGAAAAATGAACTGTTTGGGCCATCACCTTTTTCATACGATGCATTTATTACATCATTTTACTCGGATTTGTCAGATATAAAATATTCTACATATTTTGGCGGAGACAGTGGAGACAGGGGTACAGATATATGTGTTCTGGAAGACGGTGATGTATATTTAACAGGTTATACATATTCAGATAATTTTCCGGTAGTAAATGCATTTCAGAACAATTTTTCAGGAGATAAAAATTCAGATGCATTTATTGTGAGAATAAATAGTGACTGTTCTGAAATTATTTTTTCAACTTATCTGGGTGGAACAGGCAACGATTTTTCTAATTCAATCTCTATTGGTGAAGATGGTTTAATTTATATTTCAGGGAGCACATCATCAGATGATTTTCCGGGGGTTTTGAATAATCCTCTCATAAAAGACGAAAACTCTGAAGTTGATGCATTTCTGACAATATTTTTGCCGGATGCAAAAAATATTGTTTCATCTAAAAAATTTGGTGGAGAGAAATTTGATTCTGCTTTGGCTCTTGTTGATATGGATTCAGGAGTATGTATTGCGGGCAGAACAAGTTCCAATAATTTTTATCTGGAAAACCCGAATTTTAATAATAATGAAGATTCATACGATGCATTCCTGACAATATTTCCTAAATAAGTAAATTTCAAAAAAAGATTCATTTTTAATAAGCATGGTTTTTATATGCAATCTTAAATAAACCCAAAAATCCTATATTTTTCCAAAATAAATTATTATGGTCTGTTTTTTATTTGTTTGCCAGAACTGTTGGGCAAATGTATATATGTATCAATAATTTATGATGGAATTGGTTACATTAATCCATGGAACAAAAGTTTCAGTTTTGATTGTATGTAATCCTCGAAATCAGGATTAATGATAAAGGGAATCCTGTTTCATTTAAATTTATGGTTTGAGATGTCTAAAAAAGATGAAATGAGACATCTTTATAGCCTAAAGGATGTGTGAAAAAAATGATGCAAAGAACAACAAAAATTGGAGTTGTATTTTTCCTTGTAGTTGCATTTGCCCTGGCAGTTCCTGCTATGGCAGATACAATGTCTACAGGGGTTTCAATTGCAGCAGGGGGCGGAGATCCACCGGTCATCATGTGCAAATGGGAACAGGATGAGAGTGGATATCTGGAAGAAGGAGATATCAGCCATATTTGGCCTGGTTCACAATTCCTTCCAAACACAGTATTTGAAGGAACGACAACCATAAAGTATTATGCAGTTCTTTTTGATGAGCAGGATGGAGGAAATGTAAAAATTGTTTCTGCATATGTTTATCACCCTGACCTTTATGGCATGGAAGAGGGAGACTGGGAGCCGTTCAAATACCAGGTAAGACTTAGCAAAGTGGGTCACGGACCTGATGAAATCGCTATGGTAGAAGATGCTGTAATGGCAGGTCTTGTTGAATTTGGATATACCAATGATGGAAGCGAGGTTGTATGGAATGGTGACGACAAGACTTCGGTCAAACTACTTCTTGAAAAAGGTACTGCAGATCTCTGGGAAGGAGAAGCGATAATACATTATTGTCAGCCTGCCGGAGAGTACGAAGTAGTAATGAAAGCGATGGACCAGAATGATGTTGCTGCAAATGACCTCGTGAATGTATTTGATTATCTGCCTGTAGATATGGCTGAGTTTGACTTTGCCTCTGTAGACTATGGCAGCACAACAGTTTGCACCAACAAGTGGGCAACCGGAAACACGATCTTTTTAGATGAGGACGGTTACCCTACTGTAAGAAATGTCGGAAATATTCCCTTAAATGTTGTTATTGTAAGACAGGACGACATGGGATTCGGATATGATAATGAGGGCAACTGGGATGTCACGTTTGATGCCCGCCTTGGAAATGACGGGGTAGGCCAGGTAATTACATATGATCCTGTAAAGATTACAGATCCTGGTCAGAATGCGGTTCTTCCTAATATCCTCTGGATGTGCCACAGTGAAGAACTTGACTTCTCCATTCATATACTGAAAGGATGGTATACGGATGATCCGCACATTGGAACAATGACTCTTGGAACAACTCCTTCAGAAATTGCACCGTCATGGTCTAATGGAGGATGGATCTACTATTCCAATAGTGGTTAATTACCCTGAAAAAAATTCAATCAATTTTGCCTAAAAAAAGGCAAATAAAACAAATTTTTATTTTTCAAAAATGTATCCTGAGTGATATTTTACCAAATATTTATAAGAACTGCTTATCTGATCAATGTGGAAAAACTATTTATATCTCCACATAAAGAAGATACTCCTATGAGGGGGATATATTCAGGTATTAAATTAATTACATTTCTGATATTATTATCAGTATTTATATGTGCATTTGCCAGCGCTGCGGGAATTGCAGTGACGCCGTCAAAAATGACAATTGACAACGCTGTAAGGGGTGGTGAATATGAGAATACGATTATTGTATTCAATCCCAATGACTATCCGATTCTTGCTGAAGTCAGTGTTTCAGGAGATGTCGCGAACTGGGTGAAAGTTTATAATGAAAATGACAGAGAAGAGCCGGTCTCTGAAATTTCCATAAAAGAATCAAATCTTAGATTGGTTGTTGTAGTTAATGTTCCTGATGATGCAGTGAATGGTATACACAATGCCAAGGTAAACATTGAAACAAAATCATCAAAAGACAGTTCCGGAAATGTCGGGGCAACACTGAAAGTGAGAGCCACATCTTCAATTAATGTTGATGTTTCAGGAATAGAAATAAAAGATGGGGTTTGTGATTATATTAAAATCAGTGATTCTGAGGTTGATTATCCGGTGCCAATTAATTTTGTGTTTAAAAATACCGGCAATGTAGTTATTAGTCCTGAGATTTCAGTGACAGTTAAAAAAGACGGTAGTATCATTGATACATTCTCAAAAATTACTGTTCCTGTAAAACCCGGAGTAAAAGAAGAAATATTGGAAGAATGGGAAAACAAAGGACTTGAAAGCGGCGATTATGTTGCAGTTGTTGCCGTTTCTGTTGATGGTAAAGTAATTAAAAAAGAAGAATCTGATTTTAAACTAATTCCCAAAGGTACATTTTCACGCCAGGGAGAATTTAAAAAACTGACTTATGAAGGAACAGCTACTGCCGGTAAAATCACCAAAATAATTGGTACTTTTGTGAATACCGGTGAAATTTCTACAAAAGCAAAATTGGCGGGTGAAATTTACAAAGATGGATCTTTAGATTCCACCTTTGAAACGGATGATCTAATGGTTTCAGTACTTGATACAGAAGATCTGGTTTATTACTTCAAGCCTGAAGAAAGCGGAGAGTATACAGTCAAGGCAGTAGTCAATTATGAAGGCAAAAAAACCGATGAAAAAGAGGTATCATTAACTATAACGGGCCAGAATTCGTTAACATCTTCTGATACAAAGAAGAGTGAATCACAGGCTCCTGTAGGAGTCATTACGATTGTTGGATCAATAATATTTGCTATCTGCCTGATATATGGCAGAAAACAAAACTAATTTTTATTTTTAAGCTGCTATTTGTTATGATAGCATCTCTTTGATTTGTGTCACAAAAATTTCATGAAATTTATAGGATTTTTATCTTTTACTTCAACATAAATATGTAAATTATTTATCAAATTTATTGTAATTATTAGAAAATCTGCATATCAGATTTGCTGTCTGAATCATACAACATACTCTTATTAAGAAACAAAAGGAATATCCCGCTTACCGGATGAAAACATGCTTTGAATTTTGGAATTTAAAAATTGTTTTTATTCAAGGGGGTTAATCGATGGTGCATAATGGTATGGAATATGGCAATATTTTAAACTTCAGGCTGTTTTTGTTATTTATTTTTGTCACTCTTTTTATTGCAAATCCGGCTTATGCAGAACCCTTGCTGGATCTGCAGAATTCAGTTGAACCGCCAATCATCAATATAAATAATTGTACGGAACTTCAGAATAAAACGACTGTTAGTGTTGATGTATCGGGGTTTGGTGAAGAGAATTTAAATAAGGAATTTGATGTTGTATTTGGTTTGGATTTCAGAGACGGGGTTGACTGGAGTGAGCCCTCTGATCCTGTAAAAGAAGCATTAATATCATTTGTTGATTCTCTTGACTATGATAATAATCAGGCAGGATTCGTTTTCTGGAATGATACTGTTGGTTTTAAGCTGGATTTTACAAGTGATTTTGATACTGCAAAGGATTTGTTTGAGGAATTAGGCGGGGTCGGATATTCAAATGTGACGGCAGGATTTGAATCATGCGCAGAGATTCATGACCTGACCGGAAGAGTCGGCACTGATAGTTATATCATTTATATTACTGATGGCAACAGCCCGGAATATGAAGACGATGAAATTGATGAATTTGTTTCAAATGCCCTGAATAAAGACTATGTCATTTATACAGTCAGTATCGGAATTATTGATAATTCAGATGAAGAATTATTGAACAAAATAGCCGATGAAACGGGAGGTTCTTCTTTTTATCCTGTTGACAGAGATGAGTTATCAGAAACCATTCAAACAATAATGAGAGATATCCGGACAGAATCTGCGAGTAATTTAGTTTTGAATTTGGAATTTGAGAATTATGTTTTAGTAAATCCTGATTCTTTTAGCATTGCTCCTGACACAGTCTCTTCCAATGAGGACGGAGAAACAACAATTGTCTGGGATGACCTTTTAAAATCTGCCGGGGACAATGCAGATCTTAACCCGGATGAAACTATTTCACTGACATTTGATATTCAGTGCTCAATTTCAGGAGAAGATTTGCCAGTAATTATTCCTGAAAATTCATATGTCACCTTTGAAATTGGAAGTGAAAATTTCAGACAGGATATTCCCCAGATATATATTGATGTAATTGGTGAACTTTTGGAAGAAACAGATGAAGAGACAGAGTTGAGTAAAATATCTCCGGGAAGTACTTCATCCGGTGTTGAAATAGTAACCGGCGGAGGTGAAGTACCTGTCATTCTTGCAAAATGGGAACAGGACACCAATGTTTATCTCGAAGACGGAGATGAATTACATTCCGAACCCGGAAGCCAGTTCCTTCCACCGCTTGAATTTGAAGGTACAAAAGAGATAGAATATTACGCCATTGTATTCGATGAAGAGGATGCGGGGAATGTATCTGTTGTGGCAGCTGATGTTTATCATCCTGATAATGAGCTTTTGGCAAATACGGAATATGAACTAAAAAAATATCAGATAAATCTTAAAAATATTGGAAATGATGATGAAGCAAAAGAACTTGTTATGGATGCTGATGCAGCAGGCCTTATCAATTTCAAAGACGGTTATTCGTTAAAAGGTTTGAATGATGATTCACAGGATCCGGAATCAAGCGTATTATATTATCTCAACAAGGGGACAGCTGATGTATGGAAAGGAACGGCAGTGATTCATTATTGTCAACCGGCAGGTGAATATCTGGTTTCTGTAAGGGCTCTTGACAGAAATTCAAATCCTTCATTGCCGTTAAATAACATTTTTTACTATAGGCCTGTTGGCGGAGTTGAATTTGATTTTGTAAGTGTTGACTATGGTAATGCAACAGTTTTAGAGAACAAATGGGCAACCGGAAACACGATCTTTGAAACCGGAGACGGACTTCCTACCGTTAGAAATATTGGCAACATACCTGTTCGAATAAAAATTGTCCGGCAGGATTCCATGGGTTTTGGAATAACCAATAATGGTGAATGGGATGTCAAATTTGATATGCGTCTGGGAAATAGCGGTGAAGTTGAGACATATTATCCCTCTTACGTGAATGGTCCTGATGTTAATGTTGTTTTGGAGGATAAACTCTGGATGTGCCACAGTGAAGAGCTTGACTTTTCAATTCATATCCTCAAAGGTTTTTCAGGAGAGTACCACAGTGGTGAAATTATCTTAAGTTATGAAGATGCATGGACTGACGAAACAAATGAAGATCTTTGAAAAAATTATATCCATATTTTTTCTTTTTATAAGTATTACCGCTTTAGATTATAAAATTCCAACAAGTTTTATTATTTAAAAAGGCTACGAATAAGTATGTCTGTTACATTTGATATTGAAATTCCGGCAGATGTGCCTGAAAGTGCAAAGGCAACATATATACAGAATTACCGGATGATAACCCATGATAGCGGAAGACTAATGCTTTTTGCAGGGGATCAGAAAGTTGAACACTTAAATGATGACTTTTTTGGAGACGGCATCCATTCTGATGACGCTGATCCTGAACATCTTTTTAAAATTGCAGCTAATTCCAGAATCGGAGTATTCGCAACCCAGCTTGGGCTTATAGCACGTTACGGGAACAATTACCGTGATGTTCCATATCTTGTAAAGTTAAACTCAAAAACACATCTCGTTAAAACAAGTCAGAAAGATCCTGTCAGTCCACAGTTATATTCAATTGACCAGGTTGTCAGCTTCCGTGAACAGAGCGGGCTTAAGATCGCAGGCGTAGGATACACAATTTACCTTGGAAGTGAATATGAAGACATAATGCTTGCTGAAGCAGCACAGATTATCTGGGATGCGCATCAGAATGGCCTCATTGTGGTATTGTGGATTTACCCACGCGGGCAGGCAGTTTCGGATGAAAAGGATCCCCATCTGATTGCAGGTGCAGCCGGAGTTGCAGCAACAATCGGTTCAGATTTTGTTAAAGTCAACTCTCCTAAAAAGGAAGGTTTCAATCCGGCAGAGATGCTTAAGGAAGCATCGGTTGCAGCAGGAAAAACAAAAGTTGTGTGTGCGGGAGGTTCCAGTGTATCAGCAGAGGGATTCTTAAAACAGCTTTATGACCAGATTCATACTGGCGGTGCATCAGGAAATGCAACCGGCAGAAACATTCATCAGAAATCACTCGAAGAGGCTGTAAGAATGTGTAATGCGATATCTTCCATTACAATTGATAATGCAGACGTTGAAACAGCGGTTAAAATTTATAAAGGGAATTAATTCCCTGATTAATTTTTTTGATTTTATTTCAATAATTATTAAAGACTCTTTTCAATATCAATCAGATTTTTGTTTTCATCGTATATTTTTGCAATATCTCCTTCATCGTCCCACACATTTTTTTCCGACCAGATCATCAGGTTATCTTTATCCGTATTATTATCCTGATTGCTGTTTGAGTAAATAGTAACAGATTTTCCAGGTTGAATTATGAATTCGGGGAATGTAAATACATGCAGGCCGTCTGAATCTGTAATTTTCCATCCTGTTAAGTCAACAGGATTATCCCCCGGATTTTTTATTTTTATTGATTCGTTTATCGTATCAAGATCACTCAATTTAATAATATTTTTATTTATGAGTGGACCCGATATATTCAGGGAAGGTAATTTAATATTTTCAGTATCAGTGCCCTGCAGTATCTCTTCATAATTTACCATTTTTTCGGATTCGTTTTGAGAAAGATTATTTTCGTTATTGCTTTCATCTTCAGGTGAACCATAATAACTCACCATTCCTATTATTGTTCCAAGAATAAGAGCAATTATAATGATAGATATTATTGCCTTACCAATTATATCATTCATATATGTGCGGCATCCCTCTCCACATCCATTTTCTTCTGGCATTATGAGTAAAAATGTACATATCTGGAATATATTGTTTTCCAGACATTCTAATAAAAGTCTCAAAAAAATTTAAATAAATCCATTCTGTAAAACTACGTTGCAAATGAAAAATATTCCTGTTTCATTGTCGGTATATTTAATAAAAAAATTGTGGCATGGCAATTTTGGAAGAACGGCAAACAAAAAACACAATATTTCGTGCAGGTATGTTCCGTCATGTTCAAATTATGCAATAATGGCACTTTTAAAATATGGATTTTTCAAAGGGTGGTACATCTCAGTAAAAAGAATAATGAGATGCACTTCAGAGATTCCCAAAGGAACGGTTGATTATCCCTGATTTCATACATCAATTTCAAGAGTTACCGGGCAATGGTCTGATCCCATAATGTTGGAAAGCATTGATGAACTTTTAATATTTGGAACAAGTTTTTCGTCTGCAAAAAAATAATCTATTCTCCAACCGACATTTCTGTCCCTTGCTTTTGATTTTAAGTCCCACCATGAATAATATCCTCCTTCTTTTGTAAAAAGGCGGAATGTATCTACAAATCCTGATTTGAGTAACCTGTCAATCCACTCTCTTTCTTCAGGTAAAAATCCTGATATTCCTGAGTTTTGTTTAGGTCTTGCAAGGTCAGTTTCTTTATGGGCAGTGTTAAAATCTCCACATATAATTATATTTTTACCGGCATCCTGTTGTTCTTTGAAAACATTAAGACATTCTTCGTAAAATTCCAATTTATACCTGAGTCTTTCATCAGATGCTTTTCCATTCGGAAAATAAATATTATACAGAATAAAATCCGGATATCCTGCAATAAGAATTCTGCCTTCCGAATCAAAACGTGTTTTACCAAACCCTGTTTTAATAAGTTCCGGCTCTTCTTTTGAATAAATTGCAACCCCGCTGTACCCTTTCTTTTCTGTTGCAGAGGAAAAGTATGAAAAATAACCTTTTGGGTGGCGGATAGATGAAGTTAGCTGGTCTTCATGAGCTTTTGTTTCCTGAAGGCATATAATATTAGGATCTTCTTTTGAGATAAAATCCAAAAGGCCTTTTTTTGCAATTGCTCTTAAGCCGTTCACATTCCATGAAATAATTTTTGTTATTGTCAATATTATCTGCTCCCCTGATAAATTTTTAATAAAAAAATCCCAGGTTAAAATCTTTGTATCTTTTTAAAATATTACCTATTGTAAAACTTTGGTTAAACCTGAAGTATGAAACAATTATCAGATTTTTGTTTTT
The DNA here is from genome assembly GCF_032878975.1 of Methanoplanus sp. FWC-SCC4. GTDB lineage: Archaea > Halobacteriota > Methanomicrobia > Methanomicrobiales > Methanomicrobiaceae > Methanochimaera > Methanochimaera problematica. Next base: position 803,007 of record NZ_CP043875.1, read on the forward strand.
TTTGAAACCTGCTGGCATTTTTGGTCACATTATCGAGGCTGAGTACTAAAATTCCATCAATATTTGAAATTAAGATTCCTTTTAAAATATGATACATGAATAATTATGTACATATCGTAAAATCACAATATGTATTTAGAGGCTTAAATTATGGTACGGGTTAAAATTTGTGGAATTACTTCTGTTAAAGATGCTTTATTTGCAGAAATGGCAGGAGCTGACGCTATAGGTGTTGTAATGTCGGATGAATCCAAAAGAGATGTCACTCCTGCACAAGCAAAAAAAATTTTTGAATCACTCGGACCTTTCATATCAAAAGTTGTAGTTACACATACAAAGTCACAGGAAAAATTAAACGAAATAATTTCGCTTAATCCAACTGCTATTCAGATATCAACAGATATCAAAATACCCGATAATTATGTCGGAGATTTAATCAGAGTAGTAAAATCCGGTGAAAGCATTCCTAATGACTGTGATGCAGTTATAATTGATGATAGCAGAGGAGAGGGAATTAAATATAATCCTGATTTTTCAAAAAAGACTGTTAAGATATCTGATATCCCTGTAATACTTGCAGGGGGCCTGACTCCTGAAAATGTGGCAGAGGCAATATCCGGAATAAAACCTTATGCGGTGGATGTATGCTCAGGCGTTGAGCTAAACCTGGGAGAAAAAGACAATTTTAAGGTACTTGAATTTTTAAGGGCTTGTGGCAAGATTCCGGAAGTCAGAAGAAAAAGAAGAAATTAATTTTTTGCATGATATCATTCAATAAAAGGTCCGGGCTCTTTGTCAACATCAAATTCATCTGCAAATGGCATGATGCCTTTAATATAATATTTTTTTGCAGGACTTTTTAAAACAAGTTCTCCAAAATCCAGTACTGTAATCATTAATGGAAATTCACTAAGCCTTCCCTCAAATGTGGGATCATTTTCCTTGCCAAATTCAATGAATTTTTCTGCAAGAATAAAAGGTCTTTCAAATTCCGGATAATTTTTGAATTCAACAAGGTCTTTTTCATATGTTGAATTCTTTGCCAGATCGGGTTCAAAGTAAAGAACCACATCTACACTGTATACTTTGTGGATTTTTATTAGCTCAAGCACATCATAGGACTTATTTCTGGAAATTCCAAGAGATGCAAACTTTTCTTCAGGATTTTCTCCTTTAACGCTTTCCATGCTCTTTTTTTTCATGTTACCAAAACTCTTGAAATTACTTTAAACCCCATTATAAATAACGAATTTGATCACAGGGGGGGATAAGCTATTTGAAGGATAAAATCAATTATTGGATTTATATAGGAGAGTCTTTAAAATGCCGGAATTTGGAAATCCTTTTTCAGGAATGAAAAGTGATAGAAAATTAACAGACGAGGAACTCATAAGAGCAATCAGATTCATGGTTTCTGCTGAATATGAGGCAATTCAGCTCTACGAGCAGCTTGCAGAATCGACAGACAATAAGCTTGCCAAAGAAGTACTTTATGACATAGCCAATGAAGAAAAAGTTCATGCAGGTGAATTTTTAAGACTGCTGCACGAACTTGAGCCTTCCGAAGAAAAATATTATAAAGAAGGCTATGAGGAAGTGGAAGAAGAGATTGAAAAAATCAAATAATTATTTTTTTAAATTTCATTTAGTCCTTAAAGGAAACAGGTCCGGTGAATTTGATTTTCAGTATGTATTTAAAAACAGAAATGTGGAAATTTTGTTTGAACAGTACTTGATCCAATCAGTTTTTTTTAAAGCAGGCATTATTTATTCTAATATAAATTGAATTAGAAAAATCCGGATACCCTTTTGAAATATATTTGGATAATATTCTGGCATTTGACTTTTTGAGATATATTTTCCAAAATAATATGAAATGGTTAAAGGCGCGTTTTCTTATTAATATCAATATGATATAAATCTAAAACGATTTTAAAAATAATTATTTCACTTATATCATTAATCATTTTTACCATATTGTTGTAATTTGTAAATATAAAATTGTTGACAAAAAAGTCTTATCATCTAAATCACAAGGTGAATGTGATAATATATCATTATGCCTTAGAATATAACATCGTAAAAGGTTTGGAATCCAAAACCGGAATAAAAAACTGTGTTAATCAAAACCTTTATCGCTTTACCGAAATGAAAGAAAATATACTGGAGATTTGGATTTGATATGCTAACTGAACTGGCACAAATATTTGTGGCTTTCATTGTCGCATGGATTCTTTTTATTGCAGTTGATCTTATATTCAAACTGCCTGAAAAAGGAGGTGTTAGCGGTGCTGATGCCATCGGCAAAGAAATTGAAAAAACCGGTGGTAATATAAGCGGCGGTTATATGATGGGAAATATCGTATGTTCGCCTGATGCATCCGCAGGAACATTACTTGCAGCGTGCGGGGTTTATGCAGCAGGAATATGGGGTGGACTTTTTGCAGCACTTCTTGTTTTTGTTGGAAACCGTATCTGCCATGATAAGGGATATGCAGGCACAACAGGTGCTTTAGCTGCAACAATAATAATATACGGATTTTCAATGGCAGGATTCTTACCTGAAATGTTTATAGCCGGAATGGTTGTCGCAATTCTTACGATCCAGGGAATTTCGCAAAAATATGCAAGCATGTTGCTTGGAAAACTCTGGAGGATAAGATCATGATCGCAGAATCTGTCTGTGGACTGGTTGCATTGTATTCTGTTATCAGAGTTATGGCGGAAAAAAATACTCTCCGGAAACTGACTTTCCTAAATGTCATGAATTTTGCAATAACCGGTTTAATTATACTTGTGATTCCCCATCCTCTTGGAATTGCTGCTGCTGCGGCATATTTTATTGGTTCAACTCTTGAATCAAATGCAATTGCAAGTACTTGGTCTAAACGGGGTGATGTCTGAATGCAGGACTTTTTAGTTATCCTTTTCACGGTAATTGCAATTATCGGAGCTGTTGGAACAGTTTTGCAAAAAAATGCCTATGATAAACTGATTTCTCTTGCTGTTCTTGCCGGAGGAGTCATACCTTTTGTTGCAGCCAAAGGATATCTGGATGTTGCTATTGCAATCTCGCTGATAATCCCGATGACTACAATAATTGTTCTTCAGGCTGTATGGAGGTTTAAGGAATGACACCTGAGTTTCTTTTGGGTCTTGGTATTCTTTTAATCGGTGTAATTGGTGCATCATTTCCACAGCCCAAGACATATATCAACCGGTTGATAAACCTTGAAATATCCGGTTTTGGTCTTTTACTGATAATGCTTGCATACGATGAAACGCTGGCACTTTTAACCTTCATAGCCGTCACAGCGATAACAACATTTGTAATTGTAAGAGTTCTTGAAAGGAGGGCTGTAAATTGAGCATTGTCCGAAAAATATCACGAATTCTTCAGAATCATGATAATCTTGTAATGGTCTACTCATTGCTGGTAATACTGGTTATAATTGTTGGATTTGCAACACTTCCTGATCTTGCATATTCAAAAGATCAGCTATATCAAAAGAATATCGATTCCGGCAGTTCACTGAATCCGTATGACAGGGGAGGCATACCTTTTGAAAAAGCAGAAGTTAATGCACAATACCCTGACAACTCTCCATATCTGGGATATGTGACTGCATACTTAACACCGGTTTCGCTGTTTATTGCAAGTCATACTCTGTATGCGGGAACGACGATAGTTTCACACCCGGGGGGTATTATCGATGAGATTTTGTATAATACAAGGGGACTGGATACAATTGTTGAAACGAGTATTCTTTTTGTGGCCTTTACAATTGCAATGTTTCTTTTCAGGAGGCGTGAAGAGGAATGATTCTCCAGATATTATCTGAATATCAGACAGGTCTTTTTATTGCATTTGTCTGTATTGCAGTTGCATTTATTGCCCTGATAAAAGAAAAAGACGACCTCCATCGCCTTTTGCTAACAGATATAGTGGAAATAATTGCACTTGTTGTAATTGCTCTTATAGGCACAGATCTTGCAGAGGCCTTAATTTTACCGGGACTGGTTGTTGGAATTGCGGAACTGCTTGCACTTGCAGAAGTGTATATTGAGAAGGAAAAACTTGTAAATAGTCCTGAAAAATTCCTTCATATAGAAATTATGGATTCTGCGCCGGTTATTCTGGCTGTTCTTTTCCTGCTTTACGGAATCATACTATCAGGGTTTACAGGCGGTGCTGTTGCAGGTGTTGGAATGGTCTTTTATTTCCTTTGTAAAGGAAGCAGCGAAAAAACCGAAATCATTGAAACTGTCAGCGGTTACGCATGGGTAGCCTGGGTTTTTGCCTTCATAATTTTCATGACACTGCCCCAGTACTGGTTCTTTGCCGTAATGATTGCAGGAGCCGGAATATTTGCAAAAGTTGCTGCAAAGATGTCAATTGTCGGCACAATGCGGGGTGAGAGAAATGTTTGAGCTTGTCAACACAGATATCGAAGGACAAATATTTGCATACCTGCCATTTGGCGACATTGTGGATTATTTCAGTCCTTACACAACGATACTTTTCATATTTGCACTTGTGTTTACAATTATTGCAATTGTGTCAAAACCGGAACGTCAGGTGGATGTTGCATTTGGCGGGGATGCCTACTATACAAAAGACATCTCTGACAAACAGATGAGATTCCAGCGTTTTATGGCTGTAGCATGTGGTCTTGCAACAATGGGGGGTGTAATAAGCGGTGATGTTTTCAACTTCACTCTCTTTACTGCAATGGTCGGGATTGCCAACATCGGTATTGTAGCATCGACCAGAAATAAGCACGTATTGGACAATGCCTATGAATACGGCATTCTTGCAATGATTGGGACTCTTCCTCTCTTCGCAGGTGCTGCTATTACAGTTGCAGTGACGGGAACACTTAGTATGTGGCTGCTGTTCACGCCTGCAATATCAGTCCCGTTAATCGCAAAACTCCTGCTTGTAATAGGGGTTTTGGCTGAAGGAATGGCTCCTGTATATGTTGCGAAAGCTGAAATCACAAGGGCTCCTGGTGCACCTTACATTCTTATGGTTCACGTAAGTTCACTTGTCATGTTCCTTCGTGTAATTGAAATAGTAATCTCGATGTGATGCAAATGGACAAAAATAAAATAAAAATTATGCTGATTTTATCAGCAGTTATATGCATCGCAGCAGGTACTGCTGCGTTTGAAGGGTTGATTGAGACATGGATTGGAGCAGCATTTCTGGTCGTCTTCTTCCCGGCATTTGTAATCACATTGGGACTTTGGTGGAAAGCTTCTGAAAAAGAAGGAGATTATCCGTTTATAGGTTATTAACATGTTATTATTGTATCTGATATTTGCAATATTCATCGGCATGCTGTTTCATGGAATTCACAGAAAAGTTATTGCAAGAATTCAGACAAGACCCGGACCTCCTGTCTGGCAGGAATTTCTTCATGTTCTGAAATTTTCATTCAAACAGACATGGATTCCACAAACAGCATCACAGACTCTGTTTGTTGCAATTGTTGTGGTTGGAATTGCGATATGGACAGGTGCATTATATATTCTATCAACAGGCGGAAGCCTTCTGATTATTTTTGGAATATATCTGCTTCATAAAATAACAGAACACGGTCTTGGTCTTTCATCCGGTTCTCCTTACGGAAAGTTCGGTGCTATCAGATCTGTTATATCCGCAGCATCGGAGATACCTCTCATAGCTTCAATAGGTGTGATTTATTTTCTGACTGGTTCGCTGATGATATCTGACATCACGGCATATCAGGCAACAAACGGGATTCTCTTAATATCCGCATTTCCGGTTGCAATTGCAATGTATGTAATTGTTCTTTCAAAAGTTCCTTACAGTCCTTTTGGAATAATTACGGCAAAAGAGATTATTAGCGGAAATAAAACAGAACATTTCGGAGTATGGAGGGCAGGACTTGAAACGGGATTTGCCCTTAAAACATTTGTATTGCTGGCTACATTCGTTACAATATTCTTTGGTTCGATGCCTCTGTGGTTAATGATTATTGTAATGCTGGTAGTGCTTATGACAATGTCATTTGTCTGTGCCCTGACTCCAATGCTCTCACCTTACGATGCTGTAACTATTCAGATAATGGTAATCGGAATAGTGCTTGTTTATGTTGCAGTACTGGGGGTTTTGGCATGAAAAAAGTGGAGATGGCGATTGCAGGAGGAATTTTAACCTACATTCTGATTGCAGCTATTCAGGGTTTTGAAAACACCGGTGTGATGTTTCAGTCCGTTTTAATTTTTGTTGTTTTAGGTATTCTTGCAGCCGGTCTGATGATGAAAAACGAGGATGGTCTTAGAAAAATCGAGATGATTCTTTTATGGGTCTGTATTGGGCTCTTTTTTATATTTGGTGCTTTAAAATCCGGAGGTTTAATATGACAGAATATCTTTACGAAAAGGATCTTCGCGGAATGAAATACAGAATTCTAACCGGACCTTTTCAGGATAACGCAGTTTCAAAAATTTCTGAACATTTTGGAATAAATAAACAGGAATTCAGGAAAATTTTGATAGAAAATTTTGACATGTCATTTCTTGAAAATATTCATGCAAGATATCAGGTGTGGGAATCCGATCAGAATAGTTATGATAAGATCTCAAAGGAGCTTTATTCAAAACTTCTAACGGAATACCTGCCCCTGATTGAAAAAGCAGATATGAATAGTGTAATTGACGATGTTAAATATTCAATAGAAAACGGAACATCTGCAGATGAGGCAATAATGAAAGGAAAAGCACATATCAGGGAGATGATTTTGGTATGAGTTTCCTTCAGTCATTAAAAAATAATGTGAGACAACGCTCAATCCATGTTTGTTATGTGAATGTCGGCTCATGTAACGGGTGTGATATTGAGATTCTGGCATGTCTTGCTCCCCGGTATGATATCGAACAATACGGTATATACGTTCACAATAATCCGCGAGAAGCGGATATACTCCTGATAACAGGTGCATTTTGTGAACAGTGGGAAGACAAGCTCGCAGATCTGTGGGACAAGATACCTGAACCAAAAGCGGCTGTTACTATTGGAAACTGTCCTGTATCGGGGTGTGTTTTCAACAGAAGGGGAAGTTTTGTAGACCCCCCTGTATCAAAACATATACCTGTAACTGCAAGTATTCCCGGATGCCCTCCAAGGCCAACCGAAATTCTCAGCACCATACTGAGTGTTGCATCTGAACTATTCAAAGACTACGAGGATAAATGATATGAAAAAAACAGTCGATGTTTCTCTTCCAATAGGCCCTGTTCATCCGTGTTTTAAAGAGCCTGCCCGTATTAAATGTTCAACAGCCGGTGAACATGTTCTCTCAGCTGAAATTGAGCTTGGGTATGTAAAAAAAGGTATTGAAAGAATAATGCGTGGACGTCCGTGGCAGGAAGTTATGTTTCTCGCAGAAAGAATATGTGGAATATGTTCTGTCATTCACAATATGGTTTTCATTGAATCAGTGGAGAGAATCAGTGATATAAAGGTTCCAAAAAGGGCTGCATACTTAAGGGTCATAGTAAACGAACTTGACAGAATACAATCCCACCTGCTTGCAAATTATTCATACTGCTATACAATAGAACATGAAACCCTTGCAATGTATCTTTTGAATTTAAGAGAGACAGCGATGGATCAGATTGAATTAATTACAGGTGCAAGGGTCACGTGTGCCTACATAATTCCGGGCGGTGTCAGGTTTGATCTTTCAAAAGAATCTGAAAAATCTCTATTGGGAGCTTTAGAAAAAATTGAAAAGGATCTTATCAGATACAACAGAATGTTTGAGAGTGGTCCTTTAATCTCTCTTCGTAGTCGTGATGTCGGGATTCTTTCAAAAGAGGATGTAAAGGAGTCTCATGCAGTAGGACCTACTGCCCGTGCAAGTGGAATTAATATTGACCAGCGAACCAATCACCCCACATATCAGGATCTCGGGTTTAAACCGATTGTTCGTGATTCATGTGATAACTATGGTCGTATAATGATCCGTTTTGATGAAGTTTTCCAGAGCATTGAGCTGATTAGAAAATGCCTTGAAAAAATGCCTGACGGGTTAATAAGAGGAGGCGGGGAGGTAGGTGCCGGTGAGACTACATGGATAGGTGAGGCTCCACGCGGTGAACTGACATATCGTGTCAGGACAGACGAATACGGGCGTATAATTGATATTGCCATACAGACACCTTCTATTATGAATATAGAGGCATGCGGGCATTATATGCTAAAGGGTGTGGATTCTGCAGCAGATGTTACTGCAACATTCATTAGTTCTGATCCCTGTATTGCGTGTAATGAGAGGTGATCTGAAATGTTCTCAATATTTTGTTATTTAAGGGAGTTTTTGCGTCCTGAATGGTGGAAAAAATTTCTTTTTGTCAAAACAGCTCCTTTGGTCACGCCACCTCATTACAGGGATTTCCCTGTACTAACCGGTAATGAGTGCAGTCATGAACTCCGCTGCATGATGATCTGCCCTGCACCCGGAGCAATTGAAGTCCTGAAAAATGCCGAAGGGAAATGGGAGCCGGTAATTTACAAGGGCCATTGTATCAGATGTGGTCTTTGTGTCGAGGCCTGCCCTGATAATGTACTTACAAGCGGGGACATTCTCTCTGTAAACGAAAAGGAAAAAACATACTTCCTTGCTTCATACCATCTTAATGTGGATGACAGCATCTGCATGCGGTGTGGAAACTGTTCTGTGGCATGCCCGGTTAACAAGGAGGTTGACCCGCAGCTTGCATATACGGCAACATCCTCAAGTAATGAGGTTATAATGAGGATTAAGAATTCAAAACTTACCATAATTCATCCTGAAAAATGTACGGGGTGTAAAACCTGTGAAGAAGCCTGTCCAAATCATGCAATAACAGTTGCAAGGGTTTTGGAAGGTTTCCAGGATGAAGACTAACTTTTTCTCTATTTTGATGGGAATATTTTTTTAATTACAGATTAATACTAAATCAATGGTAAAGCACGAATGTGGTTATGAAGAAGACATTCATTGCAGAAAATGCGGAAGACCGCTGGTTCAGAATAAAAACGGTTTATATTGTCCTCATTGCGGGAGACAGGTGACTATTATATGTCCCGGCTGTGGAAAACCATGGTTGTAACCTTTCCTTTATAAAGGCGGGTTTTTCCTCATCCACCCTGCATATTCTTTTCGCAGAGTTTTAAGTTCTTCCTGACTGAGGTCATTCTTTTTATTTTTATGAAGATATTTTTCGAGTTCTTTTACAATAGATTCAGCCTGCTGATATTTCCCTACATCAAGATAAATCTCTGATCGTCTTACATTGATAACTTCACTGCAGACCGGGCATAGCCTGTGCTTTTGATACCTGTCTACATATGTAAACGACGCGCATCCCGGACAACGGACTATCAGATACACTTCTCTCTAACGTAGATAATCAGTGAGATATAATAAAATTAACTGCTTAAATATATCCTGGCAAATTATTGTTTTATTGTCTTTAATGCTTAAAAAATCCTGATATTTGTTTAGAAAATGAGATTTTTAATAGGGTTTTTGTTCAGACAAATTATTTTTAGTGATCACAGGTATTATTGCCTGATATAAGTTCACCGGCAAGGTATTTTTGTACTGCATTTTCAATACTGCCGCTGACACCCAGATAGACATCAATATCCATTTCATTGAACAGATTTATTGCTCCCTGCCCCATTCCTCCGGCCAAAACAATATTTGCCCCGTTTTCATTTAAGAAGCGTGGGATAACACCGGGTGCGTGGCCCGGACTTTCAATGTCTGTTTTACTGATGACTTTTCCATCTTCTATATTGTATACCGCATAATGACTGCAATGTCCAAAATGCTCAGCTACAATATCTCCGTCTTTAGCAACTGCAATTTTCATAATCTTCTCCATTTATTGTATTCAGTAAGATGTTAGAAGAATAATCCAACAAATAGTTATAGTTCTTAACAATACCAAATAAGAGATTTTTTACGGTTTTAATGGGATAAACAAAGATATGAGTATTGAAGTTTTTCCAGTAAATGATCTTCCCATTTTTCATGAAGACGATGATTTCCCAGAAGAAATCTGCAAAAAATTTGATTTTGAGGAGGGCGACATATTGTGTGTGGCATCCTCTGTATATTCAAAGACCAAAGGTTTTATGAAGAAAATGGCGGACATTTCACCGTCTGAAGATGCAAAAAGAATTGCTGAAAAATGTGGTGAAGATCCCCGTTTTGTTCAGATGGTTCTGGACACTACCGAGGATTTGATAATTGAGCATCCATTCATTCTTTCACAGGTAAAGTGCGGTCATGTAGGAGTACGCGCCGGTGTTGACAATAGCAATGTGGAAGAGGGAATTATCATTTATCTGCCACCTGATCCCATGGGCAGTGCAGAGGAAATAAAGAACAGGGTAAAGGGACTGACAGGTTCTGACATTCGTGTCATTATCACTGATACATGTGGTAGATCGTTTAGAAGGGGACAGACAGGTGTTGCTATTGGCTGGGCAGGCATGACGGCGATACGTGACTTCAGAGGTGATACTGATCTCTTTGGAAGAGTCCTTGAAATAACTGAAGAGGCTGTGGTTGATGAGTTTGCAGCGTTTTCCAATTTTATTATGGGAGAGAGCAATAACGGTGTGCCTGCAGTTGTCTTTAGGAATGCTCCCGAATGGAAAGGACACGATGAACTTTATTTCAGGCCGGAAGAGGATCTTACCAGAAAAGCTTTAAAAAATTTGAAATAATTTTTTTTTATTGTTTACAATTTTGTTGTCTGAATCTGATGGCTATAACCTTCAAATCAGAATATGTGATTTAGTGCTGCAATAATAATTCCAATTGCAACTGCTGCAATAAGCACTGCTTTTGGAGATATGTGTATTGAGCGCCTGTCCTCACTATCATAATATGTGACCAGTCCTGCTGATGAAACCAGTCTCCCGCCTTTGTTCTTAGCTGCCATACTTATTATATCTGCTTTCAGAATATATAAAAGAAAGGCAGATGGTTTTGACTACAATGTTAAAAGAGGAGAAAATATCCGGCAGGGCTTTTATTGGAAGTGATTTTGATCTGCTTGATGTGGAGATTACACTTGAAAATGGAATTGTAACTGATATTGAAGAGTCTTTGAATGTTTCTGAAAGGTGGATTGTCCCTGGTTTTTTTAATGCACACACACACCTTGCGGATACAATTGCAATGGATATGGAAGCACCCGGTAATTTATCAGAACTTGTAGCGCCCCCTAATGGTCTGAAACACCGTCTTTTAAGAGAGGCTCATCCTTCAGCCATAATAGACGGGATGGTAAGCAGTATCCTTTATATGCAGAATTCAGGAGTTTTTGGTTTTTGCGATTTCAGGGAAGGTGGAATTGAAGGTGTGAATCTTCTGAAAAATGCACTTTCCAAGACCGGTTCTGCGGGTGTAATCCTCGGACGCGATGGCGGCGAGAGTTATGCTGACGGAATTGGTGTTTCAAGCACTAAGGAAGGCGGGGATGTAATACAAAGGGCCATTGAAACCAAAAAAAGGGGGCAGATTGTTGCTTTTCACGCAGGGGAGAAAGACAGCAGGGATGTGGATTCTGCTCTTGATGCAGAACCTGATATGCTTGTTCACTGTACTCATGCAACAGACAGTCAGTTAAAAAGAATTGCAGACATGGACGTCTCAATTGTTGTTTGCCCGCGTTCAAACTGGAGGCTTGGAGTGTCTTGGTCCTCAGCAAATCCGCCAATAAAGAAGATGCTGGATTATGGCTGTAATGTTCTTTTGGGGACTGACAATGTAATGTTTGTACAGCCTGACATGTTTTCCGAGATGTCATTTGCATCTTATGCATATGATATTGCCCCGATTGATCTTTTAAAAATGGCAACTAAAGGATCTTCATTCTTCAATAAACCCTTTTATATTGAAAAAGGAAAGCCTGCATCATTTTTTACTATTTTGCCTTCCTGTTCTAATATGCGCTTTAGCCATTCTGTTCAAAAAACAATTACAAATAGAATGAATAAAGGAGATATTGAGAGAATCTATTTTAAGCATATAGAAAAATAAAATATTATACGCAGTTTTTGAGGTAGGACTTATGTTTAAAACCATCCTCGTTGCGATAGATGGTTCCGAGGTCAGCAAAAAAGCGCTCGAAGCAGCTATCGATGAAGCAAAGATCAGAAGTTCCCGGCTAAATGCGGTTTATGTCATTGAAACCGGAGGTTTTGAATCTATTCCAACGGATAGCGCAAGTGAATTAATATACAGCAGATTTGAATCTGTTGGGCAGACTGCTCTTAAAGAGGGGGAAGAATTAGCAGAGAAGCACAATTTACAATTAAATACTTTCATTAAACAGGGACATGCAGGGGAGGAAATACTCAGTCTTGCAGATGAGATAAAAGCTGATCTTATAGTCATGGGTACTAAAGGCAAAAGCAATATTGATCGTATGCTCATTGGCAGCGTTACTGAATATGTCATAAGCCACTGTAAAGTCTCTACAATGGTGGTGAGAGTATAGATTCCAGAATCATAAGGGACTACATGGTAGAAGATGTGGTTTCTGTTGAAACACCTGGAAACAGGGACGATGTATTGAGAATTCTGAAAAGAACCGGTATAAGCGGAGTCCCTGTAACAAAAAACGGTGAGCTTGTCGGCATTATCACAAGAAAGGATCTTTTAAGAAAGAGCGATGAAACCCAGCTCAGCCTTCTGATGACATCAGACCCCGTAACAATCGGGCCGGATGAAAGTATAGTTGAAGCTGCAAGGGTTATGTCCAGAAATAATTTCAGAAGACTTCCTGTTGTTGAAGATGGCAGGCTTGTCGGACTAATCAGTATTGCTGATTTGATCAGTGCGATTGCACAGATGAAATTTAGTGAAGAGATTAAGAACGGATATACAAAACCCACTTTTGCATTGTGGGAAGAAACTCCTCTTCCGCTTGTTGGAAGAATCATGGAGATATCCGGATTTGATGCGATTCCGATCCTTAACAAGGAGTCAACCCTTACAGGTATAATTTCAGAACGTGATCTTATCAGGCATGCTTCAATTGAAGACAGTGTTGAAGTAAGTGATCTTTCAAACGGTACTGATGATGATGAATGGACATGGGAAAGTATCCGTGATATGCATACAATCTCATTTGGCATATCAAAAGTCCAGCTTCCTGAAAAACTTGTGAAAGAGGCAATGATAAAAGATGTTGTTGCAGTTCCACAGAATGCAGAAGTAAGTGAATGTGCACTTAAAATGAAACGTTCACGTGTTGATCAGCTTCCTGTAATTAACGGCGACAAAAAAATGGTGTCTATGCTGTTTGACAGGGAACTTATCAAGGTACTAATTAAAGATATTGCACCCTGATGATTCCATTCAGGATTTTAAAGAATAAATGCCGGATAAATAATCCGGTAAACCGATTATTTAAGAGAGTTTTTCCCTTCAATATACAACAACATTTAAGACATATAATGACATCTGTATATCTGAAGCGTTTTTATACTCTTTCAAACTCTTCATAATTTAAGGGAGTGTGTTCTATTATGCAGGAGAGCTCCGATATATTAAAAGGAACTACGACAGTCGGGCTCATTTTCGATGAAGGTGTAGTGCTTGCCACCGAAAGAAGAGCCACGATGGGAAATATGATTGCAAGCAAGAAAGCAAAGAAAGTATACCAGATAGCTGACAGAATCGGCATGACCACTGCAGGAGGTGTAGGAGATGCCCAGCAGCTGGCACGTCTGATGCAGGTTGAATGCAGTCTGTATAACATTCGCAGAGGAAGGCCCATGACGGTCGGTGCTGCTGCATCACTTCTGAGCAATGTGTTAAACCAGCACAGGATGATGCCTTACTATGTTCAGCTTCTGGTAGGAGGTTTCGATAAAAACGGACCTTCAATATATTCGGTGGATGCAATGGGAGGAGCTTCACCCGAAGATGATATAGTTGCAACAGGTTCCGGTTCACCTTTTGCATATGGTGTTTTAGAAGACCGATTCTCAAAAGGTATGAATGAAAAAGAATGTATTGAGCTGGCTATACGCGCATTACGTTCAGCTATGCGGAGGGATTCAGCCTCCGGTGAAGATATTAGTGTAGTTGTAATTACAAAAGATAAATACGAAGAATTTAGTGAAAAAGGAATTGTTAACTAGAAATAATTTTTTTATTTTTCTTTTTTTAGGACGTATTTTATGTTGATAGAAGAGAGGCTTAGAGAGCTTAAGGAAAAAATAAACGCAAAGGTTCCTCCCGGAATAAATGTATCCGAAGTTGAATTTGAAGGACCTGAGCTTGTAATATATACCGATGATCCAAAAAAGTTTGCTGATGAAGCAGATCTTATAAAGGTGCTTGCAAGAGATCTTAGAAAAAGAATTGTTGTAAGGCCGAATGTTCTTGAAGACCCGGAGATTGCAGCAACAAAAATTAAAGCTGTCGTTCCTGAAGGTGCCGGAATAACCGATATTTTCTTTGATCCTGACACCGGTGAAGTTTTAATTGAGGCTGAAAAACCCGGAGTGGTTATTGGTAAAAACGGAACAACTCTTCGCGACATAACAAAAGAGATTGGCTGGACTCCAAAAGTCGTAAGAACACCTCCTATTGAGAGTTCAACCGTAAAACAGACACGGCAGTTTTTAAGAGCCGTAAAGGATGAGAGAAAACAATTTTTAAGGACCATCGGACGCAGAATTCATCGTGATCTTACAAGTAAGGATAAGTGGGTACGTGTAACAACTCTTGGATGCTGCAGGGAAGTAGGAAGAGCCGCATTTTTGTTAACAACTCCTGAAAGTAAAATATTGATTGACTGTGGTGAAAAACCTGGAAGCAACGATGGTTTTCCATATTTATATGTTCCCGAGATATATCCGTTAAGCTCGCTTGATGCGGTTGTTTTAACACATGCACATCTTGATCACTGTGCCCTTGTTCCTATGTTATATAAATATGGATTTGAAGGGCCTGTTTACAGTACACCTGCAACCCGAGATCTTGCAGTTATGCTTCAGCTTGATTATCTTGACGTTATCAGCAATGATGTCAACCAGGTGCCTTACTCTTCTAAAGAGGTACAGGAATACCTTAAGCATTCAATCACTCTGAATTATGGAAGTGTCACGGATATCGCTCCTGATGTAAAACTCACCTACCATAATGCAGGGCATATTCTTGGTTCTGCAATTGCTCATTTCCATGTTGGGGATGGTCTTTATAATATCGCATTCACAGGCGACTTTAACTATGGAAAAACAAGGCTTTTTGGCCCTGCAACCTCACAATTCCCGCGTCTTGAGGCAGTTTTCATGGAAAGTACTTATGGAGGTTCAAACGATCTCCAGCCTTCAAGAAAGGATGCAGAGGAAAAACTCTATGAAACTGTTAATGAGACAATAAAACGTGGTGGAAAGGTAATTATTCCTGCTTTTGCGGTAGGAAGGTCTCAGGAAGTTATGCTTGCATTAGAAGAGGGTATGAGGCTTGAAAAGATACCTAAAGTCAGGGTATATCTTGATGGTATGATTAAAGAGGCAACTGCCATTCATACCACATATCCTGAATACCTGAATCCTGATTTAAGAAAGCAGATCTTCCAGGAGGGAATGAATCCTTTCCTCTCCGAATGTTTTGTTCAGGTTGATTCACCTGTATTAAGGCAGGAAGTAATTGGTGGCGATCCGTGTATTATTATCACAACAAGTGGTATGCTAAATGGTGGTCCTGTTATGGAATATCTTCATGCCCTTGCTCCTTATGAAGAGAATACTCTTGTTTTTGTTGGTTATCAGGCTGATGGAACAATTGGCCGGAGGATACAGAAGGGATGGAAAGAAGTTCCAATGGGAAGAAGGGAAACAATTGTTCTCAACCTTGAAATTCAGACGATTGATGGATTTTCAGGTCACTCTGACAGGCGTCAGCTAATGGCTTATGTAAATCATTTAAACCCGAGACCGGAGAAAGTTTTCACAATTCACGGTGATGAAAAGAATACAATTGATCTTGCAAGTTCAATTTACAAGAGATTTAAGATAGAAACACACGCTCCAAAGAATCTGGAAACATATCGCATGGTATAACCATTAAAAAATACAATTTTTAGCCTGTAACCGAGGCAGATATGAAAACAAAAATATCAATACTTTTGGGAGTTTTTGCTGTAATGGCATTATCAAATACGATAGTGCCCGTATTACCTTTTTTTGCAGATGAATCGCCGGCAATTCAGGGTGCAATATTTTCAGCATATTTTATGGGGGCTTTTCTTACAGTTCTTCCTGCAGGAATATTCTCTGACAGAATTGGAAAAATTCCTCTTATCCGCGTCGGTCTGGTGCTTACAGTTATCTCGGGAATTGTAATGTATATTTTTCCAGAGGTATATCTTGTAGTTTTTTCGAGACTAATAGAAGGTATTGCCGCCGGTCTTTTTGTAGCCTGTGCAATGTCATGGGTTAATGAACAGGCTGATCACAGAAAACTTTCCGGATATTTTTTTGCATGCCTTAATCTGGGCCTTGTAATTGGTCTTGTTGCTGCCGGTCTTTTATCATCTCCTTTTGGAGAAACTTCCGGTATCTTGTTTTTTACTCTGATATCAGCAATCCCAATGCTGACAAGTCTTGTGGCATACGAAAAGTTTGAAAAATCCTATAGAAAAGCAGATCTCAAAGTGGTTGTTCTGGATTATAAATGGCTGTATCTCTCTGTTATCATTTTGGTTGGTGCAACGGGTGTTGTAACGTCACTTTATCCGGAATTTACAGATAACAGCCCTTTGCTTTTAAGCATACAACTTGGAACAATGAATGTTGCAACAATATTTGCATCCCTAATTGCACCACGTTTTGAAATAAGTCCGATTCCGGCTTTAAAGAAAAGTGCGATTGTCATGGCTTTTTTGGTCCTTCTTTCATATTACATTCCGGAAATTCATTTTATGGGTGTTTTTTTGGTTTTTGCAATGATTGGTGCAATTGCCGGTTTTATCATGATCTCGCAGATGGATTATCTTGCACAGACAGGTTATCTTCAGGGTACTGTGATGGGAGTATACTCCGCTGCGGCTTATGCAGGTATGACATTTCTTCCTTTGTTTGCGGGAATAATAGCAGAAGAATCCGGTTATCTCCCTGCTTTTTTTGTAGTAGCAGTACTATCTTTTTCAGTGGCATTTACAATCACAAGGTGCAATATCTGTAAATTAGAAAATGCCTGAATAAATCCTGTATATATATTTCTAAGGATTTTTCAGGACATATTATTTATTTTTATTAATTTTTGTCAGTGCTTTTTTTACAGCCTTTTTTACTTCAGGGTCTTTTACTCTGCCGGCTTTCATTAGGTGATAGTTTGCTCTTTTGTCTTTGTATTCGGATAATGAATCCGCCGCAGCGATTTTGACATCATGATCTTTTTCCGAAAGGCAGTTTATAATCAAATCAAATAATGAAGGATCGCAAATTTCACCTGCAAGTTTTAGTGCACATATTTTCGTTTCGGAATTTTTGTCAGTTAAGAGGTGTGATAATACATTTTTAGATTCTGATCCGAATTTAAGAAGTTCTGATGCAGCAGACTCCCTTTCCCTTTTTGATTTGGCGTATTTTATTTTTTTGCCAATTGATTCTGTCTTTTTATTAGAATCACTTTTTTTGGATTCATTTATTCCAATATTTTCTATGCCCTGAATTATTTCTCCGTGGCTGAGTGATTCATATCCGGGTTCTTCATTTTGATTTTTGGAATGATTAAAATAATTTATCAGTTTTGTTCTGTCTTTTTCTGATAATATCCAGATCCATCTTAAAGCCGGATAATTTATCTCCTTTGAACAGCTTCCTGAAGAATTTATTATGTCATACCATTCCTGCTCATTAATTTTGTTTTTTGATTTTTGAAGGGCATTTACAATAATTTTACGGGTATTTCCATCGATTGACTGTATTATATTTTTGATTTTTATTGTTCCGTATTCCTCTGTGAATATTTCTTTTCTTTCTCTGTAATAATCAAGTGTATAGTCTTCAAAATGTTTTTCGAGATTTGCAAGATCTGATAATTTTGTTTCTTTTAATTCGGCTATGATTCCTGATTTTAAAGACAAATCCAGTATCCATGAAAGATCATTTTGCAGTGTAAAAGAATCCTCCTCTTCAATACAATCCGATGGAATTGCAACATAATGATGAAAAACAGGCTTTTTTCCCGGTTTATTCCTGAGAATTCTTCCCATCCTCTGAATAAGCTGAAGCTTTGTCTTTGCGGATGCAACATTTATTCCAATTTCAGCATCCGGGACATCAATTCCCTCATCAAGTACTTTTGGAGCGACCAAAACTCCTGTTCGTGATTTTCTGAATTCATCGAGAGCATGGTTACGTTTTGATTCCTTTAGATTTGAATGAACCCGAAATGCCGGAACAAAATCCTTAATATCTGAATATATCTTTTCACAGGTGGCAATATCCATTGTAAACAGAACACATTTTTTTGACTTTCCCTCAATTTTTGCAAGGGATATTGCACTTTGCATTTTTGGATGGGATTTATGGATTATCATTCTTCTTTTGAATAATAAACCCATAAGTCTGTAAAAATCGTCAGGGAGGCTGTATCCTTTGTATCTTGCCTTGCGCATCAAACTGATGAACTCTCCAAGATTTTTAAAAGAATTATAATTGCCGGTTATTGTGAAAATTGTATCTTTATATTCTGAGTTTATAATTGTAAGAAGTTTTTTTATGTCCCTTGTAATCTTTGAAAATTCATTATTTTCATCTGTATCCAGAAATGATTTATGTACTACAAGTCTGAAGTCCGGTATAATTCCATCATCTTTTGCCTTTTTGAGGGAATATCTGAAAACAGTATTTCCAAGATATCTGTCAATAACATCATGTCTTTCATATCCCTCAACTGTTGCGGAAAGTCCCATTTTCCATTTACAGGGGATCAGGAGGGCTTTTTGAAATTCTTTTCCTGCAATGTGGTGGACTTCATCGACTATCAGAAGATCTGCCGGATATTTTTTTGGATTTTTGTAAACAGACTGTATGGTTTTAAATTCAATTGAAAGGCTGTAATTTTTATTTACATATTTTAGAGGGTTTGTGAAGTCCTGTTTTGGATCTGCATAAAGACCAAGTTTATCTATTGCTTCACGCCTCCACTGGTTTAAGAGCGCTCTTGAGTTTGTAATAATGAGGACATTGAGTTTTTTGTTAACTGTAAAAAGTCTGTGAATTGCACAAAGCCCGACATATGTTTTTCCTGTAGCTGTTGCCATCTCCAAAACACCCCTGCCTCCTGTTTTCAGCCATGCATTAAGTGCATTTTTCTGATGATTCCATGGAGGCATCATAAGTAAGGGTTTTTTGGAAAGCAGATCAATTTCAGTTTCGGGCAGTGAAATGTATTTTAAAAATTCATGCATTTTACCATCTTTAAGCAAAAAAGAAAACAGCTCTAATGAAAACATAGTGCTGCATGAGAAGAACATCGAAAAGATTTCATCAGTAATATATGGATTTAAATTGCATATTGCGGATATTTTTTTTAGCATCTGCTTTTTTTGATATTCAGGAAAAGGATAAAGGGATATAATAATATTTTTCCTGAAAATTTCAAAATATTTGTCATATTCTTTTAATTCATTTTCATCAAGATAATCCCCTGCGATTTTTCTGGCAGAATCCAAAACATATTTTTCTAGTAAAATATAGTTGTCACTGTTTGGTTCCATTTTTAAGATAAATCTGCCATCGCCGTTTATTTTGTTTTCATAATAATTTAGCAGTTCTTCATCTGCAATTCCTAATGCGGCGTTGGTTGAAATATCCTTTAGATATTTGTTTTTAAAAAATTCATATGTATATTTTTCAGGATTATTGATATAATCCAGTTCATGATTGTAAAGTCTGTTTATTTTCATTTTTTTAATCCTGCAGCAATAAAATTTTCAAATATCAAACTGTAACAGACTTATGAATTAAATCAGATAAGAATTTAAAATTTGTCTCTGATTATTTAGGATAGTTATATTGTTGAATCAATAATGATTCAAATCAGTAAAATCAATATAGGTTATTTGAGACATTTTTAATTTAATTCCGGGAGATGTGCTATAAAATGGATATAATTACCGAAAGAAAAGAGGGGGTTTTAATTTTCAGTCTGGAAGGGAGACTTGATACAAACGGTGCGGAATTATTTGGTTCTGCTGTAAAAAATATGGTTCATTCTGATGACAAGGCTGTAGTAATTGATTTAAAAGATGTCCCTTATATTAGCAGCAGTGGAATAAGAGTTATTCTCGGACTCAAAAAGGAAATGAAAAAACGTGAAGGCGAAATCGTTTTATGTTCCCTTCAGGAGTACCCTTCAAAAGTTCTTGATATGGCAGGACTGCTGAATATTTTTAAAACTACTGATTCTGTTGATGAAGGGATAAAAAAAGCAAAAACAGGTATAGATACTCTTTCATTAATTGATGAACTGAAAAATCCTTCTACTTTAAGAAACGGGGTTCACTACACTTTTGAGTCAGGCATAGTCAGCAAAAATACAATTTTTATCTGTGGAGATGCTGAATCTGTTTTTAATTCATCTGTCACTGAAGAAAATATTTCCGAAGGGAATTTTGACATAGAGTATTCTTTTGGTCTTGGTGCCATGGGTATTGACAAAAAGGATGCCATGCAGAGACTTGGTGAGATGCTTATGATTCAGGGAACTATCATCTGGCTTCCAACAGACGGAAGCACTGTGCCTGATTATTTCACTCCTGTAAAAAGTACCGGTGATATTGTATTTTATTCAGCACAAAATGTAATATTAAACGGATCTTTTGCTGACATAATTACATTTGAAACAGAGAGGGAAGAAGGAATTTCTATTAAAGAATTATATGAAGAGATTTTTTCTTTTGCTTTTGAGCGACAAAGAAACTGCAACGGGGTAATATCTGTGGTAATATCGGGAGTTATAGATGAATATTATGGATCAAGGATAAAAAGATCGCCGGTACTTTCGAATTCACCACATCCAAAAGGCAGAATAGATGATGCAGAAAATGTTTCAGAATGGTTTAAAACTGATATAACCGGCAGTTATGCCGGAGATACGATCATTTCAGCAGGCATAGGCATTGATCTTAAAAATCCCAAAATTTCAGTATATGACCCTTCCACAATTGATTCTTTGAGATATTCACATCCGGGTGATTTAAAAGGGGATACGATTATTCAGACTCATGCGGCAGTTGTAAAAGGAATTTCCTGGGATAAAAAACAGGATATAAAAAATGTCATCCGTGAGCTGAGTGAATCCGGTGAGATTATCGATGTATCCCATCTTCTTTCAAAAACAAAATTAAGAAAAGGAAAAGTAGGTGTTTCATATCCCGAGAAAATAATTGTGGATTAATTTGTTATGAAAATGGAAATTCCATTTTCATCAAACATTTCCCAAAAAAATATTATGCCTGTTTTTCCCGAATCAATCGGTTATAATCCCAAATAGTGCTTTTATCAGACTGATATAGTCGTTGTATGTGTTTTGCAACTTATCCATTTCACCTGAGATTACGGGAATTTTAATTGTATGTGAAGCGAGATTCGGTGCTGGTGTTGGTGTGGTGGGGACAGGAGTCTGTGTTACAACAGGTTTTGGTGTGGGTGTTTTTACAGGCGTTGGTCTTGGTGTCGGAGTTGGTGTTATTTTTGTGTAAACTCCCCAGTCATCATCTGCAAAAAATTTCTTTTCAACAGGCATTGCAACTTTTCCACTGCTGTCGGTTACAGTCAGTTTAACGGTGTATTGGCCTGTTTTTGTATAAATGTGGGTTGGATTCTGTTTGGTTGAGGATTCCCATTCATCGTCAAAATCCCAGTACCATGATTTTGGTGTTCCGCCTGTTGTTCTGTCAAAAAAATCCACTTTGTATATTATTCCTGTATAATCCTTATATTCGGGGTTATCTCCCCATTCGGATGTATCGATTCTGTACATTTCATAATCAAAATCAGCTTCCATTTCAGCAAGTGCCGGAACTGCAAATGACATCAATAAAAGAATCATTCCTGTTATAGCAATATTTCTGTAAATTCTGTCAGTGTTTTTCATATATATGCAACCTCCCCGCTTATTATGAAATAATAAAATAAGCCAAACATAATTATGGCCGGAATAACTGATGCCATAATTGCCGGAATCTGGTCAGCATAAAGTCCTTCTGTCATTCCTTTATACTGAATGAAAACCATCCCCAGAGGTGATAAGAATGCACCAAAAAGGGGTATTAATCCAAGAATCCCAAAAGGTGTGGCAGAATACATTGTGACTACTAGGGATTCCTCAGGCACCTGTTCTTCTCCTGCAATTTTTGCAATTAAAAATACAAGTATTCCATACACAAAAACTGAAATTATTCCAAATACCAGCAACTCAATTATGAGGATGATTAATCCAGGAATATTTTTGAGAAGGTTTCCAAAAATCCCAAGTTCCGGTGCAATGAATGATGAAATAATTGCTGATGACAATGCCGTAACTACTGAGAAGATGGTAAGAACAAGAGTCATGTGAATAAATGCAGGGAGAATATCATCTGATGCAAGTGAAGGAAAAATGTCTTCGGGATTTTTTAATATTGCAATTATTTTCTCAATAAATGAAAGTTCGCCTGAAGAATATTTGTATTGCTGAAAACTTCTGCTATGTTCTGTATCATCGTATTCATCCTGAAAATCCATGGTATGTCCGGATTTGCCTGATGAATTGTCAATATATTCAGCTTCAAAGTCTGATTTGTAACCACCTTGATTTTCACTCTGATATGTATAATGGTCTTTTGAATATTCGTTATAGCTCTCCTTATCATATTCCTGATAAATTTCCTGAGTTTTAACTGACCGGCGGCTGATATCTAAGAAATAATTAATATCTGAGAATATTTGTTCTCTAATATCTTCAAAATCAAATATCATAACCATTGAAGCATTGCTTCCGTCATCATAGAGTATTTTGATTTCTATGCATGGTTCATAATATTCATTTTCTATGCGGTTTGCACTCTCAATTGTACTTATCGGGTATATATATGGTTCTGACTGTGTATCCTGTGATAAAATCAGATTTTCTTTTGTCACATTCAGATCAAATAACTGCCCGTTAATACGTACTTTTGATTGTGCCATACCTGCATTATTATGGTTGCTGTTATATGGCTGCAATATATCACTCCTTAAAATATGGATTTTGAAGAAAAATAATTTTGCATTGCCGGAATATGTTCCGGTATTCGAAAATTCAGCTTAGGATTATATGAGCTGACCCTTTTCATTTTCTTTTTCAAACTTTGACATTAATGAAAGTATTGCAGGCATAACTACAATTGCGCCGATTAGTGAGAATCCTACTGTAATCACGGTTACCATGCCAAAATTTTTTATAATGTTAAATGTTGACAAAAGCAATGCTGAAAAGCCGAATACTGTTGTCATTCCCGATACTGTAATAGCAGTGCCTATTTTTTGAACACCGGTTCTTATTGCATCATACTTGTTCATTCCGTTCTTTCTTTCCTCAATGTAGCGCTCCATGATAAGTATGGTATACTCCGACGCAACACCAATTGTCATTGAACCCAAAACGGCGGTCATAGGAGTATAATCTATTCCAAGGACATACATTATGG
The DNA here is from genome assembly GCF_032878975.1 of Methanoplanus sp. FWC-SCC4. Taxonomy (GTDB): domain Archaea; phylum Halobacteriota; class Methanomicrobia; order Methanomicrobiales; family Methanomicrobiaceae; genus Methanochimaera; species Methanochimaera problematica. The sequence goes on from NZ_CP043875.1 coordinate 826,743, forward strand.
CGCCATTCCATCCGACAATCATAATTATGGGAATGAGCGGTGAAATTGCGGAGACTCTCCTGTATATAAGAATCAGCCAGAAGAATATCAGAATAAACCCAAGAATCGTCATCTGGGTTTTACCGTTTGCAATATCGTCTACAAGGTTTATTCCAAGATCCGTGCTTCCTGTAAGCATTGCAGAGATTCCCGGCGGAGGATAATTCCAGTTAAGTTCGGCTCTCATATTGTAAACCAGAGATTTTGTCGGATCAACTTCAAGATCAAGCATTCCGAATTCTATGACAGAGTTCATCTGGCCGTTTAAATATGATTTTTTCTCATTGTCCGGAATCATTGAAATAATATGTTTTATTTCTGATTCGGTGTTTGGAAGCAGGCCACCGTTATATTTCTTTATAAGTGTTGATATGCTGGTAACCGAAGTAAGTTCATCATGAACGGACAATTCATAGTCACCAAAATCATTGATCCACTCTATAACTTCCGGATTAAGAATGTCATCCCCTTTTACATAGATAGTAAGACTTTCTGTTGAACCCATTGTCCTGGTTACTTTTTTCATATCGACAACAGCCGGCATTTCAGGAGGTACAAAAGTTTCTTCATCATAACTTATTGGGACTCTGTTGTCAAGCTGGACACCGACAATTGCAATAAGTCCCAATAATAAGAGAACGACAACTGAATATCTGGCAATTTTATGTGAGACATTTCCAAGAAGGTTGTCGTATGCTGCCATTTTTTTCTTTAAACCCTCGTCAAGCTCTCCTTTGGGTTTATATCGCCTGAGAATTGCGTATGTGGGAACAATCAGGATTGCAGAGATATAACAGCAGGTTACTCCGATAAGACATGTCATACCGAAATCAACTACCATTGGTATTGGTGAAATGTACATTGCAATAAAGCCCAGTGATGTTGCTATCATTGCATAGAGAACAGAAGGTCCTGAATTTTCAACAGTTTTTTTGGCGGCAATTTCTATGTTCGGCTGACGTTTTGATTCTTCATCAAGTCTTGAATGGAACTGTATGGCATAATCTATTCCAATTCCGATTAATACCGGAAATGCGGCAATTACAACCATACTTATTGAAATTCCGGTCAGACCCATAATACCAAATGTGTTTATGAGTCCCATGAAAACAATGCCGACAGGTAAGAAGCGATGACTTACATGAGCAAATAAAAGCCCTACTGCAACAACCATGAGGAGCATTGCAGCCATAATCAGGACACCTGTTGATTTGCCCATCTCTTCTCCCATCTGTTTCTGGAATGCAGGTGTTCCTGAGAGAGTTACCTTTGCATCAGGTGTGGGATTTGATATACTGATTATGGTTTCAAGATTTTTCAGTAATGTTTTTTTGTTTTCATCTGATATCCCCGTGTCAAGAGAGATAATTCCTATTGTCATCATATTTGACGGAAGATATTTCTCAAGAATTTCGGTGGGAATATTTTCTTTTGCGTTAATGATGTCAGATTGTGATTTGGGAAGTTTTCCGTTATTCACTGATTTTACCATGTCAGCAAGACTGGTTACGCTTTTGACTCCTGCCTCATCTGAAAAATCTGTCATCAGGGTGTCCATGTATTTGAGATATTCTTTATCAAGGACATCATCTGATTCGAAAATTACCATGATAGCATCAGACTTAAAGAGGTCTTTATAGTCCTCCAGTACAATTCCCTCAGGTGTTGTTTTGTCAACGTAGGTGTCATCGCCTGTTTTCATATGGGTCTGCGACATTCCGTACATGGAGATAATAAACCAGACAATAATTATTGCTGCCACTATCTTTGGTTTGGATGCAATGAATTCGGCAAGATGTTTATATGGCGATATCACTGTTTTTCCTCGAATATTTATGTATATATGTCAACTTAAGAGTATGATAAATCATTTGTTGCGAAAAGAACAACAGATTTTGAAAAGTGTTCCTAAAAAATTCTAATGAAAAAAATCTGTGAAATCAGAACTAAATATTAAGTTCTGAGTTTATCTGATTTCTGGGGCCTGTTATATTTCTTTTTGATCCATTTACTGATGTATTTTTGTGAATACATGCCTGATGCCGCAAAAACCAGACCGGCTATTGTGGAGTATATTATAATCCTTACACCTTCAATTCCCGGGAGGGGGAAATCGAGGTCTGTTGCAATTGCCAGGACATAAACACTTGCTCCGTATGCAATTATTCCAACAGAACTTACAAAAAAGGGAATTGCAATAACTCTCCCAAGAGCCGTTGGTTCGTTCAGATAGACATCAATTATTTTACCAATGGATGCAAAAAGCGCTGCAATTGTGAAATACCCTATTGATCCATAAATAAATGATAGCAGGTAAAACAATACTCCCTGTTCGGCAGTATACCATTCAAGAAGACTTGTGAGACCTAAGATAATACCGATTAATCCTATCAGTATTGCCGAGATATATGCAACAAATGTAAAACGGCCTCCAAATAGCGAATTTCTCAACGATATAACAGCATAATTGAAGTATTCGTCTATACCAAGACCTTTGAACAGCAGATATATTCCAAGTGCACCTACCACAATAATAACTGCAATCTGGGGACTTCCAATCAGGTTGGCGATTGCGTAAAGAAGCATTGTTATTCCGACAGGCACAAGAAAAGTTCTTGCAATCTGCGGGTCATCCAGAAGTTTTTTGATGATATAATATGTTCCTTCAAGATTCGGCATCTGTTTGACGATAACACGTTGTATGCTCTTTACATCTACAACGGACTGAATTATCGGAAGGATAAATTCGTCCTCAGCCCCGTCTGTTACAAGGATACATTCAGTAATTTCATGTTCCCAGATCATTTTACCCAGTTCGTATGAAATTCTTCTGTCCCCTTCAATCATGTTTGTATGACTGCCTCCGATGACAGCAACAAAAACTTCCTCTTCTTTTGCTTTTAGTTCATCGTATGTTTTGATCCCCTGGAATATTGCGTTTAAATCAGAATCTTCGGGGTCAGCCAAAGCTAACTTATTTGCTGTATCGAGACATTCTTTTCTTCCGAAAGCAGGTTCTTTTATTCCTGCTTTGAATCCAATATCGTCATCGCGGTCGACACATAATATTAGTGTCCTCACGTCCGGCATCTAAATAGAAATCTATCTGGATGTATAAAAAATTGCCTAAAGAATGAGCAAAAAAAGGATATTTTGGATTTAGATAAGTTTTGCACGCTGAAGAAGCAGGATATCATCTGTTGTGAGTTTTTCTCCGCTTCTGAACTGCTGAAATACCTGTTCAGCTTCCTTACGCACTGCTTTCTGCTCTTTGGTAACCTTTGTTTTCTTTGTTTTCTTGCGAAGACCGCCGATAACTTTATCGAAATCACGCATTTCTTTCTGGCAGGCAATGAAACTGTTGTGCTCTGCATCTGCTGCTTCCTGTGCTTCAACAAATTTTTTATGAGCTTCATCTGCTGCTTCACGTGATTTGTCAGCTTTACGGTAGCACTCTACCATTAAATCATGGTATTTCTGTGCAAGCTCTGCAGCTTCTGTGACAGCTGCATGGAGATCGGAAGCCTGTTTGCGGAATTCACGTGCTTCCTGTAGTTTTGTGTGGATCTCTTTGTTTTGCTCAAGTTCGTCTTCCTGTTCTTTTATTGAAAGCTTGAGCTGTTTTATCTTTTCGATAAGTTCACGTTCTTTTTCTGTGTTTAAAACGCGGGTCTGCTGTTCCATCTCCAGGCGTTCAATCTGCTTTTGTGAATCCTTAATGCCACGGTTGTTGCTTATTGCACCGTGTTCTTTTTTGAATGCATCAATTTCCTCAAAAAGAGCATTTGCCTGTTCGTTTAAAACATTTCTTTCTGCTTTTAATCTGTGAACATCATTATTTGCCTGATCGCGAAGCTCTTTGTTTTTTTGTGCTTCATCGACGAACTCCCTTGTCTGGCCATTGAGCTGGTTACGCTCACGTGCCTGGGCGCTTGCAAGTGCATTAAGTTCATTTCTTTTTTCTTTGTGTTCCTCCGATTGCTGGAGAACAGTTTTTCTTTTATCTATCAGTTCGTTCAACATGCTCAACACATACCTGTACTATTTTCAATTATGTTGGTCCCCTAAAAAAATGGCACAATGAACCGATAGGATATACGGGTCTGAAAATAAACGAAACAAAAGATATCTTTACCGGGTATCATATAATTATGACAACCGTGTTCTTCTGGCTATTCCGTCTTCTCTCGTTCTACTCCCTTTTCCAGCGAAGATCTGATTTTTTATTTTCAGATCCTCAATATATCAGTAAATTGTGCACTCTTTTAGAACCTGCACAATAATTTCTATAAAATAGAATCTTTATTGGTAATAAAATTATCGTATCTGTATCGGGATTAATTATAATGCCTGCAATTCTCCCAAAAAATAATTTTTCAGATTTTTCCGGGTTTGTTTAATTTAATATTTTATTTTGATTCTGCTTGAAATGCTTATAACGTGATTTTTTGTTTAATTATGCCGGAACAAATTTTTAGATCGTTATGTCCTGATCAAATTAATTTAAAAATCCAAAAAAGTATATTGCCTGAGAATACTCAGATTTTGTTTTTGATTATTTGTTTGATTTGTTAATTCATACCTGACGTTATGAAATGTGGTGGTATTTTTATGGAATTATTGGTCCTTTTGGTTCAGCGGATAAAGTCTATAAGTCCACCGCTTGTCTGTTCACCTGTTGCCCTTCTTCCGCTACTCACTGAGTTCATGTTATTGCGGGAATTCTGGCGTTCAAACGGTCCCTGAGCGATCTGCGTCGGTGATGAAGGAACAGAGTGGCTGTTGCCAATGATCTGTGCGCTTTTAACACCTGTCATTATGGCCATAACTCTTACTTTGCCTTCAAATTCACTGTTGATTCGTGCTCCCCATATTACGTCTGCATGTGGATCAAGTTCGTAAGTAAGTGTGCTTGCAATGTCCTCTGCATCAGAAAGCGTAAGATCACTGCCGCCTGTTATGTGGATGAGGCCTCCTGTTGCGCCCCTGTAATCAATGTCGAGAAGTGGATGGTTGAGACATTCATGAACTACACTTTCGGATTTGTTTTGTTGCTTGCTTTCACCTACAAGCATAACTGCAACGCCTCCTTTGCTCATAATTGCGCGAACATCTGCGTAGTCAATGTTGATGAGTGAAGGTTCGGTAATAGTTTCTGAAATTCCCTTGACTGTTTCGGCAATTAACTGATCCATAACAGAAAATGCCTGGCCTAATGGAAGGTTTGGAACAAAACTCATGAGTCTGTTGTTATCCAGAACAATGACTGAGTCTGCTGCATTTGCAAGTGTGTCGAGGCCCTCTTCTGCACGGATTAAACGTGCTTTTTCTACCTGGAAAGGATAACTGACCATACCAACGACTATGGCGCCCTGCTCTTTTGCAATCTGTGCAACAACCGGTGCCACGCCTGTTCCTGTTCCTCCTCCCATTCCTGCAGTTACGAATACCAGATCTGCATCCTGTAAAAGTCCCTCGAGGGTTGTTCTTGCCATTTCAGCAGCACGTTTTCCTACGTCAGGGAAACCTCCTGCCCCGAGACCTTTTGTAAGTGATTTTCCAACCAGAACTCTTTTGTCTGCCTGAATCATTTCAAGGTGCTGCTTGTCAGTGTTAACCGCAATTGTCTCAGCTCCTTTTACTTTCATGTGGTAGAGACGGTTGATTGTATTATTTCCTGCACCACCACAACCAACTATTACGATTCTTGGCTGACCTACGAAATCCTCATCCCCGATGACTCCGCTTCTTTTGATGTTCTGCTCATATTCTGCGTGCTTTAAAGCCTCATTTATGATTGTCTGCATCCGATAAACCTCCTATTATTAAACCTCAAATTTCTAATGACATATGAAATTTCATGCCAAATGATTCCCCCATCCGGTTATGTTTCCTCCAAAACAGAGAAATTTACATTTCAAATGAAATTTGTTCACTGTCTCTGATAACCCGGTTTGCGTGTTTCTCGATGAGTTCTCTAACGGCATACCTTATTGCTTCGGAAACCGTTGGAAATTCTCCTGCCTCCACAAGCTTTTGAAGCATTGCAACCTGCTGTGGGGGCAACCTGATTGTGACTCGCTCCATCATTGAAACCACATGTCCGACATTAAGCAGACTTATGTCTGCTTTTTGTCTGACTCACGTCTTCCCTTGGTCAGACCTTTATTCAGACAATCAATTGGTATTACCTATAAGTATATATAAGCATCGGTTCTTACATTTTAGAGTCCCAAAATGGATATATGCATTTAAAATTAATTTATTCTAAAAAGGAGTTGTATTTCTTGAAATCCGTTTTTCTCTCTAAAGTAGAGCATGGTGGCGCGTCCCAGCTTTGTTATGCAAAACACTGTAAAGATGTGTTGGATTTTAGCGCGAGTTTAAATCCGTATCCTCCTGATATTTCCTGGATTCCTGATATGAAACTTCTTTTGGAATATCCTGATGATTCTTATTATAATCTGAAGAAAGCAATTGCAAATACATTTGGATGTCCTCCGGAGGCCGTGTGTGTTGGAAACGGTTCTATTGAGGTTATAAGGACATATTTCTACGCTACGATAGAGAAAAATGATTTTGTCAGGATTGATCCTCATACATTTGGTGAATACTCATTGTCTGTTCAGCTTGCAGGTGGTAGATGTACGGTTTTGGATGATGTTGATTCCAGGGTACGTATAATCTGCAATCCAAACAATCCGACCGGCAGCATTCTTTCTTCATCTGAATTGATTGAAATTGCCAGGTCCCTTGAAGAATCAGGCAAACTCCTTTTTATAGATGAGGCATTCATTGACCTTGCTGATGAAAGGCAAAGTATGATCAATAAAGGTATTTCAAATGTTTTTGTCAGCAGATCACTCACTAAATCCTTTGCAGTTCCCGGATTAAGAATAGGTTTTGGTGTCGGTAATCCTGAACTTATTGAAAAGATGGAAGTAATAAGGCCTCCCTGGTCTGTTAATGCTTTTGCGGAGGATTTTGCGATAAAAGCCCTCGAAAACCTGGATCTGCTTGAAAAATCCTGTGAATTAATAAAAAAAGAGAAGATCTGGTTATATGAACAGTTTGAAAGGATTGGCATAAATTATGTCCCTTCAGCTGCAAATTATATTCTTTTAAACATCGGCGCTGATGCTTCTTTGTTCTCTAAAAAGATGCTTGATAAAAATATCTTTGTCCGTGACTGCACATCATTTGGGCTTCCCCGGTCTATCAGAGTTGCTGTAAGGACAAGAGAAGAAAATTTGATTCTTGTGGAGGCATTGGAAAAGTGCTTTCAGTAATTATGGCCGGTGGAAAAGGTAGCCGTCTTTCTCTGGGAGAGAAACCACTTGTCAAAATTGCCGGCACACCTATGCTCTCATATGTAATATCTGCATTTCAAAGAGCAAATTGTGATATTCTGGTCATCGCGTCTCCTGCAGTTCCTATGACTATTAACTGGTGCAGGGCAAATGGCATAGATTACTACAAATCACGCGGAACGGGTTATGTGGAGGATCTAATTGAGTGCATTACTGAAACCGGAGAAAAATCTCCTTTTTTTTCATGTGTTTCTGATCTTCCCGGGATAAAACCCCTGCATATTGAATATGTGTGGGAGAAGTATCTCATGTCTGGAAAAGAGGCATGCTCAGTCTGGGTGCCCCGGTCGTTATTTTTGTCTAATGGCTGTACATGCAGTTACTCCGAAGAGATTGATGGAATTAACGCCTGCCCTGTGGGGCTTAATATTTTAAACGGTGAGAATATCGAAAATGAGCAAAAAGAGTATAAAATTGTATTGAATGAAAGCTCCCTTGCATATAACATTAACACAAAGGAAGATTTTGAAAAGGTAAGTCTCTATTTTGATTAATATTATTATATATTACACATATTTTTCATAAAATCCCCGGGGGATTATCCAAAAAAATTATTTTAGAACGTGGCAAAAAAATAATACTAAACACCCCATATCTAAATGGTATGGAATCGTCCCGTGAGATTGAACTTGAAGGTCATATTATTGATTCCGGTATAATGACCCGTGTTTTTGATAAAGTTCTGGATATGGGCGGCAATTTTGAGATTACCACCTTTGAGATAGGAAAACAAAAGCAGGACATAAGTTATGCAAGACTCATTATTAGTGCCCAGGATGATGAAATCCTTGAGAATATACTGAGTGAATTGCATCGTCTTGGTGCACGCATGCCCGAAGTTGAAAATGTTCTGCTGGAGACTTCCGAAGGAGACCGGGTTGTACCTAAGGGATTTTATTCGACAACCAACCATCCGACATTTGTAAAATTTGAAGACAACTGGTTTAAAGTTGAAAATATTGAGATGGATTGTCTTATTGTTGTTAAAACAGAAGAAAAAAGGGCTGTATGCACTCCTCTGGCAAAGCTGAAAAAAGGAGATTGTGTTGTAATCGGTGAGAGGGGGGTCAGAATTGTTCCTCCTGAAAGGTCTAGAAAAGTCAATGTGTTTGAATTTATGCAGAATACAGTTTCATCTGAAAGGCCCAGTGAAACTATAATTGCTAAAATTGCAGCTGAGATGAAGGAGCTTAAAGCCAAAGGCGGAAAGATCGCTTTTGTTGGCGGACCTGCAATTGTTCACACCCGGGCTGCACCTGCACTTGCAGAAATAATCCGTGAAGGTTTTATTGATGTTCTTTTTGCAGGTAATGCGCTTGCAACACATGATATTGAATACAACCTCTTTGGAACCTCCCTTGGAATGAATCTTGATACGGGAAGTCTTGCAGTAGGTGGTCACAAGAATCATATTTATGCAATAAGTGAGGTTATTCGTGCAGGTTCGATAAAGGATGCGGTTGAGAAAGGAATTATTAAAAAAGGCATAATGTATGAATGTGTAAAGAACAATGTTCCTTTTGTCCTTGCCGGCTCAATAAGAGATGACGGCCCTCTTCCTGATGTAATAACGGATGTGATGGTTGCACAGGATGAAATGAGGAAACATCTGCTAGATGTTGATATGGTGCTTATGGTTGGAACCCTTCTGCACTCTGTTGCAATAGGTAACTGTCTGCCTTCATATGTCAAGACAATCTGTGTTGATATAAACCCTGCATCTGTTACAAAATTAAATGACAGGGGAACATCGCAGGCAATAGGTGTTGTAAGTGATGCCGGAGCATTTCTGCCTCTTCTGGCAAAGAATCTTAAAAAATAATATTTTTTTATTCTGTTAACGGCATACAGAATGGTTCTTCTTCTTTTAATATATATTCCCATTCTTCCATGCAGGAACATCCCTTTTCATAATAGATCTTCAGAATTTCCTTGTCTGCTGAAAGTGAATATTCACGTATTGCATCAACGATGTCTTTGTCGCATTCCCCGCAGTTGTGGGGGCCGCGTTTTTTTCCTCCTCCAACAGGATCGCACATGACATGAGGTTCTGCTTCAATCAGAACTTTTAGTGCACTCCACAGGTAAGGGGGCCTGTATGCTCTTTTTTTCCATAATGATTCAACTGATGTTCTGTTTTGAATTGTACAGAGATTCATGGATATCATGTCGGAATAAGGTGCACATTCCCTGATTGACTTTAACATATCTTCCATTGCCTCTTTTTCGGTCAGATATGGCGGTTTCATCATGAGGTATGTTTTAATCCCCGTGTCAGCCTTCTTTGCTTCTTTTACTGCGGTTAGAAAATCATCAAATGTGTGACCTTTGTCAATGCATTTTTCCCTGATAAAATCATTTGTGGTTTCAAGTCCCATTGCAACGTAAAGTGGTCTGTCCCATGTGTTGTCATCAATTATTTCACGGAACTCGAGGAGATCTGATTCCTTTACATATTCTGTTCTGGACTCTGCTATGATGACTTTTCCCCTGAAAGCTTTTGCAACGGCCAGGCGTGCTTTTAACGGAACCTCATTTCCGTCAAAAAAACTTCCTGAAGTAAATATTTTGACCATTTGATATTTATCAGCAGGATATTCACTTAGAATCCAGTTGAGTTGGCCGATAATTTTGTCTGCCAGTTCATCTTCGGGCATTTTGTGGTATCTTTCATTCTTATACCCGCACATGGTGCAGCGATTCCATGAACATCCGCCTGATTTGAAGATGATTGTCAGGCAGTCGATAGTCTCAGAGTTGTATGTTTCCCTGCTCTTCCAGCATGCAAGGGGTTTTTCAATATTTTCGGATATCATTAATGCTTTAGTAGTTGATCTTGTAAATATGAAAAAGATAGCATATGCGGCACTTCTTCTGATGGCACTTGTCGGTGTTTCATCGGCCTATTTGATCAGTTTTGATGTGCCTAAAACAGTAAGTCCGGGGGATACTATTGTAATAGATGGTGAGAGCACCTTAAATCCCGGAACAACGATGGAGATCATTTTGTACAAACAGTCTGCGAGTATATCCCAGATTTCAAAAAAGGAATTTACCATACAGGACGGGGGTTACTGGTCAGCAAAGTTTGATACTGATGGTCTTGAACCCGGAATGTACAAATTTGAAATAAACAATGAAAAAAAGTATGATCTGGGCTCGAGTTCGGTAACTTACAGGATGTTTGAGCTGGTTGATCGTACAGGGGAGATTGTTATTACATCCCCTTTGACGCAGGAGTTTAACGGGTACCTTGACATTGCAGGGAGAAGCACCACACGCGGAAATAAAGGAGTTGAACTTATGGTGGACGGGCTGAAAATGGGTGTTGTTTTTCAGCGCGAATGGATTGAAACTGACAGTAATGGGGGATTCAGTGAAAAAATCAGGATCAGCGGCCCCAGTATATATTATGCTTCTTTTTATGACAGTCAGGGACTTATCAGAAGTGAAAAGTTTACTGTAACTCCGCCTGGTACCTCTCAACCAACAGGTGATTCAACGGAGTCCCCAAAAAAGCCTATTGCCGCCCAGTCTTTCTCATCTTATGAGAATCCTGCATTTTTTGCAATTCAGACAAATCCTGGTTATCTTGATGTAACAACATCGGGAGATCATGACTGGGTGGTTGCATACGTTGATGAAAACAGGGCTTTGAAAAGTATCAATGAATTTAGCGGAAGTCAGGCTGAGTCTTTCAGGATACCTGTCTCAGGTGGCATGGTTTATGTGAAAGTATATCCTTTCGGGAAGTCGGATAGTGGTTATGTTACATTATATGCGAACGGCGCTTCTTCGGTGACGATAAGTTCGGATGCCGAGACATTTTTTGCATCTGCAGAAACTCCAAAACCGACTCAGTCCGGGGGTATTTTTGTAATAAACCTTATTATATTGATTTTATCTTTGTCATTTGTGCGGATTATTATAAAAAATCAATAACATCATATTTTTATCTGAAAAGAATCAACTAGTTAGAGGACGGGCCGAGATAGTCTAGCCCGGAAAGGCGGTGGCCTTGAAAGCCACTGGTGTTCGCACCTCAGGAGTTCAAATCTCCTTCTCGGCGTTAAGACAGGTTGTCTAAAACCTTATATTCTCAATTTTTAAATTTTAATATTAATGAGAAGGACAGCTTCAGAATTTCATAATCGCTCTGTTGATACAGCTGCGCTCTTTCTTAATAAAAATCTTTCATCCGGAGCTATTACGCAGGCCGATTATGATTTAATAACCAAATTCCTAAATTACAAACTTTCTTTTGATGATATAGCAGAAACCAGGTATCATAAGATATGTCAGCATCTTGTCTGGTGGAGGCATTATCTCCCGGAATTTCCTTCCTGCACTATTGATGATATCGTTAAAGGTATTGGGGATTTAAAGAACGCCAAGACTACAAAAGGAGATAAGTTCTCCAATATGACTTTGAGAGATTACATTTCTATTCTTAAAATGTTCCTCCGGTGGTTAAACAAGCAGGGATTATCGGAAATAACACGGGATGAAATTTCTGAAATAAGTCTTCCCAAAAGAAAAAATAAGAAAAATATTGTTATTTTCAAAGACGGGGAGGTTGAGAAGATGATCGATTCATGCAGGAGAATCCGGGATCGCGCTATGATAAGTCTGCTGTATGAGGGAGGCTTTAGGATCGGTGAGATCGGCACTATGGTTTGGGATCAGGTTGTCTTTGATGATTATGGTCTTATTGTTAAGGAAGACTTCAAGACCGGGAAACAAAGAGCGCTCAGGCTTGCCATGTCTAAACATGATCTTGTGGAATGGAAGAATGAATATTGCAAGTATGGAGAGCCTTACGGGGACAGTTCCGTATTCCTGAATGAAAAGTCCGAGCCATACAATTACAGAGCCCTTGAGAAGCATCTGAAGAGGATTGCTGAGAGGGCAGGAGTGGAGACAAAATTCACACCTCATTCATTTAGGCATACCAGGATAACAAACCTGAAAAGAGAGGGTATTTCAGATGCCATAGTCGGTCTTATGATGTGGGGAGATCCCACAGCTCCGGAACTGTCAACTTACAATCAGATGAACTTTGAAGATGTCAACTCAACCATGCTTGAACATTATGGGATATCAGCCCCGGTTGTTAAGCATGAAAAGAGCCTTCCCCGGCAGTGTCCGAAGTGTCATGAGATCAATCCTCCCCGGTTCTCCTTCTGTGGTCTTTGTGGTGAACCTCTTTCCAAGGAGGCAATAGACAATATTGATATGGTTAAGACATCACTGACCTGTGATGAAGATATCCGCTATGCTAAGTTTAAGGCAATGATGGACAGATACATGACTGAAACAGGTCAGTAAATATGTCAAATATTTTTCATCTTTCAAAAATGCCTATAATGGTTTTAAATTTTTAATTGTCTTGTAATTTCATCTTTAAATTACTTTCACGCCACGCACGGCGAGTATTTATAAAGTCCATCATTCAAAGTCTGAATCCTTAAAAAAATATTTAGATATACAGATAAAACCAGGTGATTAGTTGGGAGGGGAGGAAGATGAAGCACATCATAATAAGGCCTGTGATAAAACAACCAGGCAGAAAGATAAATCGGATATTTCAAATGAAGTTGCAGAAGAAATAAGGAGTCTTTTTAAGGATGAATCCTTTTTGAGAGATTTAAAGGAAATAATTATAGGTAATATTTAGAGTTAACTTTCAGCATTAAATTGTATAATTGAATTAGAGTTAACATTTTTCTCAAAAATCATTTTATCAAATTTTAGGATTTAGTTATAAATATCAATATTTGGATTCATAACATATTATTGATATCTGAGTATTTGTATACCTAAAAATTCGTAATATATCAAAAATAGGAAGTAATTCATAAGTTGCTTAATTAATATATTACATAGCTTAAATGGAATCTTTTAAAGACAGCTCAGAAAATCTAAGTGAATCGAGTATTTTAGATTCATCTGTACAATTAGCTGAAAGATTTTGTAATAATAATTATAAAAATAAAAGAAAACCAATTGGACAATTTTTTACCCCTCCTGATGTTGCAAATTATATGGCAAACCAGATAAAATTACCAAAACAAGATTTTTCGTTATTAGATCCCGGAGCAGGCACAGGAATATTGCTTGCAGCAGTTTGTGATAGAATATATAATGAATACAAAAAACCAATAAATTTGACAATTGTTGCATACGAGAATAACTTTGAAATAATACCCAATCTTGAAGAAACACTTTCTTACTGCAGAACAAAGTTATTTGAAAAAGGGCATATTGTGAATTATACGGTAATAAAAAAAGATTTCATCGACATAAATTCAAGATATTTATTAAAAAAACCTAAAAAAGATCTTCCTTATTATGATATTGTTATATCAAACCCTCCCTATTATAAATTAAATAAGGATTCAAAAGAATCCAAATTGATGAGTGAATTTGTTTATGGTCAACCAAATATCTATTCTTTTTTTGTAATTGTCTCAACCAAAATGCTAAAAGAAAATGGTCAGTTTATATACATCACTCCAAGAAGTTTTTGTTCAGGATTATATTATAAAAAAATGAGAAAATGGTTGTTGGATAATTCATGTATTACAAAAATTCATAGCTTTAATTCAAGGAAAAATATTTTTGAAATGGATAATATTCTTCAAGAAGTATTAATTATTGCTGGCGAAGCAACGAATAAGAAAAAATGCAAATCTGTTCATATTAGTTTATCATCGGATAGGACATTTTCAGATTTGTATGATTTAAGTGTTCCTTATTCTCTTATTAATCCTGGAAAAAACAAAGAAAGTTATATACGCATTCCGATGAATGAAAAAGATTTGAATCTAATCAAAAAAATTGATTCTTGGAATAATGTACTGAAAGACTTTAATATTAATATTTCTACTGGAAAGGTTGTAGATTTTAGAACCAAAGGTAATTTAGTTAATAATTATGATCAAGAAGGAAGTGTTCCTTTAATATGGATGCAAAATCTGGATATAAATAAAGTAAATTTGGATATTCAGAATTTTGAAAAACCTAGGGGAATTTTACATAATAATGAAACTGTGAATATAACAATCCCTGTAAAAAATTATATCTTAATGAAAAGATTTACAACAAAAAATGATAAGAGGAGGTTATTTGCAGTCCCATTCCCAAAAAAAGATTTCAGAGATTTTAGATATATTGGGTTTGAAAATCATTTGAATTATATTTATAAGATTGAGGGGGAGCTTTCACTAAATGAAATGTATGGATTGTCAGCCCTTTTCAATTCAAAAATAATGGATTCATATTTTAGAACGATAAGTGGAAGTACTCAGGTTAATGCTACAGATATAAGAAAAATGCCTTTGCCTGATTATGATAAAATAATAAGTTTGGGAAATTATTCGAGAAGAAACAAAAAATTAGATTATTCTGATTATATTCAAAAAATACTAAAATAATTAAATTTTTTAAAGATTATATTTTGATCCACTTTCTAGCAATGTAGAATTATGAGCATCTAAAAAATCTATACATTTTTTAAAATAGCAATATTGAAATAAATTTTGACTTCGCTTAATAATCTGTTTCCATTCAGGTCTTTCTCTATATTCATATGACTCATTAGGAAAATAATTGAACAAAATAAATTCAAACAATATTAAAATGTCCATTGGAGGAAATGGAAATCTTGGTTCTTTTATTGCTACAGGGAACCAGCCCATGTCATCGGGATTAGATTTTCCTCCAAAATGAAGATGAAAAAAGGGTTCTGGAGTGTGTGTACCTTTTTTTCTCATATCAAAGTGAAATTGTGTTATCAATCTTTTAGAATTTACATGAGGTAATTTATCTTTTATTTTATCGGAATCTAAATCCTTTCTATAACATACATTAGTTTTGTCAGAATAAAGTTTTATTAATATATTATATCTATCATAACTTACGAGTTTTTGATTTTTTATTTTACCTTTAATGTTACAAGAAATCTCTATGACACTTAATGCAGTATGATTTTTCAAGGGTATTTTTATAGGATCAGATTCGTCAATAATGGTTTCAAAAAGCCCATCTTTATTTCTTTCAATGCTTCCGATGCAATTCATTAATTTATCGAACAGAGGAACAGGAATTATATTCTTATTTTTTGCAAAAGTAAGATGCTTTTTAGAATGTTTACAATATTCTTTTATTGTGAGTGAAACCACTTATTCACCTTTTTTTAATAAATTTTCATAAATGTCTCTTGCTTCAGGATCTATTTGTTCAGGATTATAATTATCATTAAAGATCGCTTTGAATGAGATTCTTGATTCATCCATAACACAAGGTCTGTCATCTTGTAAATATCTCAAAGTATATTTTATCATAATAGGTTTATTTAGAACACAGCAAACCCATTCTGCAGGTTTTTCATTTTTATATATGCACAAAGCAGAATCTAATATTTCCCCTGTTTTTTTCTGCCAGCCTTTCTGAAATCCTTGACAGTATGGTAATTTTAGTTCATCATAATCTAAAAAATCGTTTGCACATTCAATTAATTCGGATTTCCACCACATTTTTTTTTCATTTGAAAAAACTCCAGAATATTTTGCACTTTCAAAAAATTCCTGAATAGATGGTTTATTAAAAGAATCTATGGAGATCCCAAAGAATGTTGCAGAGTGTATTTCATCATATAAAATTCCCGGATAATTCATTAAAGTTTTACGAATCCATTTTGCAACTTTATAATTTGGAAAATCTTCTTCTTTCTCTAAAAGTTGTTTTGGAAGAGTTTGAATAATATCTTCTGATATTAGCTCAAAATTTCTTTTAGGTAATGATAGAATGGATATTAAATTATCGATAGATTCTATAGTGTTCTTTTTCAAACCCTTATATCCTTCTATTATTTTTATAAAATCACCTTCAAGTACTTTTTGTGGTGTTACGTAGTCATCTTTTAGCAAAAATTCATCAATGAATTTTTCAAAATCAAAATAATTTGATTCTCTAGAATTTGACATTTTAGTATTTGTGAAGAGAAATATTGGTATGTTGGAGTATATTTTTCTTAGATTCATTGAAAGGCTTACTCCATTAATTCCCAAAACATTATTGTTGCTATCAGGTCTAATTAGTTCATAATCTACTAATATGGCATCTGGATTGAAAGATTCTAATTTAGATAAATTTTTATTGATTTCATCAATTGTAATGGGATTTCTAGTTATTTTAAATTTAGAGGCTAAGCCTTTTTCAAAAATATCAAAGTATCTATCTAAATCTACTTTATCGTCATCTATAAATACAATATCAATTTCTTTCATAATTACACCATAGGTAATCTAATTTCAATACAGGTTTTCCACCCTGCCGGTGGATCAATAAATCTTATGTCACCATCATAACCAGAAATAATGTCCTTTACTATTTTTAGACCCAATCCTGTACCTGCACCATATTTTAGATCCGGTTCGTTATATGTTTTAAAAGCTTCAAAGACCAAATCCCATTTATCTTTATCAAGTCCCTTACCTGTATCCAAAAATTTTAAAGATATTCTTTCATTTTCAATTTCTTCCCCAATTACTTTTATTTTTCTATTTTTTTGATTTGTTACAGCCTTAACTGCATTTGACATTAAATTAATCATTATTGCTATTAATTCGGAGCGATACATTGATGGGGATCTTATTATATGAGGAATTGCATTTTCAAATTCTATTCCTCTTTTATCTAATTCCAATTTGAATGGTAAAAATACTTTATCTACAATAGGACATATGTGCCATCGCATTATCTTAGAACGACTTTCATTACTTCCGCAAATCCCAATAAAATCTCCTAATTCCTTAATTACTTCGATTTTATCATAAAAACGGTTTGAGGTATTCTGATAAAAATTTATATCTTTAGAAGTAATATTATTTCTATTATTAAGGATTTCGATGAAATTTGAATTCATAGTTTCCATTTCACCAATTAGCGACTGAATTTCATGAGTATAGATAAATATCATAGTTCCAGTTGAAGCTAAAACGCGAAGAATAGAGAATTCTTCATTATATTTTCTTTCTTTAATTTTTATTTTTTCTTTCTCGGAATCAATCAGATTTTCTTCGTGTTTCTTAATCTTTTCAAAATTGGAAGTGGAGACCTCCATTTGATTTGAGATAATTGATTCAAGCTGATTTTTTACTATATTATTTTTCACAATCAAACTATTTTCAGATTCTCTTGCTTTTTTTTCCGCCTCTTCTTTCTCAAGCTCTCTTTTTCTTAATTGATCTACTTTTATCCATAATTCCCGAGAATTTTTGAAACGTGCTTTTTTTTCAACCTCTTTTCTTTTCTTCTCAGCTTTTTCTTTTTCCAGATAGGCAAGTTCTCTTTCTTTTTGTATTTTTAAAAGCTCATCTTTCCTGTTTTTTGCTTCAATCTCTAATTGTTTTCTTTTTTCTTTTATTTTTTCTTCTTTTAATTTTGCTACCGCTTTTTCTTCTTCGAGAGCTTTTTGTGCTTGAATTGCTTTTTCAAGAACTCTTTTTTCCTCAGCTTGTTTTTTTTCTATAGCTATTCTCTCGCCTTTGAATCTCTCGTCTGAATATATTACTGTTGCAATATTTATTGCAAGCCTGACAAATTGTGTTAATTCTTCAAAATTCGGTGTATTATCTATACTTTCTCGATTTATTGATATGCTAAGTCCTGAATTAAATTTTTTTTCATAATTGACATATCCAAACATATTTCTATAATCAAATAATTGTAATCCTGGACGTTTATCTTCAGATTCTAGTTTTGATGATTCATCTCTAAAATTTACAAGAGAACGTGATCGATCTTTAGTTAAATTTAGCCAATCATTACCTGAATCACTATAACCAAATATTCTGAAACCATCTGCATATATTTTGACACCTCCTCTTGAAGTCCCAATTTCAAAGGCATCATTTCTCTTTAATGGTGAATTTTTAAAAAGTGTATCAGAATACTTTATAAGGTAAATTTCTAATTTTGCCTTCTTTAAAATTTTAAATTTTTCTTCTTTCTCATGAGTAAAGTCAATATGATTTATAAGACGATTAATAGTTCTTAATTTGTATACAGTATTTCCATATTCGTCCACATCTCCGGTAATTTTTGCCCATGAATTTTTTAAAAATTTTTCGTTTACTGAGTCATTAAAAATATCAAATTCATCTGCATTAATATCATAATTAAAACCTGGATCTACTTGATTATTGTTTTCACTAATAACTTCATCCATGAAAATTTTTGGAGTAAATAAATCTAACAATTCGATGTATAGACGTTTTATATTTGCTTGGGTCCATTTATCAGTTGTATTTATAAGTATAAGTTCAGTACCAGTAGATTCAATAGGCTCTATTTTTTCAACAGAATAAACTATAGGAATTTGATTCAAATCCGATCCTGAAAAAAATTTATCCCAATTAAAATGAGCAACAATTTTAATTTTTTCTTTTTTCTCATTCTCAGATATTGATATTAATTTCAATTCTTTTGCTATCTTTCTGCAAGCTATTCTTCCTATTCCTTTTTCACCAGCTCTTTTACGCCCATATTTTTTAGAAATTGGATTTTTTTCAGAATCAATAGTTGCAATTCTCATCCATGTCTGAACAAATCTTTCTGGGCTGATTCCGAGACCGTTATCTTTTATTGTGATAATTCCCCCTGTTTTATTTTTAATGTTTTTAAGAATAATGTCAGTCTGTGTTGAATCTGCATCATATGAATTCTTTACTAATTCTGCAAGAGCGATTGATTTATTACTAACCAATTGCTCCCCTAATTGAAGAAGAATTCTTGAATCTACCTCAAAATATGCAGTATTATTTATGTTTGTATTCTCTTTTTCTGACATTGGTCTCACCAAAAACCTCTTTTTATTTTTTGCATTTATGAGCACTCTTTTTAATTTTATTGGATGGAAAGAATACTATGGTGTTTTTTAAATAAATATGAATTTACAGAATCTCTCTATATTTGATCATATTCTTCCTGAAAACTAAACATTTTTAAGAATAATTTCATATTTATTTTTTCATATTTTGAATCAAATCTTTCAAAAGCTCCTTCCCCTCATCACTTCTGAAAAATTCAAGAACTTCTCTTCTGATATCCGCGCTTCCTTTTTGTTCGGAAGATTCAACCTCTGTTCCATTTATTGCGTCAGTGATTAATTTAAGAGCAAATTCATTTTTTGAGATAGTCACTCCTAATTTGGCCTCGTTTTCGACTCTTAATTTATCAAATTTTTTAAAGAGATCTTTAGGGAAGTAGAGTGAAACTTTAGTCTTAATTTCAGCCATTCGTTACAATTAACACCGTTTTTAGAGATAATAAATATAGTAACTTACTCTAACTTAACTTACGTTAAATATATAACGTATGGGAGAGTATCATAACTTATGTCGCATAGGAATGATGTGATCAGATTGCAGGGGTACATAAGAGAACCTGCATTAAGAAATGCAACGCGTGAATTGCAGAAAATCTATGGAGATAATGAATTGATTAGAGAGGCCATTCGTTGTCTTTCACGTCGTGAAGGCCTTTTACCATCAGAGCGGGAGGAAATATCAGCATGATCCCGGACTGTATAGATTATGAACACATGAACACGTTAAGCCAAGACCAAAAGCCGAACCACCAAGAACGGATAAACGAGGCAAAATTATGATGACAGTATTAACAAAGGAAGTTTATGATGTCCTGAAAAAAGACCGGTATTATTCAGAAGATCTGTATATCGGCATTGTAGAACTTGGAAAATACGCAGTTTCCGGAATGACAAAGGATGAAGTAAAAGCAGAACTTGAACCGGCAATAACTGAAATCAGAAGTAAACCCATAAGGCCGCGTCCGGGAGCGTGGGCATGAAAGGAAAGCAAATAGAAAAAAAACTCAGGGAAGTTCTTACAGCCCTTAAAGACGCGGTTGAAAAAATCCAGGAGGAATGCAACGAACAGGACAAAAGGATCTCTGAAATCTCAGAAACCTTAAAAGAACAGAATTTAAGAATTGCAGAACTTGAACAGAAATTAAAGATGTGATATAATGAAAACAAATGGAAATGGCGACCAAATATTTAGCCGAACCACCAAGAACGGAATAAACAAGGCCGCCAAAGAACAATTGGATTTCTCAGGCAATATAAATTGCCCTTCAGACAGGCAGATAACATTGGATCAGAGCAGGCTTTCTTTGTGGGGGTGCTGCTGATGGATGAATTTTCTATTTTCATAAATTACCTGAATGACCTTTGCATCCGCTCCGGAACTGAAACGATCTCTTCCCGGATAGAAAAAATTGAAAGGATAGTTGTAAAACATCAGAACAGGAGGGCAGGCAGGTATTTGAGAACGGCATTAAGCCGGACCTTCAAAGGCAGCTGCATAGAAAACCGGACAGCATTCAGAAAAATGGATATTGCTGTAAAAGCTCCTCCAACACGATTGAAGTCTATTTTAAAACAGGAGGGGTTTTAATTGAAGTCTGTAAAATCCCTAAAGGACCTCAAAAACCGTCAGGAAAAAATAAAGGAAGTCCTGACCACCACCGGCACCCGTGCACCCTGGGATCTTCCTGTAAGAGAACTCTACACTGTCAGAGCGATCAGGCTTGGAGGGTTATAAAATGGTAGATGTCATTCTAAGGTTTGAAAACAAGCCTGACAGGGTAATAAAGAACGTATCATTGAAATTCCCAATCGGTAACGCCTATGAAGCGAAATGGATCGACCTTGTCAGAAAAAACGGGGAAACAATCACATTAAACTTCAGGACTTACTCTGTTTGTGAGCTTGTCCCGGAAGATGTCAAAATCCGGAAATCAGACGGCGTTATCACAGATGATGGTTACCGGGTAACCTGCAACTTTTCTTCAGTTGAAATTATTAGGCCAAAGGCAAAACCCCGGAGGTGCTGCTGATGACATGGAAATACACTCCAAAACCGGAATATCAGTTAATCGCAATATACCAGGATGAATCCGGGAACTATATTGAAGTTCCTATCAGGCTAAATTGCAAGGTCATAAAGTCACAAAAAAAGATTTCAGAATTGGCAAACAAGTTTGAACAGTTACTACAAGAATCACCTTCTTTTGTCCGGATAAAAACCGAGAAAATCATCTCTCCTGTAAAAAGGCAAAACTCATCAGGGGGGTGGTGTGAATGTTGAAATTGTCATGCCATTTTTTATCGAATGTTTGTACTTATGTCAGATATCAGTCATGCAAAAGTAACAAAAAAACATGTGTCCCCCATGTTGCACCGCAAACTAAAAACTTCAAAAAATTGTCTAAATCAAAAAAATCATGTCAAAAAGACATTATTTTTACAAAATCATTCAAAAAGGTAACGAGTTTTTTTACGTTTTATGAGTATATAATTTTTACTTTGATTTCTAACCTGAAACTTTCTCGGGGGTGCTTCTTTGATACCTCAAAAGTTCAGACTAATATCAGATATAAGAAGGAGGGGATTTCTCTTGACTGACAGTGAAAACTTCAACACAACAATATATCTGAGAAGTGATCAGGCCATCATACAGCAGCTCTATCCTCAAAAATTTTCTCAGTTGGTCAGATATCTGGCAGATGCCCTGATTCAGGGTATAGAACTGGATAAACTTCCTCCTGAAATTGCAGAAGAAGTCGTCTATGTACGCCGAAAATCCTTAATGAAAATGGAATATCTGAAAAAACAAAACCTGTTAAAAGAAGATTTCTTCAGATTCCTTGATGATCAGAACTTTTCAGTATATCATGCCCGTTACAGCAAAAGGAAAGCAAAAAAAATAGGGAAGGAATTAGCCGGAAAATACCGGGAAGACGGAAATATTCTTCCTGAATGTTATGTTCTCCCTTTCCTCAATGAATATCTCGACCTTGCCGAGTATTCCGGAAAGATGGTGAATGCCTGGATTCCGATTCAGGAGAATAATATGAAAGGAGGAAAAGTATGAAACAGGCAGAACTTACCGGACTAACTCAGGCAGTCATTAATATGACAATTGTCCTGGAAGGAATCAATACTCAGATGCAGCTTCTCCGGGAAGAGCTGGTCAGGAACAGAATGTCAAAAGAAGACCTGATCGATAATGATGTTATTTTCAAATCTCTTGTAGCTGAAGAGATCTCAAATATTGTCTCAGTTAGCTATTCAGGGGATGATCAATAATGTGGCTGCTTGTCATTATTCCCGTATTGTTAATTGGCATTGCACTATCAATGTATTTTCTTGGTTACAGTGACGGATACATCAAAGGAAAGTCAGAAGGAAGAAAAGAACTTGCAGAATTCGCATTAAGCATAAGGGGTGACTGATGCCTGAAAAAAGCATCAACGAGAAGGGGGTTATATTGCCCGATCTCCTTTCAACCTATACCAGACATCATCTGATTTTTTCAAAATTTGTCGTCAGGTGTCGAAATGTCAGAACATCAACACTGGCAGCAACACAGGAGGTCTAAACGTGACTTCTGGAAAAAATCTTAACATGGATGCACCCTGGAGAAGCATATTGGATCTCATCCCTTCAGCTCAACCTTATTGCACCCTTGTCGATATGGACTGCCGGGACATTCATGAATATTGTAGTGGGTGTTCCGGGGGTTGTCACTGCATGTCAAAAATTTGTGAAAACAGAATATTACTATGGGGGAGATCATGAACATCCGGGTAAACCTTCATCCCAAAAAAACACCTGCAGTAATACTCGGCATGATCGGTTCAACCCTGGTTGCAGTTCCTGCAGCAGCTGCACACCTTGCAGGGTTTGCCTGCTGGATGATCGGAAACTCTCTTTGGGTTTTATACGGGATTTCAGAAGACGACTGGCATATTATAACATTATTCAGTTTTTACTTTATCACTGCCCTGTTGGGTGCCTATTTCCTCTTAAACTAAAATCATTTTTAGATCAGATTATTCACCTGCATCCAGACAGCCAGTGATTTATTTACATCATCTGACAAAGTGCCAAAAGATCCATTGTCCTGCCGGGGGTGGTGCTTCTCATACTCTCCCAGGAGATCAACATCAAGATACACGGTAACTTTCTTTCTGGTCTTCCCCTTCCGGGGATTAATACACCTGCGAAAAATTCCGGCAGTAAGGGAATCATTTGTCAGGTTAACAGTTCCTAAGTTAAGTTCAGGCATGGGTGGTTCAGCTTCTTTTTTTTAATTCTATGTATGTAAGTATTAAAAATAGTGTTCGTATACGACGGCGTATTTGAGTCCTATATAATGCATAATGGTTAAACAACCTCTACAACGAGGTGAAAACCAAATGGCAATAAACCTGACTCCGATTGGAGAGATCATATCCGGTGTTGTCTCCTTCATTCCAAACCTTGTGGATCTTGTCGTAAACCTCATTCCACTAAGCATAGCAATTGCAATTTCAGCATTCATCGCGGGAATATTCGCGGCAATTCTGGCAAAATTCTGATGTGAGGTCAAAGGATGAAAAACTCTCACATCATTTTAACAACTCTTCTCATTCTCCTGCTTGCATCCCCTGTGCTTGCAGCAGAAGACACACGGATAAAAGTTCAGTTTCAGGATCTTGGAATCTCTACTCAAAGCATTGTGGTCTTTGATGACATCGGGGATGATGTCATCCACTCCAACACCAGTTCAACAATTACCCTGGACATTAACGAATCAAGTTTTTACACGATCCAGCTTCAGCCCTCTCACACCAACATGGAACCGAAAACCATGTTAGATAATTTCATGGATTTTATCGCCCGGAACTGGCTTGCAGTTTTCCTGATTTTTGCCATACTGATCGCAATCACCAAAAAGAGGAGGTAAAACATGAAAAACAGAAATCTTTCAATTATTTTAACAGGTCTGCTGATTATCTCGATTCTGGCAGTTCCTGTAAGTGCTGAAGTTTTTGAAAAAGTCTATGAGGATAAGAAAGGACAGACTGTTCAACCAGATTATACTGCGAGTAATATTTATACATCGTCTTGGAGTTCCGACAATGTATATTTTTATAACAAATGGGAGGATTATAGTGGGTTATATTATTTTGCAATATCATCTACATCACCCAATATCAGACTTACATCTAATCAAGATGTAGATAATATACCATTTACCATAAAATATGGCAGTAAAATATATGCCTCAGGCAAATTTTCATATCGAGAAAAATTTAATTATTTAAATCAATATTCAGGATTTGAGATATGGTTTTTATTTGATGAATTTAAAAGTGAAGAATTAATAAACGATAATGTTCCGATTTCATCAAAACTACAGATTGACTCAGTATACGATTTTAATGGTAAGCATGGAAGTGGATTAACATTATCTGATTATAAACAATCTATTAGACTAGTTCAGTCGGGCACTGGTACATATCAATACCCTGATATTCAGGGTTTTATTGTAACAGCAACATCAGCCAAATGGAAGTTAAAACTTCACTCTGATTTTCAGCCTGATCAGGTTAATTACATAAACGCTGAAAAATACGGTTTTGTTTCAAATATAACCCTAAAGAATGAAAATGGGGATATTTTATTTAATGACAAGACTTCTGATGATTATAATTATCATTTTGTCAACATCCCGCTTTACTTAGAGATCGAAAATCCATTCGGTAAAAAATACAATGAGATCCTGGGATCTGAAACTTCATCCCCTGATGAAGTCAACATCCTGACACATGTCTATTCAACTGCTGATAAATCATTAATCGGCGGTGCAACCGTTACTTACAATGCAACGGACGGATCAGACACACAGACTAAAACCTTCTCTTCCGGGGAAGGAATTGTCAAACTAAAATCCAACCTAGAATATTCTGTTACTGCATCTGCTGATGGTTACAGAATGCAGGAAGGATCGGCTCCGACAGTTTCATTCTCTCAGGATACTCAGTTCGGGTTATTCCTCACCCCGACCGGAACCAATGTTTCAGCCGGTTCCGGAGTGATAAATTTCTATGTCAAAACTTACACCCCAGACGGAAATTTAGAACCTCTGGAAGGAGCACTCATTCAGATTAACGGCAAATCATTGATCTCAAATTCTGCCGGATATGCACAATACGAGATCAACAAAACCGCACCAATAACTTACAGCGTTTCAAAAGACGGTTATATCTCCTTCTCCCGGACACATTCGCCGGAATGGCCTGAATCAAATGTTCTTGATGAATTTGCATTCCTCAGAAAGAAGGGGATGATCCTTCCGGGAGAACCAACACCGCAACCAACTCTTGACACACGAACACAGAACCAGAAAGCTGAAAGTGCCCTTAACATTATCCTGGATAACATTGAGGCAATAGCAGCTTTGGCAGTGGTCGTTGTCATTCTCTCCTTTGTTGATTACATGACACCAAGACGGAGGAGGTAACAGGATTGAAAAAATACTATCTCCTTCTCTCACTGCTTTTAGCGCTTGCAATATTTCAGCCTGCAGCTGCAGGTAATTACACTTCACTTGAAGTCTGGTCTGTCAATGGAGAAACAATCTCATTCAGTGACATAAACACAATAGAGTTTGATGCAGCTGAAAAGCATTCAGCAATTGCAGAAGTTACGCTTTCAGGAATTCAGCCCGGAACCATTGACCTGAAATTTCATCAGCTTAATGGAAATGTAATCCCCGGACAGATCCTTTACACCAGATCCGGAGTACTGGATTCTACCGGTGAATATACTCTCGCCCTTGGAAATGAATCTAAATCATGGTCAGGACTTGAAAACTATCTGGATAAAATCTTCCTTGCAGCATATGTAAAAGATCTGGATTCAAATGAAATCGGACTTTTAATCACTGATGTATGGATCGGAAACACCGTTTCCGGATATGCAAACTCTGTCTTCTCCTCAGTTCCGGATCTCGGAAACTTCCCGGTAACAAAAATTGAGATCACCAGCTCCGATAAAATCAGGGTTGATATCAAATATGCCGAATTTGGAGAAGTTCAAAAAGAGATCAAAGACGAAGACTTCAATGTATTATCCTGGATGGGAAGACTCTTTGAATTTGTAGCAAATGCCGGTGGAATACTCTTCCAGATAATTGCAATATTCAAATTCCTGTTCATTGATCACTTTCTTTCAATCATAGTCCTTTATGAATCCGTATGCATGGCTTATGCAGCTGCAAACAGTCGTGATATCTTTTCATTTTGCAAAAAGCTGATTCGATACAACAAAGCGCTATTTGAAGCAATTATCGGATTTATTAACGTCATCATCTCGATATTCCACAAAATCATTGATGCAATCAAAATTTTCTAAGAGGTAAAAAAATGGGTGAAAAAGACTGGAAAACCGAATACAAATACCTGGGAACCAGAGTCGCAAAAGGTCTCGGTTCAACGCCGGAAGAGGCCAATAAAGCCGCACGGGAACAGCTTACAGAAAAAAACATAATCAGGAGGAAAAAGAATGGCATGGAAAAATCAGTCATGGAATCCGCTTAAATATTTCAGAAGAACGGAACAGGTCAGATGCCTGCTCATAGGAAAAAACGGAGGTCAGTATAAATTCCCGACACTTCTTAAGGAAGGGGATTTTGTAAGGGACGTTGCAAAAGATCGGGTTTACGGACCTATGAGATTAAGACCGCTCTTTGATCTCAAAGGAAGACCTGCATATCTTTTCAATGAAGAAACCGGAGCACCTCTTCAGGCAGAGCACCTGAAAAGAACTATTGAAATCGATCCCAAAGATGGCTGGTCAGCCACTCCGATCTATGACGAAGACGGAAACCAGCTCTATGTCTTTGATGAAGATACCGGAAGGCCTGCCCGGATAGAACTTGATGAAACAGTCATTCATATGACAACTGACCCTGAACTTATGGGAACACTGACCAGCAAAACCATGTTAGCAAATGCCCTGAACCGTCAGCCTGCAATTGCAATGCTGTTACTGGTTGGTGCTGCATGCCTTCTTTTAGGTGTTCTAATAGGTCAGGGAATGGCAGCCGGAGCATGATATAAATGTCAGGTGCTGCACTCACTCAGTCAAACCTTCCGGAAGGAATCAGGGAAAAAATACGGGAAGATGCAACTGCCTATGATCCCCTTCTAAGAAGGCTTGACATGGTTCAGGTTCTCGGAAGAGATCCTGACAATACATTCACTGAACTATCAGATGATGAAGCAATTGAATTTGGAATTCTGGAAAGCCTTCATAATTCGGATGTAATTAAGCTTGACGGGGTTATGATCTTCTTCCAGCTTCTGAAGCGTAACAGGGTTGCCCTGGACAGAAAGGGTACTGATGAATATATCAAGGCCCTTGTGGGTCAAATTAACGGACAGATCCAGCCTCATACCTATTATGCATCTCCCGGAACAGTAGAACAGGAAAAAACCGGCATCATGGATCGTATAATGTTCTGGAGGAAAGACTGAATTGTCCCGGAAAAATATTCCTGCAACATCTCCTATGTCCTGGCATCTGGTATATTCATTAATCAGACTTGTAGAGTCCTCCGGGCATTCTCTCCACGTCCGTATGAATATCATAAGTGAGATCCTGACAGACATCGAGGCAAAAAAGAACGGGATGAAGCGTGAAAAAGAATCTCCTGATGTCATAGAAATGGAGAAAAGGATTGAAATACTCAAATCTGATTTTTGTATTCTCCGGACCGGATATCAGCCCTCAATGGAAAATTCACAATACATTTATGGAAAAATGGGGGTTTATGAATCCGCTTATGATTCAATTTTAACCGAAATCAAAAGCATAATTGAGGAATTCAATCTTCTGGATAAAGAACAGCTAAAAGAAATTCAGCTTCCCGGTGCAGCTCATGCCCGGATGAACGGAGGGAACTTATGAAAATAATCTCACCTGTTGAGGCTTTGGTAAATTCAGGGAATGCAGACCTGATTGTAATTTCTGCAAATTCGTTTTACTGCCCTTACTGGTTCCTGAATCTCTCTTTATTTTCAGTATTCCTGTTAGGGTTAATTATAGGATTCGGGAGTGTTTACGGATGGAAACAGTTGTTTTTCAAACTGATGACGATCTTCAGTCATGCATAGATGATTCTGAAAATGCTGAAGGAATCATAAAATACTTCATCAGATCCTTTGTCAAAAGGCCGGGCCAGCATCTTTTGGAACTGGGTTCCACCGGAACCGGCAAAACCAATTTTCTTTTCTGGCTTGTTGATATGTTCCGGGAGCATGCACCCAATGAAGCTATTGTCTGGTTTGATATCGGAAAGGCTCAGTATAATCCAAAAACCAATGAGTCCGGAAATGAGATCCTCACTCTGCTGTATTACTTTGGAGCAGTCCGGATAATAACAATGACCGGGTGTGATGTCAGGATCGTTTCCGAAAGAGAATATGACGTTGAATATGTTCATGTAGACAATCCGGAAATGATCTGGAAATACTGCAAACCGGACAGGCTTAATATTGTTTCATTTGATCCCTTCATCCTGAATGATGTAATACATGCCTCAGTACTTGCAAAGGTATTTGAAAGGCTGATATGGCTTGCTAACCGGGGTTGGTTGTGGCGACCTATGGCAATATTTTATGATGAATTTCATAATGTCTGTCCTTCTCAGGGTCACGGGATCTATGAGGATCGAAAGGCAGCTGCAATACAGAAGAAGACCAATAACCAGTTCAAAAAGAATCTTCAGAAGCTAAGAAGCACCGGGGTAAGGTTTGTTGCATCAACTCACCAGTGGACGCAGTTATACAAATCGGTGAGGCTTTCTTTTGAATGGCTGGTTCCGAGGAGAAGAACGCTCTTCACAGGGGATGCTCCGGATCTTGCCCGGTTTAATCCCCGGTGGAAGAAAATGAAAACATATCAGGCTTATCTCGTTATCCCGGAAGGGGATCATTTAGGTCCTTTCAGATGCCTGTTTTATAAGATCCCTCCGGATCTCGGAAGTGTTGAATACGATGGGATTTATGCGCACACTGAAAAAGATAAATTAAAATAAAAATAATTCATCGGTTTTTAGACCATTTGTCCGGAATCTCCTTCTCGGCGTTTTTAATTCTTTTACAAAAAAGTTATTTCAAATATAATGTTTTTTCTATTTCTGAAAGCTTTTTAGGTTCTAAAACAAAATTTTATCAGTGGTCTCACAGATTAAAATAAGGAGGGACTTTAAAATATGTGCATTGCAATTCCGGCAGAAGTGCTGGAGATTAAGGATGGCAATATAGCTGTCGTCGATTACGGCGACCTCAAACAGGAGGTGCGCATTGATCTGGTCGATGTAGAAGTTGGTGAATATGTTTTGGTTCACGTAGGTTTTGCGATCCAAAAACTATCCCGTGATGAAGCACTCCAGACGCTTCAGGTTTTTAAAGAAGTTTACGAGGCAATGGAGGAGTAATGCGGGATGCATGAATATTCTATCGCATATGATATTTTTGCAACTGCCAAAAGGACGGCTTTGGAGAACTCGGCAACAATTGTAAAAAAAGTGTACATGGATGTTGGCGAGATGACGATGATAAATCCCGAGCAGGTTGTTTTTTTGTTTGACACCATGTGCGAAGAAGATCCTCTTTTTAGCGGTTGTGAACTTGAATACAGGTCCGTTTCTGTTAAAACAAAATGCAAATGTGGCTATGAGGGCAGTGAGCGTTTTGCATGCCCTGATTGTGGCTTACTTCCGGAAATTATTGAAGGAAGGGAAGTAATGGTTACGAATATTGAGATTGAGGTAGATGACTAATGAAAGTAAATATGATGCATGGTGCAGGGGGCGCCGTATTTGCAGAACTTCTCGGTCAGACGCTGACCAGGTATAAAAATAATAATGCCGGCGGAATTGGTCTTGAATCACTTGATGATGGTGCTGTAATTCCTTTTGAAGATAAAAATATTGTTTTTACAACCGATTCACATGTGGTACGGCCGCTTTTTTTCCCCGGCGGAGACATAGGCAGAATATCCGTCTGTGGAACGGCAAATGATCTTGCAATGATGGGGGGCAGGCCTGTTGCCCTTTCCTGTGCAATGATAATCGAGGAAGGCTTTGATATTGAAGTTCTTGAAAAAATTGTATCCTCGATGGACGAAGCACTTGGCGAATGCGGTGCATCGATTGTCACCGGTGACACCAAGGTGCTCGAAAAGGGTGCTATTGACGGAATTGTAATCAACACTGCCGGAATAGGCATTGTGGAAAAGCCTGTTCGCGATAGCGGTCTTTTGGTGGGTGATGTAATTATCGTCAGTGGTACTATAGGAGATCACGGACTTGCTGTAATGACTGCCCGTGAAGGATTTGATCTTGGTGAACAGATTATGTCTGATGTGGCACCTGTATGGGGGCTTGTTGAAAAGGCCATGAATGCCGGTGAAATTCATGCAATGAAGGATCCAACCCGTGGTGGCTTTTCAAATGCAATAAATGAAATGGCTGAGAAGTCAGGTGTTCAGGTCAGAATAGAAGAAGAGGCTCTTCCAATAAGGCAGAATGTAAGGAGTGCATCAGAACTTCTCGGAATAAATCCCCTTGATGTTGCAAATGAAGGAAAAGTTGTAATGGGAGTAAGGGCTGAGGATGCAGAATCTGTCCTCTCAGCAATACGCAGCCACAAATATGGAAAAGATGCAGCAATCATCGGGCGGGTGGTTGAGGGGAAATCAGTTGTCATGGAAACCTCTATTGGTGGAGAAAGATTTATTGAAGCACCTGTCGGCGATCCTGTGCCCCGGGTATGCTGATATTTAATAATCTAAACCTTATTTTTAATAATACCTGAAATAATACTTAACAATAATTTTGGATATGTGATTTTTATGGTTCCTGACTGCAATCTTGTTTTAAAAAATGTAAGGATTCCAAACGGTCGTATTGCTGATATTTCAATTGCCGGCGGACGTGTAATCCATATAGGGAGTGGTTTACCATCAGACCGGGTAATTGACTGCTTTGATTACCTTTGTCTTCCGGGCGGAGTTGATATGCATGTCCATATGAGGGGTGGAAAGGAACAGTCCTATAAGGAAACGTGGGAGACCGGAACAAAAAGCGCCATAGCGGGAGGGGTTGCAACGGTTGTAGACCAGCCGAATACCATTCCTCCCGTATTGTCCCGTGAAACTTTTGCAGAAAGGCTTTTAGAAGCCAAATCACAGTCTCTGTGTAATTATGGGATTAACGGTGGGATTTTTTCCGGCTGTGATGTAAAAGGGATGTACGAATCAGGTGCACTGGCCTTTGGGGAAATATTTGCGGCAGAGTCCAGTTACGGCTCGGCAATCGGTCCTGATGAGTTAAAAAAATATTTTTTGAAAATTTTAAATGTCGGCGGACTTGCAACCGTTCATGCAGAAAGTGTTGCAAAAGGAAATGATAATTCCCTCAATGATCATTCTGAATTAAGATCCGAAACCGGTGAAGCAGCTGCCCTAAAGGCTGTGAGGGATATGGCTCCTTTGAATTTAAGACTTCATTTCTGCCATTTGTCAACTCCTGAATCAGTAAAATTCGTTTCAGGGATACCAAATACTACCTGTGAGGTTATGCCACATCATCTTTTTTTATCAATTGAGATGTTTGATCAAATGGATGGCAAAGGAAAAGTCAATCCCCCTTTGAGGCATGAGGGGTGCAGGAAGGATTTATGGAAAATGTGGGATATGATTGATGTGATAGCATCGGATCATGCACCTCATCTTTTGTCTGAAAAAACGGGTGACTTTTCAAAAGTACCGTCCGGAATGCCCGGTGCTGAAACAATGATTCCTTTGTTTATCCCTCATGTATTTGAGAAAAGAATCAATCTGAATTCTTTAATTGAAAAAACCGTAATCAACCCTGCAAAAATTCTTGGAATTCCTTCTGCCGGATATGAAACAGGGTGCCGTGCGGATTTTGCTCTGTATCCGCGAAGATGTGAGAGAATACAGGCTGAAATGCTTCATAGTAAGGCCGGCTGGACACCCTATGAGGGTATGAAAGCTGTATTTCCTGAGATTATGATTATTAACGGAGAAATTGTATTCAATATGGGGGAATTTGTAAAGGGTTCTGGTCAGTGGATCTTTGGAGATGGATATATACCCTATAACTCCAAATAATATAGTGCCGATATTTTTGCGCATCATATAGGTCCCCGGGTGATCAAATGGCATAGGTCTGGATATGATCTTAGGGACAACCCGGATGCGGAACAGGCAAATTGAACGCCCGGCTTTTTGGGTATAACAGGTGAAGACAGGCGAAATGCCTCTTGTGATCCATGTTTGTTAATGCCGGGCGACATCCTTTTGACATTTTAATATTTAATTTATTTCGGTGAACAGTATGGCAGAGTTTGATGATGCCGTTATGGATTACGAAGATGGAATCCTGATCAGTCTTGATGTTTCTGCCGGAAGTAAGAAGACGATATTTCCTGCTGGTTACAATTGCTGGAGATCAGCGGTTTCATGCAAAATAAAAGCTCCTCCTGTTGAAGGTAAAGCCAATAAAATGATTATTTCAGCCGTAGCTTCTTATTTTTCTGTTCATAACAATGATGTTTCGATAATTTCGGGAACAACCTCATCATCCAAGCGTGTTTATGTCAAAGGGATCTCAAAAAAGAATGCTGTTGAAATCCTATTAAAATCGCTTTGATTTGAATTTTTATCCGTTTTATTATGATAAATTTTTTCTTCGTTCTATCTCTTTAAATTAATTTAAATAATTATAGCTACTATTAGTCATTTGGCATATGTCTGTAAAATTAGGTATGTTTACAATTCATGTTATATTATCACAATTTAGGAGGAATTATCATTGTATTCACCAGATACTACAAAATATCAGATTTATCTTACATTTGAGGCAGAAGGGGTGGTCGAAAAGTCCGATGTTGTCGGTGCAATATTCGGGCAGACAGAAGGGCTGCTCGGAGAAGATCTTGATCTCAGGGATCTTCAGCGTTCCGGGAGGATTGGCAGGATTGACGTAAAAACCGTCAGTAAAAAGGGAGATACTTTTGGTGAAATACTGATTTTCTCTTCGATTGACAGAGCTGAAACCGCCCTTCTGGCAGCATCGCTTGAAACGATTGAAAGAGTCGGTCCCTGTACTTCAAGGTTTCACGTTGAAAAAATTGAAGATATCAGAATTTCAAAAAGGAAGAAGATTGTAGATCGGGCCAAAGAGTTGCTTTTGGAATCATTTGAAGAAGGGATCATCAATACAAATGAAATAATAGATTCAGTCCGTGAATATTCACGCATTGAAAAAATTATTGAAATTGGGGTGGAAAATCTCCCTGCAGGTCCTAATGTAATTGATTCGGATGCAATCATTATTGTTGAGGGGAGGGCTGATGTTATCAACCTTTTAAGATATGGTATTAAAAACGCAGTTGCCGTTGAAGGAACAAATGTTCCCCAGACAATAGTTGATCTTTGCAAAACCAAGACTGCCACTGCTTTTCTTGATGGTGACCGTGGAGGGGATTTAATTCTGAGCGAACTGCTCCAGATAGCTGATATTGATTATGTGGCTGTTTGTCCCCGTGGCAGAAGTGTGGAGGATATATCCAGAAAGGAGATAATAAAGCCCCTGAGAAATAAGGTTCCGGTTGAGTTCATAACTAATAACGACGGCTCTGTTGATTTGGGAACTTATAGCCGTGATACGATAAAGGAAAAATATGACAATCATGAACTAAAAGATCATTCCAGTATTCCTTTATATGATAAATCCCTTGCCGAACAGATGAAGGAAGCTCAGGAAAAGCACATTTCCAGATTTTTATCAGAAGACTATGAAATATTGAATGAATATCCTTCAGATGAAATTGAAGCGGCTCTGAAAAAGAAACCGGATAATGTTGCAGGGGTTTTAACGGACAGGAGTGTTGATCAGGTTCTTTTGGATCAGATTGCATTGCAGGAACTTGATTATATTGCCGCTCCTGATTTTAAGGGAATTATCAAAAAGCCCGTATCAGTAAAACTTCTAAAAATTCCCTGATTTTAATTCAGAGCTTCATTAAACAAAATGCCTTTCAGGCATTTTATTTTTTTGCCTCTGGCTGCAGGTCTTTATGCGGGTTATATTTTAAGTCCTGCAGAATTTTTTTTCAAAATTTCAATAATACTGGTGATAAAAAATTAATACATATAATTTCTAATCGAGTTTTGTTAAAAATTCCTGAAATTTATTATAATCTGAAATTAGTGCTTTTTAATTAAAAAATAACAAAAAAATTGGGAAAAAAATTCCCGTCATACGCCCCGGCCGGGACTTGAACCCGGGTCAAAAGCTCCGCAGGCTTCTAGGATATCCACTACCCTACCGGGACAGCAAATCAGCAATTTTCTGTGCTGTTCCTGCGCCTACATAGATTGATTCTGCGTACATATAAATATTCCTAATTTGTTATGGCATAGAATCTGTTTGCATCAGTTTTCAGTTTTAAAAATAGTATTTTATCGTTTATTCACGCATTGACTTCAATAATATTTTCCGGAGGAACTTTTATCGTGGTGGTTACAGTTGCAATATTCCCGGTTAGTTCAATATGATAGTCGCCTGCGGAATATATTTTGAAACTCCCTTTTATTTTTTCTTCAGAGAATTTTTCGATGTTTTCAACATATACCTCTTCATCATTTTCTTTATTATAAACAGTGATTTTGAAATTTGCACGAGGGTTTGGTCTTACCACATTGATTGAATATTCTTCTTTGGATCCGTATTCACTTGTACCTGTTTTTTTGTCAGTTACTGTTGGAACAGTTGCCGAATATTCCACTATCATAGGCGGATATTGAAGTTTGTAGTCAAAAGGAATTACATTGTAATTATATGTGGTTTTTTCGGAATACACTATCCTATAATTGGATTTTGGATCTGTTTCGGGGGGCGGTACTGAATAAGTAGGTTTTTCTTCAGGTGTTTGTGTAGGTATTGGAGTTGAATATGTTACTATAGGTTTTGTCGGTACAGGTGTGCTGCCCGGGCCCGAATCAGTTACAGGTACTGGTGGGAGAGGTTCGTCAGGCATTTTTGCGCAGCCTGCGGTTAGGACAGTTAAAAGTAAAAATATTGTAATAATGAAACCTTTTTTAAAATATTTCATGATGAAGCATTTATTATGTTAATCTATATTTATCCTTCCCGTTTTTTTGGTCAGATGAAATGATTTTATTGAAAATACCGGTTGAAGAAATATTCTTTAAGCATGATTTTATTTATGAAATGTATATTTCAGCCTTTAAAAAAGTCAGAAGAAAATCAGAATGGTTTTTATCTTACTCTGTAAATATGATGATAGATGGATCCAACTCACATTGAAGATATAATAATAAACTGTGCAGTAATTACAGTATCAACTTCCCGTGATGAAAATAGCGATATTAGCGGTAAAAAGATAATAAAATTGCTTGAAAATGCAAATTTACCTGTTGTTTTTTATAAGGTAATTCCTGATGACTTGGAAAAAATTCAGCTTGTTTGTAAAGAAGCCCTTTTGAGTGCAAACTGTGTCATTTTAAGCGGAGGCACAGGGCTTACACATGACGACTGTACAATTGAAGCAATTTCCCCCATTCTTGATAAGAAAATAGATGGCTTTGGAGAGTTGTTCAGACTGAAAAGTTATGAGGATATAGGAACACGTGCTCTATTGTCACGTGCTGTTGGTGGTGTAATTGACAAAAAAGCAGTATTTTGTATCCCCGGTTCAACAGGTGCTGTAACTATGGCACTAAAAGATATTATTATTCCTGAAATCAGGCATATTCTGACTCATGCAGGTAAATAAATAAAAAAAATCTTTAATTATTATAATCTCAACATTTATTCAGTCCGGTTTTACGATTTGATTGTAATCCGGAATGTCAAAATCCGTTTTTCTCACAAATATTGATCTTCATAAAAAATCCTGAAGAATTAACTATAGAGGATTTCTATAAACCCCCCTCAACCACAAGTACTTTATTTTCCCAGATCGATCTTTAATTCATGAGTAATTTCACTAATTTTGCAATAAAAAGTGAATATGAGCATATTGCTGAATTGGGAGATCGATTGGGTGAAGTTGAAAAGATGATTGACTGGGAACAATTCCGCCCTATCATCAAAGAACTATATACAAACCAAACTGAAATTGGAGGCCGTCCAAATCTGGATGAGGTTCTGATGATTAAGATGCTCGTCCTTCAGCAATGGCACGGTCTCTCTGATCCTGAACTTGAAAGACAGGCTAATGACAGGATTTCTTTCAGACAATTTTTGGGTTATCCCTTAAAGATACCTGATCGTTCTACTATCTGGCTTTTTCGTGAAAGACTATCCAAATCCGGAAAAGATTCTCTAATTTGGAATGAATTACAGCGACAACTGGATCTTAAAGGTCTTTCAATTAGAAAAGGTATGATTCAGGATGCAACATTTATTCACTCAGATCCCGGACATACAAGAGTTGATACTCCAAGAGGAAAAGAAGCAAAGACCAGAAGAAGTAAGGACGGTACATGGACAAAGAAAGGAGGGAAATCTTACTTTGGATATAAGCTGCACGTAATTATTGACAGTGATTATGATCTGATTCGAAGGATTTGTACTACTACTGCATCTCTACACGACAGTCAGATTGATTTATCTGATATTGATGAAGTTGTTTACCGGGACAGAGGCTATCAGGGAGCTGAATGCAAAGGATACAATGCCACAATGTTGAGAGGAGCAAGAGACCATCCAATAGGTATCAGAGACAAACTTCGTAATAATAGAATCAGCAGGAAAAGATCCAAAGGGGAAAGACCATTTGCTGTGATTAAATCAGTTTTTGGATCAGGCAGTGTAAAAGTAACCGATTTGAAAAGAGTGCGGGTGAAAAATATGTTTTCAGCATTTTGTTTTAATCTCTATCAAATGAGAACAATTTATGGACATTGATCAAAGAGCGATAGCTATCTGAAATTGAAAGAAATATTCAAAGAAATGAAAAAATAAATCGGAAGAACAAACCTTTGATCTTATTGATTCAGTAAAAATTGGGATTATAGTAATTCTCTATAATTTTTTATCCAAAAGATGTTTAAAATATAAAGTTCATGATTCCGGATCAGGTTATGTCCTCCGGAATTGATACTTCCCCTGAATGCCAGGATAATAAAAATCATTGTGATAAAAATATTTCTGCCTTAAAGCTGATTTTTTTGCTTGGGATTATAAGCCTTTTTGGAAGTTTTGTTTCGGATGCAACCCGAAGTGTAATGGGGCCTTTTCTTCTGACCCTTGGTGCCAGTGGTGCAATAGTGGGACTTGTAACGGGTCTCGGGGAATTTTCAGCATATGGCCTTAGGATAATAAGCGGATATTACCTTGATCAGAAAAGAAAATTCTGGCAGACTTTTGCAATAGGCTATGGACTTTTATTTACAATCCCTTTGCTTTTTTTTACGCGAACATGGGAATTGGCAGCGGTATTTCTGATTAGTGAAAGGGTTGGAAAAGCCATTCGTGCACCTTCACGTGATACAATCCTTTCTTATGCAACCGATACAACAGGGCGTGGGTGGGGTTTTGGAATTCACAAGTCCCTTGATCAGATAGGGCCTGTAATCGGTCCTGTTTTTATGGTTTTTATGCTTGAGATGACCGGGAATTATGAGGCAGGATTTGCATATCTGACAATTCCTCTGGTTATTATGCTTTTGGCCTTATTATTTGTTCACAGACTTGCCCCACGCCCTGAAGAATATGAATCCATTGAAAAATCCCATATTCAAAAAGATTATTATGATTTTTTCATTCCTTATGCAGTTTATCTTTTTTTGATAATGGCGGGTTTTGCAAGTTTTCCAATAATATCATATCACATGGCACTAACAGGTATTGTTGAATACACCAGAATTCCTCTTTATTACAGTCTCGCAATGATAATGACAAGTATTATTGCACTTATTTCCGGAAGAGTCTATGACAGAAAAGGAGTTGCAATAGTAGGTGTTTTTCCGGTTTTAAATATTATTATCGCCTACAATATTTTTTTTGGAATGGAAAGCGGTTTTTTTACAGGGATGATTTTATGGGGTATACAGATTGGGATGATAAATACCACTCTTAAAGCAACAATTGCGGATTTTAGCAATATCTCTATGAGAGGTACCGTATATGGCATCCTGAATGCGGTCTTTGGGACTTCCTGGCTGCTTGGAAGTTTTGCAATTGGCGTTCTTTATGATATCTCGGTATTTCATGTTATGTGGTTTGTTGTTATCTTACAGATGCTGGCAGTTATTGTTTTTATCAGGATGATATATGTTTTAAAGAAACGGTCATGATAATATTTATTTAATTATTATTTTTAATTCCTGAGTATTTGTGGCGAATAATTATAAATATCAAAATATCTATTATGTGCTTTCAGAATTACCGGTAAAAAAGATCCATAGATTTCCGGCAGCATTTCAAAAGAACAGGAATTTCAAAATTATAAATTCCTTTCTTTTTCTATACAATATCTTCTTTAATATCTCCGGTTTTCAAAAGAGGTGTAAATTATGGATATAAAGTATTATGGAATTTTTATTTTTCTTTCAGTTTCAGTTGCTGGTTTAATTTTTTTTGCACCATTTACAAATGGCTCTTTAAATGATGAATTATCAACTGAAAAAATAGGGTTGAATCCCCGGATTTTTGATGAAAATATGGTATTTTCAGGAGATTTTTCCGGAAATTTTGAAATATATAAATATAATATTTACAGTGCTTTGAAGTCTAAAGTAAGTAATAATGCAGGTAATCAGATAAACCCTGCAATAAATGGTGATTATATTGTCTGGATGGATGACAGAAATGGCAACTGGGACATATACAAATATTACATCCCCGGCAATATTGAGTCAAGGGTCACATATGATCCCTCAAATCAGATAAATCCTGCAATTGATGGTGATTATATTGTCTGGATGGATGACAGAAATGGTAACTGGGATATATACAGGTATTCGATTCCAAATAATTTTGAAAAAAGAATAACCAGTGATCCCTCAAATCAGATAAACCCCGCAATCTCAGAGGACTTTATTATATGGGTTGATGACAGAAATGGAAAATATGAGATTTTCAGATATGATATGAGATCTGATTTTGAATTTAAAATCAGCATATAAGATAAAATAACCCAATTTTTGAGTGATTATTTTCATGAAAAACATATTCGGCCTTTAACGGTTCTAAATAGCTGTCCTGACATTTCTTATGCAGGTCCATTCTTTTCAGATTTGTCTTTTTTGAGCTTTGATATTGAAGAATTCAGACATTAATATCTTCAATAATGATTCAGGTATCCTTGGATTTTCAATAAGATCTATAATTGTCAATAATAAATGGTTTTAATCCGACAAAGTCAAAATAATCAGACAGGATGAAAAAAATTGAACTACTGGCACCTGCCGGGGACTGGTCCTGTTTAAAAACGGCTGTTGAAAATGGTGCAGATGCTGTATATTTTGGAATAAAAAATATGAACATGCGGGATAATGCCGGGAATTTTGAGATTAATGAGCTTCCTGTTGTTATGCGTTATCTGCATGAAAACAATAAAAAAGGGTATCTTACACTTAATACGATTTATTACAATAAAGAATTGGAAAAATTAGAAAAAGTTATCCTGGCTGCCAAAACTGCTGGAGTGGATGCAATAATCTGCTGGGATATGGCAGTATTAAATATTGCAAAAAAAGCAGGAATACCAATACATATCTCAACTCAGGCCAGTGTATCAAATTATCAGGCATTCAAATTTTATTCGGATTTAGGTGCTGACAGAATAATTCTCGCAAGAGAATGTTCATTATCGGATATTTCTGAAATCAGCAGACAGGCTGAATATGAAGGATTAAACTGTGAGATTGAAACTTTCACTCATGGCGCTATGTGTGTAAGTATGTCGGGCAGGTGTTTTCTCTCTGCCGATACATTCGGTAAATCCGCAAACAGGGGCCAGTGTTTACAACCCTGCCGGAGACTTTACAGAATAACTGATGTTGAAGAAGAGGATAATTCATATATTCTTGGACACAATTTTGTTCTCAGCCCAAAAGATTTATGCTCAATTGAAATACTTCCCGAACTGATTGAGGCAGGTATTAGCTCTTTTAAAATTGAAGGGAGGATCAGACCTCCTGAATATGTAAAAACTACTGTGTCCTGTTACAGAAAGGTTTTGAATGCTATAGAGTCCGGGGAATATAGTTCCCGGCTTGTTGGCGAACTAAAAAGAGAACTCGGAAAAGCCTATAACCGGGGATTCTCACAGGGCTTTTACAAAGGTCTGGAGAAAGACTGGATTAGCAGAGGTCCTGACGCCAGAGAATCCAAAATATATTGCGGGGAAGTTGTAACATATTATAAAAAAATACAGGTTGCGGAATTCTTAATTCGTGCCGGCAGTTTAAAAATCGGAGATAAAATATTAGTATATGGAAAAACTACTCCTGCCCGGAATACTGTAATAAATGAAATACAAATTAATCATCAGTCTGTAGAATCCGCAGGGAAGGGTGAAAGATGTGGAATAAAAATACCATTTATCGTCAGGCCAAAAGATAAGTTATTCAGGATAAAGGATAATGAGAAACAAAAAAAGAATTAAAACCGGAAAATTATTATTTTTTAATTTTTTTCTGGATAAATGGGGCGTCAAATCCGGTCAGAATAACACATATGTTTTATCAGTGAAATCCCACCGTTAGGACTGGAGGATTATCATTTCCGAATGCCGGGACAAACAAGTTCGCAGATACGGCAGTGGTCAACCGGCCTGCTAATTCCTGTTTCCAAAGAATTCTTAGAAGCTCTTTTTTTGTTCCCATTCATTCTTTCCATACACTTTTCACGGTGATATTTCCCGTCGAAGAATGCATTCATAGGACATTTGATATGGCAGGGAGAATTACATTCCTCACAAAAAAGAGGTT
Source organism: Methanoplanus sp. FWC-SCC4 (assembly GCF_032878975.1). Taxonomy (GTDB): domain Archaea; phylum Halobacteriota; class Methanomicrobia; order Methanomicrobiales; family Methanomicrobiaceae; genus Methanochimaera; species Methanochimaera problematica. Next base: position 868,071 of record NZ_CP043875.1, read on the forward strand.
TTTGCGAGGTAGAAGGTTCAGGAGGCTCAAGATCAATCCACAATGCCCTAAACCTTATTCTTGGACCATAAAAAGGAACGATTAACAGGTTGTTTTTGCCGATGACTCCAAGACCTGTCATTACTGCGGCATCTTTCAGGTAGATGCCGCCATCATTAATCTGATAGGGGATATCATGTGGATCAATCCCATGCACCTCTTTTAGCCATCCGGCCAATTCTTTTGTTATACGGCGCAGCATTCGATCCCCCCGGAGTGCTTCTTGCTTCTTCCCACCAGTCTGTTTCAGTGCGGTGATTTAGATGAATCTGATGCTCAGACCTCATAGAAGTTGGGTTTCGACAGAGTGGAAAATAATTGGAGATATCAGATTTCTGATTAACACATTTTTACTCTCTCCTGCCTGTGAGAACAATACTCAGAAGAATCAGAGCACCAAAGAAAGGCAGGGGGGTGATCCCGGATTGTGTAGGCTCGGTTACACCGGAAGTTTCTGTAGTCTCGATATTTGGCACAATATCGAAGGTGGACCATGCAAGATGGGAATCATAACCATCCCGGTTAATTACTATAAGGTATTTGCCAGGTACAAATGTACTGATATCAGCCTCATAGGACCAGGTATTGTACTGTTTCCCCTCAATCACACTAACAACATCAGAAACACGCTTTAATTCACCGGTCTGTTGTTCCTCCTGGCTTTTATCTGGAGTATTGGATGAGGATAAGATCTGGATTATAAATTCGTTGCCTGGCGCAAGGTTGGTCGTGCCTGTGATCTTCAGGGCATCCCCTGTGGATATATCTGGAATCTCATTGATTCTGGCCCATGGTTCCTCTACCAGGAATGATAGTTTTGCATATTGATCATCAACCTCAGGTGCATCAAGTAATCCGATAAGGGCGTCTGCAGCCTCAGAACCAGCTGGACAACCTGCACAGTATGTCATTAATTTACTGCGATTGTCTTTTAATGATATTATCTCCAGAATGCCACCGGAATATGTGCTCTTAATGTCAAATTTTTTGTCATCACCCTTTGTCTGTAAAATAAAGTAATATTGCCCACTTTGAAGTGTGTACGAACGATCGTTGGGAGAGATGACAATCATTCTGCTTTCATCAGGAGTAAAGATGAAGGTATCGTTGGCACCATCAGGAATAAATTCCCAGGAAAATTCTGTATCCATTTCCGGGTGCAGTGTCATCCGGGTCTGATAGTCAGGCCCAAATAACCAAAATGACACATCATCTGAACCGGGAGCACTTCCTGATATCGTGATTTTGTCTCCCTTTGCAACAATCTCTTTATCTGAATTTACCATAACTCCGGATTCCAGAGCCATCACAGGTCCTGCAAAGAGCATTAAGATCAATAGAACTCCGGATACTTTATGAGCATATCCAAATGTCAAATTATATTTTGAAAACATAATATTCTCCTTTTAATTAATGTAGAGCAATTTTATCTGATATATATGTTTGGAGAGACAGGCATTTGAGAAGTAGGGGTAACAACTCTCATTGCTGAAATAAGGGATTAAAATGATTTTCCAGACTGTGATAAGTTATCTTCATGGTGGGAAATTGTTCCGAATGTTTATCAGTCGCCAACAAATATTACAATTTCTGCATAACCAAATGAGGTTCAAAAGTTGCATGATGGCCGGACATCTTCTGGATATTTAATATATTATTAGTCATATCTCAGGTGGTAAGGAAGATCATGATGAAAAGAATTTTTTTTGTATCTTTGTTTTTGGCAGTATTTCTTGCCGTTGCCTTTTCGGGATGTACAGATATTGCCCCGGAACCTGAAGTGACCGAGCAATTCGATGATGAATATGAAGCAGATGACAATACTGTATTGAAAGTTGACAATATTAATGGCCAGATTTCAATCAATGGCTGGGAGGGTGATACAATCACATTGAACGCCATTAAAAGCACTCTTTACGGGGAGGATGAACTGAAAAAAGTTGAAATAACTTCTATAAAAAGTGACAATGAGATAACGATTAAAACAAAATCCCTGACTGTCATCCCTCCAAGGGTTTCTGTTGATATGGATATCAAAGTTCCCAATAATGCTGTGGTTGATTTCGTTGAAATATCAAACGGAGAGATAAGGATTTCAGGTACCAAAGGGGACACTTTTGCATCATGTTCAAATGGAGTGGTAACAATGAAAAACGTCAATGGATATGTGAAAGCACATGTGGTCAATGGCAATATAAATGTCGAGGAAACAAAGGGTATTGGCAATCTGGAGGTTTCCAATGGAAATATTATTGTTGAGATATTTGATATTAAGGGTGATGTCAATATAAAATGCATCAATGGAAAAATTACTGCTTATATAATTCCGTCACTCAATGCTGATATTGAGATGAAAACAATGAATGGAATAATCTCTGTGGAAAATATTGCAATAAATTTCACGAAGACGGAAGAAACTCACATGGAAGGAGTATTAGGAGATGGGGGGAGTAAGATTTTGATAGAGAATACAAATGGAAATGTGAATATTAACAGCATGTTGGTTAATGAATAATTCTTTATTTTTGCAATTATAGATTTTCTCCCAAAATAAATCTGAAAAAAATTTTCAGTTTCTGATAAATTAATCAAAAGATCTTTTTTGAAGGGGTGGTAAATAATATGAGGATAATGCAGATGGAAGAAATTACAATCGAAAAATTAACAGAGGAAAACTTTCCGGTTTTTACATCCCTCATTGAAAAACTTGCCGTATACGAAAAATTAACTCCTCCCGGTAACGATGAAAAATGCCGCCTTCAAAAGGATGCATTCTCAGAAAATCCAAAATATGAAGCATATCTGGCTGTTGTAAATGGTGTCCCGGCAGGATATATTACGTTTTATTTTACCTATTCGACGTTTCTCGCAAAGTCCACCCTTTATCTTGAAGATCTCTTTGTCCTTGAGGAATGCCGAAAAAAAGGAATAGGACGAAAACTCTTTGATTTTTGCCGCAGCGAGGCTGCAAAAAGAGGATGTGGAAGGATGGACTGGACTGTTCTTACATGGAACAAACCTTCAATTGAATTTTATGAGAAAAGTGGCGCTAAAAGGCAGGACTGGTACCTTTACAGGTTTAATGAAGATAAGTTCTGATTAAAGAAAAGGACAAAATACCATTTTTTAGATTTTAATATCAAAAAATTTAGTGATGATTTTTTTACATGCTGTCCCCATAAGATTATTGGATGATATGGTATCTTCCCTGTGGCACGGTCATAATAAACCGTGCTCCTTTGCCATAAATGCCGGCTTCATGTATTTTTATGCCTGATATCTTCAGGGCCTCACGGACAAGGAATAATCCAAGCCCTGTGTTTTTCCCATACCCCTGTTCGAATATCTTTTCTTTATCGGCATCTATGATACCTGGGCCGTTGTCTTCCCATATAATCCGGAGCTCTCCTTTGTCAGCCTGCATGCAGTTTACCTCTATCCCTGAGAGATTGTCTCCTCCGTGGCGCAGTGTATTGTCAAGGAGGCTTTCAAAAACTTTCTTCAGCATATGGTCTGCAAATATTTCTACTTTGCAGGCACTGGTTTGAATAGGGACTCCTGCTTTGGAATCCAGATCATACAAAATATCAGTTAAATCCTGCCAGGCAGGTGCATGTGAACCGGGTGTTTCATATTCTCTTGTGAACTCGATCTGCATTTGAATCTTCTGGATTACATCATTTAGCTTATTTAGGTAATCATCCCGTTCTGAATCATCAGAACAATTTATCAGGTCAAGATAACCCTCGGCGGCCATGATGCTGTTGAGGATATCATGCCTTGTGATGCCTGTTATGAGCTTTAACTGGTGGTGTGCCTGCCGGAGTTCCCCTTCTGCCGCTGCAAGCTTTTCATTTGCTATATTGAGCTTCTCATTTATCTCAAGAATCCGGTTTTGGTATTCCAGGATGTCTGTTATGTCATGCCCCTGCCAGGTAGTTGCAATATGCTTCCCTGAATAATCAAAGATCTGTGCAATATCCCAAAGAATTCTTCTTTCCTCTCCTGAAGCTGATCTAATTGCTATTTCAAAGCCGGTAATCTTTTTCATTTTCTTTGTCTCATTTATTTTTAAGAGAATTTCCTCCTTTTTATCCCCGGATATTAGATCATAAAGACAGATGTTTATCAGGTCTTTTTCCAATATCCCAGTCAGCTTCTCAAACGCTTCGTTTGCCTTTGTTATCCTCAGATCATTGTCCAGGACAAGGACGAGAGATGCGGAGTTGTTGAAGAGTTTTTCCAGATACTGGTTTGTTTCAATCAGGGTGTGTTGGGCGGTTGCAATCTCATCAAACTGCTGTCTTATCTCTTCTTCTGCCGCTGAAAGTTCTTCATTTGTTTTCTCAAGCTCTTTTCTGTTCTTTTCAATATCTGTTACATCTCTGAATGTTTCTATTGCCCCCTCAACTTCGCCGTCTTCATTGTAGAGGAGTGTTGCAATGCCCCAGAGTGTTACAATTTGCCCGTTGACGTTTTTGTATGAAACATATCCTTCCAGTTTTCCGTTTTTGAAAGAACAGGATTTGTAATTCTCAGTAATGAGATTTTCATCATAATTCAGGAGCATGTCAACAAGGGTCGGGCGATAATGACCATACATGAGTTTTGAGTATTCGTGATTGCCCTTTCCAATCATTTCTTCAGCAGAGTGACCGTAAGTCTCTGCCATTGCAGCGTTCCAGACGATTATATCTCCAGACCTGTCAATTGCAAATGTCGGATCAGGAAGAAGATTCAGAAAATCAGATATCCTCCTTTCAGATTTACTGATAATTCTCTGTGATATGGCAATCTCGTCCATCTGCTGGCGAAGCTCTTCCTCTGCTGCAGCAATTTCTTCATTTGCAAGGAGGAGTTTTTTGTTTTTCTCTAAAAGCCGGTTATGGTATTCAATATTTTTTGTAATGTCCTGACCCTGTGCGGTTGTTGAGATCTGTTTGCCGGCATAATCATAGATCCTGGCAATATCCCACTGGACAGTTCTGATCTCTCCTGAAAGGTTTTTAATCTTGGTTTCAAATCCTCTGATATGGTCTTTTGAACTTAAATGCATTAATTTTTCAGTAAGTTCATCTTTTTTATCAGGAGTTATTATATCATCAAGTGGGAGTCCTTTTGAAATTTTGCCTGAAATTCCGGTCATCTCTTCAACAGCTTTGTTTACCTTGGTGACCCTGAAATTATTGTCCCATACAAGGACAAGGGATGCTGAATTGTTGAAAAGTGCATCCATATACTGGTTTGTTTCAATGAGAAAATGCTGTGATTTTGCAATTTCTTCAAATTGCTGTCTAATCTCTTCTTCTGCTGCCGATAGATCCTCATTTAGCAGAAGCAGTTTATGGTTCTTCTCAATTAGATCCTTTTCAGAATTGACTTTGTCGGTAATGTCTGTACTGTTGCCCATTATTCCCGTAACAAAACCCTTTTGATCAAAGACCGGAATTAAAATAATATTATAATAATGGATCTCTCCACCTGGCATTTTTATTGTATTCTCTGCCTTTACAACATCTGCTGTTTCATAAACCCTTTCATGAAGTTTGTATAGATAATTGTATGTTTTTTCCGGAAAATCAAGCTCCTCGTAATTTTTGCCAATAATCTCCTCTTCAGACAATCCCAGAAATTCACATAATGCACTATTTGCTGATTTGAACCGGTTGTCCAAATCATAACTGAATATAAAATTTGGGGAATTTTCAACGAGATATTTATACTTTTTTTCGGATTTTATTAATTCTTCCCCGGATTTTCTGGCTGAAACTGCATGCCTGATTTTGTGCAGAAGTTCTGTAAACTGGGATTTAGGCTCACCCCCTTTCTGGACATAAAAATCAGCACCGTTGTTTATTGCCTCAATTACTATTTCTTCACGTCCCTTACCTGTGAAGATGATAAAGGGTGTATTGTTGCCTTTATTTCTTATTTGCTTTAAAAATTCTATCCCGTCCATTCCGGGCATCTGGTAATCGGAGATTATGCAGTCAAAGGATTTGTCCTTTAACAGATCAATCCCTGCATTAGCGTTTTGTGCTTTCGTTACATTAAAATTGCCTGATTTTTCAATGTAGATTTTTCCAATATCAAGAAGCATTGGTTCGTCATCTACATATAAGACTGATATTGTGGATTCTTCCGGATTTTCCCCTTTCATGTCCCATCCCAGATAAATTATGTTTGGCTTTTGTTTATCTAAATAATTTGCTATATTGACATGCATAAATATGTGGCAAATTGCGTATTTTCTGAAATAAAAATTCTTTCATATAAATGAACAATGAAGATTATTGAAATATCTGGCTTATCTGATAAAATATTATTTCCTTTAGAATTTTCTGGATTCTCCGCCGAAGTATAAATATATGTATCCTTTAAATTTGGATTTTCCTTACTATAATAATGCAATGACTGTCTAAATTTTTAGAAAAAAGGTTTTGCGATGTTGACTGATGTTTAAGGGGGAAAAATTATGTAAAGTTGGGCATTTTCATACATTTAGATAATGCATTCCTGCCAAACCCGTGATTATTCAAATTCAAAATCCTTTATTTACTCCTTCTGCCCTCCGGGGCAGACAAGTTCGCAGATTCGGCAATGGTCTATTTGTTTTTTACTTCCTGTTTCCAAAGAATTTTTGTAAGCTGTTTTTTTGTTCACATCTATTCTTTTGAGGCATTTTTCACGGTGATATTTACCGTCGAAGAATGCATTCATTGGACAATTTACATGGCAGGGGGCACTGCATACATCGCAAAAATTGGGTTGTTGTTGGATCGAAGGCTCAGGGGTCTTGAGATCAGCCCATAGTGCTCTGAACCTTATTTTCGGACCATATCCCCGGACGATTACCAGGTTGTTTTTGCCAATACATCCTAATCCGGCTAATATAGCTGCATCCTTTAGATATATGCCTGCATTATGAACCTGATAGGGGATATCATGTGCGTCAATTCCATGCACATCTTTTAGCCACCTGCACAATTCTTTTGTCATACGATGCAGCATTCGATCTCCCTTGGTGCTTCGTCCTTCCTCCCACAAATCCATCTCCGGGCAGTCGGGATCATGATAGAGGCCAAGTACCATTATTGAGCCGGTGAAGTTTTGAAATCCCTGTGGACCTGCACTTAATGCAGAAGGACAGTTTTTCAATTTTTTTGCAGGAACAAAACCAGCCACTGTGGCGCCGAGGTCCACTGCCTTTTTGATTGCTTCGTCTGCCACACTCATGCACTAAGATCGTTTAGACAAAATAAAAAATATTCGTTGAATATTACGTTTTGAATTTTAAAAAATTTCATATGATATATTTACCGGAATTTCAGGATTTTTTATTTTTATACCTGTTATAGTTAGGTTCACATTTGCCAGGAAAAGATTTTTCGTTCCTGAAAAAACAAATAATCCGAGGGTGTCTAATGAAAATTCTTGTTATTATGGGTAGTCACAGAAAAGGTAATACCTACAATGCGGTGAAACAGATTGAAGAGCATTTTAAATCCATTGAAAATGCGGAGTTTCAGTATCTTATGCTTGCGGATGTCAATCTTTCCCATTGTCTGGGTTGTTACACCTGCTTTTTAAAAGGTGAGGAATACTGCCCGATAAAAGATGATGCCACTTCAATAGAGCAGCAGATGCATGACGCTGACGGGGTTATTTTTGCTTCCCCTGTTTATGGCATGAATGTCTCCGGATTGTTCAAAATGTTCGTTGACCGTTTCTCATATATATTTCATCGCCCCTGTTTCTTTGATAAAAAAGCTCTTCTTATTACAACTGCCGGTGGAATTGGACAAAAGGAAGTTCTCAAATATATGGATCTCGTTGCCAGTGTTTGGGGATTTGATGTGGTTAATCAGATTGGCCTTATGACTCCCGCCGGCATTCATATTCCAAAATCACTGGTTCTGGAAAACGAGAAGAAACTAAAGGAGGCGGCTGATAAATTTCAACTTGCTCTGCAAAGAAAGGAACATAAATCACCCTCCTTATATGACGTACTCTATTTTCGTGGCGCACGTGGTTCATTTGAGGAGTTGGGCGGGATATCCCCGAGAGATTATGAATACTGGAAGGGAAATGGCTGGTTTGATAAAAGAACGAAATATTTTGTTGATGTCCCGATAAATCCGATATACAATATTTTAGGGTCTGTAATGGAGATTTATGTGCGTCATCAGATACGTAAACTCATTGCAGATGGTGAGTTCCAATATTGAATATTAATCAGAAAATTCTCAAATGAATACTCTTTTGGCGGTCTGGCCTGAAAGAAACCAGGGTGTCTTAAACTGTCTTTTTTTAATCTTCAGATTTTTAATTAAAGTAATTCTGTCTGCTGATTTTTCCATGTATTTTCTGGTTATGATATCCGGAAAAGGCCAGAAATAAATAATTGTCGCATCAGGGGGAGATTTCTTTGTACCTTTTTCCAATCTCTTCTGCATATATCTGTTGCATTTTCATAGAGGCCAGGGTCGTGCTCGATAATTATCAGTTCATGAAATGCTTCATTAAGGTTTTTAGACACATCAGTTCCGCAAGGTAAAAATGAGGATCAAAAATAAAGAAAAATCACGCAGATTTTGACTGTATGAACTACGTCTATTCTGTGAACTAAAACTTGTTTAAGCGAATGATATATTTATAGACTTAAAAGCTATGATAAACTGTATAAATATGCTCTAAAGACTTAAAAAGAGGCCAAAAGCCTCATATTCTAATGCTGTCGGTGAGGCTTCGAACGGGAGGTTAAGAGCTCCATAAGATTTATATATTGTTCAAAGTACAATAATTTTATGAAAAATAAAAACAATGTTATAAAAATTAAAAGGGCATTTCATACCTCTGAAGAGAAAGCTTTATCTAATCTTAAAAGGGCGTATAGGGAAGCTGAAAACAGTGGCCGAATCTCAAGTGATGATAGAAAATTGATTGAAACTTTCCTCGCAGAAAAATCAAATGAGCTTCATATTTCCACACAGAGAAAGATCAAAATTGCACGGTCTCTTTTTCTCTGGCGGGATTATATTGGGGAATTTAGAGACAGTACATATGCTGACTTAAGCCTTGCCATAGATGAGATGAAATCAAGGAAGACAGAAAAAGGCACTTCATACAAGCAGAACACACTTCGTGATCATATTGGTTTCATAAAAAGATTTTATCTCTGGTTGGAGGAAGAGGAGATTGTTGACATCCCTGAGAAAAAATTAAGAAGAATAAATCCTCCGGGAAAGGACAAGATGACAAAAACCGTTAATGATATTTTAAAACATCGGGAGGTTATGGCCATTATAAATGCCTGCAAAAACAGCAGGGATCGTGCATTGATCTCAGTGATGTACGAAGGAGCATTCCGGAGTGGAGAGATTGGAGAATTAACCTGGGGTGATGTCGAGTTCAGGGATACCGGACTTGTGGTAAATACTAAATTCAAGACTGGAATTGCAAGGCGTATTCTCCTTGCAAACAGTACTAACTATCTTGCGAGCTGGAAGGATGACTATCCGTATGAGATAACCCCTGAAATGCCGGTTTTTCTAACTTTTGTCAACAATAGTCCAAAAGAAAAACCCGGAGAAAGGGATCCTGAAAGACCTGTACATAAATCGTTAACATATGCAGGTCTGCGCAAGCAAATTAAAATTCTTGTAGAAAGAGCTGAAATAAAACATAATGTTACAACTCACACGTTTCGGCATTCAAGAATTACGCACCTTGTTCAGGCCGGTTATCCTGAGAGTTACATAAAGAAGATGTGCTGGGGTACGATTACAACAGACCAGCTTGCAACATATCTTCACCTTGATGACAAGTATATGGATGATACATTCTATCATTATGAAGGTATTAAGCCGCCGGAGAGGAAAGATGAGGTTTTACTTGAAGCGATCCAATGTCCCAGGTGTTATGCTGTAAATGGATTTAGCACAAAATTCTGCAGAAAATGCGGTCTGGCATTGAATGATAAAACTGCACTTGAAATGGAGGAGGTCATGTCATTTATCCAGCAGGCAATAACAGCAAAGGCCAGAGAGAATCCAGAAGAACTTGGAAGGATTATTCAGCAGTTCTCCTCAGCCTAATTTTTTTAAATTTTTTTAATTTGAAGCGTCTAAAGGATTATCTTTAATTTTTGTAAATCGGCAATATAAATAAAATATTATAATTAATTCTTCTTGTATTGATCATGTAGATATCTAATATTTTCCGCACTTTTCAAAAATTAACGTTAACTTTCAATTATATTTTTTGAATTATTTATCAAATTAGGTAAAATTATATATATCAGAAATTTTCAACATTTATTTATGAAATTAATATTCATGCTTGATTATATTATGGAAAACTTTAGTTTTACATTAACTGACACATTATACATTGGTAGAGTATCACAATTCCGCATTGTATCCTGGAGGTTGATACAATGAAGAAAGCCATCCCAAGAATAGATCGTGAGATTCTTGAAAGGCTTCCTCTGGTTGAGAAGGCTTTTGCCAAATACCTTATTCAGAAAGGGGAGCTGATTCTCGATTTTAGCAGGAATAATTCTTTTGAAGGTGGGGGTGATAACTCATCCTCTATGTGCATTAACTCTCAGTAAAATTGAAAAATGTAATAATACACAAAAAGAATTATTTTTTATATAGCCCGCTTGCGCATGCTGCATAAAGGCCTGTCTCTGTCAAAGATACAAGAATATTCCTGCCCTGTTTTTCTCTTTTTATAAATCCATCCTTTTCTAGTCTGGTAAGAATTGTCTTATCAAGGCGCATCAGCTGGCGGCTCTGAACTGCTCGTTTATGATTGTACATCTAAAAGCATATGGATTCATCAGGATTTTTGTAAAATTCAAGGATCAGGCTCCTCAATTCTGGGCAACAGATCTAGTCGATATGAAACCGTAAGGAAGGGACAAAATGAACAAAGTAGCATGGAAAATTGAAAATTATCATAGAGCTTTAAAGCAATTCTGGGGAGTGGATAAATGTCAGTCCAGAAAGGAAGTTTCACAAAGATATCATATACAGTTTTCTTTAAGAGTCTATTTGAGACTGGAAATCAATAGGATTTAAAAAGGAAAGAGCTGGTTTGAAACCAAAATGGGAATTCATAGGGATGAAGTTGCTAATTATATGAATTATCCAAAATATTCAATTTGATTTTTTTTTGTTGAAGTGCGTAAGTCCTAATTTATTAAATCCGGCATTGATAAATATAAAAAAAATATAACCAAAATAAATTCATAAAATGGCCTCATTTTTTGGATTATACTTGGGATATTGCATGCTTAAAAAATTCTGGTTGTTGTTTCTGATTATATCTGCAGTTGCAGCTTCTGCTCCTGCATCCGCATTGGTTTTAAATCTGCCTGATATCAGCGAAATGCCGTCTCTTTTTGATTTTGGAGATGAAAACAAACCTGTCTCCTCCTCTTCATTCATATATGATGAAGACACAGGGCGATGGAGCACTTATTGCAGCGCCGACGGACTTCTGCTTTCAACTGACGGTTCTGGTAAATTCTTATTTGAGTCTGAAATGGGCTATTTTTCATTCACTTTAAAGGAGATCGGGCGGTATGAAAAACTATTTTCACCCGGGCCCGGGCGTCTTGCCGTAAGTGGAAATGAGATAAGATCTTTTAATAACGGCTTTTCCGAGTGGTATATCAACAGTGATGAAGGTATTGAGCACGGGATGGATGTTCTGCATTCTCCCCCCGGAACAGGAGAACTTGTTGCCGGATTTGATATCGCAGGAGATTTTATACCATCATTATCTGCTGACGGGCAGAGCATCTGCTTCTCTGATAAAAACGGTCCTGTTTTCAGCTACGGCGGAATCTGCGCAACCGATGCAGAAGGCAGAGTTCTTAATTCATGGTTTGGATTCTCAGGAGATGCAATTTACTGGGAGATCGATGATGCCGGTGCAGTCTATCCGGTGGCAATCGATCCCATTTTTGGAAAGGTAGAAAAGCTGCAGTCTTCCGATTATATTGCAGCAGGGGATAAGTTTGGGTATTCTGTCTCCATCAGCGGTGATTATTCCATTGTAGGGGCATATGGGAATGATGCTGCGGGCAGTGGTGCCGGTGCCGCGTATATCTTCCAAAAGGACAGTGGTGGAGCAGACAACTGGGGTCTTGTTCAAAGGCTCAATTCAAAAGAATACATTGCAGTGGGGGATAATTTTGGGATTTCTGTTTCTTTAAACGGCGATTATGCCATTGTGGGGGCATATGATAATGATACTGCGGGCAGTGGTGCCGGTGCCGCGTATATCTTCCAAAAGGACAGTGGTGGAGCAGACAACTGGGGACTGGTTCAAAGGCTCAACTCAACAGAGTATATTGCTGCAGGGGATGAGTTTGGGCATTCTGTCTCTGTAAGCGGCGATTATGCCATTGTGGGGGCACATCTGAATAAGACTGCAGGTGGAGGAAATGTTGCCGGTGCCGCTTATATCTTCCAAAAGGACAGTGGTGGAGCAGACAACTGGGGACTGGTAAAAAGGCTCAATTCAACAGAGTATATTGCTGCAGGGGATGAGTTTGGGCATTCCGTCTCTGTAAGCGGCGATTATGCCATTGTGGGGGCAAAACTGAATAAGACTGCAGGTGGAGGAAATGTTGCCGGTGCCGCGTATATCTTCCAAAAGGACAGTGGTGGAGCAGACAACTGGGGACTGGTAAAAAGGCTTAATTCGACAGAATACATTGCAGCGGGTGATTATTTTGGGTATTCTGTCTCCATCAGCGGCGATTATGCCATTGTGGGGGCATATGATAATGATACTGCGGGCAGTGGTGCCGGTGCCGTTTATATTTTCCAAAAGGACAGTGGTGGAGCAGACAATTGGGGACTGATTCAAAGGTTTAATTCGACAGAATACATTGCAGCGGGTGATTATTTTGGGGCTTCTGTTTCCATCAGTGGTGATTCTGCCATTGTGGGGGCACTTGGGAATGATGCTGCGGGCAGTTATGCCGGTGCCGCATATATCTTCCAAAAGGACAGTGGTGGAGCAGACAACTGGGGTCTTGTTAAGAAATTCCAGTCAACAGAATATATTGCATATTGGGATGAGTTTGGGAATTCTGTTTCCATCAGTGGTGATTCTGCCATTGTGGGGGCACCTGGGAATGATACTGTGGGAGGTGCAGGTAGTGATTCCGGTGCCGCGTATATATTCGGAACATCGCAGTTGCCGTCTTTCACATCTGTTTATACTTTAACTGCCATTCGGATAACCGGAACTGATTTTGCCCCCGGAGTGCAGGTTAAGATTGTAAACGATGCAGGTGCCGAAATTGCGGCAACAGGCGAGACACTTACAGGCACTACACAGATCGACTGCACTTTAGATCTCAACGGAGCTGCTGCAGGATTATGGGATATTGTGATAACAAATGCTGATGGGGGTATGGTTACATTCGCAGATGCATATAGAGTGGGAGCTTTTCCTGCACCGGCAGCATCAACTTCGGGCGGCGGAGGCTCAAACACTGATACAGGAGTTGGATCATCAAATAACCTGAAAGCCGGAGATACTGCCTCATTCGGCTTTGAGGGCAAAGGTGCAGTCAACGAACTCTCAGTGAAGGTAAATGAGGATACACCAAACCTGATGGTGACTGTAAAGAAACAGAGCTATCTTCCCTCATCGATAGCAAATGCCCCTGACACAGATGTCTACGAGTACGAGGAGGTTAAGACATACCATGCCGGTGAATCTGATGTCTCAGGCGGAGTCTTTGAGTTTAAGGTAACAAAGAGCTGGCTTTCAGACAAAGGCTATACATTGGGTGATGTTGTCATGCTCCACTACAAAGACGGCGTATGGGCCGCCCTTCCGACAGTGTTTGTCAAAGAGCAAGGCGGGTATTACTATTACAGTGCAGAAACCCCTTCATTTTCATGGTTTGCGATAGGAATTGAGGAGGGTGCGACAGTGATTCCTGAAGCGGAAGCAGAGAAAACACAGGCCCCTGCCGCAACTGAAATATTAACACCTGTTGCAACCACCCTGTCTGTTCAGACAGAAGCACCTGTACCGGTGGCAGAGAATCAGTCCTCATTATTGATGCCTGTCATTCTGGGCATTGTGGTAATTCTGCTGATAATTATCGGAGCCAGATTGTGGCAGAGAAGGCAGAAGAGCAAATATCCTGAATGGTGGGATAAGAAACTTTAATTCGTATTTTATAAGCAGATAAATCAATTTTTTATTTTTCATTTTTATTTTTATCCGGGCATTTACCTGAAAAGAGGATTCAGTAACTAAAGTTAATAAAACTCTGGTTATTAGTTGTCAGTATACAGATGCCGCACGAAAAAACCTGTAATCAAAAGAAACTCAGAAGGATCCTCCGGCAAAGGATAAGATGACAAAAACCGTTGCTGATATTTTAAAACATCGGGAGGTTATGGCCATTATAAATGCCTGCAAAAACAGCAGGGATCGTGCATTGATCTCAGTGATGTACGAAGGAGCATTCCGGAGTGGAGAGATTGGAGAATTAACCTGGGGTGATGTCGAGTTCAGGGATACCGGACTTGTGGTAAATACTAAATTCAAGACTGGAATTGCAAGGCGTATTCTCCTTGCAAACAGTACTAACTATCTTGCGAGCTGGAAGGATGACTATCCGTATGAGATAACTCCTGAAATGCCGGTTTTTCTAACTTTTGTCAACAATAGTCCAAAAGAAAAACCCGGAGAAAGGGATCCTGAAAGACCTGTACATAAATCGTTAACATATGCAGGTCTGCGCAAGCAAATTAAAATTCTTGTAGAAAGAGCTGAAATAAAACATAATGTTACAACTCACACGTTTCGGCATTCAAGAATTACGCATCTTGTTCAGGCCGGTTATCCTGAGAGTTACATAAAGAAGATGTGCTGGGGTACGATTACAACAGACCAGCTTGCAACATATCTTCACCTTGATGACAAGTATATGGATGATACATTCTATCATTATGAAGGTATTAAGCCGCCGGAGAGGAAAGATGAGGTTTTACTTGAAGCGATCCAATGTCCCAGGTGTTATGCTGTAAATGGATTTAGCACAAAATTCTGCAGAAAATGCGGTCTGGCATTGAATGATAAAACTGCACTTGAAATGGAGGAGGTCATGTCATTTATCCAGCAGGCAATAACAGCAAAGGCCAGAGAGAATCCAGAAGAACTTGGAAGGATTATTCAGCAGTTCTCCTCAGCCTAATTTTTTTAAATTTGTTTAAATCGTAAGCGCCCGAAGGAGAATTTATATTTTTTGTAGATCTATAATATAAACTATTTATTATAATTTATTCTCCTGATTTAAATCTGATGAATATCTGAGATTTTCCGCACTTTTCAAAAATTAACGTTAAAATTTAAATATATTTTTTAATTTATATATCAAAAAGGTAAAATTATATATACCAGATCTCTCTAATGGTTATTTATGGCAAAATTATTTACATTGAATTATATAATATACAATATTGGATTTACATTAACTGACACATTATACATTGGCAAAGTATTAGAATCCCAATTTGTATCCCAGAGGCTGATGCAATGAAGAAAGCTACTCCAAGAATAGATCGTGAGATCCTTGAAAGGCTTCCTTTGGTTGAGAAGGCATTTGCCAAATACCTGATTCAGAAAGGTGAACTGATTCTTGATTATAGTATGAATAATTCATTTGAAGGTGGGGGTGAAAGTTGTGATTCGTTATCTTAATTATAAAAGAGGATTTTTCCAATCTCTTTGGGTTTTAAGAGCTTATTTGATCAATTAATCCTCTAATTTGAAATGTTTTATTAATTTATCAAGTGTAAACTTATTTTTCAATTTAAAAGCACTATTTTGATTTCCTCTAAGACCTGTTTCCCAATAAGCCATATTCTCCTGATTTTTTCTAAGCCATTCTACACGGACAAGATATGTACAAATTTCCAAATTTTCTGAATTCTTTTTAATTCCTTCACATTTTAGAGGTATATCCAATATTGAAACTTCTTTATCCCCTTTGTTGATTTTAAAATCCTTTATAGGGATACTTTCTGCAATAACCTTTCCGACACCAACATATCCCTTTTTTGGAATCATAGCAAATATGCGAGCTCCAACAAATAGATTTTTTAGGGATTTGATATGCCAAGCACCGCCTCCAGCTGTGATATAACCATATTTTTGTGCATCTTCCCAGATTGATATTCCATCATACGAATCGATATTTACAACAAAATCTTTTCCGTTCCAAGTTTCTCCCTTATTTTGTATTCCTGATTTGCAAATTTTTTCTTCTGCTTCAATGGGATCAATGAGCCAGCTTCTTGAAAGGTATTCTGAATTTGAATCTGAAAAAAATCTAAAAAATACAGCATTTATTGGAACACTATAATTATTAGAAAGATAGTTTAGTATTCTTTCAGTTTCATTATCAAGTTCAGAACATACAATTATCATGTCGTGCTCTTGATTTATTTTTTCCGGAGGAGAGATCCCAAACTTTTGAGCAAAAAGTGATTCAAAATCCTCTTTGCGATAATCTTTGCAGATATTTTTTATCTCATCATATGAGAGATCTTTAATCCAAGATGCATAATCCAAAACTTGAGAAATGACCTCTCTTGATGTTTTGTTCTTCTTTAATTCAACAATAGTAATTTTTCCCTCGGGATCAATTCCTAATAAATCAATATATTTCCCGAAAATTGTAGGAGTTTGCCTTCCAATTATGAGCAGGTTATCATCAAGTATCGAGATATTACTGCTTAAAACATCTTCAAGTCTTTTTTCTGAATCAATTGATGAATACTCGATTTTACTTATATTATTAGAAGTGATATTCCAAAGACCAACTTCTATCGGCATAAATATCACATTAAAAAAATGATATTTATTGTTTTTGATTTAATCCTTTAAATAGCAAAAATTTTGTTTTTTTATATTTAAATTTTGATCATATTTTTTATTAAATCATTTTTTCGAAGCAATTAAGATCAATTTTAAACACCAAAAATCAACTCTTTATTATAACCATGGGGCAGAGAATTTGAATACAATCAAAGAAGAAAAAATATCCATTTCAGAACTTGAATCCTGGCTTTTTGAAGGTGCAAACCTGCTAAGAGGGGTCATTGATGCAGCTGATTTTAAGACCTATATTTTCCCGCTTTTATTCTATAAAAGAATCTGTGATGTTTTTGACGAAGAATTCCAGATTGCTCTTCAGGAAGCAGATGGTGATATAGAAGAGGCATATTTCAGAGAAAACTTCAGATTTTTTATTCCTGAAGGATGCCACTGGAATGATATCCGGACGCACACAGAGAATGTCGGTACCGCTCTCCTAAAAGGAATGCAATGTATAGAGAAAGAAAATTACAAAACTCTTAATCAGATCTTTGGCGATGCACAATGGGCAAATAAGGATCGTCTTCCGGATGAACTTCTAAACGATTTGATAGAGCACTTTTCTCAACATAACCTCTCAAATTCCAATGTAGAACCGGATATTGCCGGAAGAGCATATGAATACCTGATAAAGAAATTTGCAGATGAATCCAATAAGGCAGCAGGAGAGTTCTACACCCCGAGAAAAGTAATCTCCCTTATGATGAGGATTTTAAAACCGCAGGAAAAGGAGAGCGTATATGACCCTGCTGCGGGAACCGCCGGAATGCTTCTTGAGGCACTGAATTATATCCAGCATCATGGCGGAAATATAAACCTGCTTCATCTTTACGGGCAGGAAAAAAACATGACTACATCCTCCATTGCCCGGATGAATCTTATTCTACACGGGAGAGAGGACTTCCAGATTATCAGGGGAGATACCCTTAGAAATCCGGCGTTTTTCGATGAGGCTGGTAGCCTTAAAAAATTCTCCTGTGTTATTGCCAATCCTCCTTTTTCATTAAAGAAATGGGGCGAAGAGGTATGGGAGCACGATCCTTACGGCAGGAACATCGGCGGAATTCCCCCAAAAAGTTATGGAGATTATGCCTGGGTTCAGCATATGATCACCTCAATGGAAGACGAAACCGGAAGGATGGCCATCGTTCTTCCACAGGGCGTATTATTCAGGAAGGGCGCCGAGGGAAAGATCCGCAAAAAGCTTATCGAGATGGATCTCCTTGAGGCTGTTATCGGTCTTGGGCCTAACCTTTTCTATGGAACAACCCTTGCAGCCTGTATCCTGATTTTCAGAGCAGAAAAGCCTGAAGGACTGAAGAACAAGGTTCTCTTTATCGATGCTTCCGGGGAGTTTAAGCAGGGCAGAAACCAGAACGAGCTTCTTGAACAAAATGTCGATCAGATCTATTCCTGGTATGAAGAATACAAAGATGTTGAAGGAGCGGTAAAGGTCGCATCTTTTGATGATATTGCAGAGGAGGATTTCAATCTCAACATCTCTTTGTATGTCGAGCCTGTGATTGAGGAAGATCCAATGACTGTTGAAGAGGGCCTTTCACGCCTTAAATCAGCGGCTGCGGATTGCACGAAAGCAGAGAAACACCTGAAAGAGCTCCTGTCCGAATACAAGGTGATCTAAGTGGCCGACAACAGACACATCTCACAGAACGAACTTGAAAAATATCTATGGGGAGCGGCAGTTCTTCTCAGAGGATATATTGATGCATCGGATTACAAACAGTATATCTTCCCGCTTCTTTATTTCAAGCGTATTTGTGACTGCTATGATGAAGAAACAGAGAAGGCAATAGAGGAAGTCGGAGAAGTTTTCCCGGAAGACCACCGTTTCACTGTGCCTGAAGGGTCGCACTGGGATGATGTAAGGGCCGTTACGGAGAATGTCGGTTTATCTATTCAGCATGCGATGCGTTCGATTGAAGAAGCAAACAGGGAACAACTCCAGGGTATCTTTGGCGATACTACGTGGACAAACAAGAATTTCTTATCCGATGCTACCCTTCGCGAACTGATTGAGCATTTTTCCTCGCAGACATTATCGATCGAGAGAGTCCCCCAGGACGAACTAGGCCAGGGTTACGAGTACCTGATCAAGAAGTTCGCGGATGATTCCGGGCATACGGCAGCGGAGTTCTACACCAACAGAACCCTTGTGCGGCTGATGACGCAGATGCTCAAACCGAAAGAGGGAGAATCGATCTACGATCCGACCTGCGGTAGTGCGGGAATGCTCCTTGTCGCCGCCCTGCAGGTGAAGGAGGAAGGCGGAGATTACCGGACCCTGAAACTTTACGGTCAGGAGATTAACCTGATAACATCCTCTATTGGCCGTATGAATATGTTTTTGCATGGAATTGATGATTTTAAGATTATCCGTGGAGATACCCTTTCAAATCCTGCCTTTGTTGAGAATGACTGCTTAAAGACATTTGATATGGTTCTTGCAAATCCTCCTTATTCAATTTCAAAATGGAATCGTGAAGCTTTTTCAAGTGATAAATGGGGCCGGAATATGTTTGGTGTTCCTCCCCAGGGCCGTGCTGATTACGCATTCTTCCAGCACATCATAAAAAGCATGGACCCGGAGACGGGCCGGTGTGCAATCCTGTTTCCTCACGGAGTTCTGTTCCGGGACGCCGAAAAGGAGATGAGAAAGAAACTCATTGAAGCTGATCTGATTGAATGTGTCCTGGGACTTGGCCCTAATCTGTTTTATAATTCTCCGATGTTTTCATGTGTTGTTATCTGTAAAACTCAGAAACCAAAGAAAAGACAGGGAAAAGTAATATTCATTGATGCTCAAAAAGAGGTGACTAAATCCAAAACGCAGAGTTTTATTGAATCTCACCACCGCAAAAGGATACTTAATGGTTATCAAAGATATGAAGATATTGATGGCTTTTCAAAAGTCATGAAAAATGAGGAAATTCTTGCTCAAAATGGAAATTTGAGTGTTCAAATGTATGTTAAACCTCTTAATGGAAATGAATCTGAAGAGGAAATTTCTTTAAATGAACTCATCGCAGAATGGGATGAAAAATGTGAGGATTTTGGTGCATCAATTGAAGATCTAATTAGCATACTTAAGGAGGTTGGGATGCATGAATGAATTAAATTGTGATAACTGGACTTCAGTAAAATTAGGTGATGTTGCATTTGATATTAATGATAGAGTTGCTAATCCATCTGAGTCTGGATATGAATGTTTCGTGGGTCTTGATCACCTAACATCCGGGGATTTTACTATTCGTAATTGGGGCAGCACTGAAGATGTAACTTCATCAATGAAGCTCTTTAAAAAAGGCGATATTCTTTTTGGTAGGAGAAATACTTACTTAAAACGTGCTTCAATGGCAAATTTTGATGGAGTATGCTCCGGAGATGCGTACGTTTTACGTTTCAATCCTGAGCTTCTTGTTGATGGTTATCTCCCATTAATTCTGAATTCGTCTGAATTGTGGGATTATACAAATGCTCATTCAGCCGGTGGAATGTCAAAAAGAGCAAAGTGGCGTGACTTAGCAAATTTTGAATTTTATCTTCCATCAAAAGAAGAACAGCGCCGGATTGCTGATATTCTCTGGGCAGCGGAGGATGTTATAGTTAAAAATGAGCAGTTCCTTGCAGAGGCTGAGCATTATAAACAGCTTATGATGCGGGAGCTTTTTCATAAAGGAATTGGGCATACGGAGTTTAAAGAGGATAAGAAGGTTGGGGTGGTTCCAGTTGAATGGGAAATAAAAAAATTATCTGAAATTAGTTCAATAAAAACAGGACCTTTTGGAGCGCAATTGCATCAAAGTGATTATGTTAATTCTGGAACACCCATAATTACTGTTGAACATCTGGGGAAATATGGTATAACAAATAACAATCTCCCATTTGTTTCAGATGAAGATAAAAATCGTTTATTTCAATATATTCTAAAAGAAGGAGATATTGTTTTCAGCCGTGTAGGCTCTGTTGATCGAAATTGTTTAGTCTCAAAAAGAGAAGAGGGTTGGTTATTTTCTGGTCGATTACTGAGAGTTAGACCAAATCAAGATAAAATAACTCCTAGATTTTTAACCAACTATTTTAAACATGAGGATTTTAAAGGATATATGAAAAAAGTAGCTGTCGGAGGAATAATGGCCTCAATTAATACTGCATTATTAAGTAATGTTCACATTCCAGTGCCTTCAGTAAACGAACAAAAACAAATCGCTGCTATACTTACACAGATTGACGAGACCATCGCCGCCGCCCGTGAGACGATTGAATCAACGAAGGCTTTGAAGATGAAGCTGATTAATGAGTTGCTTTCGCCACACTTGGAGTGAATAAATGTTTGAAGAGGAGCTCAAGGAGCATGAGATTTTATATTCTGGTGCTTCTCTGAAGTTGGGTGAAATTCATTGGCATATCTTAAAATCTGAGATTGAATTAGACAATAAAGCTATTATACAGGAAGTATATCCAAAATATGAGCAATTTGAACCAAAAGATTGTAATGACCTAGATTTCATTAAAAATTCTTTTAAAAATGAATCTAATTTTACAGAATTTGGAAAGGAAGTTCTCGGTGATGAAATTCATTGGTGGATTTATCAAAAAGAGGATGATATTGATGAACTTGAGTCAAGGACAGAACAAGCATTAAAATATCTCCAAAAAATTAAAGAGGATATTGAGAAACTAAAGAATAAATCTGTAGCTAAAAATTATTCTGAGTTAATTAATGAAATTAAAAATTTTTCAGATGAGCATAAAAAAGAAATCGAGGCTTTGCTTGATTACATCCTTTGGTTAAAAGAGAAAGATATCATTGCACCATCGATTTTATTTTCATATAAAGTATGGGGATCAACTAATAGAGCTAATCGTAGAATTTTGGTTAATGGTGAGATCGAAGAAAGTGAGAATGATGTCATATTGTGCACAAACATTGTTTTGGGCCTTACTAATTACTTAAAAAGTCCAATTCTCATAAGAGAGTATATGGATATTGAATATGACATTTATAGCAGCATTGATCCTGTAGATTATCAAAATGACAATTATTGTAGATATATAAATGTCTTATTTAACCGAATTCATTATCAAATTCTTGAGAATATTTATGTCTATTTTGAAAATATTCGTGATTCATTAAATGCAATAAAAGATGAAATTAAGCAATTTCAGTCTGAATCAAATCCAACCATAAGATTGATTGACCGAGGTACTCGTGAAACAAAAAATATTGTAAGATTCGCCCTTGTTCAATTAGATTATTCTGTTTCTCTGAATCCTCAATCAGAACCATTTGGATATTTTCTTGAAAATGAAAAAGTAATAAAGGATAAAGTGTTCTCCGCACTATCAATCGCTAAAGAGAATCAAATCAATGTTATTTGTTTTCCGGAATTAAGTTTCAATAAAGAGTGGATTGATGAAATGATTTCCGATTATAATGAAATGATAATTATTGGAGGTAGTTATTACGAAAATGCACAAAATCTGTGCCCGATAATTATTGAAGGGGAACTGATTGAACCTCCTTATGCAAAATGTCAACCTTCAACTTCTGAAAAATCACCCAAAAAAGATCGAAAAATGATACCGGGTAAAATATTATATGTTTTTCAGACCAGATTTGGCAATTTTTCAGTTTTAAATTGCATTGATTATTCAAAATACAGCAGACATGTGATAAACAATAGTAAATATTCTGTTGATTTCATCATCAATCCATGTTATGATAAGAGTATAAAGAGATTTGAAGAGAATTCTAATCTGGATTGTAAGGATTCTGATGTTACAATAATCCGTGTTAATAGATCCTACCTGGATGAATCCTCCAAATATGGTAGATCTTCAATAATATGTAAAGAACATGATTCAGTACTAGAAAATTTCCAGAATGAAGGATTTCGTGGAGATAAAGATGTGAAATATTTAATCCTAAAATTTGATGATGAAAGAATAATGATTACCGATATTGATGTTGAAAAAGCTCCTTCTGTTGATTTAACAACAGGATATGAGCAGAGAGTCTCAATAATAAATCAGTATCAATACATCGAAGGCAACTGGACTCTGGATTCATAAATAGGTATAAGGATGGATCACTCATACGAAGAAATCAGAAAAGCGGCCATAGAAATACTTGCAGGGCGGGAAGAAGAACATTATACAAATAACCAATATAATCATTTTCGTGAAAATATTGCTAAAGTTCTTAGAAAATGGCAAGATGATAGAATAACTGATAATAATGAACCATTCTCTTTCTCAAAACAAGACGATCTATATGTTCAGGAAGTCTTTTGGGACCTCTTCCGGCAGGGAATAATTACGCTTGGGAGCAAACATAGCCCGGGACAGGGTTATCCCTGGTTCCGGTTGTCTTCATACGGAAAGAAGGTGCTTGACGATGAAGATCCATACTTCTTCCATGACCTTTCAAGCTATGAAAACATCATCCTTGCAGCCATCCCTGATATCGATGAACTGACACTCTTCTATCTCAAAGAGGCCATGCAGACGTTTATGGTCGGATGCTATCTTTCTTCTTCTGTGATGCTCGGAGTGGCACTTGAATATTCACTCAATAATCTCTATCAGGTTATTGAGGGAAATGCGGATTATAAAGATCATTTCTCAAAGGTATCTGAAGAAAAGACTCTTCTCAGGAGATATAATAAATTTAAGAATAAACTGAAGGAAATTCAAAGAGTTCTCCCTTCAGAAATTAAGGAAGATCTGGATACCAATCTCGATATGATAGTATCTCTTATCCGCAACTATCGCAATGAATCAGGCCACCCAAGCGGAAAGGTTCTCAACAGGGAACAATGCTATGTTAATTTGCAGCTGTTTATTCCCTGCTGTAAGAAGATCTATGAATTAAAAGAATTTTTTAGTCAGGTAACATGAAAAGAAACGATTATGCTATTTTTGATATGGAAATTCTTCTTCCTGCCGCTATTGGATTGGTTGTTGGATTTATCGTAGGCGATATTATACAGACTGTTATTACACAGGCACTCTTTCCTGAGATTGCCGATGCTCTCGTAAATGCTTGTCCGGTTGAAGGACAATGGAAAGAAACACAAGAATCTACAATTGGCATAGTAAGAATTGCAATTGACATGTTGTTTGGAGTCGGTGGAGCAGTCTCTATTATTGGATTTATGGCAATATTTCAAAGGTAGATGATCCTGTTGTTCAATAAACAAAAAAAATCAAAATGATTATCTATCCTCAAAATAACTCTCAATTACCAAATTAATTTATTCTTATTCAATAATCCGGGATGAAAAACACATGGGATTCGATGAAGCAAATACAGTCAGGGACGGGATAAGGGATCATCTTCAAAAGATCGGCTGGAAATATGTCCCTGCCATAAATCTACCAAGAGATCAGACTGAGGTAATAGTTGAGCCTTACTTAAAACAGGCATTAATTGATTTAAATCCTGAAATTGCCGAACAGCCTGATCGTGCAGATGAAGTAATCTACAAACTCAGAACCATTCTTCTAAGCGTTCAGAGCGAAGGACTTGTCCGGTCGAACGAACGATTCGCAGATATAATCTGTGGTGGTCTTTCGATGCCTTTCGGGGAAAACTACCGGCATGTTCCTGTAAAAATAATCGACTTTGAAAATCCCGGAAATAACAGCTTCATCACCACAACAGAATTATCATTTACCGGAGCAGTTCCCAAAAGAGCAGACAACGTCCTTCTTGTAAATGGAATCCCACTCATCATCGGAGAATGCAAAACCGCAACAAGACCTTCTATAAGCTGGCTCGATGCCGGCGAACAGATACACAATGATTATGAAAGAAACGTCCCTGCTCTATTTGTCCCGAATGTATTCTCATTTGGTACAGAAGGCAAAACCTTCTATTACGGATCAGTGAGAACCCCTCTTGAGAAGTGGGCCCCCTGGAGAGAAGAAGAGGATGTCGGCCCTTCACCCCTCTCAGACGTATTTGAAACTGCAATGAACCTCCTGAGCCCTGCCATAGTTCTCGATATTCTCAAGAACTTCACACTATATGCAACCGATAAAAAGAATCAGAAGATAAAAATTATCTGCCGACACCAGCAGTTTGACGGCGCCAACAAAATTGTGAACAGGGTTGCCGACGGGAAGGTTAAGAAAGGACTCATCTGGCATTTCCAGGGTTCAGGAAAGTCATTCCTGATGGTATTCGCTGCCCAAAAACTAAGGCTGAATCCGGTTTTAAAGAACCCTACTGTAATTGTCGTCGTTGACAGACAGGACTTGGACAGCCAGATCAATGCAACATTCAACACCACAGATATTCCCAATACAGTAGGGGCCGGCTCCCGCGAGGAGCTTCAGAAACTACTCTCCCAGGATACCAGAAAGATAATTATCACGACGATTCACAAATTCGGAGAAGCTGATGGAGTATTGAACGAACGGGAAAATATCATTCTCCTCTGTGATGAAGCACACAGGACCCAGGAAGGAAACCTCGGACAAAAGATGAGAGACGCACTTCCAAACGCATTCCTTTTCGGACTTACAGGAACTCCGATAAACGAGGTTGACCGGAATACGTTCAAGGCATTCGGAGCCGCCGAAGATGAGAAAGGATATCTCAGTATTTACTCCCCCGAAGACGCCTTAAGAGACAAAGCAACACTGCCGCTTCATTTTGAACCAAGACTTGTACAATATCACATTGAGAAGGAATCGATCAATAGTGCTTTTGAAGAACTGACCGATCAGCTTGAAGAAGACGAAAAGCACGAACTGATAAAAAGAGCTGCAAGAAGAATCAACTTCTTCCATAACCAGGAAAGAATTGATAAAATCTCGGAAGATATCGTTTTACACTACAAACAGCATGTAGAGCCAAACGGGTTTAAGGCGATGGTCGTATGCTACGACAGGGAATCCTGCGTCCGCTATAAGGAAGCTCTTGATAAGGTGCTGCCAGAAGAAGCATCTGATATTGTGATGACATTATCCAGGGGGGACCCACAGGAATGGAAGAACAGATGGGACCGGAGTAAAGATGACGAGGAGAAACTTCTTGACAGATTCCGCGATCCCCTTGACCCGCTGCAGATACTGGTTGTGACATCCAAACTCCTGACTGGATTCGATGCCCCTATTCTACAGACGATGTACCTGGACAAACTGATGAAAAATCACACTCTTCTTCAGGCAATATGCAGAATAAACCGCCCATATACGCAAAAATCATTTGGACTTGTGGTTGATTATATCGGTGTATTTGATGAAGTTGCAAAGGCCCTTGCTTTCGATGAAAAACTGATGAGAAATATTGTAACAAATATCGAATCACTAAAATCAGCAATCCCGCCGACAATTGAAAAGTGTCTTAAATATTTCAAAGACGTTGACAGGAATATAAGTGGTTGGGAGGGACTTATTGCAGCACAGGAATGTATTCCAGACAATGCGAGAAAAGATGCATTTGCAGCTGATTATCAGAATCTATCAAAACTCTGGGAGGCAGTATCCCCGGATACATTCCTCAATCAATACAAAGAAGATTACAAGTGGCTGACCCAGGTGTATGAATCAGTAAAACCTGTCAGTATGGCAGGAGCACTTCTCTGGCAAAAACTCGGTGCCAAAACGATAGAACTCATAAACGAAAATGTTCATGTAACAGGCATAAGTGACGATTTTGATGAGATAATAATCGATGAAGATACTATCACCGACCTCCTGAAGACAAAGGATGAAAAGAAGATAAAGAGACTTGAAATAAGAATTATAAAGAGACTCAGAAAACATGCCTCCAATCCTGTCTTTATCGCTCTCGGAGAAAAACTTGAGGGAATTAAAGAGAGGTACGAACACGGCTTCATTGACAGCCTTGAATTTTTAAAGGCATTAATTCAGATTGCAAAGGATGTTGTTAAAGCCGAAAAGGAAGTCGAACCTGAAGATGAACAGAAGAAAGCCAAAGCGGCATTAACAGAACTTTTTGAAAATGCGAAAACGGACAAAACACCTGTCATTATTGAAAGAATAGTAAATGACATCGACTCGGTTGTAAGAGTTGTCAGATTTGATGGTTGGCAGCAGAGCAACCCCGGAGAAAGAGAAATTAAAAGAGCTCTTCGTGGTGAACTCCGGAAATACCAACTTCAAAATGATCAGGACCTGTTTGATAAAGCGTATGACTATATCAGGCAGTATTATTGAAAAATGTTATAGAGGATTTCTATAAACCCCCCTCAACCACAAGTACTTTATTTTCCCAGATCGATCTTTAATTCATGAGTAATTTCACTAATTTTGCAATAAAAAGTGAATATGAGCATATTGCTGAATTGGGAGATCGATTGGGTGAAGTTGAAAAGATGATTGACTGGGAACAATTCCGCCCTATCATCAAAGAACTATATACAAACCAAACTGAAATTGGAGGCCGTCCAAATCTGGATGAGGTTCTGATGATTAAGATGCTCGTCCTTCAGCAATGGCACGGTCTCTCTGATCCTGAACTTGAAAGACAGGCTAATGACAGGATTTCTTTCAGACAATTTTTGGGTTATCCCTTAAAGATACCTGATCGTTCTACTATCTGGCTTTTTCGTGAAAGACTATCCAAATCCGGAAAAGATTCTCTAATTTGGAATGAATTACAGCGACAACTGGATCTTAAAGGTCTTTCAATTAGAAAAGGTATGATTCAGGATGCAACATTTATTCACTCAGATCCCGGACATACAAGAGTTGATACTCCAAGAGGAAAAGAAGCAAAGACCAGAAGAAGTAAGGACGGTACATGGACAAAGAAAGGAGGGAAATCTTACTTTGGATATAAGCTGCACGTAATTATTGACAGTGATTATGATCTGATTCGAAGGATTTGTACTACTACTGCATCTCTACACGACAGTCAGATTGATTTATCTGATATTGATGAAGTTGTTTACCGGGACAGAGGCTATCAGGGAGCTGAATGCAAAGGATACAATGCCACAATGTTGAGAGGAGCAAGAGACCATCCAATAGGTATCAGAGACAAACTTCGTAATAATAGAATCAGCAGGAAAAGATCCAAAGGGGAAAGACCATTTGCTGTGATTAAATCAGTTTTTGGATCAGGCAGTGTAAAAGTAACCGATTTGAAAAGAGTGCGGGTGAAAAATATGTTTTCAGCATTTTGTTTTAATCTCTATCAAATGAGAACAATTTATGGACATTGATCAAAGAGCGATAGCTATCTGAAATTGAAAGAAATATTCAAAGAAATGAAAAAATAAATCGGAAGAACAAACCTTTGATCTTATTGATTCAGTAAAAATTGGGATTATAGTAATTCTCTATAATTAATTTGCAAAAATAAAAGGGGAAAATCTTTTTTCGATTTGTAACAAATAGATATTAATAGTCAAAAATTATATTTTAATGCTTTCTGTTTAAAAGGAGGGGGAGTATTTTTGGAATATGCATATGATAACGAATCGCCAGGGAAACAATTTATTATATATGCCAAAGATTTAAAAAAAATAAAAAAAGAATCAAGCAAACAGACAAGTAAACAATATACCTGTCCTTTTTGTGGAGAATATGTTGGATATGTTTATTCAGATAAAATTAATCCGCACTTCAAACATATACGGGATTCACTTATTGCGAAAACATGTGAAAAGTATGTAGAAGGAAGTGGATATAATAGTTATAATTATAATCGAAAATTAGCTGGTTTTCCAATATATCTTAGAAAATTTGGTCAAAATTTTAGATTATATATGGGATTATTTCCTGTTCCTGAAGATGTAATCAAGAGGGAAATTAATTCTTCTCAAAAAATTGTATTAAAAAATCCTAATAATGCATTTTTAGTCCAAATATCTCTTGAAGACCTCATAATTGATGAATTCACATACTACTCATTAAATTGGCTTTATGAATACTATTCATTAAATTATGCGAATATCCCAAATTCTTTATTTAGTCATAAATGGGTTTCAGAAACTCCTGGAATCAATCATGAGGGTGCCATATTTTTTTGCAGCGACACATTCTCAAGAAAAGTTGCATTAAATGGGAAGATTACTACTGATACTGATTACTATTTAGTAATACCAACAAAAAAAGATATAATATCAAAGGAATTTTTAAAAATAGAATCTTCTAATGAATTGGCTGTAAAGGCAATGGATTATGAAAAATGGTCTGTTCATAAAATCAAATTTACTAAAATTACGAATGAGTCTAGTGAATTTGCAAGAGATCTCCATGTTACACTCGTTGAAAATCCTTCAAGACTTACACCAATTTGGCCACCACATATTCAGCAAGGGAATAAACATTTTCATAAGAATAAATGTAAGGCGATTTATCTTTTAAAATCAAATAATCAAATAATAGATCGGAAATTTGTAAAAATAATTGAAAATTCAGAGTATCCAATTGATAATGTTGAATTGATTTCAAATGGTGCCATATTTACAATAGAAGTTACTAAAGATCAAATAATCATTCCTCAAAATGATGAAAATGTTCAATTTAGTCCTGTAATCTCATTTAATTCTTCATTGGAACCAACTAAGTATATTCCTCCAATAATACAAACTCAATATGGAAATAAGAGTATTGGTGATGATAAAGAAGTAATTTTATGTAAAAACTCTAAATTTTCTATTAAATCAAATTTTAAATGTAATCTTTGCCATATTAGGGACAACCATCTAAGATCATTGTTTAGAGGTATGCTTTCATCTCCAAAGATAACTGATATTGAGGAAGGAGATTCATTCCTGACTCTTCATGGTCTAGATATTATACAAGAGATCTACTTTCCCATTAAAAATAAAAGATATAATAATAGCCTAAATTTAGAAGATAAACAAATTTATCAAATATTACTAAACAAAAAAGGACCATACATTCCTACCCCGATAGTTCTTAAGTACATTTTACCGAAATTAAAAGAATATCCCAAAGTAAAATCCTATATCCAAGACTCTTTTCGTAAAGGTAATATTCCAAAGTCTGCTTATGATAATATAATCATGAATTTTTCAGGGGGAACTATCTAAATGACAAAAAAAAATTACTCACTTTGCCTGACAATAATCGATCAAAATAGTTATTCTAAATTATTAAGAATTGCAGATCCTGTTGTTAAAAGTGGTCCAACTTTATGGCAAGTGGGCAGGAAAAGCAAAATCGAGGATTTTCCAGAAATTAAAACAATAAGTATGGATCCTCACTCTGCTATAGATAATGAGTTAGGTATATGGGAATGGGAATTTGATCCTGAAGATAAAACTAAGCAATGGTCAAGCCGAACTCAAGAACTTTTTTATGAATTGATATTTCTTGATAATGATAATTTAAATGAAGGATTAACAATACCTGCTATTGATCTTGAAGATAAGATTGATTTGATGATATCAGGATTTAAGGTTCAAAATAATATTTCAAGCAATTTATTGTTAGTATTTGGAATTAGTGAAAAAGATTACTATTGTTTCAACTTAAAAAAAACTGATTATAATCTAGAACATAATGTCTTTAAGGTCAGAGATGGGGCAATTGCTAATGTACATAAAATTCAAAAAGAACATTGTATAGATACTAATGATCATCTGAAAAATGTTCCATTTGGAGCGTATGACGTTCAAAGAAGGATTATTTACAGGGAACGGAAATTAAAGGAGCCATTAGAAGAATTGCCTATTAAAAGCTTCTTAGGACTCTTTAAATGCTATTTTGAGGACATTGGGCGAAGGATGGAATACAATGAAGAACAGAAATTACTAATTCAAAATACAATAGACTATGCATTAAAAAATAGAGAAAATATTGAATACTTTTTTAAATTGTCAACTTTTGAAGAAAATGATTTCATTTTTACACATAGTACCATGAAAAAATTTGAAGAAGCATCTAAAATTATTCATGATTATGTTTCAAAAAAAGGGGTTGAAAACTTTCTTGAAAGTGTCATTGAAAATACACCTGATTATAAAAATTCATATTTGGATATTCTAAAGGGAGATTATCTTATAGATGAAAAAATAAAAATTGAGCAAAATCTTAATGATCTTAGGAGTGAAGAAAAAGAACTTAAAAATGAATTAATAGTATTAAATACAAAAAAAGAAGAGATTTACCTTGAATATAATGATTATGAAAAAATAATTAGTAAATACAAGGAAGAAATAAACCAATTAAAAAAACAAAATGAGCAATTAAATCAATTTTGCAAAGATAAATTTAATTCCATAAAGGAATATTCTGGAAAATTTTTGGGCGAGATAGCCATATTAGATAGTATCCCTAAAAACTCAATAAGTTCTAATTCAATAATTAATGTAATAAAATCAAAATCAATTGAAAATGAGGATAGATTCAGTATAAATAATAAAAAAGATCTAATAGATGAATTAGAAGGGAACATCGACAATATTACAATAAATCACAATTTCTCAGAAATTTTATCAAAATATATTGTTGGATGTTATCTTTCAGGATTACCAATAATTCTTATAGGGAATACATCACAGCTCTTAGCTGAAACAATCTCTATAACATTCTGTTCTAAAACACCAGATATTATTCATCTTCCTACAGGATTTAATAATTTTGAGAATTTATCGATATCCGTCAAATCAAGTGAAAGTAATGTAATAGTAATAAAAAATGCAATTGGCTATTGCGATGAATATCTCTATCTAAATCTTATTAGAGACAACCCAGAAAAGTTTCTACTTTTTTCAGCAGAATTCAAAGATACTATAAGGATACTTCCATCTGGCATCTTAGGGTATATGGGCATTATTGATTGTGAAGAAATAATTTCTCCATTCGTTTTTGATGAAATATTACCCGCAATAATTGAAAATATAGATCCTCCTAGTTATGACAAAAAAATATATAAAAATCTTTATAAAAAAATATCTGAACTTACGATATATTCCCCAATAACTAAAGGATATAATAATTCTAGAGCTAAAGCTCTACTGAGCCTTTCTGAAGTGGAGTTAGATCAAAATCGTTTATTGGAAATTATAATTCCAGAGTTAATTTATTATAATCAAATTCAAGAAACTATTGATAATTATATTGAATATTTACAATCCTTTGAAAATTCTGCGTATTATGAAATCGCAAAGAAATATTGTAACGGAGATTAATTATATGAATAAAAATATCTATCTTCAAATAGCAAAGGATTTAAATATAACCCATTTTTCTAAAGAAAACGAGAGTCAATTCATTGGTCGTATAATATATTCTGCAATTTCAGAGTGGATCAAAGCATCTACATTTGACAGAAAAATTGACGATCATGAGGGTGTTAAAGAAGAGGGTTGCACAAAACATCATATTACTAGAAAATGTGGAGAAATATTAGAAGGGTTTCTTGAAATATATCCCCATATTGAATTTTATTTTTACCCCTTTGAAGAAAAAGACCCCAAACCTGTACAGGAAATTCAAAAAAGGTTATTGTTGGGGGGGGTATTAGTACCCGGAGAAAACAATACAGTTCAACTTTCGAAAGAAAAAAATGGCTTTGTCAATAATAATCTATATTTCGAACGTGGATACTTTTATGAACCTGGAAAACAGGTATTTGGGCTTGGTTGTTATAGAAATAGTCAAAAAGAGAACATTCCTTGTGTTAGATTAGAAGAATTATTTTACATCCCTAATGAAAATGCTGAAAAAACAGTAAATTATTATATAAATGAATTTAAAAGCAATTTTATTAATATCTCAGATATTCCTGATTATTGGAGGTTTTTTGATTATTCATCAAAAAAGAGTTTTCATAATTCATGGAATGAATATTTTGATAAGAATAGGGAAATCACAGTATATAAAAATAATATAAATAACTCTGATTATGGATTCATTAAATATTCTGGAGGGAAATTCTTTTTCACACCTTTCCCTAAACATATTATTCAAACTAAAGAAGTTAGAAGAATTCTGTATGGAATAAGGTCTATTGAAAATAACCCTTGCAATTCAGAATTAACAATACAAGGAAAAGAAGTGAAAATTCAATTATATACATCCCTCCCTTTAAGAGAACAGTCTTTACTATACATGATTTCTTGGCCTGTCAATAACATGTACGACAGGACACAATATATTACCTCAATTAAATTTTTACCAGTTATTCAAAGGATTCTAAGTAATTTAAATGTTGATTTTAAGGTGATAACATGACAGAGATTTACGGAATACAAAATACTCACAAAGAGCTTATAAACAAATTAAAAAATTATATTCAGTCTCAATATTTTGGAGTAAATAATTTACTTCTTGAGGTAGGAAATGAACTTTTAGAGAAAGACAATACATTATATCAAGATCCATACATAGAATCAAATCCTCTTTACAAAATTTCTAATAATGGATTGTCAACTGCAGACATTCCAGAGAATGTTCGGGAAATTCTTCATAAGATGGCTGATCAAAATCTCGGTGTTTTTGAAAGCCCATATACTCACCAGATTGATGCATTAGAATCCTTTTTCCATGGACGAGATATTTTGGTTACAACTGGAACGGGTTCTGGTAAAACTGAATGCTTTATGTGGCCTATTATCGCAAGCCTAGCTAATGAAGCACAATCAAATCCGGAATCTTGGAATAAAAGGGGGATTCGTGCACTTTTACTTTATCCAATGAATGCACTTGTTTCTGACCAGATCGGTCGGTTACGTAGGATGATCGGAGATAATGATGGTAATTTTCATTCAGTTTTTATAGAATATGCAAACGACCCAAATATTCGCATTCCACAATTTGGAATGTATACTGGAAGAACACCATATCCCGGTGCCCCTCAATTAAAAAAGGATAAAGAACTTGCAAAAACAATGGAACGTGATCTTTTAGATGGAGACCCAGAATTTATTAATGAGTTAAAGAAAATAGGAAGATATCCTGCAAAAAAAGATCTTAATGAATTTATAAATTATTTAAAGGAAGGAACTCATTCAACCGATCCTCATGATGCTGAATTGATTACAAGATGGGAGATGCAGAATTATTGTCCGGATATACTTGTCACAAATTATACGATGCTTCAATTTATGCTTATCCGGGAAATAGAAACATCAATTTGGGATAAAACACGAGAATGGTTAAATGCTTCTCCTGAAAACAAACTTCTGATTGTAATTGATGAAGCCCATATGTATCATGGGTCTCCAGGAGGAGAGGTTGCTCTACTTCTTCGTCGTTTGATGTACAAATTAAAAATTAATAGAGATAAAATTAGATTCATTTTAACTAGTGCAAGTATTCCCACTGAATCAACAGAAGATAAAAAAGTAATTCAAAATTTTTTCAATGATTTAACTTTAAATAACTCTGAAAATGATAACTTTTCAATTATATCTGGCAAAAAGAAACAGGTTTCTATAAAGGATAAGATAGATTTCTCTGCAAAACTAATCGCAGATATCTCTATCGATGAATTTCTAAAAGATGAAGGAGAAAGAAAAGCCGAAATTGAGAATTTTTTCAAAAATCTTAATTTTGACATTCCAGATTTAAGTTATGCTGAAATTGGTAATTTTCTGTATGAAAATCTTTCAAAATTTGCTCCGGTACAAAGACTTATTCAATATACATCTGGAAATGCAATTAATTTTAAAGAATTAGCCAATATTGTATTTCCTAATGACCCTCCAGATGTCGCCAATTACTCCGTTCAGGTTTTACTTGCTATTATGCCCCTTGCAAAAAGTGAAGGGGGGCAAGTTTTATTTCCGGCTCGTCTTCATATGTTTTTCAGAGGACTAGAAGGAGTATTTGCTTGTACAAACCCTAATTGTCCAAATAAATGTTCCGGTGATGGAATCACTCTTGGACAGATCTACGCTGATAGTGGAAGAGAAACTTGCTCATGTGGCGGAAAGATATATGAATTAATAAATGATCGTCGTTGTGGTGCTTTATTTATAAAGGGTTACATGAGCAGCAATATATCAGAAGAAGGGAACGATCTCTGGAGATATCCAGGAGAAATTTTTTCTAAAGATATGAAAGAGATCAATTTGTTTATTGTACCTGAAAACTACCGAATGAAATCAAATAAAACAATGAAGGGTTGGTTGAATCCAAAAACAGGTGTTGTTCATTTTGATGATCAATATAAAGATGATGGTTTTTTAAAAGTTTTATATCCTGATCCTAGAAACGAAATTAGTTCTAAAATGGGAATATTAACATTTAAATCCTGTCCAAAATGTGGTGGCAGGATTGGTAATCGAACCTTGTCTGACTTTTCAACAAAAGGAAATGAACCATTTTATAATATTGTTGCCTCCCAGTTACATACTCAGCCTCCAACTATATTTGATGAAAAAATGTTGATACAGCAACCAAATGCAGGACGAAAAGTATTATTATTTTCAGACAGTAGGCAGAAAGCTGCAGTACTTGCAAAGGATATGACAAGATCAGCAGATGATGAGGCTGCTAGATCTGCAATTGTACTTGCTGCATACAATCTTCAAAAGTGGGCCGAACAAAACAACAGAGATGTTACATTAGAAATGTTATATCCGGCATTTCTTGAAATTGCAAACAATAATAATTTAAGATTATTCTATGGGGGAGATAAAGATATATTTGATTCAGATCTTGGAGTTATTAAGAAAGAGTTATCTAGAGTAAATAGAAGAAACAAAGGCTTGGATTACGATAAATTATCTGGAAAATTCCGTAATCCGCCAGGATTATATTCAGAACAATTATTAAAAAATCTATGTTCCTCCTATAGATCTTTAATAGATCTTGGATTATGTTGTTTAGAGCCTAGCAATTCTGATGATATTGACGACTGTATAGAAGAATTGTCGGGTGAAGGAGTGAATATTTCAGAGAAAGAGTATATTTCAATTTTTTCATCATGGTCTAACAATCTCTGTACAGAAAAATATGCAATTGGAGAAAATATCTCTAATAGAGTTAGGGAAAACGTTTTCCGTCATTCTCATGGACGGCTAGGTGTTGAACAAAAAGATCTAGATAAAACTCCTAAATTTCTTAAAGAAATTCTTAAATCACAGAAGTACAATGATGAAGAAATAGATTCAATTCAACAAACTCTCAATGATACATTTTTAGGAAGAGGAAATGAGAATCAAGAGTTATCATATCTCTTACTTAATAAAATCCAATTAAAGTATAATGAAACATCTGAATGGTTCAGATGTAATACTTGCTCTGGTATATTTCCAAAATCATTGTGGGGGCACTGCGCAAGGTGTGGCGGAGAGTCAATAGAGAAAATCTCTGATTTTGAAAGATACAAATTTTGGCGAGAACCTGTTTTAGATACAATAAATGAGGGTTCTGGTCAGGAAATTAAAACGATAAATTCAGAAGAACATACTGCTCAATTATCTTATAAAGACCCTCGTGAAAAAACCTGGTCTCAAACTGAAAGTTATGAGATGAGATTCCAGAATATTTGTTTTAAAGAAAAATCCCCAATTGATGTTTTAAGTTGTACTACTACAATGGAAGTTGGTATTGATATTGGATCATTAACAGCAATTAGTCTTAGAAATGTTCCTCCAATGAGAGAGAATTATCAGCAGAGAGCAGGTCGTGCAGGAAGACGTGGAACTTCAATTTCGACTATAGTTACCTATGCACAAAATGGGCCCCATGATGGTTGGTATTTCAATGATCCGAAGAGTATTATCTCAGGAAATCCACGATTACCTTGGATAGATGCAGAAAATGCAAAGCTGAATAAAAGACACCTGAATTTAGTTGTCTTAAATGACTTTTTGAACAAAAAAAATACTGATCTTGCAGACTGCGCAACATTATCATTTTATAATGAATTTTTTGAAGATTTTCTAATATTTATGGGTGATTTAAGCTATGATCAAAGTTCTACTAAATTATTATTATCCAATAATTTCAACAGCAATAAAAGCATTAAAGAGTTTAAGGCCGCTCTCATTGAAAATTTGAAAATAATTCGAAAAACAGTGATTAATAATCCAGAAAGATACAATTCAAATAAATATGAAACCTCTTCTCTTTTAGATCATTTAAATTCTGAAGGTATTTTACCAACTTATTCATTTCCACAAAATGTAGTAGGATTTTATATAGAAGATAAAAATGGGAATATTGAGCAAAGGCCAGAACGTTCACTTGAAATTGCAATTAGTGAATATGCACCTGGAAAGATACTAGTTGTGGATAAGAAAACCTACAAAGTTGGGGGAATTTATAGTTACCATTCTAAATTTAAAAATAGTTATCAAGAAAAGCAAGCTACACCATATTTTGATGATCCAAACTATTTCTATGATTTATACCAATGTGAAAATCAAGAATGTGGATGGACAGCAACAGAGGCACCAAAAAATGATCGCTGTCCTTTCTGTAATTCAATGATCAAATCAGATCACAAAATGCTAAAACCATGGGGATTTGCTCCAATTAATGGTAGAAGCATACCTGAATCTTGGGCTGAGGTTGAATATTCATATGCGGAAGAACCTTGTTATTTTGCAGAACCTGATCAAAATGACTTAAAGGACATAGGATATCCTCACATTAAAGCAGCTAATCGTTCGGATAAAATCACTGTGATAAATAAAGGAATTAATGGAAATGGATTTTATGTTTGCAGAAAATGTGGGGCAGCTGAGGTAGTGCAATTATCAGAGCCTTCTTTTAAAGGCATTGGTGCACCCTATATTCCACCTTCAAAAAGAAAAATTCAATGCAATCATTCTGATAGTTCAAATATTGAAAATGTCTATCTGGGTCATACTTTTAATACAGATATGGTTGTTTTTGAATTTGATCTTGATAAAAACAAGATAAATACTGGATATAAGGGATTATGGATGAAAAATGCTGCAATTACATTAACAGAGGCTTTACTTTTAGCAGCAAGTAGAAACTTAGATATAGACTTCTCTGAGCTTAAAGCAGGGTTTAGAATCCATAGTAATGAAAAAAATGTGTTTATTGATATTTATCTTTATGACAGTCTATCAAGTGGTGCAGGTTATTCTTCAGAATTGTTAAACATTAGTTTGGATTCAATTTTTAAAAGCACCGAAGAAACTTTGATTTGCCCATCAAATTGTGAATCAGCGTGCCATAATTGTTTAAAACATTACTGGAATCAAAATCACCAAGATAAACTTGACCGTTTTGCTGCTCTTGATTTATTATATTGGGGAATGAAAAACAAACTTCCTAAAGGCTTAACTCAGGATAAACAAAAAGAACTGTTAATGCCACTAATTGAGAGATTAAAAAATTATAATCCAGAGATCTGTCTTATTGAGACTGAAAATGGATTATATGTTTCTAATAATAAATTGAAGAAAAAAATTATAATTTATCCTGCCATGTATAAGCTTCAAGATAATACTGAAACTATATATTTATCTGATAGATTAGTAAAACGTAATTTGCCACTAGCATACAATATGGTAAAAGGGATATTTTAGGGTTGATCTTAGTAGATGTTAATTCACCCATGATCATCCATTAGATTATGATATAATCCAATGAAGATCTACCTTACTAAAATTCCTATTGATAATCGCTGTAATGATTTTAAATCATTAATGATGATAAAGAAATATAATTGATTTTAAGATAAAATCCTATGGAATAAGTTTGATTTTGTTATTTTTAGTCTCATTTTATTTGTGTTGCTGTTTATACCATCAAAAAGCTATTACAAATCTTTAATTAAAACAGAAAATCAGTCTAAGTCAGTGATAAAGATGAATAAAACAAACCGGCTATATCTCAATGAATTAGAGGATGAGAGAAACAAGTATATCATCAGAAAAAAGTTTGGAAAAGAATATCGATTCAGCCTTGCTGAAGAAAAAGAAATGATTGTATATATCAGCGGACTGAATACGTCCTGCTGCTTATGGAGTCATAGCTTTTTTACCCGTAATTATCACGCCCTTTTGACAGAATAAAATTTGCAAAAAATCAAAATACAATTTTCATGAAACAATTTCAGAAATATGAAACAATATCCCGATAGATAAATTTTTTAGTCTGATAAATTTTCAAAATATGAGTCTATTTGGCTAAAAAAATTTTTAGCATTATAATAAAGTCTCTCATGAACAGGGGCACACAGATTATGGATAAAAAAAGGTTTTTTATAGAAGATTATTTTACGTCCCTTTTATATAGGAACTGCCGCAATTATCCGAGTTTTCATGAATCCGATTATCTTTCCAAATCCCGCTCCTCTTGAAAGCAATTGAAAATATGATGTATTTTATTCTGAAACTCGGTTAAACCTTTCCATGAATGAGCATTTATACTTGTGCCACATTGACTGAAGTTGTGACACAGAACTCAAGTATTCATATTCAACATTGTATATATCCTCATAATCTTCTAAAATTCCGGCAACTTTATTCATTATAGGTTCGATCTCATCATCTCTTCCCAACTGATATAGTGGCACTAACATTGCACACAGAGCATCTTTGTTTTCCGGATTTTTTTTAAGCAAGCGCTCTGCTTTTCTTAATTTCTCATCTGCATCCTTTACGTAATCATTACATTCCAGTTTCAATTTAACAACAAAATTTACTAATTTATCCTCAACAACGATTTCATCTCTTTCCAGTTCATCAAGAATCTTTTTGGCAGGCCCATATTTCTTAGAAATATTTAATATTGTATAATCCCTGATTTTATCATTTATGTGAGAGTACCTCTCGTATTTTTTATTGGCATCATTAGCCATATCCATATAATCAGCATAAAGTATAGAGTTATGATTTTTCTTTGCTTCTTCAGCTAATTCTTTACATAATCCTGCTTTATTTGATAAGAACGGTGTACTCCACGGTTTAATCTCAAGACACCTGTTGTAATATTTTAATGCTGACAGATTTTTCCCATCATATTCACAGGTACTTCCTAATTTAAACAAAAGATCACAGCTTTTCATTGAGTCATCCCACCTTCTTTTTTTCTGTGTTGACCCCCACAATTGCTGAATCAGAGTGTTCAGCCTGATAACAAAGTCTTCTCTGATGGCATTCAATTCAGACTTGCTTAAAACATCGCCATGTGCAATCTCATTTCTTTTCTCCACAATTGCAGAGCATGCCTCTTCAATTGAATTAAGGCACTCTGTGGAATAATTATCAGATAAATTATTGCAAATGTTGACTATTAAATCAGGAGTATTTTTATCATAATTTTCCATTTTAAAGATATTTTTCCATATCATTTTGTGCCATGAACCCAGGCTGAAAGAATGACGATTTTCCCCTGCAATCAGTGACGGAGAAATCCACCACATACCTTTCAGTTCTTCCAATTCATCATCAGATCCAAATTCACTGACAACACCAGACCAGATCTTTTCATCCAGTAATGACTCCAGACCTTTGGCATATTTAAGAACCGGACCGGAGAAATCAAAATTTTCATCATAA
Organism: Methanoplanus sp. FWC-SCC4; assembly: GCF_032878975.1. Taxonomy (GTDB): domain Archaea; phylum Halobacteriota; class Methanomicrobia; order Methanomicrobiales; family Methanomicrobiaceae; genus Methanochimaera; species Methanochimaera problematica. The sequence goes on from NZ_CP043875.1 coordinate 908,507, forward strand.
TTATCCCTGCAGATTGTAAAATATTCATAGTCAGCTGATTTAAACGATATTACAGCGTCAGAACAGCCTTCTATTGCCTCAACTCTCACATGGTCTTCCAGATAACTATCCAGTTCGACTAAGTAATGGAGTACTCTATTATTGTAAGGTCCTTCGGAAACAGCAAGCTTAAAACACTCCCATGCTGATTCAAAATCAAGCTGATTCATGTAGATGACGCCTATGCGTTCATAAATGCTGGTGTCTTCTTTAAAGACATCCAGCTTTTTAATAATCCATTTAATTTCACATCTGTCCTTCTGGTCAGTAGTAGTATTAGCTGCTGCATCCAGGACTTTTTTAGCATTGTCAAGCCAGTTTACCAAATACAGATTGGGTTTTTTATATTCCTCAATTGCAGTAATATCCCCGGAATACTCTTTTAGAGAGGCCAGGCCAAAATGAAGGTCTCTTTTTTTTGAGAACCAGTTATCTATACTCTTTTTATATGTACCATGCAATGATTTAGAAATTACATCTGGATCGGAACTGCTTATTGCGGCTGGCTGATTTCTCTCAGCATCCGCAATTTTTTGTTCAAACCATTCTTTGCACAACGGAATAATGGAAGCTTTTATTGAGGACTCTGTAACTATCTCATAATAATTATCCACAGATTCCATTATACAGTCAAAGAGAGGAAATAAGCACTCTTTTAGAGATTCACTTTTTTCATTCTTAACCTCAACAGCAATAAACTCTAAAAGAAAAATACACTGCTTCTTTTTTTTATCATCAATCTTTCTGTAATGATCTCCCAGCCACTTTTCAATGGCACCAAAAAGGACTTCCCTCCCGGAATTAATCTCCCCTGAAATTACTTTGCATAAATAAAAATAGGCTTCTGATAATGGCGGGTAAAGTAAAGAATGACTTTTCTGATTTGACTTGATAGACTCATCCAGAGCATTGTAGATCACTGGACAATCCTCTATTTTATTCCTGGAAATATGGTACAGGCAGCGTCCGGCTTCAGCCATACCATCTTTGTATTCTTTCTTACCGCTGCCGATCAGAACCTTTGCTTTTTTGTATTTACTGGTAAATTGAAAAAAATCTGTTCTCCGGTCTGGATCAGCATATTCCAATCTGGAATTAATCTCCTTAAACCGAAGTTTACGGACATACTCCCAAAGATCAAAAAACTGGGATTTAAATGAGGGAAGATAACTTTCAGCACCCATTTCTTCAGCAATCGCATACAGATGATTCAGAATAATTGCCTTTGCATCAGATGTACGCTCCGGCAGGGATTTGGTAAGATTAAGAATCTTTTCTTCTGCTTCATTAGTATTGCCGTATGAAAGGCATTTTTTAATGCTGACAATCTCCTTAAAATCATCCTGAGTATATCTTTTTGGTTTATTTTCCCTGATAAAACCAGATAAATCACACCATGTCGGAAAGCAATACTGGCAGCGTCTTTCAGATTCATTGAGGATAAATTCCTCATTATCAAGGTTACCAGATAAGATCTCATGTGCCTTATTATAGCACTCCCTGGTGCCTTCTGAATCTTCACAGAGCCATAATGAATCACCCAGAAAAAGTGTCCAGACAAATGTTTCATATTCAGTTAACGAATCACGCGATAGAATTTGTTTAATTGCGACAATTCTCTCATTTGAAGAAGATATGCCCTCTAATAAACCTCTTTCAAACCAAGAAATCGGCCATTCTGAGATGTCTTCCGGAATTATTTCAAATCTTTTCTCGTGATTTAAATATTCTACCTGTTCATCAGATGATTTCTCCGAAAACCAGAATTCCGCTGCAATTGTCAGAACATCGGTGGTGAATTTATGGTAACGAAGATAGGTGTATTTCTCATCATAAGAACCGGAGCTGTATCCATAAAAACCATACCAGAAATCAGAAGGAACCGGAACAGAAAATTCCGATGCAAATTTATCCCTTATCTCCTTCATAAAAGGTGCATAAACCTTGTCAGGTGAATGAATATTATGGTGATGAAAAAAATCTCTTGGACTAAATTCATTTAAGTCAGATTTTGCATCAGGAGTTGTAGCCGAGTTTGAATTAAATCCTGCCAGGCCATCTTTCAGGTTGTAATAATATGGAGTTGAAATTTCGGATACAAAATACTCCTGCCAGGAAAGTTTTAGTTCTGTACCTTTTTCCTGATTTGTAAAATATTCCAGCATATCCAGATTATTCCATGGTTTTGGATATTTACTGAGATATTTTAGAACAGGATGAATTTCACTGCCGATATTTCCATATTCCAGCAGATATTTGATAAGATTGTCATTGAAAATATTTCCGGCAGGAAATAATAAATCAGAATAACCTCTCTCGTGCCTTTTAAAAAGAGCCTTAATGACAGAATATTCTGAAACTTCAGACTTTTTTGAATCTTTTAAGGCGCCTTTCGTACCATCCTGCGGGAAATAGTATTCAGCATATCCTGTAGAGGTTGAATTCTGTAGATTTTTTACATATATGAGTGTTTTCTCCAGAAATTTCTGGTTTTCACCCTTTTTTAGCTCATGATATACATTCTGTAAAGTACCGGCATCAGAGGCTAACTGATAGAGAAAACAGCTCATTCTTCCAAGCTGGTTGTTTACATCTGTAATTTCTTCATCAGTAAAATATTCTGCATTTTCCTGAATTGTCTGGATTTTTTTTATGCGGTGTAATTCATACAGCGACCACTGAAAAACAACTGATGGTATCTGCATTATCATTCCTGAATCTTTAAAAGAAGAATAGTTTTCATGACCATTCATATATTGCCCCTCTCTCCTGATATTTCATCTCGGATACAAAGTTATCTATTCCCTTTTCTATTACTTCATCAAGTGGATAAAGTGTCACTTTTCTGCCGGCATCGCTTTTAACAAAGCCTCCGGGAGTGAGCATAAAATAAGAACTCTCCATATCATCTGCCGATTCAAAGACAGGTGATGTGCCGTTTTCAAGCATTACATTTCTGTGACGCTCCACAAAATATCTGAAATCACCCGGTGAAATCTCCAAATCTCTTGCAAAGTCGTTTTCTCCGTCAATGTGCATCATCTGAAGAACTTTCCACCGATCAGGATTTAGCATCCGTATCAGGGGGATCATATTCTCCTGAAATGTAAGAGCATTTACACAGGTGTTTATTTTAAGTTTAATCCCGGCCTGATGCAGATATATTGCCGATTCCAGACAATTTGATACATGGTTTCCTGTTCCACGGCCAAGTTCAGCCTCAACCGTATCAAGTGATGAATCAATGGAAAGTCCTATCCAGTCAACAGTTCCTGCCATTTTTCTGATTTTGGCCGGATTTAATTTGGAACCGTTTGTTGTAATTGATACTGTCATTCCAAGATTTTTTGATTCTCTGCAGTAATCCAGAATTCTTGGATGAAGTAATGGCTCCCCGCCGGCAAAATTTATTTTTGTCATTCCTGCATTGGCAAGCTTCTCTAATATTTGCAGTCCTTTATCATAGGGAACAACTCCGTCATGGAAATTCTGTGCAAAACAAAATCTGCATCTGTAATTGCATCGTGGAGTTATGTGCCAGTTGACGGATTTTATAGTGGATTGCATTGGCATATTTTATAATTCAATAAAAGCTCATATGATAATTTGCAGTAATTGTTACATTATTTTGAAATCAAAAATTATCTAATATTTAAGCTGAGATAGTATATCAGGTTAAATATAGGGAATTATTCTCTTTTACCCTCGGATTCAAGCATTCTCCACGTAAAAATACCGCTTGGCAAGAGTCTGTATTCTTTTTCTCTTCCCCTTCCTCGTTCTTCAATTAAATCCCATCCCTTAACAGCTCTTCCTTTATTATCTTCGTATTCTGAGAACATTCTGTCAAGATCCCTGGAAAACTGAACTTTATCTTTATTCTGCGGTTTTTCATTAGATCCCCCCTTTATGGTGCCAATATATGCCATAACCAGACGTGTTTTCATCCACCCTTCATTAGGTTCACAATTTTCGTTCTTTACTGCACTCCCTAATGCAATAATTATCTTTTTTTGCCTTTCATTCAAATCTTCAACGTGCATTTTTGGTATTTGAAGTTCCAAAAATGATGTTTTTGTGCGTGTTACACAAACTCTCCCGTCAAGCCATATAGCCATTAAAAAAAGACCTGCTGTAAATAGTGCAGTTCCTGCAGTAATATTAAAAGAAAATACTGCATTTGGATGTTTTTCTTTTCGAATTTTTAATATCGCATCCCTTATAGATTCAATTTGAATATTTGGGATACATATTCTGTTAAATTTCCGCTGATTTTCAATTTTTACTAGATTTTCGATTTCATCGATTGCAGTCCTGATTTTAGGTTTTTCAGATTTCAAAAAATCAGTGTCGGCTGGATTGTCGACCATTATTTCTTCTTCGTAAATTACATAAACATGAGTGGGATTGAGATTTTGAACAGTAGTAAAATAGGTTTCATGAATATGTGCCCCTGCACTGATGAAAAGGACTTGTTCTTGTGGCATATATTTAGATTAATATACTAATAATAAATAGTTTCTGAAGATTGTAATAATTACTCTATTCTGTTAATTGTAATATTTTTCCCGCGTCTGAATTTTTTATGCTTAATCGTATTTTCCATAATCTTTAAATATATTAAATAATATATAAAATAAAAAACTATAAATATTTTACAATTATCATATATATTTATAAAATTAAATAAATATGGTCTTATGCAGGCTCTTGGTGATGAAAGATGTATTGTTAATGAACAAAACCTAAAAACGACGGTAGATTTTATTTTTGATGATAAAGATCGGGCAACCGAATTCATCCAGAATACAGATCCTGCGGTGGTTATAGGGATATTTCAGAGTATGAAAGAGACAAATGAATATAAGCAAAATATGATGCAGAATAATCAACCAGGAAATAACGAGATTGGAGATAATGAAATTGTAACTGAAGCAGTACAGATTGAGGACAGTCGGAGATCCAGGACAACGAAACTGGTCTCTGATTAACTTCATTTTTTTACCTACATTTCGATTCTAATTTCCCTTATAAGCATGTTTATCTCTTCTATAAGCCTTTAAAATCCTCAATCCTATGATGTGTGTTAAGTACAATTTCGCCTAAAAATTGGTTGACGTTAAAATTAACGTTAATTCCCATTTTACGTTAATTTTCTCTAATTTTTCTGGATCTTTTATTTCAATCTTCTGAGTAATAATTTTCACTAAAATAAGGTCTGAGTTTAGCCCCATTGAAACCTCTAAAATCACAGTTTTGAAAAACCGCATAAAAGCAGTGAAAAGGATCTATTCAATCTGTTTCAAATCAGCTGGTATATCCGTTGCCTGAAAACTATGCGGTTGATTTCTTTTTAACTGTCATTGCAAACTTCCGCTAAGGTCAAAATGAAATGAAATTTCAGGAGCATTTTTGGAATTCGTCTTCACTTCTCTTTCATGGTTTCAAATTTAGAAATGAATGCTGAAAGAATTTCTTTCATTTTGGTCTGGTGTTGAGATAAAAATGAAAGTTCATCTGAATTATCACGTGATATTTATAAACAAAGATATTATATAATATTAAAATAATATATTTATTATAAAGTATTAATTTGGATAAATATTGATTAGGTGATAAATTATGATTCAATGCATGTATTGTAAAAAAAGGTGGTTTAAATCGCGCCAGGCATTAAGGGCGCATCTGCGGTTTTGTCCTGCTTACAAGGAGGCAAAGGAGAAAGCAGGGATCTCGGGAAAGTACCTTGAGGCAATCCCAAACGGGCATTTCCTCCGTTACGATGAAGACCGTCATCCTGAGGCCCTGTGGAGGGAGTATTGTGATCAAATGTGAATGCGGGCGTTGGTTCAGCAACAAACGTGCCCTTGCAGCTCATCAGAGCAAATGTGAAGTTTTCAGGAAACGGAAAGATGATGAGAAAGCGCAACTGTCTGAGCTAAAGCAGCAGATTTCAGAATATGATCAAAAGATCAAAGAACAGGCTGAAGAAAATGATACTCTGGTTCAGGAGAATAAAAAGCTGAAGTATGAACTTGAAGAGCACAGGATTGCAGTATGCGGACTTAAAAGAAAATGCGAACTGCTTGAATATGATAATTCGAAATTAAAAGAAGAAATAGATTGTTCCTGAAAAAATTGATTGGTTGGTTTGAATCTCTGTTAGAGTAACATTCGACTTTTTTAATTTTTCTGAAAGACTGTTGGATACTCAACAAATAAATTTATTCTATAGAAAAATTCTCAGAGGTATGTCTTCAGTTTCCAGATAAGGTATAATGGAATTTCCAGAACCTCCCCGTATTCATCCGAATGCCTGGCAATATTATTGAGACTGGTTCGGACAGCAACACGCGGACTATATTTTTTCCTGTACTCTGTAAGGCTTCTTGAACGAGTTCTTCTTGCTGATTTAACCTCGATTGGAACGACATCAACGCCTTCCTGTATGATATAATCAACCTCGGCAATCCCGTCGGATTTCCAGAAAAAGGGTCTTTGGAAATCGTTTGCAATAAGCTCTGTCAAAACGAAATTTTCCGTTAAAATCCCCCGCATGTCGGCGGTAAGTGAAGAGGTATCAAAAACAACATCTGCCGGAAATTTGCTCATCCTGCGTAAAAGTCCTACATCTGAGAAATAGATCTTGAAGTATGTAATGTCCGCAGATGTCGTAACCGGAATATAGGGACGTTCGATTTTTTCGACCTTGTAGATAAGCCCTGCCGATATCAGCCATTGAAGAGAGTCTTCCAAATCCCGGGCACGCATTCCATGCTTTACATGGGAGAATATGAATTTCTGATTATCCTTTGCAAGCTGAGCAGGTATTGCATTCCAGATCAGGGTAAGTTTTGGAAATTCGGATACAGACGCATATTTCACGAAATCCTTTTCATAATTGCCAAGAATCTCGCTTTGTATCGTTTCTACAAGCCCGATGTCGTGGTTATTTACCCATGAACTGACAACCTCGGGCATACCTCCCGTAATCAGGTATTCACGATATGCTTCCTCCAGTTTGCCGGTAAACGCAGCGGATATCTTTTCATCCTGGGATAAATCATTCAGGTAATCGTAAAGGAGTTCTTCGTCTTTTGCCAGGAGAAATTCCGGGAAATTAAGAGGATACATCTTAAGCATCTGCACTTTGCCAACCGGAAATGAAACATTTTTACCCATCTGTGCAATAGCCACTCCCAAGAGAGAACCGGCGGCAGCAACGTGGAGTTCTGACAGATTTTCGCAGAAATATTTGAGAGAAGTTATCGCACGGGGACAAACCTGAATTTCGTCCAATATAAGGATGGTTGTTCCGGGCTTAATGGATTTATTCCTTAGAATTCCAAGTTCTTTGATAATTCTTGAAACATTCAGGTCGCCTTCGAATATCTTTTGCAGCCGGTCATCATATTCGAAGTTGAAGTAAGCGATATCTTTGAATTCAGCTTCACCAAAGTGTTTTAATATCCATGTTTTTCCGCACTGGCGAATTCCTTCAATAATAACAGGTTTACGTTCTCCACTTTCTTTCCATTTAAGTAAAGTATCGTAAATAAACCGCTTCATATTATTGCTTATGTGTGCTTAAGTACTAATTATGTGTTTCTAGTACACATTTTTACAACTTATTTTGTGAATTATGTACACATTTATCTAACTTAATGTTGAAAGTGCCTTGTTTTTCCTGCTTAAGCTGGTTTGGATTACGTCCGCAGGGACCTCTGTCGTCTCGTCCCCTGCCGGCTGTGTGTGGTGTGTACCCCGCTCCACATCACCGGGCAATGGCCGGGCATGCTCCGCAGGGTGTGGCTCTTAGAAATATGAATTAAAAAAAGAGAGAGTTATCGGTAGTTTCTTCCGTAAATTTGGTCATGGGGGTGTCTCCATCTAAGAATTCTCTCTCCAATGTATGTGGCGAAGATGAGTACAACTAAGAAGAGTGCAATAAACCCCCATACTATTGACGGCTCGGTACCGAATTTAAATTCTGAATCTTGCCGGATAACCGTGGTCAGTGCAATAATGGTTAATATCCATTGAGCAAAAATTAAGGAGAATAAAAAGGATAATATCCTTTCTTTATGTGTTTTAATCAGAGAGTCGTGTTGCTTTGGAGTTACACCTTCTGGACGGTTTATTCGATCTTTCGAGGGGTTACTATTAATTCTGATGACTAGAAGAGTAACTGTAGTAGAAATCATCACTAGGACGGCGCCCGTCAAATCAAATTGCATATCAAATGAGCGTAAATACATGAGGTATGATATGATGAGTGGTACTGAAATTAGTGCATATACAAATCCAACTAGCTTACACTTCTTTCTAAAACATTCCATGTCAGACTCGTGATGAAAATCCAGATATGAATTTAGTGCATGGACAAATCCAAATAGCTTACGTTCCTCTCTAAATCGCTTACATCTCTCTATAAATTGCTTACATAATCGCTTACATACCTCTACAAATTGTTTACCGAATCGCTTACATTTCTTTATAAATCCCCTATATTCTTCTTCAAGATATTCCCTATCAGATGCATGATAAATACCCATCTTTGAAATTAATCCGGAGAGCCAGGGCAATACAACAAAAAGCCCCAACAAGAAGAATGTCGTTACTACCATTATAGTGGTGAATGAGGGTAGTGCGGCTCCTGCCCACTCATAATTAAAGATTGTGAAGAGATAAGATTGACCGAAAATAAGAAACCACAGAGTCGGGACTAAAAACAACGGTAAAAAAAGAATGGAAGCGGTCAAGCCATATTTTTTTAATCGAGATAATTCTTTCAGATTTAACTGAGATACCTCATTCTGATTTAATTTAAAAAATTTTTCCCGCGTTAATTGATAATCCTTTTTCCTATTTAATTGAGAAAGCTCTTCCCACGTTAATTGATAATCCTTTTCCCTATTTAATTGAGAAACTTTTTTCCAATGATTAAACGACACATCGGCGAGTATGAAAACATTCACCAACCATATCCCTATTACAGGATGGTCTAATAAAACAGCGAAGATGCTGAAAACACCAGAAACACATATAATAACAGCTAGGAAAAATTGAGCGATATTATCAATCGCTGAAACGACTTTATCAACCATTTTGTCCAGGAATGCTGTAACTATTTTTAATAGGCGAGATAGATTAAGTCTCATCCAGTTGAATGCCCCCATTAAAAATGTGTTTTGGTCAATAGAGAATAAATCTTTCTATATTGTAACTCTTACGTAGTTTGTAGCTGTCTCGCTTTGCAACGCCTGCCTTGTTTTCTCCGGTTGAGCTGGTATGTATTACGGTCGTAGGGGCCTTGACTAATCGTCTCGGCCCCTGCCAGCTGTGTGTGTTATGTTTCCCGATCCACATTACCGGCCAATGGCTTCGTTCTGTTTATGACAAAGGTGGATCAGTTTTCATTGCCAGACGGCAAAGTTTGCATGAGGGCAAAGAAATGTCTAGGCTCACCGGTACTAAAATATTCATACCAGGATTCCAGTGTGTCTGATTGAAAAACACCTAAATGCTCAATAATTTGTTTCGCCCACAACAAAGCTCCGGTGGAACTTGCAGTAATAAGGTTGTTATCCGCTACAGATGGCTGGTCTATATAATAACCTTGACCTTTATAACCAGGAGAAAACATTTCAAGAAATCCCGGTCCATTACTGGTATGTGGACGCTTATCCAATAGCCCAAAGTTGGCAAGCGCAGCGGTAGCCCCACAGATTGCACACACCGTAGCGCCTAATGAGAGAAATTCGCTTGCTTTTTCGATAATAGCGCCATGCTTTGGGTCTTTCCATGTGTCTGCGCCTGGTAATAGCAAAATGCTTGTTTCACTCACAACAATATCATCAATTAAGCAATTGGGCACTATTGTCAATCCGCCCATTGTATTGATTGGCTCTTTAGAATAACTAACCGTTTTGAGCGATACACGTTCCTCGCCCTTTTTGAAAAATCGACCAGAATTCAGCTCCGAAATAACATGTCCCATTTCCCAGTCGGCTAAAGTATCAAGAACGTAAACATAGATTGTAAACATAAATATCCTCCATTTGATTTCTAAATAATACACTCGTTAATTTTCAATGCATTTATATTCTCGTCCCTGCAAGCGGCTTGACGATCTCCCTTGAAAATTGACCTGATTCAAAGGGAACGAGTTGGTCTGGTTGGTATAAAAAGTTCGGAGAGTGAGAAATGTCCTATACCTTTTCCCTACCTGAGACGATCAAAGATTCTGGTTGAGGTTATTTAACTAGGAGTGATACGAAGGGTGAAAGTGAGTTTTTGGTAGGTTATATATTATTTTATGAGACAGATCCCTGTAACATGAACTCTTCCCTTATTGCAAAACTAAGGAACACGAAACTGAAATCAGACGTAGTTTCGGTGTTAAGAAGATCGGCATATTCGGATCTTTTGCAAAGGGAGAGGAGAATCCGGACAGTGATATAGACATATTCGTAGAATTCCTGCCAGACAAAAAAACATTTGACAATTATATGGGCCTGAAAAATTTCCTTGAATCACTCTTTGAAAGGAAAGTCGATCTCGTAACATATGAAGGTCTAAATCTTCATATTCGTGATAGTGTCATGAGTGGAGTAATCTATGTCACGTGATATAGACCTTTATCTTGACGATTTCATAGATGTAGTTGAAAGTATTCTGGATTATACTTCAGGGATCGATTATGACGATTTCATCTCAAATAAGATGTGCATCGATGCGGTCATAAAGAATCTCCTTGTTATCGGCGAGGCAGTTAAGATGATACCTGAAGAAATTAAATTGGAACATCCTGCAATCGACTGGAAGAATGTTGCAGGACTCCGTGATGTTCTCATCCATGCCTATTTTAGAATTGATAATGATCTTCTCTGGGATATCATTCAGAATAAACTTGAAGATCTCAGAGATGAGGTTTTGAAAATCTCTGAATAAACATTATACAATTTTTAAAAATTTCTATAAAGAGTCGCAGCACTCATCAAAAATAATCTCAGGATAACCTGGAGTATACAGAATCTCTGCAATAAATTATTTATATTAAAAATAAACCATTAATTGGACGTATTTTTAATGTTTTTTACACGCATGCGGCACGCAAAAAGCCGAGATCTAAAAGAAGCCTATACTGAAGATTATTTTTGCGCGACCCCCAAAAACCTATCAAAAAATTGGGTTCAGATTTCACCAAAAGATTTATTAACGTTAAGATTATAGTAAATTGTAGAAAACTTCTGTAAAAGCTTAAAATAAGAAACGAGGCCTAAACCTCGCGTAAAGATGCTGTCGGTGGGATCCGAACCCACGACCTCCAGATATCTCAGATATCAGCGCCCCGAAATGTGCTCAAAAACCCTATGAGTCTGGCGCCCTAACCAACTAGGCCACGACAGCACATGAATACTTCTTCGTTGGTTAGTTACACACAATGTGCACAATAACAAGGACGGACAGTCTATTAAATGTTCTGATATTGTTTTAATAAATATCTTTTAAAATAAAAGTTGTGAAATCAAACATAATAATTTCCTTTGAATGTCTTCCTTAAAAATCATGTTTTCTAACCAAACTGTAAAAAATGGTTTAAACTCTATTAATTCTAAAAAAATTCATGATTATAGGTTATTTTTTTTAAATAATTCTTGGAAATCAGGAGATTCATATAAAAAAGGCTATTCATTTGTTGATACAAATAATGTAAGGGTACAATGAAATACAGTTTTTCAAAAAGAATACAAAAAACTCCTAAATCATTTATCAGGGAAATTTTAAAAGTTACACAAAGACCTGAAGTCATATCATTTGCAGGCGGTCTTCCAAACCCTGATTTAATTGATATTCAAGGAATTTCAAGAGCAGCTCAGACTGTAATCGAACAGGACGGAAAAAATGCATTACAGTATTCAACGACTGAGGGTTATCTTCCGCTTCGTGAATTTATTGCAGACCGTTACAGGAAAAGATATGATCTCTGTGTAAAACCTGAAGAGATACTTATCACAAATGGATCACAGCAATGCCTTGACCTGATTGGAAAAATCTTCATAAACAACGGAGATGCAGTTGCAATAGAACGACCAGGATACCTTGGAGCAATACAGGCTCTTTCGTTATATCAACCGGAATTTTTTTCAGTACCTCTGGAAAATGATGGTCCGGACACAGAGGAATTAAAACAGATTTTATCGGAAGAATTTCCAAAATTATTCTATGCTGTTCCAAATTCACAAAACCCTTCCGGAATTACATATTCTGAAGAAAAGAGACATGAAGTCGCAGATATCCTGAATGAAGCGGAAACACTTTTCGTTGAAGATGATGCTTACGGCGAACTTCATTTTTCCGGAAAAGTAATGCCGCCGGTTAAAAAATTCATGCCCGAATATGGGATTATGACCGGCTCATTCTCAAAAATAGTATCTCCGGGAATGAGAATGGGGTGGATCTGTGCACCAGAAGAAATTATCGATAAAATCGCTACATCCAAACAGGCGGCTGATCTTCATTCCAATTACTTAAGCCAGAGAATTATTGAGGAATACTTGCGGACAAACGACCTTGATGCGCATATCAGCAAAATAAATGCAGTGTACAAATCAAGATGCGACCTGATGCTTAAATTAATGGATGAAATGTTTCCTGAAGAGGTTTCCCACACAACACCAAACGGTGGTATGTTCATCTGGCTGACCCTTCCTGACGGTTTATCCTCAACGAAATTGTTTGAAAAGGCAATGGAGAAAAATGTCGCTGTTCTTCCGGGACACCCCTTCTACTTTGATGGTGGAGGAGACAATACTGCAAGAATTAACTATTCAAATGCTGATGAGGAAAGCATCAGAAAAGGAATAGAAATTTTGGCTGGTATTTTGAAAGAACAACTAAAATAATTTTTTTTAGAAAATATAAGATGCTGTAAGAAGTGCAATTAACACAGCTATCAGCAAGGCGGTTCTTTGAATAAATTTTTTTGCGGTTTTTATATCTGTTCCGTTTCTTGGAGTAATTCCTAATATAAGTGTTGCAATGAGTGCACCTGCAATAAGGCCCAGTACATTGTCAAGAACCAGAAAAACAGGACCCATAAATTCTGTCGGTATAATCACAAACGAGATTCCCGCAACAACAGTTGGAGGAAGAAGTGCAGCTGCTATCGCCACACCAGCAATAAACTCGGCTGTTCCTCTTGATAATGCAATAATTGATGCAATTCCCAAAAGGACTGCCATTAAAATATAAACGGGGCTTGAAACTGTTCTTGAAATAATCTCCTGTGTCAGTTCAATACTTAAAATCGGTTCCGGACAAAAAGCAACCAGAAATGAAAGTAAATATGTTCCGATTACAGAGACCACAAAAACCGAAAGCAGAAGAATGGATAAAACACCTATGCTTCTTATAGCTTCGGTTGTTTTTCCAACTGCTGAATATATGGCAAAAGAATGTATTGGCCCGAGTATTGGTGAGAGAAGCATGGCTCCGATGATTATTGCAACATTGTTTAAAAATAGACCTGTGAGTGCTATCAGTCCTGCAATGGCTGTAAGGGAAATATTCCAGTAATCTAATTTTATGTAATCCTTTGCAGTGTCAAGAAGTTTTTCAACCGGAGTTTTTTCAGTTGTCCTGACATTTTTTTCTGCACGTGAAAGAGTTGATGAAATTACGAAATCAGGCGTTGATACTTCGATTAAGGTTTCTTTATATCTGAAATCCAGAGGTTCACGAAGAATCTCAAGTGCGTTATTGATTTCAGCATCAGGAACAAAAATCTTAATCTGAATGAAATCTTTTTCTTCCACATCCACATGATAAAAATTTTCAAGGAGAGGTATTATTTTCTTATAATCATCATACCTTGCGTGGATGAGAATTTTTTTCATATACAATGATTGATGGTATAAAATATCTATTTTATGTGAGCATGACACTTACCGTATAATTTCATAAATATCCGGATAATTTTAAACAGGGTAAATATTGGTCCGGGGATGTGTATACTCTAAAAAATGATTATAAATCTCTGATTTCATTATAGAGGTTTAATTAATTATAGGTAGATATTTTATAATAAAAGAATTTATTGCCAATCCCATGAATTTCTGCCGGACTGAACTTTAGTTCACTCAATATACAGATATGAAGAATTATATCAAGCAGAATTATAAGTTCGGCTATCATTTCTTTGTCCGGAGGATTGTTAATCATGTGAATGTCCCTGTGAACAATAAAATTCCTGGCCGAAGACACGTTTTTTGAAAAATTTTCAAAATCTTTTATGTATTCTGACATGTAGCCGGAATGGTAGTTTAAAATATCAAAAATTCTGTTTTCAAAATTGAGACGGTTTCCAAACTTTAATGTGCTCATTATCGACTCCCTTACTTTTTTTGGGAATACATTTTGTTTTTGAAGAGCCTTTTTGACACTATTCATTCTGTTTTTGTATTCTTCCGGATTTATAACATAATTCTTAAATTTTCCTGAAACTCTGTGATATAATTCAAGGGACTGGCATAATGCCAGAAATATGTTCTCCGGAATTCCTTTTGAATAAAAAGTGCTCTCAAAATACAGATCAATAAGGGCGGAATATTTCTTTGAAAAATCAAACCATAAGTTCAGTTTCTCTTCAAAGTTTTCGGAGATATCCATAAACGGTGTAAGATATGGAATTTCAGAAATGGTTTTTGAATTATTAAAACCCATGATGCGTGAATTAAGAAGATAAATTTTAGAACCGGATTTTATTTTTTTACCAACATATTCCGAAAGAAGCGGATTTTTTTCACGGATGGCATATATATCTGTTGCATAAACGGGGAATGAGATGAAAAAACTGAAAAAATTCTGGATAACAGTAAGATCTTTAATTATTTCAGATAATTCTTTTAGAGACGGATAATTTATTTTAATGTCCGGATTTTCATTTAAAGTAAGATTTTTTATGCCGGTTATTTCATGATTTAATTTGATAGCAATTTCAAATTGGTTTTTTATGTTATATGTTAAAGAACCTGATTTATATTTATCACTCTTTAGATTGTTTTCTTTTATCAAGTCCTCTGAATAGTTAAACCACCTGTTTACGTGCTCAAAATTTACGCTGACAGAATCAAAAGAGATATCCTCTTTCTTCAAAAAAATTTCCCCGTCTATTACGATATCAGAGGTATACAGGAATCCTTTTCTTAAGCCTGAATAAATACCGGATTTTATAAAACCTGATTCAACAAGAGTAATCTGACTACTGTTGTTTCCTTTTCCGGTGATTATCGGATAAAAATTCTGTTTTGCAATTTCCCTGAAAAGATAGACCTGGCGTTTTTTTGCAATTTCCTCCGGAAAAGGGTTTTTTAATTCCAGAATCGCATTTTTACCGGGAGTCAGACTGAGTGTTCCTGTTACTGGTTCATCACCCAGTCCGGGTATCTGCCATTTACCGTTTATTAATAAAGTTTCTCTCATTTTATCTCTGAAATATGAACCGGCTGTTTTTTGTTTATAGTATAGCAGAAGTATTAATATTAATTATTAAAAATACTCATAAATCAAAAATTATCATTAAAAAATAATTATTGATAAGAGGTCTGATTCTAAAAAGGGATTAATATTTAGTATTGATTTTTAATTAGCCTGAGATTGAATAAAAAATATTCTGGATTTCAGGAATTATTTTTTTGTGACTGAATGTATACATTAACTGCGGCAGTAATTGCTGCGGCTTCTTTACCATGTCTTAGAGATTCTGCAAGGTTTTGCATTCTTGTCTCTTCTTCACGAAGATAACGTCCCAGACTGTTTTTGATATGTTCTTCTTTTAGAAAATGCGTGTGAGTATTCCCTGCGACGAATTCTTTGTTATTCATAATTGCATGGTGAAGAGGCAATGTTGTCCTTACACCAAGAATTACATATTCATATATCGCCCTTCTCATTCTTTCAATTGATTCCTGCCTGTCAACACCCCATGAACAGAGCTTTGAAATCATCGAATCATACATTGGAGGAATTGAGTACCCCATATGGATACCGGAATCCACTCTTATTCCCGGACCGCCCGGCGATCTGTACCTGACTATCTTACCTGGATCGGCTGTGAAATTATTAAGTGGATCTTCGGCATTAATGCGGCACTCAATTGCATGTCCGTGTAAATTTATGTCTTCCTGTGAAAGTGAGAGCTCTTCTCCGGCGGCTACTTTTATCTGCTGGCGCACAAGATCAATACCGGTAATCATTTCGGTTACGGTATGCTCCACCTGGAGACGGGTGTTCATTTCCATGAAATAATATTCCCCGTCTGAGTAAAGGAATTCAACAGTGCCTGCATTATAATATCCCGATACTTCAGCCACTTTAAGTGCTGATTGCGACATCTTTTCACGGAGTTCATCGGTCATAATCGGACATGGAGCTTCTTCAACAAGTTTTTGATGTCTTCTTTGAATCGAGCATTCCCTGTCATAGAGATGTACTCTGTTGCCCTGCTGATCACAAAGAACCTGAAATTCTATATGGCGTGGTTTAACCAGATATTTTTCAATGAACACTGTTGAGTCACCAAATGCGGATTTGGCAATTCTCATTCCTTTCTCGATAGCCTCTTCAAGTTCTGCCTCGCTTTCGACTATCTGCATTCCAATACCTCCGCCGCCTGCACTGGCCTTGACAATGACAGGATATCCAATATTTCCGGCTATCTTTTTTGCGTCATCAACAGAGGTTACACCATCAGGAGTATATGGCAGAACCGGGACGCCTGCTTTTTCCATCATGTGTTTGGAGCCAAGCTTTGATCCCATCTCTTCAATGCATTTCCAGGAAGGTCCGATGAAAGTAATTCCCTCCTCTTCGCAGAGTTTTGCAAATTCAGAATTTTCAGCTAGAAAACCGTACCCCGGGTGGATGGCCTCGGCACCGGACTGTAATGCTGTTTTGATGATTTTATCCTTGTTGAGATAGCTTTTGGAAGGGTGTGCTTCTCCCACAAGGTATGCTTCATCTGCATATTTCACATGGAGTGAATTTTTATCCGGTTCTGAATATATGGCTACAGTTTCTATACCCAGTTCTCTGCATGCCCTCATTACACGGATTGCAATTTCGCCGCGGTTTGCTATGAGTATTTTATTGAAGTACTTCATTCAATCACCAGCAAAACGTCTCCGTTCTGCACAGTGTCGCCAGCATCGACAAAAATCTGAGTTACTTTGCCGTTCTTTGCTGACTTAATCGGGTTTTCCATCTTCATCGCCTCAAGGACAACAAGAGTGTCTCCCTCTTTAACCTGTGCACCAACATTGGTCTCAATTTTCAGTACCATGCCCTGCATATTGCTTTTAACTCCGCCTTTAATATCACGCGGAATCTTTTTTGCTCCAACAGATGCAGAGGACTCGACTGCGCTGCCTTCAACAGACAGAATACGTACCGCAAAGATTTCACCGTCAACTTCAACCTCCATACAGCTTGGTATATCGGCAACCGATGGTGCAGCATGTGTGGATTTCTTTGGTATGAGCTCCGGTTTTCTTTCGCCTTTTAAAAATGACGGGGCAATCGCAGGATATAGGATGTATGTCAGAATGTCTTCATCCTTTTTGACAATGCCTTTTTCACGTGCTTCCTCTGCCATTTTCTCATAAATCGGGCCGAGAAGATCTCCCGGACGGCCTGTGAACGGTTCTTCATCTCCGATTATCTTAACCATTATTTCCTTTGAGATGAGTCCCGGAGCCTTTCCATAAAGACCTCGAACGTAATCTTTTACTTCCTGAGTTACGTTTGAGTATCTTTCACCGCCCATTAACACATTCAATACAGCCTGTGTTCCGACAATCTGACTGGTGGGTGTAACAAGAGGAGGATATCCGAGATCTTTTCTTACGTGAGGAATTTCCTTGTGAACTGCTTCAAGTTTATCAAGAGCGTTCTGTTCTTTTAATTGTGAAACAAGGTTTGATATCATACCGCCCGGAAGCTGGTATATAAGGACATCACTGTCAATTCTTTCAGATATAGGATCAATGAGACCTTCGTATTTATCCCTTACAAGCAGACATTTATTTTTTACTTCGCGAAGGGCCATTAGATCAATGCCTGTATCATGAACAGTTCCTTTAAGACTTGCGACAACACTTTCAGTTGCGGGTTGTGAAGTTCCCATTGCAAAAGGCGACATTGCGGTGTCAAGGATGTCAACACCTGCATCAATTGCTGCCTGATAACTCATTAAAGAGATACCGCTTGTTGAGTGTGAATGAAGGTTTACCGGAATATCGATGGCATCTTTAATCCCTGCTACAAGTTCGGATGCAGCATTGGGCATAATTAGTCCTGCCATATCTTTTATGCATATTGAATCGCTTCCTTTTGAGTAAAGCTCTTCTGCAAATTTTATGAATTTTTCATTTGAATGGACAGGGCTTGTTGTATAGCTGATGGTGCCCTGAAGGTGTGCGCCGATATCCTTTACAACTTCCATTGACTTTTCCATATTCCTGATATCATTAAGTGCATCAAAAACACGGAAAATCTCCACACCATTTTTGCCTGCCGCTTCAATGAATTTCTCAACAACATCATCAGGATAATGTCTGTAACCAACAAGATTCTGACCTCTTAAGAGCATCTGTATCGGAGTATTTTCCAAAACAGCTTTCAGGTCACGAAGTCTCTGCCACGGGTCATCATTTAAAAACCGGATACAGCTGTCAAATGTAGCTCCCCCCCATGCTTCTACCGAAAAAAAGCCTATTTTGTCTAATTCCCGTGCTATAGGGATCATATCCTCTGTCTTGAGGCGTGTTGCTATTAGGGACTGGTGTGCATCCCTAAGGGTAGTATCTGTTATTTTTACAGGATTAGTCACACTCATAAAGTACCTCCTCTTCTTCTGGGGGCATAAATATTGTTCACAATTGCAATTATTCAGCTTCTAATAATTTCGCCTCCGAACTATAAATATCTCACTAACTCAAAAAGAGACAATAATAATATTCCAATTGAAAAAATTAAGGAAAGAAGGTCTTTTTTTGTTGTATTGAACTTTGTGCGCAGGGTACCTCCTAATGTATATCCACGTAGTGCAAGGATTTTACCATGCTCGCCTGATTCTCTTAATAGCCATATTAAAATATTACCCATTACAGGAATTATTTCAGCCATTCCAAATTTATTTTTTTTAAGAATTACGGCAATTTTGGCCCTTTTATAATCCTGTGAAATTTTTCGGATCTGAATTAAAGACATTTCGGATACGAGGCCAAGTTCAAATCCCCGTTTTTCTCCCAAAGCCCATGTAAGAACATTGAGCATATCTCCAGTCTGGATTTCTGTATAAGCCCATCCTGCAATCAGAAGAATAACGGACATTTTTACGAAATATGACAATCCGTCTCCTTCCCCGATAATCAGTATCAGTGACACAGCCCCTGTCATAACCAAAAGCCCTGTGAAAAGTTTTGGTGAAGGAATGGATTTTTGTCTTTTTGAAAATAGGATCCACCATATAAACACCATTGCAGAGCCCGGAGTTCCTGTAAAGGCTGACAGGGAAAGCATTATTGTTGATGCTATTCTTATTCTTGCATCCTGCATAGGGCCTCCAGAGTATCTTCAAATCTTATATTCTCAGGTGATGCTCCTTTTTCATGGGCAAATTTCAGGTATTCCGGAGCATTCTTCCATTTATCCAGTGAATCCGGAACTTTACCTATAAAATTTAATTTTCCTTTGGATATTTCCCATATGTAATCAGCTTTTGGAAGAACTGCCTGTTCATGAGTAAAAATAATTATCAGTTTGTCAGCATAATTCAGATTTTTAGTGAATCTTTTTTTCCATAATACATCCAGACTGCTGAAAGGTTCATCCAGAAGCAAAAGATCGAAGGGTTTTGATAAGACACAGGCCAGATGAAGACGCTTTAGTTCTCCTCTTGAGAGGTTCATCGGGTCTTCATTTCCCCTGCCTTGTAACTCCGCGGTTTTGAGAATTTCTAAAGGGGAAAGATCCCATGATTTTATTTCAGATTCAATTTTTGTTTTGGTGAGGTGGTATTCGGGAAACTGCATTGAAAGCATTTTTTTTTCAATTCCATAAGTTGATATTGTCCCCGAGTCCGGATTAAGAAACCCGGAGAGTATCATTGAAAGAGTTGTTTTTCCAGAACCAATTTTGCCCGTTACAATATGAATTCCGCTTTTAAATATGCCATTAGCCTCAAGCGAGAAATTTCCTCTTTTGATTGATATATTGTTAAGGGAGAGTTCAGGCAAATTCTTCAAGCCTCCTTTTATGAGGATAAAAGCAGGTATTTTTTAATTTTTCAAATACAAAATCCGGTTTACCATAAATTTCAATATTTCCTTTTTGGAGGAATAATACATAATCTGATTCATAAGCTGTATTCATATCCTGGGTGCAGTGTATTATGTGGGATATCTCTGAAATTCCACATAAAATATTTTTTAGTTCATTGTTTGTCTCAAAATCCAGATGTGAATCAGTTTCATCCAATACCAGAATTTCAGGTTTCATTACAAGGGCTGTTGCCAGTGAGACAAATGTTTTTTCTCCGCCGGAAAGATCAGTTGTCCGCCTGTTTAGAATATTTGCAATTCCAAGAGTCTTAGAGGTATTTTGAACAATTGTTTCAATTTCTTTGGATGGATAGTGTGAGAATCTAAGGGGAGATGCGATCTCATTGAATACATTTTCAAAAATAATATTTCTGTCAGGAAATTCAGAAACGTAGCCAACATTTATGCTGCGAATATTTTTATTATCTATTGTGATTTTTCCTGCATCAGGACGTTCTATTCCGGAGCATAGCTTTAGGAGAGTACTTTTGCCACTGCCGTTTTCGCCGGTTACACAGCAATAGCCCTCCGGGATTAAAAGGCTGTTGACTGAGAGAATTTTGTGTTTTAGACCTGTAATTTCAATCATTTGTTTTCGTTAATTCTTTCTCCGATGATATACGCAGCAGCTGTCTTAATTATGTCGCCGGGTATGAACGGGAGAACACCAATTAAAAAAGCCTGTCCAAATGTCATTGAAGTGGATACAAAAAGCCATAAGACGCCAAAAATTGCAATTATTGCTGTTCCTGCAAAAAGACCTGCTATTCTTGTTAATTTTTTATCATTTTCATAGATTACACCAACAACCGCCGCTGCTGCAACAAATCCGATTAGATAACCTCCCGTAGGTCCTAAAAGAACACCCGGACCCGATGTAAACTGATGAAATACAGGAAGGCCGATTGTTCCGAGGATTACATAAAGCAGAACGGGAATTATTGCATATCTCTTCATTATGCATCCTGCAAGAAGAACAAAAAGAGTCTGCATTGTTATAGGGACAGGAAACATTGGTATTTGTATATAGCTTCCAATAGAGATCAGAGCAATAAACAGAGCTGTTTGTGATATTATTTTTGTTCGATTTTCGTCGCCGTACATTATGTCAACCACTCTTTTATTTTGGGTTGACATAATATGATTTTTTTAATTTAAAAGAATTTCTGATATTGTTTATTTGAGAAAAATGCAAAATATCCTGCAAGTTTAAAAAAATAAATTTTTAGTTAGACAATAATTTGGTAAAAAACAAATTTATTTTTATTGTACCGGAGTACAGTCTCCGGAGATTACTCTTTCAATCATTCCGTTGTCCTTTTTCACAATCAGAGCACCGTATTCATCAAGATCAATTGCCTCTCCCTCAAAACTTTTTCTGGGGGTTGTAATCCGGACTCTTTTTTCAAGAGTAAGTGACAGACTCTTCCATTCATGAACAATTGATTCGAACTCGCCCTCTTCAATCATCTCATATCTTCTTTCAAATTCACGAAGGACAGTTGCAAAAAATTCTGCTCTGTTAATATCCTCTCCGTTTTCGACACTAATGGAAGTTACCGGTGTTTTCATTCCGCCCTGAAGATCCTCGGGCTTTACATTTGCATCAATACCTATTCCAAGAAGGCAATAATGAATCTGATCCGCTTCTGCTGAAAGTTCCAACAGTATACCTGAAACTTTACTGTCGCCGATATAGATGTCGTTTGGCCATTTTATTAATGCTCCAATGTCAAACATTCTTCGGATTGCCCTTGCAACAGCTATTGATCCTGCCATTGTAACAAAGAAAAGTCTGTCAATTGGAACATTTGGCTTTATGATTATGGTTGTCCATATGCCACCCTTTGGGGAGAACCATGCACGCCCCAGACGTCCCACACCTCCGGTCTGTTCCTCGGCAACGAGTACTGTACCGTTCAGATTTTTTGGATCTTCGTTGGAACATAAATCCTTTGCAACCCATGTCGTGGAAGGCGTACTCTCAAAATAACGAATATCACGGCCGATAAAATCGGTTTTTAGATATCTGTTAATTTCATAGGGCAAAAGCTTTGTAGTTTTTTCGATTAGCTCGTAACCTTCGGTTCTTGAAGAATTTATTTCATATCCCATATTTTTAAGCTCGTTAATCTGCTTCCATACTGCTGATCTGGTTATCCCCAGGATATTGCTTATTTCTTCACCTGATACTGGGGATTTTTTTTCTTCGAGAATTTTTAAGATTTTTTCTGCAGTTTTATTCATATTTATTACCTTTTTGAGCCTGTTAACTCTGTAGGAAGGGGACATGGATCTTTTCCACACACCTGTTTTAATATTACAGACTGGTGTTCCATTAATGTTGCAAGATCAAAAACGCCTGCAAAATCAACTACACCAATCGAGCCGATTGCCTCACCATTATCATCTCTTATCGGTGCAACAATTACAGGTACTCCTTTGTAGGGGCCGTTTTCAGGTACTGTGTTTAAAAGGGCATTTATGTGGATTGATTCCTCTAAAACAGGACCTGTATAGTCATTATCGATCAGGTGCCCTTCTTCAATTCGTACTCCTTTTTTGTTTTTGGTTCTTGCTGTTACAGGAAGCCTCACAATCCTGTGAATTGCCATAGCAACAGGATAAAGATCGCAGGAATCAGAGTCTGCAAATATCCTATGTTCACTCATAAAAAATACTCCGGTAATATTCCATTCTTTTTTAAACTAAAATAAGATTTCTGCTTCTCCGGTACAAAAATTTCTGATAAACGACCTTGAAGGGAATTCGTGTATGGAGGTTACTATGAAATAACCTTCACCGTATTTTTTCCCAATCATTATTGCTTTTCCTTCTTTTGTCTGTGCTATTACATCTGTCTGTTCATCAAAATCTGTAAAATAGCCGTCACACTCGATATTTTCTATGTTGAAATCCTCCATTATTTCTGAAAACGGGCTATTGCAGTCAATTTTAATGGGTGATCCAAAGTATTCATGAACATATTTTGTGCAAAAGGGAAGCCATTTGTAGGCCTCTTCATTTTCAGACATTGCTCCAAATGAAATGACTTTACCTCCCTTTTCTACAAATTTTCTAATTCTGTTTTCAGAAGCGCATAGTGCAGGCAGGAGCCCTGAATACATTTTATTTGCAAAACCAGTCGGAATTACAAGGGCTACAAGTCTTCCTTTGAAGAATGGTGCCGCCATCATCTGGGGTGTAATCGAATCACAGTTTATCCCGCATTCTTCAAGGTATCTGTTAATATAGCCTTCACATTCCCATGCAATACCTGCTCTGCATTTCATCCTTTTATAACTCCTATTGGTTCAAGCCGGGCTACTTCCAGGGAAATACCTGCCTTGTGAACAACACTCACAACTTCGCTGCTTGGTTTGTATGCCTCAGGTGATTCCTCAGCAATTACTTTATTGCTTGTTGCTTTAACAAATATACCCTTCTTTTCTAGTTCATCTTTTATTTCCGCACCCTGTGCGCTCTTTTTTGCCTTTGATCTTGAAAATATCCTGCCGGAGCCGTGGCAGGTGCTTCCAAATGTTTTTTCCATTGCAGTTTGTGTGCCTTTGAGAAGATATGATGAAGTGCCCATACTTCCGGGAATAATTACCGGCTGACCAAAATCAGAGAGTTCGTGCGGAATGTCGTGGCAGCCCGGGCCGAAAGCCCTTGTTGCGCCTTTTCGATGAACACATACTTCTGTTTTTTGCCCGTTTACGACATGTGTCTCATACTTTGCAACATTGTGCGTTACATCATATACAAGTTTCATGTCGCTGTAATCAATTTTATAAACCTTCTCGAAAATTTCCCTTACCATGTGGGTTATCATCTGTCTGTTTGCCCATGCGTAATTTGCAGATGCGGCCATAGCTCCAAAATATGCTTTTCCTTCATCACTTTTTATTGGTGCACATGCCAGCTGGGCATCAGGGATATTGATGTGGTATTTTTTGGTTGCTGATTCGAGATCCTTTAAATGATCCGTGCATACCTGATGACCCAGTCCTCTTGATCCGCAGTGAATCATTACACAGATCTGATCTTTTGATACACCGAATTTGTCTGCAACCTCAGGATCCATTATCTCTGAAACTTCCTGTATTTCGAGAAAATGGTTTCCTGAACCAAGAGTCCCGCATTGCGGCATTCCCCTCAATCTTGCTTTTTTACTTACAAAATCAGTGTCAGCAGCTTCCATGAACCCTTTTTCTTCGCAGCGGTTTAGGTCTTCGGGGGTACCATATCCCATGTTAACTGCCCATTTGGCGCCTTCACACATCATGTCTTCTAATTCATCCGCTGAAAGTTTCTTTTCAGAACGGGTTCCAACACCTGTGGGCACTGTATGGAAAAGCTCATTGATTAGTCTTTTTGGTTTTCCAAGGTCAGATTTTTTAAGAGGGGTTGTAAGTAGCCTTACACCGCAGTTTATATCAAATCCTACCCCTCCGGGTGAAATAATGCCTGTCTCCATCTCAAAGGCGGCAACACCGCCAATCGGAAATCCGTATCCCCAGTGAATGTCCGGCATACCGTATGAATATTTTAAGATTCCGGGTAATGTCGCGACATTTGCAAGCTGTTTTATTGCACCTTCTTCAAGTGTTTCTGCGAGAGAATCGGAAAGAAAAAATTTTCCCGGCACCCTCATTTCAGGAACAAATCCCGGTTTTACTTCCCACTCAACTTCGTTTAGCCTGTCGATTCCTTCAATCAAAATAACACCCTCTCAAACATCAAATATGATATCTACCTGATAAAGACCTTCATTCTTTTTAATTACTATCCCTGATCGGGAGATTCCCTTTATTTCCGATCCACCCATATGTCTCGATTTGTCAAAATATTCACCAACAGCACTGGCAAAAAGAGACTTATCATTTAATTTTACTGATACGTCGGAGAAAACAATTCCATCCACTTCTGATATAAACAAAAGCTCTGATAAAAAATCAAGAAGAAGGCTTTCGTAACTATCGGCTGAAACAGTAAATTCCCTGATGACGTTTTGGTTTTTGCGGTCTTCAAACATTATTGAAAACATGGCAGAAGCCGAAGCTGAAAACAGCTCTTCTATTGAGTTTCCTTTGCACCTGAACAAAAAATCTGCAGTGTGGTCAAGTTCCTCAAACGGTAGAAAATTCATATCAATTACGACCAGAGTTCAGATTTATTGCCAACTATCTTAAAAGTAATCACAGTATTTTGGAACCATGCTCATATCGACATATTCTATAAAGCGCGCCTGATACATTGAAATATATAATATGTAATCCCCGATATAAATTTCGAGATCTGATGATTTAGGAGGCTTTACTGCGGTAGAAAGGAGAATAGGGCCCCCACAGGATGTACATATTCTGAAATTGCATTTTCTGTCAATAATGTACTGACGAACATCCTCTGTTACAATAATCTCGTGATTCTCGTAATTGTCACTTGAACCGTTATCCATTCTTTACATGTTTGTAAAGAAGATAAAAATAGATTATGTTAATAAAGAAAATCAGGTACAGGACACTGCACGTTCTACAAGATCGGCATATTGATCTTTTAATTTGTAGCAGGTCTGGTCGTTGTCTTTGGATTTAATTACATGAAATATGCCAATTCTTGAAGCTATAATGCCAACCATTGATGCAACTGACTGGTAACTGACTTCAAATTTATCTGCCAGTCTTTTATGAGTCTCCGCAATGGTAAGGGATTTTGCTTTAACAAAGATATTCAGCAGCGTCCGTCGAATGCCATTCTTATCTCTTGAAAGATAATTCTTGAGACGCTTTTCTATCTCATTTTTCAGATCTGCCGCTGATCTCATATCTTTAAATTAAACTGAACTTTATTTATATTTTACCATTATTTTTTATGAATAAATCTGTGATATTTAACTTCAGATGATATTTTTGTTTAAGAGAATTTTCTATTCATATAATAAAATAATATATTCAATTATCATGCGGATTATTTTGGAAAAAGTTCGTGAATGTTTAAGTAAACGGAACAATTAATCATTTCTGAAACAAATTTAATTGCATGGGTAAATTTACCTATGATATTAACAAATATGAGCCAAAGCAGATGGTTGCTCTGCCTCTCGGGCTTTTAATAATCTCCATAATTTTTCTGGCTTTCAATACCTTTTCAACAGGGATGCCTGTTGAACCGGGAATTGATTTCGCCGGGGGAGTTGCGGTAACCGTCTTTACAACGGACTCTCAGGAAGATATTAAGGCATTTTTCTCAGATTATCCGCTAAAGAGCATTGGAGAAAGTGTAAATGATGGATACTACCTGGTATTTGATTATCTTGAAGATGATAAATTCAGGGATTTGACAAAAAAAGTTCTAGATAAGTACCCCGATGCCAAAGTGGATCAGATCGGTGAAACATTTGGAAAAACCCTTCAGTCCCAGGCTGTATGGGCATTGTTGATTGCTTTTATTTTAATGGCAATTGTGGTATTTGTCGCATTCAAAAGTTTTGTTCCTTCTGCTGCAGTAGTTATATCCGCATTTTCCGATATTGTAATTACAGCTGCATTAATGGATGTTTTTGGAATTTCACTTTCACTTGGAACAACCGCGGCACTTTTAATGCTTATTGGTTATTCGGTCGACAGTGACATACTTTTGACAACACGTCTTTTGAAACGTAAGGGAAATCTTGACGAGAAGCTGCGCGGTGCATTTCGTACCGGATTTATTATGACCACTACAACTATCACAGCTGTCTTTGCAATGTTTGTTGTAACAGCTGTTGGGCAGGTTGTAATAATCAGGGATATATCCGCTGTGCTTTTAATCGGTCTTTTTGTTGACATGATGAACACATGGATGCTTAATGCAGGGCTTTTAAAATGGTATCTGACAAGAAAGGGAGGATACAGAAATGGCAGATGAAGATAGTACAATAAGTAAAATTTTAACAGACTGGCGTGTAATCATCATGCTCTTTCTGGTAATATTCTCTATAGCAAGCATATATCTGATTCCGCCCAACTTTGACAAAGGTCTTGAAGGAAACCTCCAGTTAGGTCTTGATCTTGAAGGAGGATCATGGATTCAGTTATCATTCCAGTCAGAGATTGTCAGATATTCATCTGATATGCCGCAGGCCCAGTTTGTAGATCAGCTCAGCAAAAAAATTGATGCTGAGGTAATCCCGGTAACTGCTGATAAAATTGAAATAAGAAAATATTACTCTGAAGAGGATCTACAAGCCATATTTGATGAATTTGGCGCTAAAATAATTTCATATGATCAGGGTGTCTCAAAGGAGACTGCTGAAGATATTAAGAGAATTCTTGAAGATAAAGTCAACACACTTGGAACACAGGATGCAAGAATTAACACTTTAAGCGGCTTAAATGAGGTGACACGCTACATTCGTGTAGAACTTGCAGGAACTGATATTAATACCGCTCAGGACCTTGTAAGTGCCCAGGGTAAATTCGAGATCAGAATTCAGACAGAAGGTAATTCAACTGCTCATGTATTATTTGGTGATGCAGTAACAAGTGTTTCAACACCAACCCAGAACCCTCCGGGAAGTCAGAACTGGGGTGTAGGATTTACTCTGAGTCCTGAGGGAGCAGATGCATTCCGCGAGGCATCAATAAAATATGATGCTGTTAAAAATCCTCAGGCCCATCCTCTTGTGATGCTCCTTGACGGAGAAGTCGTTTACAGTGCACCTCTTTCTGAAAGTCTTGCAGGTAAACTGGTTTCAGGAACTGTTCGTGATTTGAGTGCTTCAACCGGAAGCGGACCAGAGGCTTTGGAAGAAGCAAAACTCCTTGAAATACATCTTCGTGCAGGTGCTCTGCCAGTGGATGTAAAAATAGCAGGTTCCGGATCGGTTCCGGCAAAGCTTGGAGATTACTTTAAGATTGTATGTATTATAGCAGCAATTCTTGCCCTTATTGCAGTGGCAGTTACTGTATACATACGTTACAAGGAACCATCCATTGTTCTGCCAATGATAATGACCAATATTGCCGAGATAGTAATTCTGCTTGGTATCGCAAGGTATATCCAACAGCTTGATCTGGCAAGTATTGCCGCTTTGGTTGCTGTATTGGGAACAGGTATTGATCAGCTTGTCGTAATAACCGATGAGGTGCTTCATGAAGGCAAAGTGCCGTCTCCGAATGTTTATATGAAGAGATTCAAGCGTGCACTGATTATCATCACAGTTGCGGCCTGCACTACAATATTTGCAATGCTTCCTCTTGCGGTAATGGATTTATCCACACTCAAAGGATTTGCATTAATCACAATCATTGGAGTACTGGTCGGTGTCTTAATCACACGTCCGGCATATGGAAAGATCATAATGGCGATTCTCTCAAAGAAACCCGCCAGGTGATCATTTTCAGCATTCCAAAAAACAAAAATTTATATCTTTTTCTGACCTCTTCTCTCTAAGAGAGGTGTATGATAATTATGTCAAAACCAGTACTGATGGATTTTTACGCTGAATGGTGTGGTCCATGTAAAATGCAGACTCCGATTCTCGAACAGTTAAAGAGTATGATGGGGGATTCAATTGAGATTAAGAAGATCGATGTTGATGAAAGTATGGATGCTGCAGTAAAATACGGGATACAGGTTGTTCCAACTTTAATTATCGAAAAAGACGGAAAAGTTGAGCACCGTCTTGAAGGTGTCACTCCTGCTGATACACTTCAGAGTCTGATTCTTCCGCTTTTGGATTAATTAATTTCTTAAATTTATTTTTTAAAAATGCAGGACGAAGAAGTCTGTCAGAAAATTGAGCTTTTGATAAATTTCCTGAAAAATACTTATGGCTATATCGACTGGTGGCCAGGTACGCCCGATGAGATAATTATCGGTTCGATACTTACCCAGCAGACGAAATGGAAAAATGTCGAAAATGCTATTCTGAATTTAAGGGAACAGAATATCAGCTCTTTAAAAGATATTAATAATGCCTCTTTCGAGAGTATTGGTGAAGCAATAAAATGCACGGGTTTTTACAGACTTAAGACTGACAGGTTAAAGGAACTCTCACATTTTATACTCTCAGTGTATGTATCGGCAGAAAATATGAAGAATATCCCGACAGATGTTTTGAGAAAAGAGTTACTGTCAATAAAAGGTGTCGGGCCGGAAACAGCGGACAGTATTCTTTGTTATGGTCTTTCGAAGAATAGTTTTGTTATTGATGCATATACGGAAAAGATCTGTAAATGTGCAGATATTCTGGTTAAAAAAAGCGATTTGAAATCTCTGTTTGAGAAAGTTTTGCCGGAATCAAACATGGATTACAGGACGTGCCATGCATGGTTTGTTGAATACGGAAAAGAATACTGTACAAATAAAAGGTGTGATGAATGCAAAATAAGGAATTTGAGATAATTGGCAAACGACTTTTTACTGAAGGTCTTGTTGGCGGAAATTTTGGAAATATGAGTATAAGATCCAAAAACGGTTTTTATGTAACCCCAAGTGGATCTTACCTTGATGAGCCCTGTGATCTGAAGTTTGTATCTGATGATGGAAAACCAGAATCTGGTTCTTCGAGTGAGTGGCGTGTGCATTATAAGGCCTATTCAATGACGGATGCATCGGCAATTGTACATGCCCATCCTGCAATGTCTGTTGCTGCATCATTTTATTTTGACGAGATTGTCCCGATAGACAGTGAAGGAAAAATGCTATGCCCGATAATTCCTGTTGTGTCCGGAGAACCCGGAACAGATAAGCTTGCAGAAAATATTGGTCTGGCTCTTAAAAAATCCCCGGTTGCAATAGCCCGGGGGCATGGAACTTTTGTTACAGGCAATAGTTTAAAAGAAGCGTATCTTATGACATCAATAGCTGAGCATGCCTGCAAAATAATTTATTTGACAGGAGGGTTCGGAGGCCGGAGCCTCTGAATTTCTCTTCTTAATTCTCTGTTAAATGATACGAGCATGTCGGCAATGACACCGAACATGAATATCTGAAATCCCATTATTATCAGAAGAACCGTCAGTAATGCAAGTTCTGTATGTGTTGTGCCGGCAAACCATTCAACAGCCACATATATCCCCGCTATTAATCCGATAAGAGATACAAAAAGGCCTATTACACCAAAATAAAATATCGGATTGCTGACCCTTGCAAGTCTCCAGACTGCTGATATTATCTTTGCCCCGTCTCTGACCGGGTGAAGTTTAGTCTGTGTTCCCGGTCTTGGTTTGTATTGTATCTCTACAACTGATACTTTCTGCTGGTTTCTTATTGTTTCAACTGAAATTTCTGTTTCAATCTCAAAACCGTTCTCCTTAAGGCTCATTCTTTTGACAGAGTCAAGAGTAAATGCACGGTAACCGGAGAGGATGTCATGAAGATATTCTCCGTGTGCCACCTTGAACAGATAATTTATGACCTGATTGCCAAAATGATTGAGATTGCTTAGTGCTCCCGGTTCAAAAGTATCAAGTCTGTTTCCGATAACATGATCAAATCCGTTGAAAAGAGGATAGAGCATCTTTTCGGAATCTTCAGGCAGGTATGTTCCGTCACCGTCAAGCATCAGAATATAGGGCTGTTGAATAAAATCAATTGCTTCAATTATTGCTCTGCCTTTTCCTTTACCTGTCTGTATTTTTACAATTGCGCCTGATTCCTCTGCAATTTTTACCGTTTTGTCAGTGCTTTTGCCGTCCATTACGAATATATGAGTGTAACCCATTTCTTTGAATGAATTGACCAGTTCCCCTATTGTTGGCGCTTCATTGAGTGTCGGGATGAATATGCATACTTCATCCTTTTTGATATCCATTGCTACATTATATAAAAATCTAAAGTCATAAGTGCTTTCATGCAGACTTCGAAATCAGGTATAAGAATACTTGGCATCGCGGAAAGCTTTTCTCAGGGCGCAAATAATTCATTATTTGCCGGTGTCGTGATGCGAAAGGATCTTATCATCGACGGATTTGCTTTTTCACATGCTACTGTAGGGGGTATGGATGCAACAGATGCCGTGATTGGAATTTTTGATAAGCTTAACAGGCGTGATATTAACTGTATAGTGCTTTCCGGCTGTGTGGTCTCCTGGTTTAATATCATTGATCCGGATCTTATTTTTAAAACAACAAATGTCCCCGTAATCGGGGTGACATATGAGGATTCAAAAGGGTTAAAAGAGCATATTATTCACCATTTTCCTGGTGATGAAAACAGGCTTTCTGCATACGAAAAACTCGGAGAGAGGACTTTTGTGAAACTGGATAATAAGTATGGTATTTATATACGTACTGCCGGACTTTTAAAAGAAGAAGCTTTTAGCATATGCAATTCCTTTGCAAAAGAAGGAAAAATACCTGAACCATTAAGGGTTGCACGTCTTCTTGCAAGGTCTTTTTTTAAGGATGAAAACAGATCCAATATTTTGAATATTTCCTGACAATAATCAGGATAATTTAAAGCTTTTTTTCAGATTTCTGTCTTCATAAAGGCACTCTGAATGTATCTCTTGATATTATTTTGTTTTCAGTTTTGGAAATTATATCAATTTTCACTTCGTCGCCAGGTTTTATAAGCCCGTTTGAGAGGTCAAGGCTTATTTTTTCTTTCGGATACCAGTTGGTGTTTTGGCATCCTGTACCTCCTATTGTCTGAACAAAGAAGTGATTGGTTGGAATAAAATCATGGCCGTTTAGTGTTGTAATTCTGCATTTTAAAAGTGCATCATTACAGTAAATATCCGCCTCAAGAAGAGAATTGTCATAAGGTTTAATTCTGGAATGAGACAATATTATCCGGCTGTCATAATCAGGGGGTGATGTAAGAATATTTGTTATTACAAATATTTCCGGAATTTCCTCGGGAAGACTAAAAAGAGGAATCTCGAATTTCATGCAATACAGTAAAACAATCAAAAAAAGAATGAATACGATTGCAACCATAAGCAGGTGGCCGATAACCGGAGATGTACCTTCTTCTGAATTATATTTGTATTTCAATAATGAGTAATTTAAAAAAGAATATAATAAATTTTTTTAATTTATTCTATCCTTCTGAAAACTCTTCAATTGCAAGCTGGTACATCCAGTCCATTAAATAGGGACATTCTTCCACAGTGCATTCCTCCTCACAACCTATGCAAGGCAATAGTTCCCCGCCGGCAAGCAGTAGTGATGGGTTGACTGCGCGTTTTCTTGCTTTTAGAAGATATGTCTTGACTCCGTCGGATTTGTACTCTATTCTTTCAATCTGTTCGCTATCGGTCAGTTTTTTTACAATTCTCGAACATTTTCTGCTGTCGATATCTAAAACTTTCCAAAGCTCACTCTGAAGTACTCCTTCGGGTTTGGACTGAATTATTTTGAACGCTTCTTCTTCAATTTCGGACATAAAGCTCAAAAAGTTTATTTTAAATTAATGGTGCTATGGTCAGGATGTTGCTTCCGCGAATAACTACAGTTCCAAGATTCCTGCCTCTTTCACCATCAACATATTCTGTTGCCTGATCCATCTGAATATTCAGGTGTTCATCTACTGCAACAAGTTTTCCCTGAAGTTTTTTGCCCTCATCTTTGATTTCAACGGATATTTTGGAATCAACAAGAGCGGATACTTTCTTAATTGGCAGAACAATGCTATTAACCATCGTCAATTATATGGATAGCCAGCTAAATAATCATTTCCCTTAAATACAAACCGGCAGAGAAAAAAAGATAATAAAGATATTTATTTTGTTTATTTCATAATTTCTTCAAGCCTTTCAATAATCCCCTGACTTCCCACATATATGGGAGTTTTATGATGAGGTTCCTCTGGTTTTACTGACAGGAGATCCCTTTTGCCGTCTGAAATAGCTCCTCCTGCCTGTTTTGCGATGAATCCTATTGGATTAGCTTCAAAGACAAGTCTTAATTTGCCTTTTTCATTTTTTACGGTTGCAGGATAACAGTAAACGCCTCCGTATTTCAGAATCTGGTGAAAATCAGCAACAAAAGACCCGGAATATCTTAGTTTCCCTCCCTGTTCCTCAATTTCGGTTATGAACTTTTCATGCTCTTTTGTCCATTCTCTTTTTAGTGCGCCGCTTCCGTAGATTTTTCCTTCTGGAATTTTTACAGGTCCTTCAAGCATCTGGTAAGTTTCCTCGTCAAGTGCAAATGTGTAAACACCATCTCCGACTGTGATTGTTAAAACAGTCATCGGCCCGTACAGCATATACATTGCAGCTTTTAGATCCTTTCCACAGTTGAGTGCAGATCCGTTGTCATATATGCCGATTATGGTTCCTACGCAAAGATTTACCTGTATAAGTGAAGAACCGTCAAGGGGATCCATTACAACAGCGTATTCTGCCTTTGCATCCGGAAATTTTAGAATTTCATCCTTTTCTTCAGATGCAAGTTCTTTTACGAGTTTTGAATTTTTCAAAACTTCTGTTATGTGATTATCTGCCCACACATCAAGTGCCGCCTGCTGTTCACCCGATGCATTTTCAGTATCTGCATAAGACTGATTTTTAATAAATGCCTCTCTTATTGCAACAGCCTGGACGGATATTAACTCAATAAGTTCTTTTAATTCTTCTTTGCAGTCTGTTTTATCAAGATATTCCCGCAATGTTGTCATTTGATCTCACCAACCATTTAATTGCATTTGATATTGTCTTTAATAATTAATCTTGATTTTGAAAAACAAAGTTTTGCCCTTAACATTATAAATGTAAATTGACAGGAATCTTTGGATTCAATTTTATCAAAAATAGGTTTTATGATTTAATTTGCTGAATTAATTTGAAATTATCTGATTTTCGTCGGCAGTTTTGACATTTATTTCAAGAACGCCGTTTCTAAAATGATATTTCATTGTCTCTTTTTTAATATCAGGCACCTCGATTTTTGCCTCATGTTTAACATCATTTGAGAATGATGTTATCTGAAGATGATTTTCCTGAACTGATATTGCTGTGTTGTATATATCAGCACCGGGAATATCTGCATAAATCTGAACATTGTCGCCGTCTTTGTGAACTTCTGTGTGGGGTGTATTTACCCTGACGTTTTGAGAGTTGCATGATGATTTGGTATCATCCTCATCATCATCGAAGTCATAATTGTTTAAATCCAGGGGAAGTCTTCCTCCGGTAATGGTAATTGAGAATTTTCCATCCTGTGGAAAATTCCCCTTCTTTGTTGCCTGTTCAAGCATTTTACGGATTATTTCGCTGATGTCGTTTATACCGTCTTTGTTGTCTTCTGACATGTTATGGATTGCCCCGGTTTTAGTTTAATCTGCTTTAAGTAGTATATCTTCAAGCCTGACTGTTAAGTTTTGGATTGTTGCAATATCTTTCTTTCTGGCGTAAGTTGCATTCCTTAACTCTTCTGCTGCCGTTTTTCTCTCTTCTGTCTCTTCTCCGTAGCCTGCACGCATGATAACGGATGCAGCTTTTTCAAGTATGGCTCTCTCGTCCTGACTGTACAGTACAGGCCAGGCTTTTTTCTCATATGCCTCTATTGCCTCCCTGTCCAGTGTCCCTTTCACTTTTTTCATGGATTTGCCGAAGTGTGCTTTGGTTACACGCACATTTGAAAGCGCATCAGATCTTTCAATTTCAGTTTTTCCTGCCATTGCATTCAGGAATTCACGCATTGCTTCCAGTTTTGCCTCGCGTACGACCATTTCAATGTCAGCACCAACGTACCCTTCAGTTTTTTTCACAAGTTCTTCAATATCAATGTCTTTTGAGATGACCGAATCCGTGCCTTTGAGGTAAACTTCAAAGATCTTTCTTCTGCTTTCCGCATCAGGAGGCGGAACGTAAATAATTCTGTCAAGACGTCCCGGCCTCATAAGGGCTTCGTCAAGCATATCCGGTCTGTTGGTTGCACCAAGAACTGTTACATTTTTCAGTTCTTCCATACCATCGAGTTCGGTTAAGATCTGGCTGACAACACTTTCTGTAACATGTGATGAAGAACCCTGATATGCTCCTCTTTTTGGAAGAAGTGCATCGATTTCATCAAAGAATATTATAGATGGTGCTGCCTGTCTTGCTTTTCTGAAGATGTCTCTTATGCCTTTTTCTGATTCGCCTACCCACTTTGAGAGGAGTTCGGGTCCTTTTACCGATATGAAGTTGCATTCACTTTTGTTTGCGACAGCCTTTGCAAGCAGGGTTTTTCCTGTTCCCGGAGGACCAAAGAGAAGTATTCCGCCCGGAGGTCTGGTATCAAGTCTTTCAAAGATTTCAGGATATTTCAAAGGCCATTCAACTGCTTCGGTAAGTTCTGTTTTTACATCCTCAAGGCCGCCGATGTCATCCCAGGAAATATCAGGAATTTCAACGAGTACTTCACGCATTGCGGAAGGTTCCACGTGTTTTAATGCCGCTTCAAAGTCAGTGAGTCTGACTTTTAACCTTTCAATGATTTCTATGGGTATGTCTTCGCCTGTTTTGACGTCCTTTAACTCTTCACGAAGAGCATGCATTGCAGCTTCTTTTACGAGGAGTGAGATGTCTGCACCGACAAATCCATGGGTGACAGCAGCAAAGGGTTCTAAAAATTTCCTCCTTTTGATTTCATCCTCATGCTTTTTGCCTTCCTGCTCTCCGGCTTCTGCAAATGTTTTACCAAGCTCTATTGCTTCTTCTCCGGTAATTTCAATGCCGCTTAAGTCAAGAGGAACGCCCCTTGTGTGAACCTGGAATATTTCAAGGCGTCCTTTTTTGTCAGGTATACCAATCTCAATTTCCCTGTCAAAACGACCGCCCCTGCGCAGTGCGGGATCAATTTTGTCGGGAAGATTTGTAGCGGCAATTACTATTACTTCACCACGGCCTTTCAGGCCGTCCATTAATGCGAGGAGCTGTGCAACGACTCTTTGTTCCACCTCTCCTTTTGTTTCTTCACGTTTTGGTGCGATTGAGTCTATTTCGTCTATGAAGATGATAGTGGGAGCATTTTGCTGGGCTTCCTCAAATACTTCCCTTAATTTGCTTTCACTCTCTCCATAGTACTTGCTCATGATCTCCGGACCGGAAAGTGTGATGAAATGTGCATCTACTTCATTTGCAACCGCCTTTGCAATGAGGGTCTTGCCTGTCCCCGGAGGTCCGTAGAGGAGAACTCCTTTTGGAGGTTCAATCCCGAGTCTTTCAAAGATCTCAGGATGCTTTAGAGGAAGCTCAATCATCTCACGTACCTGATCAAGTTCTCTTCCAAGACCGCCTATGTCTTCATAGTGAACATCCGGAATTTCCTTTATGCCTTCTTTTGATTCGTAAGGTTTTTCTTTAATTTCAATTTCAGTCTGCGGACTGACTATCGCAATACCATCCGGTTTTACTTTTGATATTACAAAGGTCAGGGCATTACCCATAATGTTTACACGGAACAGTTCTCCTTCAGTGACAGGCCGTCCATTTAGGAGTCTTGCCATGTAATGTTCCCCGCCCTGAAGAGATACCGGCTGTGTCGGCTGGATCACCAGTTTTTCAGCGTAACGTGCCTCAACTTTTTTTATGGAAACTTTTTCATCAATACCGGTCTGTGCATTGCTTCTGATATTTCCGTCAATACGAACAATGCCTCTCCCTGTATCCTGTGAATAACCAGGCCAAACAGTTGCTGCGGCCTTTTTTTGTCCCTTAATTTCAATCACATCACCACTGCGAAGGCCGAGTGCCTGCATTATTTCGATACTCACACGGGCTATTCCCCGTCCTGCGTCCTGGTGTGATGCTTCTTTTACTGTAACTTCAAATGCTTGTGAATTTGTCATGTTGGTTAAACCTCCAAGATGTTATATTTACCAAATGTTAGTAAATATATTATTTAAATATGTGCCTCGTGACAATTTTTTTCATTCTTTATTTGAAGTATTTTAGTATCTGGATTATGTTTAAAAACTGATAAAAAACAGGTGAAAATGATAAATCTGGATTTGATTTAGCAAAAAAAATTATTTTGGAATATCTTCATCAGGGAAATGTGTTTTGAAGACACGAAGAGAGGATGCAAGAAGTTTTGTTTTTCCAATCATTGCTGCGATGAGTATGGTATCCAGGATTTCTTCTTTTGTTGCGCCGTTTTCCATTGCGGCTTTTATATGTACATTTAAGCAGTTGTCGGCATCTGCTGCGACTGCAGCTGAAATTGTTATCAGCTCAGCGGTTTTTGGATCAAGGTTTTCCGGCCTTAATGTCATATATTCAGCGAGTGCAGTTGGTGCAAATGATTCAGGTCTCTGACGAAGGACCTTAAAAATAAAAGGAACCTGTCCCATAATTTCTTTAAAGTCTTCTAAAAGATCATCGCCGATTTCATCTGCGTGGCTGAAAAATTCATCAACTGCTTTTTGGCTATTTTCTTTCATATTATCATTTCAAGTATCTTTTTCATATCACTAATATGATACTGTCCGGTTGCGGCTTTTTCTCCGGAATGGCAGTAAACTATCATTGAACCAAATAAAAGAAGAACCACCCTCGCCCATCTGAACTCTTCACCCATGACGCTTGTAATAACTGGTTTTTCTGCATCAATTGTGAAACGGATGAAGGAGAGTAGGTCTTCATTACTCCCTGGAGTTACCACAATTTTAGGGATGTCACCATATCCTTTTAATTCCCGGTGAATTGAGAGCAGTTCATTATTGTCAGGCATATAGTTCAGGTGCGCGGAAGCGATTATCTTTGTGTCTGTTTCCTTAATATCTTTGGAGAAGTGTGAAAATTTTCTTTCAATATCAATATAGTCCGCACAACAGCACCAGGGTTCAATTATTTTTCTCCAGTCTTCATCACCACCTTTAAATTTTCCGCCTTCCTCAAAACTTCGGATTGTGGCTATTATGGGAATATTCAGTCCATTTTTACATAATTCTATTAATTCTCTGCTATCTCTTTCATTTGAAATCAAATCAATTCTGATTTCACAAAAGTCTGCACCAGTAAGTTTTGCATTGTTCCAGTCTGCCGGAGAAGATATAGAAAGTGCTGTTTTCAAACCAATCACCTGAAAAACAATAGATTATTTGTGCTGATCAAAGATTAATTATCTTTTCAAAAAATAAAAAATAAAGACGAATTATAAGCATCAGTTTCGGCATTATAATATTGATATTATCCGGTGATTTTTTGAAGGTAAATTTTGGAGGATTTGTTCCTTTAAGTACAGTGGACTGGCGCGGAAGGTCTGTATGCACAGTTTTCTTTCGTGGTTGTCCTGTAAGGTGTCATTACTGTCACAATAAAGAATTGCAAACAGGTCTTGATTTGCGTGAAACAGATGAAATTGTTGATATGATCAGACAGTCGAAAATTGCAGCATCCGGTGTAATATTCTCCGGTGGGGAGGCTGCAATGCAAAAAGATGCTCTGATCGAACTTGCCAAAAGATCAAAAGAAATGGGTTTATGCGTAGGTTTACAGACCAACGGGGCTTTTCCCGAGACTCTTGAAGAACTGATCTCAAAAAAGGCTGTTGATCTCATTCATCTTGACATTAAAACAAGATGGGAACATTATCCGCATTTATTAAAGGTCAGTACCGGCATAACCGATAAAATAAAGGAATCCCTGAATATTTGTAAGGATGCATATAATAACGGTAGTCTTCCTGAATTACAGGTAGTCTGCACCCTGTTTCCCGGAAGGGAGGATGATGCATATTATATCTCAAAAGAAACAGAAGGGCTGAATCTTGTTCTTCAGCAGGGTGTGACAGGAAATATTCCCCCCCTCTCGTTTGGTGATCTTAAAAAAATTGCAGATAAAATTCATCGGGATGTTTATATAAGGACGCGGGAAGACGGTGAAGTTAGATACGAAAACAACAAGATAATAATTGCAGATTCAATAGTGCTCACTGACATATTGCAGGCGCGAAGAAATTATTAGATCAATACTTAGTTTAACGGTGATATATCAATGAAGATTATAGGCGTTGTCGGAATGCCGGCAAGCGGTAAAGGTGAATTTTCACGAATCGCAAAGGAAATGAACATACCCATAGTTGTACTGGGTGATATTATCAGAAATGCCGTCAAAGATGCAGGTCTAAAAATCACAGATAAAAATATGGGGGAGATGTCCAAATGTCTGCGTCGGGGTCTTGGTATGGATGCACTGGCACAGCTTTCAATACCTATAATTGAAGAGCAAAAAGGAAATATTGTAATCGTTGACGGCATCAGAGGTGACGCCGAGGTAGATACACTTTCAGGGCATTTCCATGATTTTCATCTTGTAGCAGTACATTCATCGTTTGAAACAAGACTTAAACGCCTTTCTGAGAGAAAAAGATCAGATGATCTTCCGGATGCTGATAGCCTTAAAATGCGTGATGACAGGGAAATCGGGTGGGGTCTTTTGAATGCATTTTCAATGGCGGATTTAAAAATTGACAATGAAGGGACTATGGAAGAGTTTGAAATGAAAGTAAAGGATACTCTTTACAAATTAAGGATGGAAAAATGAGTTGCGATTATTATTTTGCTTCATCTGCCAAAGTCTGGTCTTCAATAGAATGGGTATATGGAATTGAAGAAACCGGTTATGACGGATGGGAGATTTCTGCGGATGGCAACTATCGTCTTGACAATAAAGAGGCAAATTCAAGAATAAAGGAAGTTCTTGAAACAACAACCCTCAAAGCATCTGTTCATGCCCCCTTCGCTGATTTAAACCTTGCTTCGATGAATCATCCGATATATAATGAAACAATTCGTCAGATGAATGAATGCATAAAGCTTGCCTCGGATTTCACTGACAGGGTTACAATTCATCCCGGATATCTGTCCCCTGCCGGAAAACTGGTTCCGGATAAAGTATGGGGTCTTCAAAAAGATGCACTGACAGAGATTGGCAAAGTTGCTTTGGAATACGGAGTCCGGGTAGGTCTTGAAAATATGCCGGATATACCTGATTTTTTGTGCAGGGACTGCAATGAGATATTTGGGATGATAGACAGTGTTGATGGTATGGGCATTACTATCGATCTCGGTCATGCAAATACTGTCGGCCAGCTGGACAAATTTCTTTCAAGACTATGTGATGCAGGCCACCTGCATATTCATGACAATATGGGAAAACGTGATGATCACAGTCCGCTTGGTGAGGGAAATATTGACTGGGACAAGGCAGGTGCTTTGATAAAAAAGAATTATTCGGGCATTTGTGTTGTGGAAGGGAGAAG
The DNA here is from genome assembly GCF_032878975.1 of Methanoplanus sp. FWC-SCC4. Taxonomy (GTDB): domain Archaea; phylum Halobacteriota; class Methanomicrobia; order Methanomicrobiales; family Methanomicrobiaceae; genus Methanochimaera; species Methanochimaera problematica. The sequence continues at coordinate 949,116 of NZ_CP043875.1, forward strand.
CATTGAGGAATCAAAGAAGAGTCTTGGTGTAATTAAGAGGTGCTTTTTATGAGTGGAGAAACCCTCCAGGTATATTTTTTAGGCACAGCAGGTGCGCTTCCAACTCCCTATCGGAATCCTTCATGTATAATGGTCAGAAGAGGCTCGGAAACCCTTCTTTTTGACTGTGGTGAAGGTGCCCAGCAGCAGATGATGCGTGCAAAAACAGGTTTTACAGTTGACGCTGTCTTTATTTCACACTGGCATGCTGACCATTATCTCGGGCTTTTAGGGCTTGTTCAGACCATGTCTTTCATGGGGAGAAAAGACCCCCTGATGATTTACGGGCCAAAATGGATTTTTGAATTTGTTGAACATGTGGAAAACATTTCAAAGACAAAGCTTGGATACAGAATTATCCCGTCTGAACTTAAGCACGGCTCTGTTGTTCCTTTTAATGGTTATACAATCCGTGCATTTTCTTCAAAACACGGCATGCCGGGTCTTGGATATATTCTTTTTGAAGATGAAAGACCGGGAAGATTTGATCGTGAACATGCAATATCCCTTGGAATAAAACCCGGTCCTTTATTTGGAAGACTTCAGCGCGGACAAACTATTACTATTGAAAGAGATGGTGAGGAGGTTTTAATCAAACCTTCTGATGTAATGGGAGAATCAAGACCGGGCCGGAAACTGATATATACGGGAGACACCCGGCCTGACTGTAATAAATGGCGTGAATGGGGAGAGGAAGCTGATATTCTCATACATGATGCGACTTATGATGATGCCGAATCAGTAAGGGCAAAGGAAGTTTTTCACTCTACGGCCGGCGAGGCAGGGAGTATAGCAACCAGGATTAATGCGCAGAGACTGGCCCTTGTACATATAAGCTCACGTTACACAAATATGACAAGTCATATACAGGATGCCGAAAAACAGTTTAAAGGCGATATAATAGTACCTGAAGATCTTGACATGATTGAGATCCCATATCGGAGTTGATTTAAAAATGGGTGATGATGATGAAGTTCCCGGTTGTAGATGTTCATCAGTTGCACCTGTTTTTAATCGGGCTGTTAGCTCTTTTGATTAGTGCATTTGCTGCAAGTGTTGCCGGAATATATCTTGGTTCGGTTGGAGAAATACTCGCATACCTGCCGGGATTAATGGTAATTGTCCCTCCCTCAATAAACATGAGGGGAAGTATCTCCGGAGTTTTGGCATCAAGGCTTTCGTCATCGATGCATCTTGGAGAATTTGAGATAAATTTTTCAAAGGACAGTATACTCGGATCAAATACCCGCGCATCATTGTCAATTTCAATAATTATAGCTTTTGTACTTGGCTTTTTTGCTTATCTGTTGTCATCTGCATTTGGTCTGGAAGGGCTTTACATAAGTGATTTTATAGTAATTTCTGTAATATCAGGGATTATTTCAAGTATAATTGTAATGGGTGTGACACTTGTTATAACACTGCTGAGTTATAAAAAAAGCATTGACCTTGATATGATTGCCGCCCCTTCGGTTACAACATCGGGAGATCTTGTAACATTGCCTGTTTTGATAATTACAGCCGTTGCAATTTTAAATTGTCCTGTAATTATTCGTGATGTTTTATTGATACTTGTAATAATGATGCTTATCTTTAGCATCTATGTTTCATTGCGGTCAAATGAAGAGATAAAATCAATATCGAGGGAAATTATCCCTTTGTTGATTCCACTGTGTCTTGTTGGAACTTTTGCCGGAATAACATACGCCACCGACCTTGAAAAACTGGTTGCATATTCAGTTTTTCTTATACTTATTCCGCCTTTTACAGGATGCTGCGGATCAATCGGGGGAATTTTATGCTCGAGACTTGCAACAGGGATGCATACAGGAGAAATTGATCCTAAAATGTTGCCGTCAAAAGATGTCAGTGAATATTTCATATCCACATACATCTATGCAATTATTATAATGCCCCTTTTGGGAATAATTGCAGATATCTCAGCATCTGCTCTTGGAATGTCAACGCCGGGGATATTATCCATGTTTCTGGTAAGCACAGCTGCAGGGCTTTTGGTAATAACATTTGTAAATATTGTGGGATATGCAACAGCAAGCATATCTTTTAGGAAAGGGTTTGATCCTGATAATTTTGGAATACCTGTTATAACCAGTTTTATAGATCTGATTGGTGCCGGAGTACTGGTTGCATTTATTAATTTGATTATTTGAACACAACACTTACAAATATCTATTTAGATGAACAATGTATATTGGACTATAAACCCATGACCGAACTTGAATATCAGCCTATGAGTTTCAAAGATGTCCTGATTGAGATGAAGGATATCGCAGAACTCATGGTTGATCTGGCCTATTCTGCAATTCTTTTTGAAAATAAAGAGATTGCACGTGAAGTTTTGAATCTTGAAGAAATTATGAATAAACTCGTTTATCAGGCACGCATACAGAGTATACTTAGTGCAAGGCGTGTTGATGAAGCAGAGTCTATGAGTGGTATGCTTCAGGTTGCAGAATCTACAGAAAAAATTTCCAATTCGGCATCAGAAATAGCAACAATCATACTCAAAAATGTTAAGTTCCCTGCAAAACTCAAACAGGCTCTTCCTGAAGCGGAAGAAGTAACTGTAAGGGTAAAAGTTCAGGAAAATTCTTTAATTGATGGGAAAACACTTGGTGAGCAGAAACTTCAGAGTACTACCGGAATGCGCATTATTGCCATTCGCAGGGGCGTCTCATGGACATATGATCCTGACAGGGATTCCAGAATTATTGACGGAGATATTTTGCTTGCAAAAGGTATGGAGTCAGGCGTATCCTTATTATATGATATTACAGGAAATGTTTTGAATATATCTGATGAAGAATCAAGTGAGGCTGTTGTTTCTGATTTGGACAGAGCTGTTTCACTCATTATTGAAATGAAGGATTTAAGTGAACTTGGAGTAGGACTTGCATATACTTCTCTTTTATTTGACAGCAGGGAAGTTGCAGACGAAGTAAGATCACTTGATTCCAGAATGGATGATATGAGGTATAAACTGGATCTGTGGATTTTGGAAGCTGCTAAAAGGATATCAAATGTGGAATATCTGAGAGGACTTTTGTACATGTCTTCTTTTGCTGAAAATATCAGCAATGCAGCATCTTCAATAGTTGATGTTATATTACGGGATATTGAGATTCCCCCTGTCTTTAAAAGAATCGTACGTGAGTCTGATGAAATTATTACCAAAGTAAATGTAGAGGAAGGTTCCTCTCTTGTTGGAAAAACTCTGAAAGATGCTTCCCTTGGTACTGTTACCGGCATGGTTGTTCTTGCAATAAACAGTAAAGGGCGATGGAAGTATCGTCCCGGCAAGAATGATTTGATCAATGCAAATGATGTCATTATTGCAAAGGGAAGGCGTGACGGAGAATGCAGATTGTATGATCTTTCCAAAACAAGAAAAGGATATAAGAAAAATACCATAATCGGAAGTGAATAAATGGGTAGTAAAAAAATTGTATATCGTCTTGGTTCAGGTTGTGAACTTGAAGACATAGTTGTTGGAAATATATATGAAGTTCGCGTGCAGGGATTTGCCAAGTTTGGATCTTTTGTATATCTGAATAATCACATAAAAGGCCTGATTCACGTAAGCAATGTTAAAACGGATCATAAGGAAGGAGAAATTCTTTACGTCAATGTAAGAAATATTCGTGACAACGGAAATATTGATCTTGAAGAGATTAGTATTGAGGGAGATATTGAGATAAAAACAGTTTCCTGCAAGAAATCAGGTACACGTCTTTCTGACCTCAAAAACAAAGTTGGCCGGAATGTAACTGTTGAAGCTGAAATTGCACAAATTAAGCAAACCTCCGGACCGACAATCTTTACTCTTGTGGATGAAACCGGTACTGAGAGTGCTGCAGCATTCATTGAGGCCGGTAAGAGATCTTATCCTGAGATCGAACTTGGCGATATCGTTTCATTATCAGGCGAAGTAATGATGAGAAACGGCCAGCTTCAGATTGAAGTCAGTCATATGATGGCTCTTTTTGGTGAAGAAAAAGAGGATGTCAAAAAAAGGATTGAAAAGGCACTTGATGAGAGAGCCCGTCCTGAAGATATTCCTTTCATGATTGAGAGTGAAGTTCTCGAAAATCTTAAACCGGAGATGCAAAAAGTTGCTTATCTTATCAGAAAAGCCATTTTTACAAACCAGCCGATAATTCTCAGACACCATGCCGATGCAGACGGAATTGTTGCTGCCGTATCCGTAGAAAAAGCGATCATTTCCCTAATTCGTGAAGAAGGCGGTGATATGGATACTGAAAGCCATCTCTTTAAAAGGGCTCCTTCGAAAGCACCATTTTATGAAATTGAAGACATTACAAGAGATCTTGATTTTGCATTAAAGGACAATGTAAAGTTTGGCCAGAAACTGCCGATGATTCTCATGATGGATAATGGTTCAACAGAGGAAGACGAACCATCGTACAGAATGGCAAAAGTTTACGGACTCTCAATAGTTGTTGTTGATCACCACCATCCTGATGAATCGACAGATGCATACCTGGATGCACATGTAAATCCGTATCATGTCGGAGGCGACTTTGGTGTAACTGCAGGTATGCTTGGAGCTGAACTTGCACGTATGATTTATCCGGCAGTAGAAGAGCATATCAGACATTTCCCTGCTGTAGCTGCCGTCGGTGACAGAAGTGAGGCTCCTGAGAGAGAGAGATATCTTGCACTTGTAGCTGATTCCTACACTGAGGATGACTGCAAGGATATTGCACTTGCTCTTGATTATGAACAGTTCTGGCTTAGATTTAATGATGGAAGGGAAATCGTAAAGGATATTCTCAACATTAAAGATAATTACACAATCCATAAAAATCTGGTTTCATTGCTTGTAAAAGAGGCAAACCTGGCAATAAAAGAGCAGATGGATACATCACTGCCACATGTAAAGGACAGTGTTCTTGAAAACGGCTCCCACCTGTTTACCATTGATGTTGAAATATTTGCACATCGTTTCACATTCCCACCACCAGGAAAGACATCCGGCGAAATACATGATCTTTTATGCCGCAAGAATGAAGGTAAACCTGTTGTTACACTTGGTATAGGTCCTGATTTTGTTGTTATCAGGTCAAGAGGAGTTCTTATGAATATTCCTCAGATGGTTCGTGAACTTCGTGAAGAAATCAAAGGCGGCGGTGTAAATGGCGGCGGACACCTTGTCGTAGGATCGATTAAATTTGTTGAAGGTATGAGGAATATCGTTGTTGAAAGACTTATTAAAAAAATAGGGGAATTCCCTGTAGAATAGTCTTTTTTTAAAATAAACTAATTTAACTAATCAATTATTTATATCAAAGAGTCCTATATTAATTATAATAAATTTTAGAAATAAGACTATATGGTTTAAGTTTATTGCTAAATTTTCAATAAAATAAAAAAAGAACCGCAAATCTCGAAAGTTATATATACTGCCTTAACAAAATAAGGATTTGTCTTCTGGAGGGGAATATGAGCACGAAAGAGGATATGCAGACAGAATACACATCTACTCAAAACAGAATAGTTTACTATTTGAAATCAGGCATTGAAATGGGGAAGCATTACTTTAAGTCAAAGTATATTGCTAAGGATCTTGGGCTTTCATCAAAAGAAGTTGGGACAAATCTTGCAATTCTTGCTGATATCTGTGAGGAACTTGAAATTTCCCGCTGGAGTTATTCGAACAGTACTACCTGGAGAGTTTCTCCAAGAGCAGTATGATTAAAAATTAACATTTTTTCAAAAATTAATGTCAGATGCGGAAATTACATATATTTTTCAATGAAGAATTATTGTATGACTAATAAGATAGAATTTGTTTCTGATATAGAGTTTATTGCCAGTATTGATGAAAATAAGGATTGTCTGATGAACCAGAGTACTAAGGAAGATTCAGTTGAGAAATCAGAGATGAATCCTCATGGTTTATGGTTTAACATTGATGTACCAAAGGGACACGGATTTAAATCAGGTGATCTTATCAAAATTACCGTTGAAAAAGTTAAATAATCATTTTTGTTCCTCTGAATCTGTCAATAATTTATTAGAATAATTATTTTTCGGATTTGAGCTGAACGGCCCCCAAATCAAAATAATATCTTTATTTCCGTTAATTTTTAATGAATTGTCTGATCTCGGTTACGAATTGATTTGTATATTTAATGAATACAAAAAATAACTATTTATAGAGATAAAAGTAAACTTTTATAAAAAGGATTATGGTAAAGAGAATCAGGCAATGTCTGGTTGTATAACCCCCTTGAATAAAAAAAATTTTTTGGAAACATTGGCTGATGATTTTGCTTTCACCGTTGTTTTCAAACATATACTTTAAGTAAATTTTGAGGAAATATCAGGGAGCATAATACGAATATGGAAATCAAAAAAAAATGTTTAGTTTTAAAACCGTTAGCATTTTTTGTCATAGTTGTGATTATGCTGACATCAGGGTGTCTTTCTTTTAACTCACAGAATTCCAGCACTGATGACATTAAAGTCACCATGACAAATGCGGCTGAAAAGATCAATTCAATTAACTGGAACACTGATCACCCGGGGAATATAAGGGCAAAGCTGCTGGGAGCCGAAACAGATTTCACAAATTCATTCAATCTTCTCTCCGGCATTAAGCCGGAAACCGGAGATGAATCTGAAGAGATATACGGTCTTCGTGCAATTTCATGTGGATATCTGGAAATGATTTCCGCAATGATGGATTTGACCAATGTCATTGAGCATTATAATTATGCAGATTATTATGCATCACTTTACGAGCAGGACAACTGGGTTATGGAGATAAGGACTGCTGATACGGCACTTGCATCGGCAAGAAACAAATTATATTCAGCAAAATACAGACTTGACGGCATCAATATGAACATGGTACCTTTAAATCTTCAGGGGGATCTAACCGAGATGAAAGTCCGGATGGGCCAGCTGGATAAAATAATGGAAAATCTTGCAACTGAATTTTCAAAAGCTCTTAAATAATAAAATTATAAAATTTTATTTTCAAATTTTACATTTAATCATTGTTCAAAGCTGCTTTATTATATTCATGGATTTTTAAAATAAATTATATCATTATTCTTTATTTAACTAAGATATTTTTAGAATCTGAAAAAAAACATAAAATATAATCTCCTGTTGTTTCATAATATATATTGTTAATGACTAAATGCAAAGTCCTGATTATTGGTGCAGGTGCGGTCGGGCTCTCCATTGCTGCAAAAATCTCTGAGAATGCAGATGTTTCAGTTGTATGCAGAAAACGACATAGTGATTCAATAGCCAAAAACGGATTGCTAATGGATGGAATCTGGGGGGAGAAAACAGTCTGTAACATTAATTGTATAACTGAAAAAAATCCTGCCAAAAACGATGATTATGATTTTATTTTTCTTACTTCAAAAAGCACTGATACTGAAAAATTGTGCGATGAATATAAGGGGCTGATGTCCGGCAAACCTGTTGTAAGTATTCAAAATGGCATTGGAAATGAGGAGATAATTTCCGGTTTTACCGACATTGTGCTTGGTGCTACAATCACTACAAATTTTCAGGCCACAGGGGATGGCCGGGTAAATGTGAATAGTGAAAGCGGTTCTATGAAAATTGGTTTCTTCCCTGATGATTCTCTGATAAACTATAATGCAAATGAAATTCTGGATAATATTATTGAGATTTTAACAAAGTCCGGAATACCTGTTGAAAAATCCTCTAACATCAAATCGGCAATCTGGGAGAAATCTCTGCTTAATATTGCAGTGAATCCCCTTACGGCAATATTATCAGTAAATACCGGAGAGTTGCTGGACGAAAATCTGAAGGAAATTGTCAGTGAAATAATTTATGAGGCTTTTGAAGTTATAAAAGCGGAAAAAATTTCTGTAAAATGGAATGATGCAGAAGATTATCTTTCATACCTTTTTGAATATCTGCTGCCTGCATTTTATACCAGTTATACATCAATGTATCAGGATTTAAAATTAAACAGGATGACTGAGATTGACTTTATTAACGGTGCAATTGTAAAGAGAGGCAAAGATCACGGAATTATAACGCCTTATAATTCATTTGTTTCAGGTCTTGTCAGATATAAACAGAAAAAATCATGATATTATCCTGATTATTTTTTTTTTTAAAATACTTTCACACCGCACGCCCTGTACATATATAGCTACAATTTTAATATTTAGATTGTGTCAGGTTAAGCTAATGATGCATCACCTCGTTATCAGGTTTTAGAAGTCTGTGTCCGAAAATATAGATAAAAAACATGTTTCCTGAGTGAAATATCATTTAATTGTTTGATGAAAAAGCCTCCCTTAATACTGGCACGATTACCCCATAATATCCGGTTAACCTCCGGAAAAACCTTCTCTATTTTTTAAATCTTATTTTCAACTAATATTTCCAATATTTTGTATATTTGTAATTTAAGATCTGAAAATAGTATATCATATTATCTTTATTAATAATTTCAAAATTATTTTTCTCAAGTTTTTTAGAAAAATACAACCCGGAAGTTAATTTGGTAGAGTCCTAATATTCAGGACTCAACTTCAAAAAATCTTAGAACAACCGGAACATGGTTCTCAACTTCTTCATAGAAATATTTTCCAAGCTCAGGTCCGGAATCTGCAATGGACTGGTTAATTGTTTTAATTAACCAGGGAGCAACATTTCCTTCTTTGTCTACTGAGTTCATCAAAACGACGATTGCTTCATCTACATCAATTTTGTTATGCCATCTATATCCCATAAATAAATCCCCCCATATTTTTTGGTTGAGTTTTAATTACATATTCAAACTATTTAATAATTGTCTGTAAAATGTTTTGGATTTTTTTCCAAATCTGCTTGACATTTATTGTCTGAATATTTCTGATAAATAATTAATGCAGGCATAATATAGAGATTTCAGATTTAGGTAATTTTAAAAAAAATTGGAAACAGAATTATTTATCAATTCCAAGTAATATCGTAATCCACTTTGTTTTTTCGTTGTAGCTTAGGGCAATAAGGATCATCAGGGTAAAAGGGACTGATATGAGCATCCCGACAGGGCCTAAAACCCATGTCCATAACACCAGCGAAACAACGACAACGAGAGGCGGCATATTAAAATCGTCAGCAGCAAATTTAGAGAATACCACATTTTCAACGACAGCATTTATGATGCATATCCCTGCAGCGACAATTATGACTCCTCCGATTCCAAGTTGAATCCAGGCAAGTATGATGGCAGGTATTGCCACGAGTATTAAACCGATATATGGGATGTAACTTAGGATGACTGCCAGAACGCCCCAGAAGATTGCCAGATCAACACCCATTGCATATAACAGTCCTCCAAAACATGCTCCAAGTACAAGATTGGTTTTTGTCTTCACATAGAGCCATTTTATCATGCTGTTGCACATTTCCTGATATTTCTCTGAAAGCCTTTTTTCTCCGTTTGTTATCTTTTCAAAACGTCTTCCTAAATCGGGAATTTCAAGAAGCAGAAAACTTGTAATTACAAATATGAAAAAACCGTTCATCAGTAAAAAAGATAATTCTCCGACAAGACTTACTGTAACCTTTGAAATGGTTCCTAAATTTGTGGCAAGATCCTGTATGCTGTCAAAAGTAATTCCGATTTTTGACAACATTTCGTTGAGACCTGCAAGACGGGTTTCGAGTAAACTATGATATTCCGGGAGATTACTGACAAAGAGATTTCCTGAGGCATATATCAAAAGTATAAAGGCCAGAATTGAGAAAGCATATAACACCATAATTATACCGACAGAAACAAAGTCTGACATACCTTTTTCCTTTAGCCAGTATAGAAGCGGAGTTCCGATCATTGCAAGAATAAGGGATAGAATAAGCATATTGATTAAATATGCAGTTTCATGCATCCCTACAAGTACGATGAATATAAGTGCTGATATGAGTAAATAACCAATCAGACCACTTTGTCCGCCTGTCTGATTATTAAAAAATGATTTATTGTCAGGTACCATTAATAGAAAAGTTGTTTTTTAATTTGATAATACAATCCATTTAATGTTTATGTCTGTGGTGTATATCCGGAGAATGCGGGTGTTCATGCCATCTTTCTATATGTTCATGAAGGTGACAGTGTTCTCCTGAGGGTGAAAGAGGAGGATCGGTGCTGTCATGCTGGTGATCATGATGGAGTTTATCCTGTGAGTGCCTGTGCCTGTGTTCATGAATTTGTGAACGATGATGGTGCATGTGAGAATGTTTTTCAAAGATTAAAAGCAATGCCCCGATAAGCATTATCGGAAATGCCAGATAAAATGAAAAATCTGGTACGTCATTGAAAAGAAGGAATGATATCCCGACTCCAAAGAAAGGAGATATTGCCAGAAGTGAGCCTGTTCTTGATGTTCCTATGCCTCTTAAAGCCAGAAGAAACAAAACGCTTGTCATACCCCCATATGCAAAAAAACCTACGACCATTGCCAAAACCGAAGTCTGCAATGATGGAAGAGACTGGCCTATTGCAAGTGCAAATACCAGTGAAATAAATCCTGCTCCCGTACCTTTTATTGCAACAATTTTTATAGGGTCTTTTGATGATATGTTTCTGCTGAAATTATTGTCCAGTGCCCAAAAGCAGCATGTTAAAAGTATACCTATGGCTGCGAGTGAAAATTCCAGGTTTCCTTCAGGATTCCATGTCAGTATTATGCATGAAAGTGTTATGCATCCGAGTGCGGCCCAGATATGTTTTCCTACAGCTTCTCCAAACAGCATAAAGGCAATAATTGTTGTTGATACCGCCTCAAAATTCAGAAGAAGTGATGCAGTTGCTGCAGGAGTCATTAAAAGACTGTACATTAATGTTACCGGTGCAAGTACTCCTCCAAACAGTGTCACTCCAAATAGCCAGGGATAATCGGATTTTTGTAAAGAAGCTTCTAAGAATTTTTTCTTTTTAGAGACAATTCCCTGTAACAAAATATATATTATGAGTCCAAATCCGCTTCCAAGGTAAAAAAGTGAAGCAAGAATTATTGGATCGATACCATCAAGCAGGATTTTGGCTATAGGTGCCGTTCCTCCAAAGAGTGCAGCAGCAAGAAAAGCACAGATGACTGAAAAATTCTTTTCTGAGACCATATTGAGATTTCCTGAAATTTAACCTTATATGGTTTGTTTTACATATGGATATAATTTTTATATCTTCTGCTTTCAAAAAATTTGATTTTTGTAGGAATTTTGCTGATTAAAAATATGGATTATGTGTTTTTCAAAATACAGTTTCATCAATATTTTGATGTATGAATTGATTAAAATTATAGCTTTTATTTTTCCCCCTATTGCCGGGAGATTTGGTTGTTAATTTTTGTAAACAAATATACTGTCTTTTAACTTTTTAATTCTTTTAAAACTTCTTCTGCATGTCCTTTTACTTTTACTTTTCTCCAGATTTTTTTAATTATCCCGTTTTCATCAATTAGGAAAGTACTTCTTTCAACGCCAAGGAATTCTTTTCCAAACATTTTTTTGGGTTTCCACACATTGTAGGACTTAAGAACATCATGTTCCGGATTGGATAAAAGAATAAATCCGATATTGTGTTTCCGGGAAAACTTTCTGTGGCTTTCACATGAATCAGGACTGATGCCGATAACAATAGCATCCAGGTCTTCAAATTCTTTAAGTTTTTCAGTAAAACTTACCGCTTCGAGTGTGCATCCGGGAGTATTGTCTTTTGGATAAAAATATAATATAATTTTTGTGCCTTTAAATACTGAAAGACAGGTTTCTTTCTCATTTGAATCCCTGATAGAAAATTCAGGTGCCATATCTCCTGTTTTTATTTCATCCATATTCATCTTCCTTTTCTTTCGAAGATACGACTGATGGATGATAAGTCTTCCTGTCAAAAAAAATTCCGTTCAGGGTTTATATTATGATACTATTTCTATTAAGTTCTTGATTTAAAATTAAATTCAATATCTTAAAATACAGATTATTTATAACAAAATGTCTGACGCAAATTCATCTGATTTATGGCTTAAATCTGAATCAAAAAAAGATTTGAAATTTGATTTAATATTAAATTCTTTAAAGCAGGAATTCCCTCAAAATTCTGAAAGTGATTTTATAACTCTTATGTGTTCATCATTTCAAAATTCGGTTGATGAAACATACTGGGTTACAAAAGAAAAAAAGGTGATATTGGCAAATAAAAAGGCCTGTTACACACTTGGATATAATATTGAGGAAATTCTTGGCAAAAATTTTGGTGAAATCCGAATTGATATCGATGATGATTTTACTTTTAGTACCTTATGGGACAGGCTGAAAAGCCGGAATATTATTCACTACGAGATTAAACACAAAAAATCAGATGGTACATATTATGATGTTGAGTCACATGCAAAAAGGTATTGTCTGAATAATATTGAGTTTATCTGTATATTTTCACGTGATATTTCTGAAAGGAAGAAATATGAAAATATTTTAAAGGAATCCGAAAATGAAAAGACTGCAATAATAAATGCTGTTCATGAAAATGTGATATATTATGATAAAGACCTCTCGATAAAATGGATTAATGAAAAACCGGCAGAGGCTGTTGGCAAAAAACCTGAAGATATTATCGGAAAGAAGTGTTATACTTTCTCGCATAACGGTGAATGTGAATGCAGTGAATGCACAATTAAAAAAGTTATAAAAACCGGTCAGAGTCTTGTAGAGGAGAAATATAAATCAAGCGGGCGCTGCCTTGAAATTTCCGGTTACCCGGTATATGATAACTGTGGAAATATAACAGGAGCTGTTGAATCAATTCTGGACATAACAAGGCGAAAAAATACTGAAATCGCACTCCAGACCCGTGAAAAGCAGTACAAAGAGCTTTTTACAACGATGACAAATGCCTTTGCGCTTCATGAGATAATTACAGATGATCAAAATGTACCTGTTGATTACAGATTTCTGGAAGTAAATCCTGCATTTGAAGAGATGTCCGGAATTAAGGCGGCAGATATAACCGGCAGAACATTTCTTGAAGTATTTCCTATGGGAAGAAAAGGAATGATAGATAAGTATTCACATGTTGCTCTGACAGGAGAATCTGTTAGTTTTACAGATTATAATCCCGTTTTTGAAAAGCATCATAATATCTATGCATACAGTCCGCGTAAGGGTCAGTTTGCAACAGTGTTTACTGATATTACAGATGTTGTAAAATTAAAAAATGAACAGAAGATCTCTTTAGATCAGATCAATAAAAATTTAGAGGAACTTGCAATATTAAACGATGAGATCAGAAATCCTCTTCAGGCGATAATGGGCTATATTATGCTTGAGGATTTTAAATACTCGGAGAAAGTGATTAGCCAGATTGAAATTATTGATAAACTGGTAAACCGGCTTGATCAGAGATGGCTTGAATCTGAAAAAATACGCGATTTCCTAAGAAAGCACTATGACTTTGAGTAAAACAGGTATTAAGGTCATAAATAATTCAAGATAATTTTTAATATTTTTTCCAATCCGGATTTCTTCAGAGTTAAGAAAGAAATCATAAATAATTAATTTAAATGCAGGATTATTCATAAATTTTATTATCATAGGCTTTTAGATTCAAGGTATTTGCATTTGAAATTTTTTAAAAAAGTAAATATAAATTATATATTTTATGGCCAAAAGCTCAAAATATGACAAAAGTAAATTATCATAAATACCATGCCTGTCAAACACAAAAAAAATATTTCCAGTCCTGATAAGTCAAAAGTCCCGGGTGAAGGAAATACTATCATAGATTTTCAAACCGGATTTTTAAAAATGTCAGACAAAATCGATTATAGTCTCATGTGTTTTGTCCTTGAAAATTCCGAAGACGAGATATATCTGGTTAATAAAAAAGGGAAAGTTCTTTTTGCAAATGATCGGGCATGCAGATCACTGGGTATTATAAGAGATGAAATTATTAATGAAAATATAGATTTTATATTTTATAAACCCTGTAATCAAAAAGATAATGGGAATTTTTTGGAATTGCAATCTGAAAATGAAGGGAAAAAATTCATCAATATTCAGAGAAGAAAAGATGGAACACAGTATTTTACAGAATCTTATTTTAGGATCTTTAATTTCAAAGATTTGGAAATATTTTCAGTATATTCAAGAGATATTACTGATAAAATAAATTATGAAGAATCTTTGAAGAATTCAGAAAAGGAAAAAACTATTATCCTAAATTCAATACACGAAAACCTTGTTTATTATGATAAAGATTTCTCAATAAAATGGGCAAATCAGGACCCTGCGGACTCTGTCGGATTGAATCCTGTGGATTTAATCGGGAAAAAATGTTATAGCCTGTGGTATAATAGAGAAGAACCATGCAGGGACTGTACAATTCGAAAGGCAATGAGAGAAGGCCGGATTTATATTGAAGAAAAAACAAAATCCAGCGGCAGATCAGTTAAGGTTGCAGCTTATCCGGTTTTTAATGATGAAGGAGAAGTAGTTGGTGCAGTAGAATCCCTTCTGGACATAACCAAACGAAAAAATGCAGAAAAGGCTCTTGAGATCAGTGAAAAACAATATAAAGAGCTTTTTTCAACCATGACCAATGGATTTGTTCTTAATAAGGTAATTACTGACAGCGAGGATAATCCTGTTGATTATCAATTCATTGAAGTAAATCCTGCATTTGAGCAGATGACGGGTCTTAAAGCGGAGGATATAATAGGGAAAAATTTTCTGGAAATATTTCCAAATTGCAGGAGAGATTTAGTAGAAAGATACGGGCGTATTGCTCTTAGTGGAGTTTCCGAAGAATTTACCGATTATAACCCTTTCTTCAAAAAACATTATCATATATATTCATATAGTCCGAAAAAAGGGTTTTTTGCAATAATATTGTCTGACATAACTGATCTGGTGTTGCTTAAAAAACAGCAGAGAGAATCCCTTGAGCAGATAAACAAAAATTTTGAGCAGCTCGCGATACTAAACGATGAGATCAGAAATCCGCTTCAGGCGATAATGGGCTATATCATGCTTGAGGATTTTAAATACTCAGAGAAAGTGATTAGTCAGATTGAAATTATTGATAAACTGGTAAACCGGCTTGATCAGAGATGGCTTGAATCTGAAAAAATACGTGATTTCCTAAGAAAGCACTATGATTTTGAGTAAATAATTTTTTTAGTCGATCCATTTTTTAATATAAATCCATTCTTCTTTTTTCCTATTAAAGGAATAAAGTGCATTTGCAGGACTTGTTGATACCATTTCCAGAATTTCAATATCCGGATATTTTTCAAATAAGGACTTTTGAGTTTTTTTAAACCATTTTCCCGCTCCGCTTTTTCCGTTCAGGACAATGCATTTTATTGTGGGATTATTTTGTAAAAAGCTTTCAATGTCATTTGGAACAACTTCTTTTATGCTGTTGTCACTGCTCCCTTCCCTTTTGCATTTCATCAATACATCCCAGAGAGCAATCCCTTTTTCCTTTAGCATATCGGTTTTCTTTTCGTATGACATATTTGAATCAATTCCCGTGATCTCCTCCATAATTTTCCAGAAATGATTCCTTTTATTTCCGTAATATTCATGTTTTTCAAGTGATATTACTCCCGGAAAGCTTCCCAGAATTAATATGCGGGGATTTTTTCCGGCAACAGGCAAAAAACCCTCACTGTTCTCAGTCATCCTTTTTAGATAATTGACAAACCTGAATATCAATTTTAAGATTATGCACAAAAAATCCGGGTTTTTTAGATTTTTTAGATCTATTTTTAGATTATTACTTTCACACCGCATGCCCACATGCTCATTTATATGAAGTTACAATAACTGATGATTAGTAAAGGATGGATAAATTAGTAATACGGGGAGCAAGGGAACACAACCTCAAAAATATTTCCGTAGAGCTCCCAAGAGACAAACTGATTGTAATAACAGGAGTTTCAGGCTCAGGAAAATCTACTCTGGCATTTGATACGATATATGCGGAGGGTCAGCGAAGGTATGTTGAATCTCTCTCTGCTTATGCAAGACAGTTTCTTGGTTTAATGAATAAACCTGATGTTGATTCAATAGACGGCCTTTCACCTGCAATTTCAATAGAACAGAAAACAACCTCTAAAAATCCGAGAAGTACTGTCGGGACTGTCACTGAAATATATGATTACCTTCGTCTTTTGTATGCGAGGGTAGGTATTCCGTATTGTCCTGAACACAATATTATAATTGAGTCAAGATCTCCTGAAAAAATTGCAGACTCGATAAAAGATGACTTTTCAGGAATGGTTACAATACTTGCACCTGTAATCAGGCAGAAGAAAGGCACTTACCAACATGTCTTAAAAGAACTTGACAGTGAAGGGTTTACAAGAGCAAGAGTTGACGGGGAAATCATCCGGACTGATGAAGAGATCAATCTTGAAAGATATGTCAAGCATGATATCGACGTTGTCATCGACAGACTTGAGCCGGGAGAAGACAGATCAAGGCTTGTTGAAGCAGTTGAAAATGCTCTTTTAAAATCTGAGGGACTTTTGATAGTTTCAGGAGAGAATGATACTGAAAAGATGTATTCCTCCCGTATGGCATGTCCTGTTTGTGGGATCTCCTTTGAGGAGCTTCAGCCGAGAATGTTTTCATTCAACAGTCCTTTTGGTGCATGTGAGGAGTGCAACGGGCTTGGAATAAAGATGGAGTTTGATGCTGAACTAATAATTCCGGATAAATCAAAATCACTCTCCGAAGGGGCGGTTGCAATGTACAGAAATTTCCTTGACGGATTCAGGGTTCAGTATTTGGCTGCCGTTGCAAAACATTACGGATTTGATATATTCACTCCGTTAAAGGATCTTACAAAAGAGCAGTATAATGCTCTTGTATATGGATCGGATGATTCTATACGCTTTAACATGAAGATGAAGGGAGGGGATGCGTTCTGGTCACATAACGGGAAATGGGAAGGGTTGATCCCTCAGGCAGCCCGTCTTTATGGTCAGACCAAATCTGAATACAGAAAAAAAGAACTTGAAAAGTTCATGCGAATCTCTGTTTGCCCGAAATGCGGGGGTAAGCGTTTAAAGGATAAAGTCCTCTCTGTAAAAGTAGCTGATAAATCCATAATTGACGTTACAGATCTTTCCATCTCTAAATCCCTTGAGTTCTTTGAAGATCTTTCTCTTTCAAGGAAGGAGACTGATATTGCAAAACAGGTTTTAAAAGAAATAAAATCGCGGCTTTTGTTTCTTAACGAGGTTGGACTCGGGTACCTGACATTGTCAAGAACGGCAGGGACTCTTTCCGGAGGAGAGGCGCAAAGAATCAGACTTGCAACACAGATTGGATCAAATCTTATGGGTGTATTGTACGTTTTGGATGAACCCTCAATAGGTCTCCATCAGCGTGATAATCATAAACTTATTGAAACCCTGCAAAAACTTCGTGATCTTGGCAATACGCTTGTGGTCGTTGAACATGATGAAGATACGATCAGGGAGGCGGATTATGTTGTGGATATTGGCCCCGGCGCAGGTGTTCATGGCGGAAATATTGTTGCGTTGGGAACGCCGGAAGAGATTGAGGCAAATCCTGATTCACTCACCGGCAAATATCTTTCCGGGACTGAAATTATTGAAATTCCAAAGAAAAGGCGGAAGAGCGATTCTTTCATTCATATAACCGGATGCAGTGAAAATAATCTCAAATCTGTTGATGCACATATTCCGATAGGTCTTTTAACCCTGATTACAGGAGTTTCCGGCAGTGGTAAATCAACACTTGTATACGATACATTATACCGTGCCCTTATGAAAACGGTAAACGATTCAAAGACAAGTCCCGGGAAATATGAAAAGCTTGAATTTGATTCTGAAATTGACAAAGTTATTGTAATTGATCAAAGCCCTATAGGAAGAACGCCCCGTTCCAATCCTGCAACATACACCAAAGTGTTTGATGAGATAAGGAAGATATTTGCCGAAACAAAAGAGGCAAAGCTAAGAGGCTATAAACCTGGAAGATTTTCATTCAATGTCAAAGGGGGACGCTGTGAGGCATGCAACGGTGACGGGCTTATAAAAATTGAGATGAACTTTTTGCCTGATGTGTATGTTGAGTGCGAGGAATGTAAAGGAACAAGATACAATGCCGAAACTCTTGAAGTCAAATATAAGGGAAAATCAATTTCAGATGTTTTGAACATGACAGTTGAAGAGGCATACTATCTCTTTGAAAATATTCCTTCAATTAAAAACAAACTCGAAACTCTTTGCAGGGTAGGTCTTGGTTATGTAAAACTTGGCCAGAGTTCAACAACTCTTTCCGGAGGAGAGGCACAGAGAATTAAACTCACAAGGGAGCTATCCAAAAAAGGTACCGGAAAAACAATTTATCTTCTGGATGAACCAACTACCGGTCTGCATTTCCATGACGTGAAAAAACTGATTCAGGTTCTAAACAGTCTTGTTGACAAGGGAAATACTGTTGTTGTAATTGAACACAATCTTGATGTGATTAAATCGGCAGATCATATTATTGATTTGGGACCTGAGGGAGGCGATATGGGAGGAGAAATAATTGCCACCGGCACTCCAGAACAGGTTGCAGAGAATATGAAAAGTTATACCGGACATTTTCTTGCCTATATGATGAAAAAAGAAACTAAAAAATAATCCATAAATTCTTTAATTCCGGTTATAAATAAAAATCTAATATTGTATGATTGATTTATCAGTTATTCCAAAAGACCCCGGCTGTTATCTTTACAAAGATCAAAATGGAAAAATAATATACATCGGAAAAGCAAAAAACCTAAAAAAAAGGGTTTCATCTTATTTTAACAAAAAGGATCACGATCCTAAGACAAAAGCTCTTCTAAAGGCAATTGTGGATATTGATCTCATAATAACAGGAACTGAAGTAGAGGCTTTAATTCTTGAAAACAACCTGATTAAAAGATACCAGCCAAAATATAATATTGATTTAAAGGATTCCAAAAATTATGCATATATCCGGATTAGCGGAGAAAAATTTCCACGAATTGGTATTGCCAGAACAAAAAGCAGTAGTGGCGAATATTTCGGGCCTTTTGTTTCTGCAAAGGAAAGGGACTATGTACTCTCGGTGTTAAAGAAAATTTTCAGGCTTCGATCATGCAGAAGAATGACAAAGAAGGCCTGTCTGAGGTACCACATCGGAACATGCACGGGCCCCTGCACCGGCAATATCAGTGAGGAAGAATATAGAAACCTGATCTTAAAAGCTGAATCTGTACTCCGTGGAAATACAAAGGAATTACTTTCATCCCTGGAATCTGAGATGAAAGAAAAATCCAAAAATCTTGAATTTGAAAAAGCCATTGAACTCAGGGAGCAAATCGAAGCAGTCCGGCATCTTGATGACAGACAGCATATAGATCGCCGAAAAATTACTGATGAAGATATTATCAATTATTCTATCCGAAACGGTGTTATGTACCTGATGATTTTTTCAGTTTATAAAGGAACTCTCTCTGAAAAACAGGAATTTGTTTTTGAGGGTGGAGATGAATCCCTTGAAGAATTCATTGTTCAGTATTATTCGGAAAATGAACCTCCCCTGGAACTGATTCTGCCAAGGGAAACAGAACCTGTTATAGCTGAATTCTTATCCTCACAAAAGAGCAGAAAAGTAAAAGTAACTGTTCCTAAAAAAGGGGATAAGAAAAACCTGCTTGATCTTGTAAAGCATAATGTGGATACGGTGTTTTTTGGAGGCGAGATTAAGGTAAAAGAACTTAAAAAACGCCTTCATCTCTCCGAAGAGCCGGAAATAATTGAGTGTTTTGACATATCACATCTTGCGGGTACATCAATGGTCGGGTCAATGGTGCAGTTTAGATACGGAAAACCTGATAAGAGAAATTACCGAAGATTCAGGATTAAAACAATTGATGGCATTGATGATTTTGCTGCCATTGCCGAAGTTGTAAAAAGAAGATACCAGCGAATAAAAAATGAAAACGGTGAGTTCCCGGATCTCATAATTATTGACGGTGGTAAAGGACAGCTTTCATCTGCAAAAAATATCCTTGATGAAATTGGTGTAAAGATACCTGTTATATCCATTGCAAAAAGAGAGGAGGAGATATATGTGCCCGGGCTTAAATATCCCCTTCCATTAAAAAAAGATGAGAAAGCATCTCTTTTTATTCAGGAGATAAGAGATGAGGCACATCGTTTTGCAATAAGTTATAACCGTCTGTTAAGGAAAAAGGAAATTACGGGGTGATAAATATTAAAGCAAATCAGAAGTTTGAACTGGTCTCTGATTTTAAACCGGAGGGATCACAGCCTGAAGCAATTGAAGAGCTAACCAAAGGGTTAACCGTCCATAAAAGGTTTCAGACACTGCTGGGTGTTACTGGTTCGGGAAAAACCTTTACAATTGCAAATGTAATTTCGAAAGTACAAAAGCCAACCCTTGTCCTTGCACACAATAAAACACTTGCTGCACAGTTATACAATGAATTTAAGGAGTTTTTCCCAAAAAACAGGGTTGAATATTTTGTATCCTATTATGATTTTTATCAGCCTGAATCCTATCTCCCCGCAAAAGATCAGTATATAGAAAAAGACGCCCACATAAATCCTAAAATTGAGCAGATGCGTCTTTCCGCCACGGCTTCTCTTCTCTCAGGAAAAGATGTGATTGTTGTTGCATCGGTTTCGGCAATATACGGTCTTGGAAACCCTGAAAATTTTGAAAAAATGGGATTTGAACTAAATGTTGGGGATATCGTAAAAAGAAACGATATTCTTGAAAAACTTATTGACATTTTGTTTGAGAGAAATGATATTGAACTCATGCCCGGACGCTTCCGGGTAAAAGGTGATACAATTGATTTAATCCCGGGGTATTTCAACAATATTATCAGAATTGAGATGTTTGGTGATGAGATTGAAAGAATCTCCGAGATTGATAAAATAACGGGAAACCGTCTTGACCAGATGAATTACTTTTTTGTTTATCCTGCAAAGCATTTTGTTATACCGGAGTCTGAAAAAGAGGAGGCACTTTTGGAGATAAATAATGAGCTTGACGAATGGCTGCCAAATCTTGGTCTTCTGGAATCTCACAGGCTTAAACAAAGAACCCTTTTTGATATTGAAATGATTCGGGAGACAGGTTCATGCAAAGGAATTGAAAATTATTCCCGCTTTTTTGATCACAGAGAGAAGGGAGTAAAACCGTTTTGCCTTCTGGATTATTTCCCTGAAGATTTTTTGATGGTAATTGATGAAAGCCATCAGACTCTTCCACAGGTAAGGGGTATGTACAACGGAGACAGATCCAGAAAAGAACCGCTTGTAAAATATGGTTTCAGACTTCCATCCGCATTTGATAATCGTCCTCTGGTTTTCAGCGAATTCGAAGAGTATATGAAAAATGTGATTTTTGTATCCGCCACACCCGGAAGCTATGAAAATGAAAATTCACCTGAGATTGTTGAACAGATTATAAGACCGACAGGGCTTATTGACCCGGAGGTTGAAGTCAGGCCTGTTAAGGGACAGACAGATGATGTCTTAAAAGAGATTAAAAAGACGATTGAAAAAGGGGACAGGGTGCTTATCACAACCCTCACCAAAAAACTTGCGGAAGAACTATCGGATTATCTTGCCGAACAGAATATCAAAACAAGGTATCTTCATTCAGATATTAAAACAATTGAAAGAACGGAGATTATCCGTGAACTTCGTCTTGGTAAATTTGATGTTCTTGTCGGAATCAACCTTTTAAGAGAAGGTCTTGATATTCCCGAAGTAGGTTTTATCGGTATTCTGGATGCTGACAAAGAAGGATTTTTGCGTGATGCAAAAAGCCTTATACAGATAATTGGTCGTGCTGCAAGAAACGTAAATTCTCATGTTGTTCTTTACGGTGACAGGATGACGGATTCCATGAAAACCGCAATTGAAGAGACAAACCGCCGCAGGAAGATTCAGGTTGAATATAATCAGTCACATGGTATCACTCCGACAACTGTTGTAAAACCAATACGGGAAAAAGAGGTGGAAATTAAGGATACGAAACACATCCCGAAGAGAGATATACCAAATGTTTTAATCGAACTTGAATCTGAAATGTATTCGGCAGCAGATTCACTTGATTTTGAAAGGGCCATTGAATTAAGAGAGAGAATAAAAAGATTAAAAGAAGATCTCAATAAAGCTGATTAAAATTATTACAGGTAAAAACCGGTTTTTTGTTGCAATATATCTTTTTTTAACACATCATTTTTATGAAAAATTACTTTCACACCGTGCGCAAAGCAGATATATAGTCCTGATGTTCATTTTAAAATATGAAAAACATCGAAATGTCAAAAGACGGAAATATTCTTACTTTAAAAGTGGATCTCTCACAAGAATTCGGAGAATCAAAATCCGGAAAATCCATAACAATTGCATCAACAGAAGGGAATATATCTGTGCCTGATGATGAAGACATTAAAATAGGCCTTAATATTTACCGGAAAAAATAACCGGATCATGATTGGGGCTTTTCCCGGATTATTAAATTTGTTCTGAACAAAAAAAATTGTGAATTAAAAAAATTATTATTTTAATTCTTCAAGGCCGTTTTTGAATTCATCAATGTATTCTTTCATTGAAAGACTTCCTTCGGGGAAAGGGCAGTCAATATCATACATCTTTTCAATCATTGGATTTGAGGGAAGAAAGATCATATCTGTTTTGGTTTTTTTGCATGCTTCGACCATTGCTTTTCTAAACGGACCTATGCAGTAAGCAATTCTTTTTTGATAAGTTTTTTTTGTTTTGTTGAGGTAACCAACGAGTCTGTACACTTCAATTCTGTGAAAATCAATTCTTTCCTTATCATTGGTGCATTTACCAAGCATGTAATGATAATTTGAATATGGATACATGAGTTCAAGCTCTGAGGGTACTGTTCCGCATGTTCCGAATATTACCACATGGTACTTTTCAGGAGGAAGGGCATTTTTTATAATTTTGTGAAACAGTTTATGGCTCGGGCTCTGACTGTAAGGTTTTCGTAGTGCACAGGGAATAAATATCCCTATTTCTTTTTCTTCGATGTGATAATTATCTATTATATACCTGTATGCGTCTTCGAATTCCGGTCTGTAAAAAGGGGGATCATAAATCTCGATTTTGTTTCCTTTTTTGTCTGTAACGTAATTTTTCTGTGACATCTTTGAAATCAGCCCAATTCCCTGGTGAAAAATGTTTTAGATTAATTAAATTTCAAAAATTAATATTGCTTTGTATTGTACAGGTATTTATTCTGGAAGCAGATCAATTAGTTCAAGTTCATATGTAAGGTTCATTCCCGCCATTGGATGATTTGCATCGACTTTTATTGTTTTTGTGTTGATTTCCATTACTTTTACAAGTGAGTTCTGGCCTGTTGGTAGTTTCAGGTTTACGATCTGTCCGGGTTTTGGATCATATGTAAAGTTCAGACCTTTTTTCCTCAATTTAAATACGAGTCTTTTATTATATTCTCCGTATGCATTTTCAGCAGGAAGATCAACTTTTACAACGTCTCCTGGTTTTTTTCCATAAAGTGCTTCTTCAAATGCCGGATTTATATTTCCGTCACCTAAGACAATTCTTTGCGGGTCTTCATTTTTTGAACTTTCAAATATATCTCCGTCTTCAGTTATGCTCGTGAAATGAACAAGAAGAAGATCTCCTTTCTTTGCACCAGTCATGCTTCACCTGCCTGTTTTTTGTAAATTTCATAGTTTTTTAATATTTTTCGATACAGTTTTTAAAAATAATTCTTCTTCATCAATGTTTGCCATGGAAAACATAAATGTGAATAATGTTCCAATAACTCAATCACTATGTCCGGTGAGTTAAAAAAAGTTATTGTTGTTTTATGTACTGTTTCATCAGAAGAATCTAAAAAAATATGCAAAGATATAATCAAATCGGGATATGCCGCCTGTATT
Source organism: Methanoplanus sp. FWC-SCC4 (assembly GCF_032878975.1). Taxonomy (GTDB): domain Archaea; phylum Halobacteriota; class Methanomicrobia; order Methanomicrobiales; family Methanomicrobiaceae; genus Methanochimaera; species Methanochimaera problematica. Next base: position 973,162 of record NZ_CP043875.1, read on the forward strand.
AATAAAATTCCTGTTGGTTCATATTATTTGTGGGATGATAAATTCTGCCATGATGAAGAGGATTTGTTGATAATAAAGACAATTGAATCGCAATTTGATGATCTGAAAGAATTTATTAAAGCCCGTCATTCATATGCACTTCCTGAGATAATATCAATACCTGTGGAAAACGGCTCAGAGGATTATTTAAACTGGGTACGTGAGACCGTTACTTCGTTTAAAAAATCAAAATGATATTTATATTTCAGTCACTGTTTTGGTAATTTTGATAATAACAGAAAAACAGGCTGATTAAAAAAAATAATTTATCTGGGTGAAATCAATTTGTCCAGAGTTATCTCAAATGTCAGATTCTTTCCTGCCAGCGGGTGATTTGCATCAAGTGTAACTTCACTTTCATTGAAATCTGTTATGGTCACCTGATATACACTTCCGTCATTTCCGCTCATTCCAAAACTTTTGCCTTTTTCAAGTTCAAAAGATTCCGGGAACTGGTCTCTGCCGGCAATAAATGTCAGATTTTCATCACGTTCACCGTATGCTTCATCCGGTGTCAGTGTTACGGTTTTTATTTCTCCCTCTTTCATTCCAACAACAGCTTTTTCAAATCCGGAAATCATCTGTTTTTTTCCAAGAACAAATTTAAGGGGAGTGCCGTTTCCTTTAACTGACTGGTCAAAAACAGTTCCGTCATCAAGGGTTCCAGTATAATATACTTCCACAGTATCTCCATATCTTGCAGAATCAGTATTATTTTCAGCTGACTGGGTACATCCTGCTGTCAGAACAGTCATGATTGCCAAAAATACTATTAAAAATCCAAAACTTAATTTTTTCATGAAATCTCTCTTTTTATTTTAGGAATAATAAGAAAATAAAGTATTTGATCATTTTATTTTTCAAAAAAGTTTATGAAAATTTGGCAGGTATTTTTAATTGAATTATAATCAAATATAATCAGGTTGAAAATAATAAGGAATGTTGCCGATAATGGAAAATGCTTCTTCATTTAAGAAAATAATGTTAATCGGGATAACAGTGGGTATTATTTCCGGTGTCGGTGCTCTTTTGTTTTTCTGGGGATTAAAATACGGTACTCTGTTTGTTATGGAGACATTTTTCGAATATTATCTGCCTCTTGAAGGACAGACTATTTCTGAAATTTCAGGCTGGACGCCGCCTCCTGTCATATGGCTTATATTGCCGATAATATGTACCGGTGCTTTTTTATCGGGTTTACTGGTTTACAGGTTTGCACCTGAGGCTGAAGGCCATGGTACTGATGCGGCAATAAAAGCGTTTCACGGGGAAGGCCGGATAAGATGGAGAGTACCTGTAATTAAAGCAGTTGCCTCTATTCTCACAATCTCAACAGGAGGAAGTGCCGGAAGAGAGGGGCCGACAGCACAGATATCTGCAGGTTTTGGTTCAATTGCCGCCGATGCATTACATCTATCTCCAAAAGAGAGAAGAATTGCACTTGCAACCGGTATAGGAGCAGGTATCGGTACAATTTTTAAGGCGCCTCTTGGAGGGGCAATTCTTGCCGCAGAAATATTATATACGCGGGATGTGGAATCAGAAGCAATATTGCCTGCATTTCTTGCTTCAATTATCGGTTACTCAATCTTTGGTTATTTTGAAGGATATGATGCAATTTTCGGCACGGCTAAAATAATATGGAATATCCACCAGATCCCCCTGTTTATTACTCTTGGTATAATCTGTGCGTTTATCGGACTTTTGTATATCAGCTGTTTTTACGGTACAAGAAAAGCATTTTCAGACTTTTTTGAGAAACATAATCTCCCCAGGTACTTAAAGCCGGTAACAGGTGCATTTTTTATTGGCATTTTTGTAATAACCCTTTCTTACATCTCTCCGGAGACGATGATTACAGGTCTTGCAAGTCTTGGAACCGGTTACGGTTTTATTCAGCTTGCAATTTATAATCTGCTCCCGCTTTCAGTACTTTTATTTTTGCCGTTTACGAAAATACTCACTACTTCCTTTACAATCGGATCAGGAGGAAGCGGGGGTGTCTTTGCACCTGGTCTTGCCATTGGTGGTGCAACCGGCGGAGCTTTCGGAATGATATTGTATTATCTTATTCCTGAAATTGTACCTTTGTCTTCAGTGCCGGCCTTTGTAATTGTCGGTATGATTGCCCTTTTTGGCGGAATTGCAAATGCCCCTATTGCTGTTATGATTATGGTTATTGAAATGACCGGGGATTTTTCACTGTTGGTCCCGGCAATGGGTGCGGTTGCAGTTTCAAATGTTCTGACCGGAGAAAATACAATATTCAGGGAGCAGTTAAAAACCAAGGCACAGTCATCTGCACACAGGGGTGAATATAATAGTGAAATATTAGAAGAAATATCTGCAAAAAGTGCAATGAGAACTTCTGCTGAACTGATCCTTTTAAGTCCGGATGATTATCAGTCCTGTATAATTGAGATTATTGATGAAACCCGTCATACCGGTTTTCCTGTAGTGAAAGACGGGAAGCTTGTCGGAATAGTAACCCACCGTGACATATTCAGGGATAATGATACATTAAAAGTTTCAGAGATTATGAAAAAGAAATTATTCACACTTAATCCTGAATCAACACTTGATATTGCACTCTCTATTATGATTGAAAAAGAAATCCATCACCTTCCTGTTGTGGATAAAGCCGATAATACAAGATTAGTCGGATTTATTACATCCACAGATATAATGAAAGCATATACACAGAAAATGAAGGAATTAACTAAATAAACAGAATATTTTTTTACAAGCCATGATTTTATGAGATGATTTTTATATCTATTAACATTGTGGCACGCTGATTATGTTTATTTTAATCTTTCAATTCTATTCCTTAACTGATCAATTCTATAAAGAAATCTATATATGTTTATAATACAAGCATTCAAAATAATATTTTCAGGTGTTGTTGGCAATGGATATTGTTAAGATTCCAAAGATGGAAAAAAAAGAATACGACAGACTGATAGAAGAAGGATATATCTGCAGGATAGCATTCCGTGGGAAAAAGTATCCCTATCTCGCTCCTTTTTTGTATGTATTTGATGGAAAATTTTTATATTTCCTTTCAACCAAATACGGGCGTAAAAATGATCTATACAAATTAAATCCACACGTATCTGTTGAAGTTGAAAAATATTCAAAGGATTTGTCCTGTTACACATTTATAACGATGCAGGGATACATAGTCCAGGAAGAGGATGCAATAACAAAAAAACAGGTAAGACAAAAATTTGTTGAGATGATTAAGGAAAAAAATCTCTCGCAAAACATTCTTGCAGCATTAGGTCATGATCCTTCTGAGGAAGTTGAAGCCATTGTGACAGAAGAAAGGTCAAATATCTGGAAACTTACCGGTGTTACAGATATTGTGGCTTTAAAAAATTTATAACTTTTTTTGGGCAAATCTTTAAGTTTAGTATATACTATTCTACATCACCAACCGGAGAAGAATGGTGATGAGCGCAAATATTCCTGAACTAAATGACTCAAACTGGGAAACATTTGTTGAAAAAAACAAAAAACCTGTTTTCATAATGTTTTATAGTGAGACATGTCCTCACTGCAGAACAATGATGCCTTATTTTGAGCAATATGCAGAAGAATATGGTGAAAGGGTTGTTTTCGGCCTTTTAAATACTGACAACAGCGTCTGGATCCGGGAAAAATACGGTGTTTTTTCAACCCCTACCTTCAAATATTTCTGCGGTGGCAAACCTGTCGGTGATATTGTAGGTGCCGTATATCCTGCCTTGCTTAAAAGAATGATTGAGGATATGATAAAAAATGGAAGTGTCTGTGCATTAAAGTCAACTGAAATTGATTATGAGATTACCGGTTATGCCTGAAAAAAGCAGGTATAATCAGGCAATATTTTTTAAAAGAGGTTTTGTATAAAATATTTTTCACCAAATTGTATTTTTAATTTTTCAAAACCAAAACATTCATTCAAAATATTATATTGATGGATATCTTATATAATCTCTAAAAAATTATATGTTCTGCATTACAATAATTTATACGAATTAGTATGGAAACTGATCAGATTTGTTTGGATGTGGAAAAAAAAATTGGGTATAACTTTAAAAACAGAGAATATCTTATCCGAGCATTAACCCGCCATTCATACTCTAAAGAAAGAGATCTCCCTGAAAATGACTATATGGATGCATATGCAACACTTGGTGATGCAGTAATTGACGTCATAGTAATCAAATTTATTATTGACTCAGGAGAACATGAAAAAGGAAGTATAACCCTGAAAAAAACAAATATGGTAAATATGAGCAGTTTAAGGAAACTGGGGGAGAAACTGGATATTCATGAGAATGTTTTATGGGGCAAAGGTGAAAGGCAGCAGGAGATCTGGACTTCGGGAAGGGTTCTTGCAGAATGCATGGAAGCGATTGCAGGTGCTGTTTTTCTTGACGGCGGACTTGAAGTTGTCTTTGAAATGTTAAAAAAGATAGACTTTGTTGATTAAAACTATTAAATTTAAAATAAATTTATTTGATTTCTATTCTTTTCCCCTCAACCATGAAATATATTTTTTCTGCCATAAGACAGGCGTGATCCCCTACTCTCTCAAGATGGCTTGAGACCATAACGTACTCGATACAGCCTGAAATATTTTTTTTATCTTCCATCATGTAGCTTATGCTTTCACGAAATATCGATTTCTGAAGGTTGTCCACATCATCATCAAGATATGAAAGATTCTGTAATTTATCTGTTTTTTCTGATTTAAAGCCGTCCAATGCATCATTTAACATTGAAATTACACATTTGCCCATGCGACAGAGGGAATTTATAATCTCAAGATGCTTTGAAAATTCGAGTGATTTTACCAGTTTTGCTACCTTTTTCCCGTTTCTTCCCACTCTATAAAATGAAACATTCATCTGACTTATACAGGTAATGGTCCTGATATCTGCTGCAACCGGCTGATACAATGCGAGTATCCTGAGTGTCTCTTCTTCTATTTGTGTATAATAATCAGAGAGTTTTTCTTTTCTTAAATATACATCTTCAGCGAGTTCTTTATCCATTGATTTTAATGCTTTCAGGGAATCAGAGAGCATTTCAATTGAAAAATTTCCCATTTCAATTACTTCTTTTTTTAAAGAATCAAGTTCTTCGTGAAATTTGTCATGCATTTATTGTGACCTCCTTATCCGAATCTTCCTGTAATATAGTTGTTCGTCAGTTTGTTGTCAGGCGATGAAAATATCTTTTCAGTCTCCCCGAATTCAATCAGTTCACCCATATACATAAATCCTGTATAATCGCTTATTCTTGATGCCTGCTGCATGCTGTGCGTAACTATTATGACAGTATAATCTTTTTTCAGCTCTTCTATGAGAGATTCGATTTTTGCAGTCGCTATCGGATCAAGAGCTGAACAGGGTTCATCCATAAGAATTACTTCAGGTTCTACTGCAAGCGTTCTTGCAATACAGAGTCTTTGCTGTTGTCCTCCGGAGAGGCCTGTTGCAGGATCGTCGAGCCGGTTGCTGACTTCATCCCATAATGCCGCCTGTTTCAGACTTTTTTCAACAATCTCATCCAGTTTTTTTTCGTCTTTAATCCCGTGAACTCTCGGCCCGTATGCAACATTTTCATATATTGATTTTGGGAAAGGATTTGGATGCTGAAAAACCATTCCAATTAACTTTCTCAGGTTTACAACGTCAACACCGGGTGCATACAGATTTTTTTCATGATACAGGATTTCTCCTTTTATTTTGCAGTTATCAACAAGATCATTCATACGGTTAAAGCATCTTAGAAGTGTGGACTTTCCGCATCCCGATGGACCTATAAGTGCTGTTACTTTATTTTTTTCAATTGAGATGCCTATATCTTTCAGAGCGGATTTATCTCCATAATGGAGATTAAGATCCTTTGTATTTAGTATAATATTTTCATTTTTCATTTCGTTCACCACTGTATTTTTTTCTGGAAACTGTTTCTAATTAAAATCGCTGCTGAATAGATCAATATTACAAGAGTTATCAGTACAAGTGCTGTGCCGTACTGGTTTGATTCTGCTCCCGGCACATTTGTTGAGAGGATGAAGAGATGATAAGGAAGTGCCATTACAGGTTCAAATGGCGATGAAGGCAAAAACCTTGTTGAAAATACAACCGCTGTAAACATTATCGGTGCAGTCTCTCCTGCCGCTCTTCCTATTGAAAGTATCGTTCCGGTTATTATTCCCGGAACTGCACATGGAAGAATTACTTTTCTTATGGTCTGCCATTTTGTTGCCCCCAGGGCAAGACTTCCATGTCTTAATGAATCAGGTACACTTTTGAGGGACTCTTCGGTTGTCCTGATAATCGTTGGCAGGATCATCAGTCCAAGTGTTATTTGTCCTACAATAAGGCTGATTCCAAAATCCAGATATAAAACCAGAAACGCAAAACCAAAAAGGCCGAATACTATTGAGGGCGTTCCGTTTAGCAGATCAATTCCTGTTCTGATTATCGAAGTAATCCTGTTTTGTTTTGTGTACTCGTTCATGTAAACTGCCGAGCCGATACCAATTGGGAGAGAGAAAAGAACTGCTCCTGCAACAAGGTAGGCCGTTCCGATAATTGCAGGGAATATGCCTCCTTCTCTTCCCAGATTTTTAGGTGACTGTGTTAAAAATTCCCACGATATTGCGGGAAGTCCGTTTGATATTATGTCATAGAGTATCAATGCAAGCACTAAGAGGACAATTGCAACGGATGCATATATTAGTGAAAAGGCAATTTTTTGCTTTGTATTTCTGCTGAATTTTGCATTTAGAAGTGCATATAACAGGTATATCCCGCCTATTGAAATCGCCGCTGCAATATTTAGCAGAACTGATATCACAATCAAAACAACTGCCAGAATTGTCAGATTCAGAAGGAGTCTTTTATTACCGCTAAAAGATGAATGTTTAAAGAATTTTTTTATCTTCAACCCGGAATTTTTATTGAGATTTTTTATTATATGTCCTGCTGAGAGGTTAATGAACAATGTAATAAAAAGTAAAAGACATGCTACCCCGAATAATGCATGATAATGAAGACTTCCTATGGCAACTTCCCCCATTTCAATTCCAAGAGTTCCTGTAAGAGTCCTGACCGGAGACAATACATTTAAAAGGGGTTCGGGTATTATTGCGGCATTTCCGGTAACCATTAAAACCGCCATGGTTTCACCTATTGCTCTTCCCATTCCGAGAATTAATGCTGCTGTTATTCCTGAGGATGCGGCAGGAATCAAAACTTTTACTATTGTTTGCAGATGTGTTGCACCAAGACCAAGTGAACCTTGTTTGTATGACATTGGAACAGAACTTATTGCATCTTCAGAGACACTGATAATGGTAGGTAATGCCATAATGCCTAGAAGAATCGAACCGGCAAGCCAGCATTCCCCTGAAGGAATATCAAAGGCTATTCTCAGATAATTTGTAAGCACAATTAATCCGAAAAATCCGTATACTACTGAAGGTATCCCTGCAAGAAGTTCTATTGCAGGCTTTACAACGGCTCTCGTTTTCGGTGATGCAATCTCTGATATATATACTGCACTTGCAATTCCAAGAGGTGTTGCAATAAGCATAGCGCCCAAAGTTACAAGAATTGTACCTGTCCAGAGAGGCATCGTCCCATATGAGGGATTTGCTCCCGATGGATTCCAGACATTTCCAAAGAGAAATTCAGGAAGACTTACGTTTTCAAACAGGGAAACCGCATCTTTTAAGAGAAACAGCAATATGAAAAATACCGAAAATGCTGCAAATATTGTTGTTAAAAACAATAAAGCCCCTGGTATTTTTTCGCCATAATGCTTTAATTTATTTCTGCTGCCCAAATCTCCTTTGAATGCAGATTCTGATGAAAGAGTCATTTTCATGCCAAAAATTGATAATTTTCCTGAAAACTGACCCGATCAGGCTATGGGAATGTATCCTTCTTTTTCAACAACCGACTGCCCTTCAGGACTTTTTAAAAATTCCAGATATTCTTTTGCAAGACCTTCCGGTTCTCCTCTGGTAATCATGTTAAGAGTTCTTGCAATCGGGTATTTTCCATCGACCACATTTTCAATGTTTGGAAGAATAACCTCTCCGTTTTCGAGAATGCCCAGACCATTTACATCTTCACCAAGGTATCCCATGCTGACATAGCCGATTGCACCTGGTGTCTGGGAAACAGTCTGTTTTACAGCACCGTTTGAATTCTTTTCAAGCTGGGTCTTTACAAAGTCCTGTTTTTCCATTACCTTTTCATAGAAAAACTCTCTTGTACCTGAAGAACTGTCACGACCAACAACAACAATTTCCATGTCATCACCGCCGAGTTCTTTCCAGTTTGAAATTTCACCTTTGTAAACTTTCACCAGATTTTCAGATGTAATATCATCTACCAAATTTTCTTTATGCACAATAACCGCAATACCATCAAGGGCAACAACGTGCTGAATAAGTTCCGGATATTTTTCAGTTTCTGATGATTTTAAATCGCGTGATGCCATTCCTATATCAACAGTTCCTTCACCTGCTGATTGTATGCCGACACTTGATCCTCCTCCTGAAACCTGGAGATCCGTATTGGAATACTGGTCCATGAATTTTTCAGCTACTGCCTGTCCTATCGGAAGGACGGTTGTTGAACCCGTTATTGTAAGTGTTTCAATTTTTCCATTATCTGCACCTGATTTGTCATCACCTGTACATCCACTGACTAATACAGCCATAATTACAACAGCTACAAAAGAAAGTAGAAATAGAGCATTTTTTTTTGATACTTTCATAGTCATATTACCAATATCCAATTGGAAAAGTGATTATAAAGGTATTGTCGAAGTAAAATATATTTTGACTATTGATCAATATATTAGTACGGGTTAAAAATTTATATTTTTAGATTTAAGATAATAATATATATGGATATCAGAAAAGTTCAGATGAGCGGAGGATCTTCTTATATTGTATCTCTTCCTAAGGAATGGGTCAAAAAAAGTAATATCCATAAAAATGATCCTGTCGGGCTTATTGTACAGGAAGACGGGAACCTTATGATCACTCCCAATACAAGCGGTTTTCAGGTACAAAAAATCTGGGAATTTGAAGTTAATGCATCAACTGATCAGAATTATTTTCTTAGGTGTATGATTGGAGCATATATTTCAGGATACACTTCAATGAAAATATGGGCACATGGCAGACTTCCTGCCTTTGTTACTGAAAGAGTAAGAGAATTTACCAATATGGCAATCGGCCAGGAAGTGGTTGAGGAGTCTGATAAAACAATCATTATAAAAGATCTCTTAAACCCTTCAGAGATGCCTATCCTGAATACTCTCAACAGAATGTCTGTAATTGTTGCAAAAATGCACAGGGATGCACTTATTGCGCTAAAAGAGAATGACTTAAATCTTTCTAAAAACGTAATTGCAAGAGATAGTGATGTTGACAGACTGCACTGGCTTATTGGAAGACAGTCTCATCTGATTATAAATGACCTGAATCTTTCAAGAAGAATGAAAGTATCTCCTGATATGGCAGCCAGTTATTTTTTAATCAGCAGAATTATTGAACGTGTGGGTGATCATGCAACAAGAATAGCAGGCAATGTCGAAAAAATTGCAGGGAAAAATATTCCTGAAGAAATTTATGAAAAAATTGAATCCGTAAGCAGTGAATCGCTAAAGGTGTTTCAGATGAGTACAGATTCATTTTTCCAAAATGACATTGAAAAAGGCAACAGTGTAATCGAACTTGCTTTTGATATAGAGGAAAAGTGCAGGGAAATAAATAAAGAAGCAATAAATTATGACGCTGTTCTCGCAATACCGATTGTAAATATTTCAGACAGTATCAGAAGAGTATTTGATTACTCTACTGACATCTGTGAAAATCTTATAAATGAAATTGTCGGAAAAACTCCAAAGATGTAACCTGATTTAAAATATTTTCTTTTTAAAACCCTGGTTAATTTAAGTATATTTAAACATACTGATGATAATATTTTATTGATTTGTAATGGGAAATATCAACTTTCCTTTTTTTAAGGGGGATAAAAAGGAAGAAAAACAATACCTGATTGTCGGACTTATTGCACTGTCCACAATTGGGGCATTTATAATTTCATATTTTGCACTAATTAATGGTATATCCGGCATATACCCTCATTTTTTTTATGTACCGGTTATTTTATCGTCATATTTTTTCCTGAGAAAAGGACTTTTATTTTCTTTGGTTATTTCTTTGGGATACTTTCTTGAAACTCTGATATTTTTCCCGTATGATTACTTCATAATTTTCGGGGCAGGTGTGAGATCAATTGTTCTGTTATCAGTATCTTCAATTATTGTTTTCCTGGTGGACAAACAAAGAGAAACTGAAAAGGATCTTAAAATTAGCCAGTTTGCAGTCGACAATTCTCCTGATGAGATTTTTTATCTGGATAAATCCGGTAATTTCTGTTACGTAAATGAAACTTTTTGTTCAAATCTTGGATATTCAAAAGATGAACTAATTAGAAGTAATATTTCTAATTTCATTCCCGGGTTTTGTCCGGTTAAATGGAATGAATTTTACTCTCTTGTTAAAAAGGACGGCATTAAAACCTTTGAAACATATCAGACAGATTCCGGAGGGAAAAAGTATCCTGTTGAAGTCAAGGTTTTTTCAAGGGATTATGACAATCAGGAACTTCTATATTTCTTCTCAAGAAATATACTTGAGAGGAAACTTTTTGAGGAATCTCTTCAAAAATCAGAAAGAGAAATTACTCTTATTCTTAACAGCATAAGCGAAGGATTAATTTTTCTGGACACTGACTTCAGGGTAATCGGGGTAAACCGTGCAATAGAAAATTTATTTGAAAAGAAAAAAGAAGAAATCATTGGAAAAAAATGTCATGAAATATTTTATGGCAGAAATGAATTCTGTGAAAAATGTATTGCACAAATGTCACTTTCAGATAAGAATTTTCAGTGTGGTGATTTTGAATCTCCTATTGGACGTATTTTCAGAATAAATTCAAATCCGGTTTTTGATGAAGAGGGTGAATTTTCAGGAATCGTTGAATCGGTTCTTGATATTACTGATAAAAAAAGTTATGAAAAGGCTCTTAAAAATTCAAACAAAAAACTAAACCTTTTATCTTCAATAACCAGACATGACATTTTAAACCAGGTCACTGCCATAAAACTTGCCGGGGATCTTATCGCTTATGATGATAAAATACCCCCCGAATCTGAAACCGCAGAATATATTCAGATGATCCTTGAATCAGTTGAAGTCATTAACAAACAAATTAGTTTTACAAAGGATTACGAAGAACTTGGAATAGAGCTTGCAGACTGGCAGGACGTTTCTGCGATTATAAAAAATAATTATGCGAATAAAATTTTTGAATCTTTTAATCTAAAGTGTGACATCCCGGATTTTGAAGTCTTCGCTGATCCCATGTTTAAAAAAGTTATTTTCAATATGTTTGATAATTCCCTAAGGCATGGTGTTAATGTTACCTCTGTGAAATTTTCATTTATAGAGAATGAAGACAACGGTGTTTTGGTCTATGAAGATAACGGACAGGGCGTTTTGGATGATAAAAAATCAATGATATTTGAAAAGGGTTTTGGATCAAATACCGGCCTTGGCCTTTACCTAAGCAAGGAGATTCTCGGGATAACTGATATATCAATAACTGAAAACGGCGTTTATGGAAAAGGTGTACGTTTTGAAATAATTATTCCTTCTAAATACTGGAGGATGAAAAATCAGGAACATTGAATCTTTTTTTATTAAGATATTTCTAAAAAAATTATATTTTTAAAAAGTTAAATTATTGAAGTTCTTTTGAAAGGGGGATGTTTAAATCCGGACATTTTTTAGGGTCGTCTTCTGCAAACCATACAACTCTCTGCGGGAATGGAATTTCTATACCTTCAGACTCAAGAGCATCCTTTATTTTTAACAGAAGAACAATTTCAGTATTCCAGTAATCCCATGAAGGTGCCCACATCCTTGCAACTATGTCAACCCCGTTGTCACCGAGATTTTTTATCCAGGTATATGGTGCAGGATTTTTAAGAATATAGGGCTCTTTTTCAATTACATCCTTAATAACCTGAACAGCCTTGTCTCCGTTATCTTGATAGCTGATATTAACGGTATATTCAAATCTTATCGCCACATTTGTGACATAGTTGATTATTTTTGAGTTGAACACTTTTTCATTTGGGAACCGGACGAACTTGCCTTCATACGTTCTGATAATTGTCGAGAGTATTCTGATGTCGTCAACATATCCCATTTCATCTTCAATTACTATCTTGTCGCCGACTTTTATCGGATGCTCAATTATTAAGAATAATCCTGATACAAGATTTGAAACCGTGCTCTGACTGGCAAAACCGATTATTATACTGAATACTCCGCCGGCGAGGAGAAGACCTGAGACGTCGGATATAATATTTGGCAAAGCTACCAGAAAACCGGTTATGACAATTCCGTAAAATAAAATCTTCCTGATAAGATTTAATTCATTGTCATCGAGTTTTTCCTTTAGTGTTTTGGTGAGGCTGTTTGTAACTATTCTTGCAATCAGGAATGTTGCACAAATAATTACAATGAATGAAGCGATATCATAGATTGAAATGCTGGTGGTTCCTAAGGATTGTGTGAAATATTTGGATATTTCACTTGTATTTATATCGGATGTATCCATTGTTTAGTAACCCCATTCCATTGTAAATGTCTTCCCGACAACAGGTATGTTTCTGGCTGCAAAAACCTCTATTGATTTTTTCATTCCTTTATTAAGAGGTCTTGCACAGCAGAGAGTTTCAGCATCTTTTTTGCTCTGGATTTTCATTCGGCCGGCCATTGAAACAAGAGATTTATCGTAATATAATTTCATCCCGTATCCGTCCAGAATTATTCTGTTGATCTCCATCCACTCTGACATTTTATTCTCTATTTCGATGCTGATCACCCCTTCTTTTTGGTTATCTGTTTCAGGGACTGATGAGTAGATTTCACTTTTTGTCCATCTTGTTATTGTGCCACCGTTAGGATTACCATAAAGAGATAATTTGGGACTGTTGAATGAAAAAATATCAATCAGATGAGAATATTTGTTTGATATTAAAAATACTCCTATTTCGACAGGGAATTTCAGGAAAATTTCTTTCTTCTGATTTGGGCCGACAATTACCGGATCAAATTCAATTTCAAGATGATTTGATTTGGTTACTGTTTTTGGAAGGTTTACAGGCTCTACGGGATTGATAATAACCATCCCGTTTTCTTCAAGAATTTTTTTTTCAAATACATCGTCACCCGGAATCCGGCGGTAGTATTTAAAAAACCCATTCTCTTTTTTAATGCCTATTTCAATCTCATCTGTGTGATATTGAAAATCAAATGAATGCTTCCCGAACATAATGTTATTTTTAATTTCTGTTTTTTCAGGTAAATATGTATAGTTCATATTAGTTCTGACTAAATAAATGAAAATTTGAGAGTTCTATAAAATTATTAATAAAATAGTGTCGGAATGAGATTTTTATTAAAATATCATGTGGTTATTTTTAACAGAGATCTCCGGATATTATTTTTTCAGTATTTGTATTTTTTATAAGATTGCAGATATCCCTGATATTTATTGGTTTATATCCGGTTAATTCGCAGCTTACATTTATTGTCTTTCGATTTTTTTCTATGAAGGGATATTCATATAGTCTGCTGTTGTGAGTGTGTCCGTGTATAGCCCATGAATTATTGTTTTCCGGTATTTTTTTTGGATCATGAACTACAAAAAAATTGAAATCTTTGTAAGAAAAGGTGTATGAATCCAGTCCGTTTTCCAAACAGTGATCGTGATTTCCTTTTACAAAAATTATGTTGCCGTTTAATTTTGCAAGATATTCATGTACCTCAGAGTATGACGAATTGTAAGAGAGATCGCCGGCAAAAATTACCGTGTCTTCTGGTTTTACGGTATTATTCCAGTTTTCAATTAAAATTTTGTTCATCTCTTTGGTATTTTCAAAAGGTCTTGCAGTGTTTTTAATGATTTCACTATGACCTAAATGCAAATCACTGATTAAAAATATCTCTTTTTCATCATCGAATTGTGAAGCATTTATTTCGTAATTTTTAATAAGTCTATAATTTTCCAGAGTTTTTTTCCAGGTATTTTTGCTCTGCAAAGTGATCCATTTTTTTGAGGGAAGATCAAATTCCCTGTATAATTTTCCGTCTTTTTTGATGGTTATTCTCATGATGTCAACCGGCAGATAAAGTGCCCTGAAAGAATGTTTTGGTGACGGAGTGTTTTTGTAAAATGTTTTTTGAAGAAACCTGGAGATTATTCCGCATTTTTCGCCAATTGCTTCTTTAATTTTTTGCATTTCAATATTTGTTATGTCATCGGTAACAGGTATTTCAAATGTGTTATTCCGGGGTTTAATCTTGATAGATGATATTTCGTTTGTTAATTTCTCGTACCAGATTTCCAGGTTTTCTGCCGGTTCCACTCCGAATGACAAAGAGAATTTTTTATTATTTTGTGATTTTTCCCACCCACTGACAAGACATGTCAGATAATCATAATTAAGACTGGCCAGTTCTGTTGCTTTTAGAATATTTTCAATTTCTTCTTTGTCGTTTGCAATTGCAGTAATTATCTTTATTTCAGGATTTTCAACAACCTTTTTGTAAGGTATCGCTGACTGGACCTCCTGAATTCTGTCTGCAATTTTTTGTGATGAGGCAGAAAGATTTAATGAAATTTCTATTCTGGACGTCAAGTGATCAATATCTCCCGAAACTTTCAAGTTCTTCTCTTATTACCATCCTGACATCTTCAATCTCAATTCCTTTTTTTTGTTTTTGAAGAAGTTTTTCCATGGTCCTTATCCCCTCACTTATTGTATTGCCGTATTTTAAAGTAATTTCAACCGCATCTTCCTGTATTCTTGTTACTTTCGACATCTGTTACAAAATGTAACTAGAAATTATTTATGCGTTACTAAATGTAACAGTGCTGTTTTCCGGTTAAAGACTGCATTTATCTATGGGAAAATTTTATAGAATTTGGAATTCGTCTTTTATTTAATATGCAAAGATGATTCCGATGAGAAATCCTGCCGATTTATTGAAATTTCAGGGTAAGATTATATATTATCGCATTTATTATCAGCTGAAGATGAGTGAATGTGAAATCTCATAGTATTAAGGAATCTTCAAAAGCAGGACTTCCTCCCGGGACTCTTATACATATAAGTCAGAATCTTCCAGCCGGAACTTTGGTTAACCGGATAGAATACAATGAGAAATATTTTAAAAAGACAGAAAATATCTCTGTTGATGAGATAACATATCCACGACCCAACGGGATAAAAGAATGGATTCAGATAAAAGGACTTGCCGATATAAGTCAGATTGAAAAAATTGGTACGATACTGAGTGTTCATTCTCTAACCCTTGAAGATATCCTGAATACTTATCTCCGGCCCAAATACGAGCATTTTGATGATTATATCTACCTTTCACTAAAGTACCTTTTTATCAGGGATAGTGAGATTGTTGAAGAGCAGATCAGTCTTTTGGTTAAGGAAAACCTGATGGTTTCTTTTCAGGAGAATAATGATGATCTTTTTGGAATTATTGAAAAAAGACTAAAGGAAAATATTGCAGGAAGGATTAGATCATACGGAACCGACTATTTACTCTATGCAGTCATTGATTTTATCGTCGATAATTATTTTATTGTTTTTGAATACCTCGGAGAAAAAATCGATGAGATTGAAGATATTTTAATTGAAGATCCATCCGGGGATGTACTTGATTCAATTTATTCTCTTAAGCGTGATTTAATTCAGCTGAGGAAAATAATCTGGCCGGTGAGGGATTTAATATCCGGTATTACCAGAAATAATTCAGCTATTATAAAGGAAGGCACAATTGTATTTTTTAACGATATAATGGATCACATTATTTCCATAATCGACACCCTGGAAACATACAGGGATATGGTTTCAGGAATGAGAGAAATTTATCTTTCAGGCATTAGCAACCGGATGAATGAAGTTATGAAGGTTCTGACAATAATTGCGACAATATTTATACCGCTCACTTTCATAGCCGGAATTTACGGGATGAATTTTAAGAACATGCCGGAACTTGAATGGGAAATGGGCTATTTTGCAGTCCTGTTTGTAATGATAATATTGGGCATTTCCATGTTTGTATATTTTAAAAATAAAAAATGGATGTGATAATTTTTATTCAAGATATTTTTGAGGCTCTTTTTCAAACGCAATTTTGCAGCCCTTTGAACAGAAAAAATATGTTTTGCCTTCATAATCTGTCTTAAATTCAGCAGTCTTTTCATCAACTTCCATTTTACATACAGGATCAATCTCTGTCATTTTATAAACCCCCTTTTTGTGATAAATAATCTTCATCTGATATATTCTTATTTGGGGCAACAATATTTTCAAAGATTAAACCTGGAAAAAAAGTGAAAGTTTTGTAAATAGTTTGTATTTGAAATCTATTCTTTTTTGATGTGGACATCCATCTGTGGAAACGGGATTTCAATTCCTTCTTCATTGAACCTTTCATCGATCATGAAATTAATGAAATCCTTTACTTCCCATGACATGTTAAATTTTTCAGCCCATAGTACCATCATATAATCAAGGCTTGAGGCTCCGTACTCAAGGAAATATACACCGGGTTTTGGATCTGTTAATATGTAAGCTGTATTTGCAGCAGCTTCGTTTGCAATTTCCTCGAGAATTTCTTTTACACGTCTGACGTCACTGCCGTATGCAACGGATACAGGAATTTTAACTTTTAGCTTGACATCCGGCATTGCATAATTTGTAATGATTGTGTTGGCTATTTTGGAATTTGGAACAGTAAGCAGCTGATGGTCAAGTGTTTTGATCCTCGTGCTTCTCGGCCCGACACTTACAACATCACCAAGGTTACCCTCAATTTTGATTCTGTCTCCGCATTTGAACGGTTTATCAACCATTATCAGAGCACCTCCGAAGAAGTTGGACAATAAATCCTGTGCGGCAAGTGCTATTGCAATACCAAAAATTCCGGCACCGGCAATGAGCGGTGTGATATTTATTTCCAGATATGACAGTATCACAAGAAAACCGATGAACCAGATTATGTATCTTGCAGAGACTTCAAGGAAATCAATTATCTGATCATCAAGTTCTGTTTCTGTCTGTGATGCTATCCATTCACCGTAGAGCTTGATGAAATTATGAACAAATACGGATATAATCCATGTGGCGATGATGATTAATGCCGTATACAGATACTTGCTTTCAAGTATCCATGCGTAATCCGGAGGAAGCGTCACATAAGTCAGGGATAGATAAAGCGCTGCAATAAATACTGCAATTGATGCCGGTTTTGCAATTGCCATTATTAATATATCATCTATTTTTGATTCGGTTGTTTCCGCTTTTTTGCCCAGCCATTTGAAGATATAATTTACAATTACCGCCAGAATTATTCCGGCAAACAGGATTGAAGATGCGATTAAGATGTCTGTCATATTATTTTCTATATAGTAAATGATCTGATAATTCATTATTATTTAGGATGGTGGAAATTTTGAATTATAATCTGATCGTTATATTTCTTTAAATGCAGTTTATGCTGATTTATTATAAATATTCAGGTGTATTTTTATTTGATATTTTACGGGAAAAATAGTTTTAAGGTTTAAAAAAATAAGAGATTTTGCTGTATTTGTTATTTTAGGATTTTATGAAGATAGAAATTGTTAGTTCCTAGTTTTCCTTCATAATTCCCGGCACCTATGTATAAAATGCCTTCTTCTTTTACTGCAGCAAGAATACCTTTTTTCATTGCCTCTGCAATCACTTCTTCATTAAGACCGTTGATTACAATTTCATATATTGAATTTACTCCGTCAGGTACAAGTGAGTCTTCTACCACACCTTTTAATGTCGGGCAATATCTGTGGTTTGTACTTGCGGACATTGGGAATTTGTAATTTTTGGATGCAACTTTAGAACCGCTTGCAACAAGTCCTCCCGGAAAACTTGCAATTATCCCTTCACTGTTTTCAAAGGCTTTTACTGCCGCTCTTGCAGCTTTAAGTGCACTGGCTCTGTCTTTTCCCATTATGAGGAAGTTTCCGCCTGCAATTCCCTTTACAGATCCAAAATTCTCTTCACCTACAAAGTCACCTTCCATGATTGGAATCTTCCAGCATTTTCTGCCTCCGACTTCGCATCTGCTCTCGTAAGAGTCACCAAAGTAGTGCATTCTTGTCGAAAATCTTGTACTTGCATCCGGGAATCCGTCAAACACAGCTGTTGTCGGGGCTGTCAGAATACACTGGGATATTCTCTCAGCTGTTCTGTCCCGCATATTTTTTCTTGCGGTGCAGATTAGAATTGACAATCCCGGTCTGTTGTCAGGTGTTTCCTCAGGTGAATATTCTCTTTCAATTCCTGCTTCACAGGGGCATGCTATGGTTGAGGTTGCAAATCCGGTTGCTTCAACAGCAGCAATTTTTGCAAGTTCAAGAGAATCGGCAGTAATTATTACTCTTGAAAACCAGATTGGAAATGCTTCCGCATAGGTGTCAATGATTTCAACATTATTGATCTGCATTATCCTTCTCTCCTTTATTTTTTAAGGATAGACAATACCATCTTCTGTAATAATGATATCCATTAATACATCGTTGTCTTCAAGAGGTATTTTTTCTGCTTCCTGGCAGGCGAATGCAATGCCGATCTTTTTAATTTCAGGGTTCTTTTCAAGGAACCTGTCATAATATCCTGCACCATATCCGAGTCTTCCTCCGTTTCTGTCAAATCCGAGCATCGGAAGAAGAATGATGTCAACAGCACCCTCGGGAACAGGGATTTCGTTTCCGATTGGTTCGGGAACTCCGAATGTGCTTGGTACGAGGACGTCGAGGCTCTTTATATATGAGAGTCTGAGACTTACGTCTTCTTTTACAATTATTGGGACGACAACAGGATAATCATTTGAAAGAAGCATTTCCATTAATGGAGTTGTATTTACTTCGATCTCTTTTGAGGAAAAGCACATGACTGTTTCGCCGGGTTTTATGGCATTAAAGACGTGCCTGCATATGGTTTCGCTTTTATTTTTGCGTTCTTCGGGCGTTAGGGCTTCTCTTCTCTGGCGCATGATATCGCGGGTCTGATTTTTGAGTTCACGCATACGAATAAAGATGCGCTCAGATCTATTTATTAATGTCCTTTTCTGCAAAAAATATCGAATTATATAATAGTTGTTATTTTACTTTGGGTTGGCCGGATTATTTAGAATGTGTTAATAACTTTGATTGACATATGTATACTGCTGATTTGATAATTTGATTACCGTTAAATCTTCTGAATTATCATTTGGCATAAAGTGAAGCATTTATTTTGTTTGCGAGGGTTGCCAAGCCTGGTCAAAGGCGCAGGGCTTAGGACCCTGTCTCGTAGGAGTTCGAGTGTTCGAATCACTCCCCTCGCATTTTCTTTTTTAGGGTTATAGTTAGTTGTGAAAAATGCCACTTTTTGCAATTCCATATTCTATCCGAAAATTATTGAGTTAATTTAATGGGTATGTTAAAATTATATTGAACTAATGAAAGGCAGTCCTAAAGAGCTATCAATTTTTGCAGTTTTTGTTATCTTCACCGTGCCATTTCTCTTTATGGCGTTTGGGCTTTATGAATGACCCTTCAGAAGAAAAATTCCCTCAACTAATTGAAGAAGCAACAGTTCCTTGGTGGATTGGAATAATGTCAGGAATGGTGGATATTTTCGGAAAACATCCTTACATATTTATTGCAATATTTGTGCCATTCGTCTTTTTCTTAAAATGGATTGGAGAAATTAAATAAAATTCAGCTTTAAACCAGAATTTGAACAAATATTGTATATTTTATATCCGACATCCAAAAATGATTTACTTATTTTTCAACAATTCCCGCAGCTCATCAAGATTTACCAATATCTGTTTCTCAATACCCTCAATCTTGTCAATAATCACTTCAGGAGCTTCATATTCAATCTCCTCATATTCAATCTCCTTATACCGCGAGATCGAGAGGTCGAAATTATTCTCCTTCACTTCATCAAACGGCACATAGAAGCACTTGCCCTTCCGGTCTTCAGGCACTTCATCTCTCCGGCCCCGGAAGCGCTCGATGATATTAGGGATATCACCCTTCCCGTCAATGAGCGTCCGTTTGTCATCCAGTGAGAAACCGTCTGCTTCCATATCATAGAACCAGACATTCTCAGTCGTCCCGCCCTTAGCAAAGATGAGCACAGCGGTGGAAACTCCTGCATACGGTTTGAAGACACCGGAGGGCATGGAGACAATGCCTTCGACCTGGTTCTCCTCAAGGAGCATCTGACGGAGTTTTTTATGAGCCTTTGAACTCCCGAAGAGTACTCCATCAGGCACGATCACGGCACATCTGCCGCCAATCGTCAGGAGGTGAATCATCCGTTCCACAAACAAAAGTTCGGTCTTTGTTGTTGAAAGGCTCAGGCTGTCGTTGATATCACTCTTATCAATACTCCCCTTGAATGGCGGGTTGGCAAGCACCACCGAATACCGTTCCTCCTCATTGTAGAGTTTGGAGAGCGTATCCTTCTGCTCGATCTTCGGGGCCTTGATCCCGTGGAGCATCATGTTCATGAGCGAGATGCGGGCCATAGTGGAATCAAAATCATAGCCATAGAACGTATCACTCCAGAGCTTCTCCCAGTGCCGCTTTTCAGTGATATTATCCCCGATGAGATTGCGGTATTCACCCTCGTCATCCACTTCCAGCATATCGGGGCTGGTGTATTTCCGGATGATGTATTCATAGGCATTGATGAGGAATCCTGCCGTTCCGCAGGCCGGATCACAGATACGGTCGTTGACATCAGGTTCAACGAGTTCCACCATCATCCGGATGATATGCCGGGGCGTTCTGAACTGTCCGTTCTTGCCTGCGGTGGCAAGCTGGGAGAGGAGATATTCGTAGATGTCACCCTGCGTATCACGGTTCTGTGCAGTGATGTCCATCTCATCGATGAGGGCAACCGCCTCCTGTAAGAGGGACGGCTTTGGGATGATGAAGACCGCGTCCCGCATCTGGCGGGCGAAGAGCGTCTTTTCCCCGTTGTGCAGGTTCTTAATGAACGGGAAGACGACATCCCGGACATGCACGAGCATCTGCTCAGCAGGATAGTGCTTCCAGTTTGACCACCGGCACACATCCTGTCCCTCGAAGACTGATGTATATTCGATGTCCCGTGCCCGTGCCCGGTTCTGCTCGACCACATCCATGTCCTCCAGCCTCTTCATGAAGATGAGGTAGGACATCTGTTCGATGGACTGGAGGGGGTTTGACATCCCACCGCTCCAGAAGCGATCCCAGAGGGTGTCAATTTTTGATTTAAGTTCGGGGGCGAGTTTCATGTAATTAGTTCTCCGGTGAAGGCTTTTGATATAATTGACTTGAAAAGAAGGGAATCATCATTCGTTGATTTATTTATTTTGATGAGGGTATTTTCATATAACTCAATAAATTGAGCAAATTCTAATTGTTTATTTAATGGTGGCAAAAATACTTCAATTTCCTTTATTTTGCCTTGGAACAGATTCGCTTGTGATGACTTATTAACGGAGCGATTTATTTGGGCTTTAACAAACGGTGAATCAAAACAGTATTCTAAATATATTGGATGGACTTTTGCAAAATCAGGACGGATTAGAGCCACACTCCTTACCATCTGGAATTTTATATCATTCATTACTCGGGTTACTCTTCCAATCGTCCCCGAGCAAGACACAAGTACATCCCCCTTCTGTGGTACAATCCTCTTTGAAATTCTTTCATATTCTTCTTGATCGATAAAATCGACATCGTTCACATCAATTTTATGGTTTTTAATATTCCTTGCAGATAGAAGGTAAATACCATCATCAGTTCTTCTTGGGGTAGCATGTTCACCATCAGTAATTTTTTCGCATATTTGGGATAATTTAACACTTTCCCACCCCATCGGATTCGTCACCGGGTCGCCAAACATCTCCAGAAACACGCTCTGCACCAGCTCCTGCGTGAGCGCATCCGCCTCCGCCCGCAGGCGCTGCGTTGCCTCTGCCTTTTCAAGGATGGCGACAATCTTGCGCTGGGTTTCGAGGGGCGGTATTACAATTGGAATTTGGGAAAAACGAGTTGATGAAACCTCAAGGAAAGTTGTTCCACTGGCATACTTTTCAGCCAATTTTTTATTAGCCTTCAGATAATAGAAGACATACTCCGGAATGATTCGATCATCATTCAATACAAGGTTTTTAAAGCCCTGATTGGTAGTAATTGGATTGTCTGCTATTGCAACATAACCTACAGGAGCTCTTGATGAAAATAGAACCGTTCCTTTAGGCAATATTTTGATAGAGGTACTTTTCAGTCCTTTTTCGGAAATATTCTTTTTTCCTTTCTGAATATACATCTCATCAAAATTAGAAAGATCAGCGGGAGTTATCCATGGAATATCTCCATTGAAATTTTCTTCAACTTTTGTTGATGGAGTACTCCCTGAAAATATTTTCCCAATATCCCCCAATTGCTTCCATTCCCATCCCTCAGGCAACTCCTTCTTCACCACTTCTCCTCATGCCTCCGCAACAAACAATTCCTGTTCCAGTCCCTGACAGATGCCAATGAACGCCCTGAGATCGCCTTCGTCAAACATCGGCAGCGGTGCGTTGATGCCAAAATTGGTGAACGGGGCGTCCCAGAGATCTTTCATATCTATGTGTTTTTTGCGCATAAATACCGTCTGAATTGTCCTGATGAAATGGAGCTGGTCGGCGGTGTAGTGCTTGTTGTTTTCCACCATGAAGGTCTGGAACGCCTCCTCGATCTGCTCTTTCGGGTCGGGTGCCTGGTAGAGTCCCAGGACTGATTTGATGAAATCAACGAGCGTTCCCCGTGGCTGCCGGTATCCCTTCTGCAAGGTTTCCCCGGTGATGTCCACCCCTGCATCCGTGAGGGTTTCTTCAAGACGGGAGAGATCGGTCTCGGTGATTGCCTCATCGTTGGCAATTTTTTTGATGACCGGATCTTCGGTCGCCATCTCGCGGATTCGCTCCTCCACCTTCTTGACAAACGCGGTGACATAGGGAGGGGCTTCCTCGTTCACCTCCCACTTGGTGCGTTCCTCAATCACATCGCCCATGTCAATGACAATCGTCTGGGGTGTCTCCTTTGACATGTACTTCATCAGCGGTGCGATATCAGAAACAAGCATCCGGGTATCCTCAAATGAGATTCCCTTCCAGAATGAATAGGAGAGCACGTCATCCAGTTGCTCTTCCTTTTGCCTGACTTTTTCGAGATTGCGGGGGAGAAGGTCAACCATCTCAGCGATGGCCTTCTTCTGCCGCTCAATTTCTTTGTCATTTCCTTCTAAGACAGCAAGCGCAAGCCGCTCGGTCTTGATCGTAAAGGACGCTTCCTTGAGATTGACACCCGTCTGGTACCGCATCAGTGGCATCATATGGGACGTCAGATATTCAACCGGGTCGATGGCAATATTATCCCATAATTTCGGAGAGAGTGCTTTTGCGATCTCCTGTTCGTGTTCCCGCACACTAACAGAGTCTTGCGGCAGGGCACGGATGTCGTCCTCGATTTTTGCCCGGATCACCGCAGCACCTTCCTCATCTCCCGCCTGTATCAGCCGGTCAAGCTGCTTTAACCGCAGAAGAAAGATCCGACTGGTAATAGCTTCGATGGGTTCGTTCTTCACCCCTTCCGGGTTCATGTTCCAGTAATCAAAGTTGTTCCAGAAATCGAAGACCTTGAAATACTCCTTCTTCCCGTCCGGGAGCCAGTCACGGTGTTTGCATGCCGCATCTGCCCGTGTTCCCCTCCCCAGCATCTGCCAGAATTTGATCTTGGAAAAGACCGGTTTTGCAAAAACAAGGTTGCAGACCTCCGGCACGTCAATGCCGGTGTCGAGCATATCGACCGAGATTGCTACACGGGGAAAAGATTCCTTCTCAAAGTCTTTGATGAGATCCTGTGCACGGGAGTCCTCAGAGACAATGATGCGTGCCAGATTCCCCTTGTATTCAGGATAGAGGTCATTGAACGCCTCATGAAGCCGGTTCGCATGCTTCTTTGATATCGCAAAGAAGATTGTCTTCGCCGGGAGTGTGCCGGTTTCATCCATCTGGCAGTTGTCCATGAACTCACGGACGATTGCTTCTGACGTTCCCTTCACAGCAATCTTCTTCTCCAGAACAGAACCATCAAAATCGATCTCGTCCGGATCGATGCCCTGCTCGATGAGGCGGTTTCGTTCGGTCTCGCTCAGGTCTGAGGGCTTCACCCCTTCAATCTGGAAATGGGTCTGGGCACCCATGATATTCTTGCGGAAATCACAGAGGATACCGTCCTTTACTGCCTCCTCATATGAGTAAAGAGCAGTTGGTGCCTGGTCATCACACCCAAAGAACCGGAAGGTGTCACGGTCAACAAGGTCAGCGGGCGTTGCGGTCAGCCCAATCTGGATGGCATCGAGATAGGTGAAGACATCCCGCCATTTATTGTAGATACTGCGGTGTGCCTCGTCAGAGATGATAAGGTCAAACTCACCGGGCGAGATGAGATATTGTCCGTTCTCATCCTTCTGGGTATAAATTTCCTGAAACGTCTGGATGGTGGAGACATAGAGCCGCTTTTCCTTGTTGAAATTCCCGTGCAGGATTTTGTCCTTCGCCTCCTGCGGGAAGAACTCCTGAAACCCTTTGTTCCATGCCTGATCCCGCAGTGCCTTTCTGTCTGCAAGGAAGAGCACCCGGTGGGCACGGTTCTCCTGCATGAGGGCATCGATAATTGCCATTGCGACACGGGTCTTGCCTGTGCCCGTAGCCATCACAATCAACGCCTTCCGGTGTCCCTTCTGGATGTGCTCCACTATCCGCTTGACATTCTCGATACTCTTCGGGCGGTCAACAATATCAGTATTTACTCCTCCCGGTGTGTCCGGTTGAACCTGTTCATTCTGAAAGCGAAGCCGCTCAAGGTCTTTGCGGGCGTAGAACCCGGTCACCGGCCGGGGAGGGTAGAGCTGTCGATCCCAGAACGAGATCTCATAGCCGTTTGTAAGAAAAATGAAGACATCCCGACCCGTCTGGTGTTTGATATCATCTGCATATTGTTCGGCCTGTTTTTGACCGATATTGGGGTCTTTTGATGTTCGTTTTGCCTCGATGATGGCAAGGGGATTTCTCAGACTGTCCAGCAGGAGATAATCTGCATATCTACTTTCAAGATCGTTCTTGAGCGTCTCTTCTACAGTCTTGTAGTCGAAGGCATTGAAATCAGACTGCTTCGTATCAACCTCAGGAACAACATGCGAACGACTGTCAACATCCCAGCCCTGCTCCCTGAGCAGAACATCAATCTTCAGTTTACGCGTCTGATTTTCAGTTAGATCCATGCAACTGCACCAAATTATGTGAATTATTGAATTAAGAATATATTCAAGTCAATAATTGACTCGTTCAGCATCATACATCAACCTTATGAAATCTATTTGATATTGCCCAATAATTATCAACAATATTTCAACATCAACATCAAATAGAGATTGGATGGTCTCAACAGAAAAGAAAATTTAGAAAGAGTTGGATGCTAAACAACTGGATAAGAGGGCTTTTGAAATCTTAGTATCTTCCCTAGAATGGCGAAAAAGGAAACTTTGTTGCATTACCGAAGGAAGTGAGGAACTTATTGCCGATCTTGATGATGAAAAAGTCTGGAAATTGATTCAAGAATTAAATTATTACTAAGAATTTAAGGACGAAGTCTCTATCATTTGGGAAAAAATAAAAAAAGATTTGGACCAAACCCAAAGAAAAAAAAGCGATGGTTCAATTTTAGATAATATCTCTTTTTTCATTTCCGATATCATGCATTTAAGGCAATTTTTCTAATTACTAATTTTAAATAATTTAGTATTTCATTAGTATTTTTGCCGGAATGAAACACAAGTCAGCAATTATCCAAAATCACCTGTATATTATTAACTAAAATGGGATGCTCTTTTTGGAAGTATTTTTTAGTCCTTGTTTTGATATTTGTGCAATAAATATTTTATATTGTATTATCAATTATCACATAATAAAATCCAAAAAAAAGGTGTTTTCATGATGAAAAGTTGTGTTTTTGCGTTTGCGTTAATGGTAATAATGCTGGTAACTCCCTGTATTGCTGCGGATATTGAAACAGGACCTGTAAAGGAGATATATTCCGGAGACCTTAATCAAAATTCACATTTATATGTTAAGGCAGACGGCTCAAATGTCCTTATTGGTGTAATAAACCTGAAAGGAACTGCTCCTGAAGATAACAGGCTTGTGTTGTATAATCTCGTATCAGGTGAAACAGAAACTGTTGCTACAGACATTTACCCTGCCACTGATTTATTTGATATTTCAGGAAACAATCTGCTCTGGTATCAGGGTCAGGGGATAATGACGCTGTATGATTTTAAAGAAAAAACGAAAACCAATATCAGCTTATACAGGGATTTTGGAAGACCGTCTGCCATTGTACTGGATAGTGACCGGATTTTAACTTCCGAGGCTGATCTGTATAGCAACCATACAGATATTTTCCTGTTAAACATAACAACAGGTGAGAAAAACGCAATATCCAAAGATCCAAAATCACGTATTGAGCCTGCCATATCAGGAGATATAATCATATGGAGAGACCGGGAATCAGATCCCTTTGCAAATGTGTATGGATTTGATCTCAACAAAAATTATGAATTTGCAGTACACAAGGAACCTTTCTGGCAGGGTATGGCAGACATATCCGGAGATTTTGTTGTCTGGCTCAGAGATGAAAGTGTTTCAGATGCCCTGCAAAATACTTCAAAAAAGATTTTTTTAACTAATTTGTCTGAAAATACAACGATAATGATTGCTGAATCTTTTGATGATTTGTCTTCTCCAAAAATAGAAGGCGACTATGTAATCTGGGAGGATAAAAAAGATGGCAGATGGACTCTTTGGCTTTATGAAATTTCAACCGGCAATCAGGAAAAAATTGCAAATCTTAAATTCGGGTATGACGGACCTCTGAATATGGAAATATCCGGAAACAATATTTTCTGGACAGATCAGGATGATACAGGCAGAGCAGTCATACGTACAGTAGCTTTACAAAATGAAGGAAATGGAAACCATGAGGCTGAAATTCCAGGTAATGAAAAAACATCAGCAACTGCAAAACCGGTATCGAAAGAAACAGGTGTTGGAGTGATTGGTATCATTGGTGCGTTGCTTGCAGGAATTTGCCTATATTCGAATAAAAAACAATGATTTATTAAAATATAATATTTTTTTCAGGATACAGTCCGTTTTTTAGTTAGCTCCTGTACAAAAGAGAATTTTTAGTCCGGAAATACATGGGATCAGGTGTTAAATACGCCATCGTGTATTATCAGGCACCGGTTTCATCCTCAAGGGAGTCTGCAAACCGCTGCAGGAGGGCGTGCCTTTGCTCAGCAATCTCCTTCGCACCGGCCGTGTACATCAGCCCCTGAAGCTTCAACAGTTTTTCATGGATATGACTCACAGCGCCCTCGATGCCGTCCCCGTGTTCGCCTGCCCGCATAAACGTCCGTGCAATTCCGACCGCTCCCATCGCGTCGAGTTTGTCGGCGTCAGAGAGTATTTTTGCCTCCAGGGTCTCCGGTTCGGGGCCGGTGCTGAATCGGTGGGTGCGTATCGCGTGGGTAATTGCTGTGATGCGTGCTGCGTCGTAACCCGCCTGCCTGAGGTATTCTTCTGCAATTCGTGCCCCTTCCTGCTCGTGGGGGATGCCGCTCTCCTCCTCCAGTGGACGGGCAATATCGTGGAAGAGGGCGGCCGGGATGAGGACCCGCATATCCGCACCCTCGGCCACTCCTATCTCCTGGGAGAGCCGGGTGACGCGGAGGATGTGGTCAAGACCGTGTGCTCCCGACTGACTGAAGAACGTCTCGACATAGGCAAGTATTGTCTCAAACTCTTTCTTCTCCATAGTGAAAGAAAGGTTGGCGCCGGGTGGAGATAAGGAGTCGGAAAATATGCAGGAAATTTACTCATAAGAAGAAGAGTAATTGAGGAAGGAGAATATTCCCGATTATTGGTAAACTGCTGAAAATAAAAGGAAAAAAGGGAATTCCCTTTTGTTATTCTGTCCCAAATTTCAAATGTCCGGGGCGGATGCAGGTGTGGTCTGCGGGAAGACGGGTTATTGCGCAGGTGACGGGTTTACCGGACCTGTGTATATGCCGGACCCCAGCCACCAGTCATCATCGATCTGAACACCATACACCAGTTTTGATTCGAGCGTCTGGTTGTGTGTGGGATTGATATATTCTATCTGACAGAAGCCGTTTCCATTCCTGACAGCATCTTGGGATTCTTTGAGAAAAACTCCCACTTTTCCTTCATTCAGACGGTTTATTCCGACTTTTTCAGGATTGACCGGGTGGGCGAGGGTTGTACCGTTGAAGTCATAGGCGTAGATATAGAGTTCACCCTCGATAAATGAACCATTCAGGTCGTTAAATTCTGCAAGTGCTTTTTCCTTGCCATATGTATTTACATAGGCTGCTGCTCTGTCAACAAAGGCGACGAGTGTTTCATTGGAGATGTAGGTATCCTGTTGGAAGGTTTTGTTATCTTCCTGTGGTGGAGTCACTATCTCAGGCTGTCCCTGTGTACAGCCGGCTGTTATAAGAAAAATGCCAAGAATGAGCATGAAAAGGACTGTTGTCAATGTTTTATTCATATTTTTAGTTTTGCTTTTTCGCTAATTATAATATTGTATTTTGGAATGTATGGAAGGATTTTAGCGATAGTTACGCTCTTTTTAGGGACTATTCCATCACCATCCCTGTCATTCACGCGCCATTAAAGGAATGAGGATATTTGAATTTGTCAATCAAATTCAGGTTTTATATAGAATCATCAGTCCTGAAATAATTGCCAAAAACGGCCCGATAATATATCCTGACCAGACAATTAATCCGATAATGCCAAAGAATATCAGTTTAATTCCTTCCTTTTTGACAGGATTTTGTTCGGGTTTTAAATAATATTTTAGTATCAATAATCCAAGAATCAGGGGAATTAAAATAAAGATTGCAGTTGCTCCAAATGATGCCTGAAAACCTGTTTTAAAAAGTGCAATAACCGCCTGAATCAGCATAAAAACTGATCCTGCGATATACAATAGAGCTCCTGTAATTCCCGTCAGTGTTTCCGGTTTTATAGGAACGGTTTCTTTTTTAATCCTGAATAGATAAAGCAGTCCGGGAAATACAATGAATATAGGAAATCCAAATACAAAAGCCGGACTGTTTCCTTCCCAAATTCTTATATTGGCAATTGAAACAGGAATCAAAACCCACTCAGATATTAAAAACTCCTCACGATAACCGATGGCAAGACCATAATTTCCAGAACCTGTTCCTTTGTTAAACATTGCAATATAATGTGTGCCGGGAAGCTCTGCGAAGTATTCATATTCAGACCACTGATAATTTGCAGAAGGAGTAAAAGGTTCATAATCCGGCATATCAGGTTTTTTTCCGCTAATTACGATATAGCCGTAATTTTCAGGAACAGTTATTTTATCAGAAATATCCCCTTTGCTTTCAATACCGGGACCGATTAGTACAGCTTCAGGATGGACAGGATCTTTTTTGGGTGTAAATACTGAAAACCATAACCTTTCCCCTTTTTCAAGGTAAAATTCATAGTATGAAACCGATCCGGGATTTTCAAAAGTACCGTAAAATGCCCATGATTTAAAAGGATCATCCAGATAAACAGCATTTTCTATTCCTTCGTTTCCACCTTTTATTTCCGGCACATGCCCTGACACACAGGCTGTCAGTGAAAAAATAATTATCAAAACGGATAATGCCGCTTCTCCCCCCTTCATAATACCCCAAGTGGGTTTCTCCTGTAAAAAGGTTTAGTCTGAAAAACTTCCCGGAGGATTTTAAAAATAGAAATTTTAACGGGATTATTTATTTAAAACCTGCAAAAGTACTGTATATCCTGTTCTTATATGGATGATAAATATCTTTGAAACCGGCTGACTTCATCTTTCTATAATATCCATGAATTGTATCAAAATATTGAGAATTGTTTATCCTTTTTTGAATCATCGAATCAGCTTCATCCAAAGGAAGACCGTTTTCTATCATATTTTCCTTCCACCATTCAAGATTCATTTTTTCTTCATTACTATTACCTGCCGTAAAAACATCTCCGTTAATAAAAACTCCGCCTTTATTTAACGAATCATAGATTTTTTTGATAATCATTTCACGATCCTGACCCGGCAGATGGTGAAGACAAAGTGTTGTAATTACAACATCGAAATTTCCTTCTCCCCATATTTCTCTGAAATCACCGGCAATAAAACATACATCAGACAATTCAGGTTTTTTCATTGCAACTTCAAGCATTCCCGGTGAGAGATCGATACAGGTAATATCCACATATTTATTCTTTTCAATAATCATTGAGGTTACAAATCCGGTTCCGCTTCCAAGTTCAAGAACTCTTATCTTTTTATCAGGAACAAACGAAAGTGCAGATCCAAAAAAATCCTCTGCCGAAGGGATAATTTTGATAATCATTCTCTCATATTCATTTTCAATACCGTCAAAATGCTCTTTTCCCTTCTCCATTTTAAAACACCTTTATATTAAGAAATACCAAAAAAATTCAGGAAAATATTTTTCTCCCAAAAAGAATGACACAGGCTGATGCAAAAATTGTTATAATTCCAAATCCCGGTGACTTTGTTGGTTTGGGCAAATCGGAATCTGTATTTTCCAAAACTTCAACTTTATCATTAGGGATTACAAGATTTTTGTTATATTCCAGAACTGCCGGAATTGAATCCACACCATCAATTGAATTTGGGAAATTTGTAAAAATTACACGTTTTACTTCAAAACCTTTGTCTTTAAGTGATTCCTCTATGCCTTTTCCAAGTTCACCTGACTGCATATTTTCTATTACGTAAAGAACATCTTCATAGGATTTTGGGTTTTCATTGATTCTGTCAACCATTTTCGTTGCTGAATATTTTCCTCCCATGTAAAAATCAGGTGCATAATAATCAACAACATCAAGACCAAGCCAGTTTTCTGCTGCATTTTTCTGCCAGAGCATTGATATGGCCTTCTGTCCGGGAATTAGATCCTTTTCTTCCGGAGTCATTTTGCCAGCTTCATCAATTCTGGCAATATAGGATTCATGCATTTTATTGTAATAATCCGTGTTTTCCGGATCTGCCTGAATAAGCCAGTCTTTTACTTCTGTTGCAAGATTTTTTGCATTTTCGGGAGTATTCCATGTCATATCCGGATTATTTAATGTAACCCATTCGGGTTTGGTGTAACCGTTTGCATTCATGAAATCGTCCACAAAAGGCATTACATACTGCCTGTCAACCGAACTGTTATGGGCAACGAAAAGATCCGCAGAACTGATAAATTCCTTCTCTATCTGAATCCTGTTAGGAATAATATCTCCCTGCACATGTGGACAGACTGCCGGATCGGCAAGATATATGACTTTTACATTGGAACCGCCGATGCTTTGCACTGGATCCCATAAAACACTGGTCGTTGAGACCACATTCAATGCACTGCATGGCAGAACAATAGCAAAAAATATTGCAAAAATAACGATAAAAGGTTTGCAATCCATATTATGAAATAATTTTAAAAAAGTATTAAATTTTTCTATATGAAATTTTTCTTTTCCGAGAAAATATTACTGCAATCACAAAAATAACACTGAACATAACTGCCGTAAGAGGACCCACCGGAAGCGAATATTCAAGTCCTGCGACTGCACCGGAGACACTTATTACAGATGCCACTATTGGTGCCATTATGAAAAGTCCTTTCACGTCAAACATAAACTGGTATGCAATCGCTGCTGGAGTAATCAGCCAGACATACAATAAAAGCCCGCCTACAATATTCAGACTTAATGAAACTGAGAATGCAATCATAAAAAGTAGTGCATAATATATTGGTTTCACTCTGATTCCTGCTGCTTCTGCGATCTTTTTGTCAAAAATAATCGCAGATATCTCTTTGTAAAAAATTATTACAAAAATAACAGCTGCAAGAGATATCAAAGCAAGAGCATAGATTTCCTCCCGGTAAAGTGAGATTACATCTCCGAAAAGAAGTGAATTTGCATTAAAACCTTTTCCCATATACTGCATATAAGCGATAAAAAATACCGCAACAGCCATGAGCATTCCAAATAAAACTCCAAGGATTGTGTCTTCAGGCATTTTTGCCCTGTCCGAAAGGGGCCCTATTAAAAGTGCGATAAGTATGCTTGCAGCAATAGCAGAAATGCCCGGGTTAAATCCAAAAAACATACCACATGCAGCACCGGCAAAAGCGGCATGGGCCATTGTAAATCCGATCGAAGAAATTTTCAGTTGTGTGATTATCACGCCGAGGACACTGCATGCAATCGATGCAAAAAGCATTGCTTCGACAGCATGACATACAATATTATTCGGAATTAAAAATTCAAGCATCAGGTAACCGCCGACATATTTCTTATTATGTTTTCAACTTTGGAACCATGGCAGGTTTCATTGAGTTTTAAGGAACCGTCATCCATTACAACGATTCTTAAATCCTTGTCCGGAAGTGCATCAAATGCATGCGACACCATTATTACAGTGCACCCTTTTGATGAAATGTCATTAAGAACATCTGATACAAACTCCCTTGTGCATAGATCAAGGTTGCTGAAAGGTTCATCAAGGAGAAGAATATCAGGTTTTTTTGCAAGGTTCTGGGCAATTAAAACTTTTTGCTGCTGCCCTCCGCTGAGTGTTCCTATGGGTTTATCTGCCATATCCTCAAGACCAAGCATTTTTATTGATTCTTCAACCGCTTTGTAATCTTCTTCACGGGGTTTATTAAAACAGCCCAAAAGTCCGTATCTTCCTATCATAACGACGTTTTTAACGGTAAAGGGTGTCAGTGGATCAAATGCAAAACTCTGAATGACATATCCGGTTTTTTTCCTGATTTCAATTCCCTTAGTGCTGACATCCATACCAAAAATTTTTACCGACCCGTGAGTTATATGCAGCATTCCGTTTATTGTTTCAAGAAGGGTTGTCTTTCCTGCACCATTGGGCCCTCCAACAATTACAAAATCACCCCTGTTGATCTCAAGTGACAGATCTCTTATAACAGGATATTCGGCCCCCATGTATGCGGTATATACTCCTGAAAGTTCAATCTGGGTATTGGAATGTTCGTACATTTTTATTCCGTTTTTTCAATTTCAAATAATATTGAGGGATCAGTACCGTAAATCTCTTCAGCATATTTTTCAATTTTTAACTCGTAATCTTCATCTTTTTCTGGAAGTTTGGGAAGAGTCCTAGGTTTTATTTTAAGAACAGCAGAATCTGTTTTAAATTCACAACTAATTGATGAGCTTTCAATAATCTCAATATTTCCCTTTCCAAGTGTGCATCCTGAACCAAGCTGGATTCCGTCAATAATACAGCTTTCCGGTGTTTTCTTTGGGCAGGAGACTATTGCTTTAAGGCTGAAAGGATCATTGCAAAGTTTTTCACTGGCATATTTTCCCATCAGGTATCCAAGAACTATATTTGGCCCGAGGTGACCGTGAAATTTTGCCAGATCTTCAACTGAATATTCTTTTGAAAGTTCCATATATTTACATTTTGAGTGCCATTTCATACATTTATGTTGAAATTTATGATATTTATGCATGTTTTTATGTATTGGTAATATAAGGTGTAAACAAAAAAATAATTTATCGTCTTGTTTAATACACTTTATAGAAAATATGTTCTTTTAAGACATAATATTAATAAAATGATGTTTAATTTTTTAAAATCTCAATGGTATTATAAGTAATTTTCAAAAAAAAGTAATGGTGAAATGATTAAATTAATTAATCATTTTCAGTATTTATAAAGATAAACCCAGAGATCATTTTCATTATCAAAATCACTCTGTTTAAACCCGTTTTTTTCAAGGACTCTTATTGAAGGGGTATTTTCGCTGCCGGTTTTTGCAATGATCCTTTTTTTAAAATCATGCCCGCAAAACCACTCTGTCATCGCCTTTACCGCTTCTGTTGCATAACCTCGATTCTGAAACTGTTCGAGGACTGAATATCCCAGTTCATATTCTCCGTTTTCCAAATCAATAAATCCTCCACTGCCTGATAAGATCCTTTTCCCGGACATTTCCTCAGAAATCCAGTAATATGTATATAGTTTGTTTTCTCTGGCAAGATTCAGAAATAATGAAATAACATCTTCAGACATAGCTTCAGGAGGCCAGTTATCAGGTATTGTTACTTCTTTTATGCATTCGGGAAAAACGTCATGGTTTTGCTCAAATAAAAACAAATCAGGAGTTGCGGGAATTAATGTCAGTCTTTGTGTCCTGATAATTTTAAAATCCATGAATTATCCCGGGAATATTGCTCTTTTATGGTTGAAAAAAATAAGGGTTTTTCAGCGACCGCCTGCACCGCCGCCTCCGAATCCTCCGCCTGCACCAAATCCGCCGCCGGCTCCGCCCTGTGAAGGCGGTGTGAATGTGCTGATTGTATGAAAGCCCATATACCACATGTAATGGGGAACATAATAGCCGGAATCTTTCAAATCAACATGAAGTTCTTCCATTGCCTTTCGGACATTGTCTCCGACACCAAGTGCCGTTCCGTATACAAGCCACTCGCCCCACATGTTGATATCCTCCGGAGCGTATTTTTTGATCTGGCTTAAGTCAGAGAGGAAATTCCTAAAAGAATTCCATTGCAGTTTTTCCATGTAATAATCATCTTTCCAGTGTCCGAAAAGTGTGGACGGAAAGACTGCCGCAACAGAAATCTGAATAATCATCAAAACAGCCAGTAAAACTGATACAAAGATAACTCCTCCTGCATCAGGTGCAAAGAAGAAAAGCCCGAGAGCTGCAATCAGGTAAAATATTGCCACAAAGAAGAATGGTATCAGGTAACCTTTTCCGTTGACCGCATAACTTCCGGAGAAGGACTCATTGGTCTTACTGGTCAGATCATTTAAGCGATCCCTCAGGGCAGTTGCAATCTTTTCATCAGCTCCGGAATGGGATGCACTTTTGGCAACTTCCTCAAAGTAACCGGTATCGAGAACATTGTCTTCACCGGAGTTTACAGCGATGAAATTCAAAACTTCCTGCTCATAGCTGTTGTCGCCATTTTGATCAATTAGTTTTATCAAAACTCCTTTTTCGTTTTCTTTCTCTTTAATTGAGATTCTTTTCTTCCTGTGAAGATCAAGAAGGGTTGCATAAAAACCGTTTTCATCGGATTCAAACGCGTCTCCTTTAAAGACCAGGTTAACTTCCCAGGGTGTTAGTTTCCTGTTTGGAATTGTGCTCAGGTATTCCGGAACTGTGAAACTCTTTTCACGTCCGACTAAAAGATACAATAAAACAAGGAAAAACGGAACAAGAATTACCATAATCTTTCCGACGGATGCAAGCGTTTCGGCGACTGAAATCCAGAAGGTATATCCGCTGTTTGCAGACAGGGTTTTTCCTGTAACATCGTCAACCTGTCTTTTTACACCATAAATGCTGTTGATAACTCCGGGATCCATTAAAAATTCCGCTTCAATTCTCTCATCCTCAGGAGAACTTCCGGTGATAACAGTTTTACCGGCTTCTTTTACTATTTCGTATCCGGGAGGATGCATGAATACTTCATTTATGCTGTCTGATACAAGCGTGATTTTTACGGATTTGTAAGGGATGTGGCTGCTTGCAAACATCAGGTTTAGATGCACAGCTTCGTTATCATATTCTACCGGAGGGGATATTTTGTATTCGTATTCAACAGTATATATCCCCGGTTTGAAGTATCCGGTGTTTATTATGCCGGCTTCGTTATCGTATGCCTTGTCAGCAACGTATGATTTTATTCCTGAGTTCTGATTTCCAAAAAGGAATACCCTGCCATCATTTGTTTTTATGTAACCTGTAAGACCCTCAGAAATCTTAATGTCTGTCAGGGCGACATGGGGCTTTTCAGGAAGGTTATCTTGATCGGCTGAAAATAATGGTGCTGCCCATACGCGGTAAAGCATTCTGAATTCTTCAGATGACTTTACATTGTAGACATATTTTTCAGAAAGCGTGCCGTCCTCATGCCAGACAACCTCATATGAATCAACAACGAGATCGCCGTCAAATCCAACGGCATCTTTTGGAATCACTCCCAAAGTAAAGACTGCGGCTGCTCCAATAAGCAGGGTAATTATGAAAACCAGTGCAATCTGTTTTTTTTCATCCATATTTTATCCTTTCAGAATGATATCTTTGGAGCTTTTTCGAGGTTTTCGTCTTCAAATTCCAGGTATTCAAGTTTCTGCATATGAATCATGTTTCCGACAATGTTGGACGGAATTGTTTCAAGCATGGTGTTGAACTGCTGGGAGATGTTGTTGTATGTATAACGCTGACGTGCAATCTCATCTTCAATGTCTTTTATGGAATTCATAAGATCCTGCACCGTGTTTGAGGTTTTAAGGTCAGGATAGTTTTCCATAACGGCAAACAGCCTTCCAAGAACCGATCGTGATTCAGCCTCAATCTGGTTTAAGTCACCGGCACCGGCACTTCCAACAGAGCTGCGCATCTTTGTAACAGATTCAAGAGTGCTCTTTTCAAATTCAGCATAGCTCTTTACAGATCCAAGAAGCTGCTCTATCATGTCAAGACGCTTTTTCATTGCGACTTTAATCTGACCCAGAGTTGCCTCTGATGAGTTTTTAAGCCTGAAATAAGTGTTGTAAATACCTATGAACCAGATTATAAGTCCTATAACTACCAGAACAAGTATTCCGGCGATAATTAATTCGATCATGATTACTCTCTTAATTTTTATTTAATATTGATTTATTGATTAATACGAGGTTTGTATTAAAGGAGTCGGATGATTTTTTTACCGGGATTGAATTTGTTTGTAGAACAGATATAAAATGAAATATTTTGATTTTTTTTTTTGAATTTTTAAAATTTATTCCTGCTTTTTTACGACAGATGTAGTAATGTGCCGCAGAAACCCGGCGGGAAGATAATGTTTGCATGTTGTTTGCATGTAATCCCCAAAAATGAGGAGGTACAATGAGTTGAAGAAGAGCGTAAGAATACAGAGAATTATTAAGTAAAGTTTAAATAAGCCTCTATTGTGGTTCAAACGCCGGTAAAAGTGACCTTCACAAAAGCCCTGTATTCCACGATCTCACCTTTAGCCGATGTAAACATCGTCTGAAAACCAGATGTCAACACAATCTGTTTAAATATCTCAATTTTGGGCGTTATTTTAGTTTTTAGTGGCTTAATATTGTTTTTTTATAGTGTTGATAACTGTCTTTGGAAATACTGAAAAATATGCCTTATATGCCGTTATTTCAGCTAAATACCTGATGAATTATCTCATGTTTACTACTATTTGTTGATATGACATGGATTTTTTAAATTTTGATATATTTTCATTCCATCATTTCCCGAATTTTAAATTAATTAGGGGTAAAGTTCCGGACAATCCTTTTAAAGTCCTCTGATGTTTGCACATTTGCACCATGTTTGCACCCGTTTTGCACTTCCAAAGTGCAACTTAAAAAGCCGGCAATCTGCGGGATTTCTCCTGATCTAATAGAAAATGATGAAACGCTTCTTACTATTACTAATAGTTTGCACTGTTTTTCGGGGACACAGAAACAATCTGGTATAGCCTCATCTCCGGCTGTCTGTGTGTGTTCTTCCGGTGAAAGTGCAACCCTGATATAAAAAAAGGATTTAGGGCAGAAAAAGAGTTTTGAAAAAAGGATTCAGGTCGTTTTGGTTTCACTGGTAAAGTGCACGAGGGTGCAAACCAGTGCAAAAGTGCAAATGACATCTGCTTTTTGGGTGAGAACGTGAAAGAGGGTTTCACTCGTCCGCTGCCGGGAGTTATGAGTGCAGCGGATTTGTATTAAAGTTTTAAACCCTTATTAAATTTATGTGCTAAAATCTAAAAGTATTTTAAAAATTCATTTAAGAATACTTATTATATTACATTTGAAATAATTTAATTAAATTGATCTAATTAAAAGGTGCATGATTTGAAAATTTCTCGTTTTAACATTAAAAATTTTAGAAAATTAAAAAATTGTAGCATTGAATTAAGCAATGACCAAACAATTTTTGTTGGAGCAAACAACAGTGGAAAGACTTCTGCTATGGATGCATTGTTAGTTTTTCTTAAAAAAGATCGAAGGAAAAAAATTACCACTAATGATTTTACACTATCAAATTGGATTAAAATAAATAATATTGGTAAGGATTGGATTAACTGTTCTGATCCAAGGGATTTGGATCTCAGTGACAATCACTGGTTGGAGTTACTTCCAACTGTTGATGTTTGGTTGGATGTTGATGAATCTGAAATTCACTATGTAAGTAACTTAATACCCAGACTAACTTGGGAAGGTAGATTATTATGTATTCGTCTAAGATTTGAACCAAAGGATATTGAAAAACTCTATAAAGAATTTAAAGACTCCTTTGAAAATGCGAAAAATACTGTAACTAAAGCAAAGGAAGAGGGTATAATAAATGAAGAATTTTATTTGTGGCCAGATTCCCTAAAGGATTTTCTCGACAAAGAATTGCATAACCATTTTGAAATAAAGTTTTACTCACTTGATCCAATTAAATTAGCAGATGAAGATAGCAGAGATGAATTATGTTCGCCCATTGAAATAGAACCATTTGAGAAATTAATTAAAATTAATATCGTTGATGCTCAAAGAGGATTATTTGATGCTAATTCAAGTGGAAGTGGTGAAAGAAGTCTTTCAAAGCATATATCAACATACTATGATAAACATCTAAATCCCTCCATATCTCCAAGTTATGAAGATATTGAGGCTTTATCATCAATTAAGGATGCAAATAATAAGTTTGAAATTAATATAAACTCCAGCCTTAAGCCTGCTATCATGGAACTTGAAAAATTAGGTTATCCTGGCTTAAGCGATCCTAAAATATCCGTTAAAAGTGATCTAAATCCAATAGAGAATTTAGAACATGAATCTGCCGTTCAATTTTACTTTGGAAATGATTCTTTTTTTTGTTTACCTGAAAAATACAATGGACTTGGATACCAGAATCTTTTGTTAATCGTATTAAAATTAATTTGTTTCAGAGACAGATGGATGCGCAAGGGGAAATATGGATTAGGAGATTGCAGCGATGACAACGTAATCCAACCTCTACATCTTGTTCTTATAGAGGAACCTGAAGCACATCTCCATGCGCAAGTTCAACAAGTTTTCATTAAAAAGGCATATGAGGTACTACGTAATCATGATCTGTTGGGTAATTCAAAAAAATTTTCCACTCAAATGATTGTTAGTACTCATTCAAGTCACATTGCTCACGAAGCTGATTTTGCCAATTTAAGGTATTTCCGGAAAAAACCAGCCTCAGATGAAAGAGAAATTCCATATGCAGAGGTTAAAAATTTATCTGAAGTATTTGGAAAAGGAAATAAAACCTCTAAATTTGTTACTCGCTACCTTCAATCAACTCATTGTGAGCTTTTTTTTGCTGATGCTTTAATTATTGTAGAAGGTGCAGCAGAGAGGATTCTTTTACCTCAATTTATTCGCCAAAGCTATCCTAAATTGGATTCGAGATATATTACTATATTAGAAATTGGAGGAGCTCATGCACACCGTTTTAAGCCCTTAATAGAGATTCTGGGAATTCATACTCTGATAATTACTGATATAGATTCACAAAATGAATATATAGATGATAAAGGAGATGAGAAAACAGGAAAAGTTAGACCTGAGCGTAATAAAAATTGCACTACTAATAATGATACCCTAAAAAAATGGATACCTCAGATTGAGGGATTAGATAAATTAATTGATTTAGGCGAAGAAGAAAAGAAATCAAAAAATAACTTAGTTAGAGTTGCCTTTCAATGTCCAATCGAAATTTCTTCTTTTGATAATAAGGAAGCTATACCTTATACATTCGAGGATGCTTTAGTTCTTACAAATGCTGAATTATTTAAAGGTAATAAAGCAACGGGTTTATTAAAAAAATTGATTCTAGCTCTTTCGGAACAAGATCTTGATGAGGTCTGTGAGAAAATGTTTAGTAGTTTTAAGGATGGGGTGAAAGCCAAAATGGCTTTGGATGTATTATATGACTTTGATATTGATTACCTTAATATTCCAACTTATATTGGCAATGGTTTGAAATGGCTTGAATATGAATTATATCAAAACGATTGTGACTATTTGGATACTGAAAAAATATCGACTGAGGATAAAGAATGAATTCCTCAACAGAATTATCAGCAAGTGCTGATGATGAAATATATAAGTGCCTTGATTTAAAATCTCCAAAGAGTTTTTTTCTTTTTGCAGGTGCAGGTTCAGGAAAGACTCGAACTTTAGTAACTATTCTGAATAAATTTCGAACGGAAAAAGGCAAGGAGCTTTGTCTAAATGGTCAAAAAATAGCAGTAATAACATATACAAATGCTGCTAGTGATGAGATTAAAAGACGCCTTGAATTTGATTCTACTTTTATTGTTTCAACAATACATAGTTTTTCGTGGGAATTGATCCGACCATTTCAGCATGACATTAGAGAATGGATTAGAAAAAATACAAAGACTGAATTAAAAAAACTTGAAGAAGAACAAAGGAGAGGAAGAGCAGGAACAAAAGCATTTCGTGAACGTGAAGAACAAATAAAATTTAAAAGGAATCGGTTAAAGAATTTAGATAATATATCTAGATTTACTTATAACCCAAATGGGATCAATAATGGGAAAGAGGCTTTAAACCATGCCGAGGTCATTAAAATTACAGCTGATTTTCTATCTTTATTTCCATTAATGCAAAAAATTCTCATATCCAGTTATCCTATCCTCCTAATTGATGAAAGCCAAGATACAAAAAAGGAACTGATAGAGGCCTTTTTTAAAATCCAAGAGAATTTTCCAGATAAATTTTCCTTAGGTTTATTTGGCGATACAATGCAAAGAATTTACACCGACGGAAAAATTGATTTAGGTGATAATTTACCAAAGGATTGGGCAAAACCTGCTATAATAACAAATTATCGGTGTCCTAAAAGAGTAATTACTCTAATAAATAAAATTCGTTCTGATGTAGAGGAGCATGAACAGAAACCTGTGGATAATGCAGAGGATGGTGTTGTTCGTCTTTTTATTGTTGATTCAAATAATATCCCCGATAAAGATCTAATTGAAAAAAATATATCTTCTCTAATGGCTGAATATACATCTGATTCTCTATGGGAATCATTAAATTCAAATGTAAAAATTCTCACTTTAGAACATCATATGGCAGCCCGGAGAGGAGGTTTCTTTGAATTTTTTGAACCACTTTATAGCCAAGACAAGCTAAAAACTGGATTATTGGATGGTAATCTATCGGGGATATCTTTTCTTACTCAGCAAATTCTTCCTTTAGTTGAAGCAATGAGAGCGAATAATGAATTTGCTGTAG
This sequence comes from Methanoplanus sp. FWC-SCC4, assembly GCF_032878975.1. Taxonomy (GTDB): domain Archaea; phylum Halobacteriota; class Methanomicrobia; order Methanomicrobiales; family Methanomicrobiaceae; genus Methanochimaera; species Methanochimaera problematica. The sequence goes on from NZ_CP043875.1 coordinate 1,014,945, forward strand.
CAAAAATAATGAGAGAATATTCTGAACTCTTAGATGAAGAAAATCTTAAGGAATCTGAAACTCCAATTGAACAGATTAAAAAGACAGGTGAATCTGTAGATTCCCTTTTAAAATTATGGGATTCTGGCCAAGAGCCCTCTTTACTTGAAGTTCTTCAGCTTGTAGGTGAATTAAATATCTTCCCTATTCCTGAAAATTTAATTCCAGTTACCTACTACTCACCAGATGAAGATTTAGGAGATGATGAAGAAGAACCACAGGATAAAGACGAAATAATTGATGCCTGGAGAGCAGCCCTCAAATGCCCGTTTAATCAACTTGAGTTTTACACGGATTACATCTCAGATAAATCTGCATTTGGTACTCATCAAGGAGTAAAGGGTCTTGAATTTCCACGGGTTATGGTTGTTATTGACGATGAAGAAGCGAGAGGCTTCATGTTCAGTTATGAAAAATTATTTGGAGCAAAGGATCTTTCAGATACGGATATTAGAAATATAAATGAAGGAAAGGAGAGCGGAATTGATAGAACCAGACGGTTATTTTATGTAACATGCAGCCGTGCTGAAAAGAGTCTTGCAATAGTGGCATATACGAAGAATCCTGAAGCTGTAAAAAATCATGTCCTCTCTGAGGAATGGTTTAGTGAAGATGAAGTTATTGACATGAATCTATTTTTATCTGAATAAGATTTTTCAGGCAACATGCATAGCAACATCCTCAAACCAATTATCAAACCTTCCCTTCACTAATTCATCCTGATAATACAGAACAATATCTTCATCAGTAAAAATCAGATACGCAACCTCTCCAGACTGGTAATTACACTTTAATCTACAGTAGTACCTGTTATTCTGATAATCCGGAATGTAGTCAGCATCATAAATCTCCATAAGCTCTGAATTATCAACCATAGATAGTGATACATTCAGGCATTCTTCCGGAGAAGAACAATTAAACTGAGCGGCGCCAACAGTTTCAGCATTTTCATCTTCAAAGATGAAAGCCTCCCCGGAATAATCTACCTCTGAAGAATTAGCAGGCCGGAATAATGAATTACCGTTTATAATTCCGGTAATCGGAGCTAAAAAGTACATTAAATCAATAAACTGCACTCCAAAGGACAACCTGAATATTAACTGACGCCTGATTAAGGCACCTATGTTTGTTATTGATTATGTTGTCATCCATGAGCTCATCTGATTGTGGGAAATCATACACTGGAGTTCTGGAATATCATCCGGGCACAGACTCCGAAAATGGATAAGGCGAAGCGTTGGTTAATGGAGAACAAGCAGCTCTTAGAGGAGGAGATATGAATATCCATTTTATTAAATGTATACGGCAATGTATCACTTTCTGTTCTGAGGTTTCACCGATATTTGCTATTTTTGTATACCATAATAAATTCTTAAAAAACAATATCTTTTTCATCAAAAGGACAAAAGGAACAAGATAACAGATTCAGAATAAATACCTCATAAAATATCCGCATATCAGGATTAAAGACAATTTTATTAAATGATTTTGTCTGCAAACCAATAATGCGGATATGACAAAAACATTTTATATTGAAACAGAATTATTTTCACGATGCCTGTATAAATTGCAGGGAACTAAAAAATAGGAGTTCTTATGCAGGAAAAAAAAGTTGATAATAATATTCCCCTGAGAAAAAAAGAGGAATCCATGGTCAGAAAGGTGGCATGGTACTCACTCATTGTCAACACCCTGCTTGTAATTGTCAAACTCTATCTTGCATGGATATCAGGAAGTCTCGCTCTACAGGCAGATGCAATTCACTCTTTCATTGACATTATTGCATCTGTGGCATTAATTGTCGGGATCTGGCTTTCAGGTCTTAAAAGCAGGGATTTCCCGTATGGTCTTTATAAAATTGAGAATATTGTATCGTTAATTATTGCTTTCCTTGTCTTTTTAACAGCCTGGGAAATCCTGAATGAAGCTGTATCAGGGAAAAGCACAGACATGATATTCGACGGATGGTTACTTATTGCAGTTGCTATACTCGTATCTGTCCCATATTTCCTTGGCACATATGAAGTCAGAATGGGGAAAAAATACAATTCTCCGGGATTAATTGCAGACGGAAAACAACACAAGGTGGATGTTTTCTCCACAATGGTAGTATTTTTTTCACTCTTTGCCCAGTACTTTGGAATTCCTGTGGATAACATTGCAACAATAATAGTTGCAGGATTTATTGTTTATTCAGGTTGGGGGATATTAAAAGACAGCATGAAAACCCTTCTTGATGCATCAATTGATCACAAAACCAGTGATCTGATAAAATCCGCAATATTATCCGATCCGATGGTGATAGATGTCAAAGACCTTACTGCCCGGAATTCCGGGAGATACATATTTGTCGAAGCCAATGTAAACATGAAAAAAACAAACCTGTTAAAAGCACATATTGCAAATGAAAGGATTGAATCAGAAATTCGTGACTTGGTGCCCAATGTTGAAAGGGTTATCATACACTTTGAACCAAAAGAGAGACTGCACATACGCTATGCTGTACCTCTTGAAAACATTGAAGGAAAAATCAGTCTTCATTTTGGCGAAGCACCATATTTTGCAATTCTGGATTTTAACATGAAAAATGCAGAATTCATCAGAAAAGAAACATTATCCAACCCTGCAAGTACTATAGAAAAGCAAAAAGGAATACGTTCAGCAGAGTTTTTGTTAAATTATAAGCCTGACATTATATTTTCAAAAAAGAAACTTACCGGAAAATCCGCTGAATATGTCTTTGAATCTGTCGGTATTTTAATGAAAACAACAGATGAGGAAAAAATAAATTTATTAATTAAAAAAATTGAAAATGAACTTAAATTTGAAAAAGACAATAATTCTGAATAATTATACATATATCACTTTGATAAGGAAATTATCAAATTTTAATTCTACAAAAATACATAACTGAAAAATTTTCATTATTTTTGAATATGTAATTTATTTATTCCTTTGATAACTGAGGGTATATAACTAAATTTGATTACAATATATAATTCACTAAAAAAGAATGTTTATTTTAATGAAGCCTCAGGCGAGAGTTGAACTCGCGACCTCGTCCTTACCAAGGACGCGCTATGCCACTAAGCCACTGAGGCACCCTTTGAATTGTGCACTACAATGTTGATGTGAGTCATATAAAATCTTAACTAAAACTGATTGGAAAAACGGAGATTTAGATCATATGCAAAATATCAAAAATATGTGGATTAAAGTTTATTTAGGGCTGAAATACTTCTTTTAACACCATCCAGAGTTGCAACTTCAATGATTGGGAACCCTTTGTTTTTTGACAATGCCTTAATAACCGGCGCGAAATCTATCATTCCATCACCCACCGCCATATGCGAATCTGATTTACCGTCATTGTCATGAAGATGAAAATGGGAAATCTCAGTTTTTAAAAATTCATCAAGACAGTTATTCATAAACGCATGCCCCGTATCAAGAGCAAACATAAAATCAGTAATCAGCGGGAGATCCTCAGTTGTCTGAAGGAAAAAATAATCCCATTTTGGCATATTTTCAATAAAAAAAGGGACTGAATACTCATCTGAGATTTTTTTCAGTTCAATGAGTGACTTCTGAAGCTGAAATATCCCGACATCCTTATCAGAAATCCACCCAAAATATCCCGGATGGACCACAACACCGCCTGCATCAATTTCTGATGCAGTTGACATACAGTTCCTTACAACTTCAACACTCGCTTTCCTGATAGGTTCAAGATGAGAAGCAATATTTACTCCCCTTGAAGGTGCATGGAAATAATAATCAAATGAAAAACATTCAGGAATCTCAGGAGAATCAATAAAATGAAGTCCGTCATTCATAATTTCCACAGTGTCGGTAATATCTGAAAGAATATATAACGCGGTTTCAAGAGGTTTATCAAAAAGGCAGTGAGTAGAAACCCCATACATAAATTAAATAAAGTGGGATATATTTAAAAATTTAACGTAATTTAAAAATTAAGATAATTCCTGTATCTTACAGATTATTTGAAATTATATCCGTTATTCTCTCATAACTTTCAATCAGTGATTTAGAGGCAGGACAATCATAATCTGTTACAGGTCTTTGTTCCCGTACTGCCTTAAAAACAGTATCATCATAAGGAACTCTGCCGGCGACATTAATACCTTCATTTTCGCAAAAGCTTTCAATCTGCCTGCAAATATCCGGATTTAAATCAAAACGGTTTATAACCACAAGAATTTTTGTACCAAAGCCTAAAGCAACCCTGATGGCACGCTTCAAATCATGAAGTGCGGAAAGGCCCGGTTCAACAACAACAACAGCATAATCCGTACCGCTGACTGTTGCAATAAAAGGACATCCGATACCCGGAGGACCGTCGATTAACATAACTTCAGAACCCGGATATTTTTCCTCAGCTGTTTTTTTAAGCCTTTTAACAAGAAGGCCGCTTGCACCACAGCCTGGTTCAAGGCTTGCATGAATCAGTGGAAATGCTTTGGTTTTAGAAATATATATCTCACCGGTTTTTCTTAAACCAAGAGAAACAGCATCAAAAGGACAAACAATGGTGCAGACCCCGCAACCCTCGCATTTTACAGGATTTATCTGAAATTGTTCATTTTCACTATCGTAATATATTGCTGAAAAGCGGCAGTTCTCCATGCATGAACCGCATTTGACACAGACATTCTGATCAATTTCTGCAATATTTCCCCCAAAAAAATCTTTGGTTTCTTCAGTTACATGGTTAAACAAAATACCTGCATTTGCGGCATCCACGTCACAATCCACAAAACATAACTTTTTTTCGTCCAGATATTTTGCAAATCCTGCTGTAAATGTGGTTTTACCGGTTCCCCCCTTACCGCTTATAACTGCAATTTTTTTCATCAGTCAAAACCCCTGCTCTTTATTGATTCAAAAAGATTCAAAAAATCCGTCTCCCATTTGGGCATAACCCTGACAAAAAGTTCTCCGTTATTTTGAATCCTTGCAATTTCAAGACTGTTTGGTATTTTCATTAAAATGTCCAGACATTCCTCTTTACAGAAATTCTCAATCAAAGAATCATCTTCAAGACTCCTGTTGATGATAACCCCGACAGGTACATTTAATTTTTTGCAGACCTCAAACGCTGCCTTTAAATCATGAAGTCCAAAAGGAGTGGACTCAGTGACCAGAACACAAAAATCAGAATCATGAACTGTTTCAATAAAAGGGCATGCGGAACCGGGCGGGGAATCATATATTACAATGTCAAAATTCTCTGACAATTGCTTTGCAGTATCTATAACATCATTCCCGGAAGGTTTACCCGGGAGAAGCCGTCCTTCAATTACTGTCAGATTGTTATCCGGAGAGTAAACAGAAACTTCTCCAATTTCAATATCTTCCTCAAAAATTGCATTTTCCGGACAGATTATTTTACAACCCCCGCATGAATGGCAGAGATCATAGGAGAAATAGATATTTTCTTTGATTATGTTGATTGCACCGAATTTACAGAAATTCATACACTCTTTACAGAAACTGCAAAGTTCCGGATTTGCAAAAGGTTTTTTCTGGAAAACTTTTTTTGATTCAGCCGGACCATTAAAAAAAATATGAATGTTCGGCTCTTCAACATCACAGTCTACAAGAGCCGTCCTGAATTTTTTTGAAAGGCACAGTGCAAGATTTGAAGAAACTGTTGTTTTTCCTGTACCTCCCTTTCCGCTTGCAACTGCAATCTTCATAAAAGCCTCTTATCAGAATTTTTTAAGATCGCCTTTTTGAAACGCTTCTATTGTTTCTTCAACTGAGGCTTCAGCACTCTGTTTATATGTTTCAATTTCAGCAATATCAATAGCTTTACGGGCATTGTCACCAATCATTCCGGTAATAACAACCAATGCCCCTGTATCGGCAATTAACTGGGCTGTTTTCGGGCCGACTCCCCCTGCATCATCTTTGTGAGTATTTTCAACGAATTCAAACGCTTTTTTTTCCTCATCATATAATGCAAGAAAAGGAGTTCTGCCAAAGTTTTTTTCAACAGGACTTTTTGGTGTTTTGCCTTTGCAGGTAATACAGATCTTCATTTTAATCTCCTAAATCGATTTCCATTAGTGCTAATACGCACACAGCTAAATACCTAATGACTGTAACAATATTTGGAAGCTTAAAAATGGATTATAAATATCTTTTCGGACCTGTTCCGTCCAGACGTCTTGGTATATCTCTTGGTATTGATTTAGTAACGCCGAAGATATGCTCATATAATTGTATATATTGCGAATGCGGAAAAACAACCTGTCTTACTGTCAACAGAAAGGAATTCGTTCCCGCAGAGATTGTTATTAAGGAACTGGATGATTTTTTAAGCAAAAATCCAAAAATAGATTATATCACCTTTGCAGGTTCGGGAGAACCAACATTAAACAGCGGTATCGGAAAAATTGCCGTTTTTCTAAAAGAAAAATATCCACAATATAAAACGGCCCTTTTAACCAATGGAAGTCTTTTGGGAGACAATGACGTTTTAAATGACTGTAAGGATATTGATCTTGTAGTTCCATCACTTGATGCAGCTTTGGAAAAATCATTTTTTAAAATCGACAGGCCTCACCACTCCCTGAAAATAGACGCCATAATAGATGGCATTGCAAAATTCAGGACTAATTTTTCAGGAAAAATGTGGCTTGAAATATTTCTTGTACCGGGCATCAATGATAAAGAAGAAGAAATTGAAGCATTAAACAGGGCAATTCTAAAAATAAATCCGGATAAAGTTCAGGTAAACATACTTGACAGGCCTGGAACTGTTGACTGGATCAGGCGCCCGGATGACGATGAACTAAAAAATTTTGCCTCAAAAATATTACATTCAAATGTGGAAATAACAGGTAAACCCGCAGACCGTGATACAATTGCCTCATTTTCCGGAGATATAAAACAAAAGATTCTTGAAACCATAAAAAGACGGCCCTGCACCCCTGATGATTTAAGTAAAATTCTCGGGCTTCATCAAAATGAAATCAATAAATATCTTGGATATCTGGTTGAAAATAATGAAATTGTCGAATCTGCTGAAGAAAGGGGAATATTCTACAAAGTAAAACAAAAAAATTAAGCAGATGAATTATATTTATTACCTCTTCTGACCTATTTTAGAGAAGATTGATATTATCATTCCAAATTTTAACAAAAATATCCTGAATGTTAATTTTAGAAGATAATGCAAAAAAATAATAGAGATAAAGAGTATTACGGGATTAAATAATAAATTAGAGAAAAGGGGTAAAATATGGATAAAAAAATTTATTCCGGAATTAGTTGTAATGAATCAGATATTGAGGCAGACAATATCCCGGATTCTGTTGTCATAATTGATGATGCCCTGAATGTTGTATTCTGGAATAAAGCTTCAGAATCACTATTCGGGCAAAGTTTTCATCAGACCAAAGGTAAAAATATTCTGATACTTCTAAAAGATGAAAATCTAAAAAACATAATCAGGGAATATTCAAATTATGTGGAAAATATTCCTGATGATTCTACCGGTTTTTTTAGAAAAGAGAGGCTAAACATTAACAATCAGGAGATCTGTATCGATTTCTCCATTTCATCATTTAATATCAATGAAACCGGCTATGCAGTCTTCATTGCAAGAGATGTTTCAAAACAAATCGAATCTGATTTTGAAAAAGAATATTTTACAAATATTGTCCTCTCATCAAATGATGCAATTATCGGGATATCCCTGGAAGGAGATGTTATAAGCTGGAATCCGGGTGCTCAAAGAATATACGGATACACCTCTGATGAAATATCAGGAAAAAATATAGACATACTCATTCCTGAAGAAAAAAAATATGAAATAAAAGCCGAGATTGAAAAAATTAGAAGCGGTAAGACAATAAGAAGTATGGAAACCGAAAGGATAACAAAATCAGGCAAAAAGATAAATGTTGTTTTTACTATGTCGCCTGTGAAAGACAAGTCCGGCGAAATAAAAAGTGCATCCATCATTGCAAGTGATATAACCTTTGAAAAAGAGGTTTTTAAAATAATGATTCGATACATCTCTGAAGCTGCAATGAGGCTCAAAAACCCTGCCGAAATGGTTCGTCTTAACTTATTCAATTTAATAGAACAAATTAAAAATGACTCGATAGAAAAAGAAAATCTGATTCTAAATCTGAACATACAGATGAAAAATACTCAACAGATTGTCCACAACCTCAGAGAATTAAATCAGGCAATCATTGGAAGCTACGATGAAGTACCTGATGAATATGTAAAATATTTCAATAGTTAATCTTTTTTAAATTAAACCGGTTATCAAAAATACTTTATAGATCAGGTTTTACTATTAACCAGCCGCAGCAGCCGGCTGATAATTAAACAGGAGAAACAGAAAAAAATGGTAAAATTAACTGATGAAATGAAAGAAGTATTCTTAAAGAATATGGAAATACTGCATGCAGTCCCGATGGCTACTGCATCATCAAAAGGCATCCCCAATGTGGCACCAATGGCATCCGTCTGGCTAAAGGATGACGATGAAACATTCTGGATCTGTGACAATTTCATGGTAAAAACCCTTCAGAATCTGAAAGAAAATCCTAATGTTGCTCTTTATTTCTGGAACCCTGAAACAAAACGCTGCCTTCAGGTAAAAGGAAATGTGGAAATAAAAACCGAAGGCTCCGAGTATGAAGAGATGTACAAACAGGTTAAAGAAACAAAACCTCAGTTTCCTGCCAAATCACTTATTGTTTTAAACAGCACTGAAGTTTTTGAATGCACACCCGGGAGTGTTGCAGGAAATAAAGTTCTTTAAAAAAATTAATCTAAAAATATTTTTTATTTTAAAAGTCTTGCCTGGAATCCGTAATATGCGGAGAATCCAACTGCATCATTCTGATCAATTGTTGTGCTTTCAAAGGATACGAGATCGTCAGAGTAAAGACTGTTTGGTGAATCTCTGCCTGCAACAGTGACGCTTCCCTTGTATAATATCAGATCTACATTTCCGGAAACTCTCTCCTGTGTTTTGTCAACAAATGCAGAGAGTGCTGCAAAGAGAGGTTCATGAATAAGTCCCATGTAACCCAGTTCAGACCATTTGTCATCGACAATATTCTTGAATGCAAGTTCCTGACGGCTTAAAACAAGGCGCTCAAGATCAGCATGTGCTTTTAAAAGAACTGTGGCTGCAGGGTGCTCGTAAATTTCACGGGCTTTAAGACCAAGAATACGGTCCTCAATCATATCATTTCTGCCCACTCCGTTTCTGCCGGCAATTTTATTCAGTTCCATTATTAAATCAATGCCTTTCATCCTGTTCCCGTTAATTGCCACAGGGATACCCTTCTCAAATTCAAGGGTAATTTCTTCAGGAGTGTCAGGTGCATCCTGTGCGGAAACAGTCCATGCATAGATATCATTTGTCGGATGTGTAGATGGATTTTCCAAAACACCGCCTTCAATGCTTCTGCTCCAGCAGTTTTCATCAATTGAATATGGTTTGTCTTTTACAACAGGAACAGGAATATTGTGCTGTTCAGCATAATCCATCTCCCATTCGCGTGTAAGATTCATCTCACGCATTGGTGCAATAATCTCCAGACCTTCTTTTCTGAAGATAAAGTCAAAGCGAAGCTGATCATTTCCTTTACCGGTACATCCGTGGGCAACGGTATTTGCACCCTCTGCTTTTGCTATTTTTGAGATCTCTTCTGCAATTAAAGGTCTTGCAAGAGCGGTTCCCATCGGGTATCCCTCGTATGAACCATTTGCCTTTATTGACGGGAAAAGCTGTTCTTCAACAAAGCGATCTTTAATATCGATTGTATAGTGCTTGTCTCCAATCAGTTCTCCTTTTTCCGTAGCTTTCTGAATATCTTCAGGAGGCTGCCCCACATCTACTGCGACTGTAATGACTTCATCGTATCCATAATGCTCTTTTAAAAGCGGAACACAAATTGAAGTGTCAAGACCGCCTGAAAATGCCAAAACGACTTTTCCTTTACCCATTATTTTATTCTCCTTTAATGATAAACAGATAAAAAATTCTGTATATACAAATTGTTTTCAAATAATTTAAGACTGCTTAAGCGATTAAAATTAAAAAAAGTTTGGTAAAAAATAAAAATTTAGAGCTTTTCAGGAACAAGACTGTCGTATATAACATATGTTCCGATATTGCCGTCAAAAGTTACAGTAACTTTAACTCTTTCCTGAGATTTTGGATTCCCTTCAAATTCAACCTGATTCCCGACATTAGTTGCGCTTAACTCTTTGCTTTCATGGTTTCCGTCAGGGTAGTAAACATCAACAACTATATTGTTTACAAAATTCTGCCCAAGTCCACCTCTGAAAATTGCAGTAATGGTACCATAAATGCCGTCCTTGTTTACCTGAACATCAACCTTGTACTTTGCCTCAGGCTGTTCTACAGAACCCGGAACCATCTGCACACTCTGTGTAGGCTCACTAAAAGGAGTGGGTGTTACTGTCTTTGCCGTATCCGGTGTACTCTCAGGTGTTGCACTTCCTGAATCACTACCGGTACATCCTGCAAAAAATGTCATTGAAACAAGAAAAACTGCCAGAATAATGAATAATAATTTTTTCATAGATATGCTTATATGACTGTTAATTATTTTATATTTTTGATTAGGAGAATTATCCTGGAAAAATTACGTGAATTATGTATAAAAAATAAAAATTATGGATTTTATTAGTTTTTGCTGAAATCAGGCTTTGTTTTTAATGCTTCCACAAGGAGCTTAATTCCGTTTTCAACATCTTTTAAGTCAACCACTTCGACAGGGGAGTGAATATACCTTGATGCAATTGAGAAAGGAATGCTTGGAATTCCGTCTCTTACAAGGTGAATGATTGTTGCATCCGTGTTTCCGCCTTCTCCTACCTCAAGCTGGTATGGAATTTCGTTTTTGTCTCCGACATCTCTAAGCCAGTCTGAAAGTTTCCAGTCTGCCATCAGGCCTCTTCCGGCAGCACTGACCAGAACAAGTACAGGACCTTTACCCATCTCAACTGTCGCTTCCTTCTTAGTAATTCCCGGATGATCGCCTGGGATTGTCACATCGGTTGCGATTGCACAGTCAGGTTCAATTGCAAAAGCGCTGACCTTTGCACCTTTAAGGCCCAGTTCTTCCTGTACTGTAAACACACCGTAGATTGTGTGAGGGGATTTTGCCTGCTTAAGTGTTTCAATTAATACTGCAACACCAACACGGTTATCAAGTGCTTTTCCGGTAACACGATCATTTGCAAGTTCCATTAATTCACGATCAATCGTAATCGGAGTGCCGATTTCAATTCCCATCTCTTTTAACTGTTCCTCTGATGTTGCTCCGACATCAATGAACATATCTTCGATTTTGATCTCCTTTTTACGATCTTCAGGGGTCATAACATGAGGAGGTTTTGCACCGATTACTCCGATAACATCGCCTTTTTTACCGTGTACAATGACTCTCTGGGTATATACTGTCGGGTTAAACCATCCTCCGATTGGGACGAATTTGATAAAGCCCTTCTCATCAATATACTGGACCATAAATCCGATTTCATCCATATGGGATGCAATCATGAACTTAAAATCGTCACCTTTTTTGACAGCAATCAGGTTTCCCATCTTGTCTTCGTAGATGTCATCAACGTGGCCTTCAAGTTCTTTTCTTATAATATCTCTGATATTTCCCTCATAGCTCGAAAGACCATGAGCATCAGAGAGTTCTTTAAGTAATTCTTTTACCATAATTATCCTTCCTAAATTGCGCTTTCAATTCTCTTTAAAGCTTCATTTATGTTGTCTTCAGAAGCTGCGTAACTGAATCTGACATAATCTTTTGCATTGTTTCCAAATGCATCTCCGGGAATTGCAACAACTCCTGCATCAATTATTTTTGCAAAGATTTCACCAGACATCGGAACAAACATGTAAAAGGCACCTTCTGGTTTTGGAAACTCAAATCCAAGATTTTTAAGTCCGTTATACAGTAATTCCCTTCTTTTTGCATATTCGTTTCGCATTTCCATGACACAGTCCATACTGCCGGTGTAAGCTGCAATAGCTGCATATTGTGATATTGATGTTGCACAGGTCTGACAATACTGGTGAACTTTAAGACACTGTTCAATACAGTCTTCAGGCCCTCCGATAAATCCTATTCTCCATCCTGTCATTGAAAATGTTTTGCTTGCAGCATTTATTGTCAATACATCATCTGAATAATTAGCCGCAGAATAGTGACTTTTGTCATATACAAAATGTTCATACACTTCATCAGAAATTATTGAAACTCCCATATCTTCAGCATATTCTGAAATTGCTTTTATGGTTTCCTCACTCTCAACGGCACCTGTAGGATTTCCGGGAGAGTTTAAAACAAGGACTTTTGCTCCGTCCATCTGCTCTTTACAAGCTTCAACATCAATATGAAGTGTTTCATCAAGTTTAATTCCCTCAGGCTTTCCGCCGGCAAGAACCGCACATTCCCTGTATGAAACAAACCCCGGATCCTGATATAATACACGATCGCCGTTGTCTACAAGAGTCTGCATCGCAATATGCAAAGCCTCGCCTGCACCCGCTGTAACAATAATCTGATCAGGTGTGTAATTTAGACCATTTTCATTTTTAAACTTGTTACTTAAAGCCTGCCTTAGTTCAGGAACTCCACTGTTGAAGGTGTAGCCTGTAAGGTTATCTTCAATGGCTCTGATTCCTGCCTGCTTTATATGTAGTGGTGTAGGGAAATCCGGCTGTCCGATACCTAAATTTATCGAATCCGGCTTTGCTTTCTGAAAAAATTTTCTGATGCCGGACATTTCAATTCCAAGCACCCTTTCGGAATAGACATTTCTGTCCATTATAATATCTCCATTATTCGATGTTTGCATGTCTTCCTTTAAGATCACACTCTTCACATTCGGTAATTTCCATAATTGCGGAAATAATGGAATCGCTAAATACCATTGATGCTGTTTCAAAGAGTGTTCCCAAAGGTGCAAATGATTTATGCTCGCCCATCATCTGGCGAATTTCATATTCTTCCGACTCATCCTTTACTTTGTCGCGGTGACTTTCGATTACAACCACACAGTTGGCAATTCTTCCAATCCTAGAATCTGTTTTGGAAGATACAAGGCATATTCTGCCGCCTATTGACTTTGCGGTTTCACAGAGTTCTGCAATTGTTTTTGTCTCTCCCGAGCCTGAAAAAGCAACTACGATGTCGCCCTCTTTCATTGCCGGCGTAATGGTTTCTCCGATGACATAAGAACGTAAACCCAGGTGCATAAGTCTCATTGCAAAAGCCTTTGCGACAAGACCTGATCTTCCCGCACCCATCACATAGATACGCTCTGCATTTAGTATTTCGTCAATAAATTTCTGAACCTGTTCATCAGAGAGAGAATCAGCCATATCCTCTATTTTTGATGCCATAAGGCGAATCATATCCTGAACTGTTTTACATTCTGACATAAGCTATCCCTATCATTATCTCTCAAAATAATTAGAATATCCCTTTTTTGTATAATTATATTCCGAAAAAATAAAAGAACAAATCCTATTCATATCCAATGGGGGTTTCTTCAGTTTCTTCTTTTTCCGGGAGATATTCATATTCCACAAGATCAACATATATGCCCCCGAAAATTTCTGCAGTGAAATTATAAAGCAGAGAGAATGTTGCACCCAGAACAAATCCTCCAAATCCAAGACCAAGTGAGGTAATTATTATGTTTACAAGTCCTCCCACCAGATCTGATCCTGCCTTTAAATATGAATAATCGCTCAGCGGAGCAATTACTATTGCAAATAATCCAAGTATTGTTGTTATAAGTGCAACTATGAATCCAAATATTAAAAAAATAGTTCCTGTGACTATTGCTGCTGATATAACATCTATATAAGTAATCTCAGGCATCTCCCCCAAAAACCCTCCATCTTAATGTGTCCTATGCCTTTGACACTAAAATATGTTTTGAATCATCAGGAATTTTGTCCGATTGGATATGGATTAAAAATAACCCTGAAATAATGACTACATCAAAATCACACAAACCAATTTCGGGGAGTCCCCAACTGTATAATATAAAATAATTCAGATGCTTTCGTCTTTTATACAGACCTTTTGAAAAGAATAATATGCCGCACCATATAATGGTGAAAGTCCGTTTAGACTGCTGAACTCAATTTTTGGCATTTTAAGATATGAATCATAATGTTTTTTAATACCTGTTAATATCTCATCCCTGTTTGATAATGCAACACTGCCGTCAAGAATAATTTTTTCAGGAGAATATGCCAGAACAACATTTGATATACCTCTCGCATTTATTTTCCCGAGTTCATCAAGAAATAATACATATTCTTTCTCTCCCTGTTTTGCATTTCCAAAAATATTTTCAGCGCTTTGGCATTTTTCCTCGTCAAAAGGATAGCCTTTTTGATTACAAAATGCCCTGAAAAATCGTGGAATGTTTGCACCCGAAGAATATGCCTCCCAGTGTCCCTTTCCTTTGCACAGGCATGGCAGGTTATAGGAAGTGTCTACACAAAAATGACCAATCTCCCCTGCATTTCCATCCCTTCCAAGAATGAGATTTCCGTTCGCATAGGCTCCCCCGCCAATACCTGTTGATATGGTAATATATACCAAATTTTCGCATTTTTGACCACTTCCTGCATATATTTCTCCCAAAACACCTGCACGACAGTCATTTATCAGATAAACATCTTTTTGGAATTCATCTTTTAAGGGCTGCACAATATCAATATATTCATATTTCATATTGGGTGAATTTACAACAAGACCTTTTGAAATATCAAGAGGTCCTGCCGAAGAAACTCCGATGGACAATATTTTTTGAACTTCTTTTGGTCGAATTAATTCATAAATAAGATCAATTATCCTGTCGGTTACAACTATCCCGATATTGCCGGTATCGGGAGTTTTTGATTTGATTATCTTCTTTAATTTTCTCCCGCCAAATAATGCGACCCGGAGATTTGTTGCCCCGAGATCTACTGCAATAATATTTTTTTCATCATACATACTTATCATAAATATTTATTGAGGCTGTTTTCGCCAGCATTTTTGAATATAAATAACTCTTTTATCAGTTATCCTCAATTAATAATCCTCTCTCCTGTTTTTTAAAACCCTGCATATATGGAATTATAGTTATAAATGGGATTAAACAGTCATGTTTTGGAGAGGATTTGGAATCACACATTCGGGAATCATCAAAACCCTTAACGCTTGGAATACTTGGAAAATCTGTTTCTTTCAAAATTCACACATATTTATGGGGCCCTTTTTTGATTACAGTCTTCATACACATATATATCTCAGCCGGCCTGATAAATTCAGGCATATCTGAAAAGAAAAATAAAGAAAAATGAAAATTTTTGAAAATGTTAATAAAAAATTTATAGCGTGATTAAGACTAAAAATAGAGATATCCACCTGAATTTTTTAGATTAATTTAATGCCCTGCATCGAAAAGAAAAATTTATTTTAAAAAATGTGTGTTTGAATAATTAAATCAAATATCTATATTTCTTTGTCAATCTCTTCCCTGATCTGAGGCAGTGAGATTCTGCCGATAGGTGTAAGATGGTTGTTTACAAGAATTATAGGAAGGGGAGGCTGGTTCTTTTCAATTATTTCTGCAACGTATTCCGGCAAACCATCATCAAGAAGTGTAAGCTTTGTCTCCACTTTTCCTTTATAGAGATGATTTAAACGATCATTTAGTGCATTAAAAGCTTTGACAAGGTTTTCTGAAGGGGCACACTTTTCAAGTTCACATGTGCGATCCCCGTCACAGGGAAATGGTCCGCAGGCTGAATCACTAAATCCGATTACTTCAACAGTTACTATACTACTCATACAGGTTTATTGTCATTATTAGTATTTGGAATTTGCAATATATCCTTTAGACTGATTTATAAAACAAAATAGATTCTGCCCAGCAACCTGCGGTTTGAATACTGAAACTATATACAATAAATATGAAAAAAATTTCCTGTTCCAGAGTCATTAAATGCCATAAATACCAACATTTAATGATTATTGAATGAAGGCAGTTCTGGGTCTTGAAAACGGTGAATATATTATAGGCGATGGTTTTGGTGCAGAAGGCACCACCGCCGGTGAACTTGTATTTACAACCCAGATGGGCGGTTATATGGAAGCACTCACTGATCCGAGTTACGCGGGTCAGATTCTGATGTTTACATATCCGCTTATCGGGAATTATGGAGTGGATGAACAAAATTTCCAGAGTCCGCATGTTAATGCGCTCGGATGTGTTGTTAACGAAATATGTCAGCGGCCTTCGTCAAACAGGTCATTGAGTTCTTTTTTTGAGGAAAACAATCTTTTTGGAATTTCCGGTGTTGATACAAGAAAACTTACAATTGATACAAGAGTAAACGGTACACTTCGTGCTGCCCTGATTACAGGCGATGACAACGGAGAATATGCCGTTGAATGTGCAAAAAAAGTAAAACCAATCTCAGAAACCGATCTGTTGTCCCAGGTCTCCTGCAAAGAGCCATACCGAATCCCCGGAAAAGGAAAAAGGATTGCGGTAATTGATCTCGGCATAAAGAAAAATATTGCAGTTTCCTTAAGAAAACGCGGTGCCGATCTTTATATGTTCCCGCATAACTCTTCGCCTTCTGACATTGAAGCATGCGAACCGGAAGCAATTTTCATAACAAACGGCCCCGGTGACCCTGTACTTGCAACCGATGCAGTAAAATGTGCAAAGCATTTCATCGGTCAGATGCCCGTATTTGGAATTTGTATGGGAAATCAGGTATTAGGCCGTGCTTTTGGTGCAGAAACATACAAAATGAAATTCGGGCACAGGGGATCAAATCAGCCTGTCAGGCATCATGATGGTTCAATATATATAACAACCCAGAACCACGGTTTTGCAGTTGACGGAGACACTCTTCCTGAAGATTGTGAAATATACTTCTCAAATGTAAACGATGGTTCACTCGAAGGGTTCTTCTCAAAAGATCTTGATGTCTACTGTGTTCAGTTTCACCCGGAGGCACATGGAGGTCCGTGGGACACAGAAAAGACTATTTTTGATTTCATGTACAGGAGGATCCCTTAAATGCCGCTACGAAATGACATAAAAAAAGTAATTCTCATCGGTTCAGGGCCAATTCAGATAGGTCAGGCTGCCGAATTTGATTTTTCAGGATCGCAGGCCTGCAGATCTATTCGTGAAGAAGGAATTGAAGTAGTACTTGTAAATTCAAATCCTGCAACAATACAGACAGATCCTGATATGGCAGACATCATCTATGTCGAGCCGTTAAAAGCAGATATAATTGCAAAAATAATTGAAAAAGAGAAACCTGACGGAATTCTCAGTGGAATGGGCGGTCAGACAGGTCTTAACCTGACTGCCGAACTTGCTGAAATGGGTGCTTTAAAGGGTGTGGAAATACTTGGAACTCCGCTTGAAGCAATCTACAAAGGTGAGGACCGCGAGCAGTTCAAGGAGCTCATGAATGAAATTGGTGAACCTGTACCAAAAAGTATGATCCTTGAATCAATGGCACAGATTGACGAAGCTTATGAAACAGTCGGTCTCCCTGCAATCATCAGACCTGCATACACTCTTGGAGGTGCAGGCGGTGGAGTTGCAAACACATATGATGAACTAAAAAGGATTGTTGAGCTTGGCCTTCAGCGTTCACGTATCCATCAGGTGCTCATAGAAGAGAGTGTTATCGGATGGAAGGAAATCGAATTTGAAGTAATGCGTGACTCATCCGACACCTGTATCATCATCTGTGGTATGGAAAATGTTGACGCAATGGGTGTTCACACCGGCGAGAGTGTTGTAGTGGCCCCTATCCTGACATTGCGCGATGACGAGTTCCAGCGTCTTAGAACCTCGGCAATAAAAATCATCCGTGCCCTGGATGTTCAGGGGGGCTGCAATGTTCAGATGGCCTATAAAGACGGGGACTACAGAATTATTGAAGTCAACCCCCGTGTATCACGCTCATCAGCACTTGCTTCAAAAGCAACAGGTTATCCAATCGCCCGTGTAGCTTCAAAAATAGCAGTCGGATTAAGACTTGATGAAATCAAAAACACTGTTACCGGATGCACACCTGCATCTTTTGAACCTGCAATAGACTATGTTGTTGTAAAAGTTCCAAGATGGCCGTTTGATAAATTCAAAAAAGCAGACCGGACACTTACAACTGCAATGAAGAGTACAGGGGAGGTAATGTCAATTGGAAGGACTCTCGAAGAGGCCTTTATGAAAGCCATGAGATCTCTTGATACCGATGTAACGGAACATACATCAGAGGCAGAGATCAGGATGCTTTTGCAGCATCCGACAGATGAACGCTTTGGATGCCTCTTTGATGCTTTCCGTCAGGGGATGGAAGTTGAGGAGGTTTCAAAGCTTTCCTATATTGACAGTTTCTTTTTGCATAAAATCGCAAATATTGTCAGTGTTGAAAAAAGCCTGAAAACCGCTCCTTCAGATGAAGATATAATTCTTGCAAAGAGATACGGATTTACAGTAACTGAAATCAGTGCTCTTTCAGGAATCCCTGAAGAAAAAATTGAGGATCTGACAGGAAGTCCTGTCTACAAAATGGTCGACACCTGTGCTGCCGAATTCCCTGCCAAAACACCTTACTTCTATTCAACTACAGGCAGTGCCTGTGAAATAGAGAGGAGCGATAAAGAAAAAGTCCTTATTTTGGGCTCAGGTCCTATCCGTATCGGCCAGGGAATTGAATTTGATTACTGCACTGTCCATGCTGTAATGGCTCTCAGAGAACGCGGAACAGAAGTTCATATTGTAAACAACAATCCCGAAACAGTTTCCACTGATTTTGATACATCCGACAGACTGTTCTTTGAACCTATGAAACTTGAGGATATTACAAACATCCTCAAAAAGGATGAATATGCTGGAGTCATGGTTCAGTTCGGAGGACAGAATTCCGTAAATCTTGCCGTTCCTATTGAAGAGAAGATAAAAGAACTCGGCCTTAACACAAAGATTCTCGGAACAACCCCTGATTCAATGGATATGGCAGAGGATCGTGACAGATTCAGTCAGCTTCTCGATGAACTGATGATACCGTCACCTGCAAACAGTTCTGCATATTCTGAAGAAGAAGCGTTTGAAATCGCAAAAAAAATCGGATACCCGCTTTTAGTCAGGCCTTCATATGTTCTTGGCGGAAGGGCAATGGAGCTAGTCCACGATGACATCGAACTTCAAAATTACATAAAGGAAGCAGTCCGTGTCAGTAAAAAACACCCTGTCCTTCTGGATTCTTTCCTCCAGAATGCAGTGGAGCTTGACGTTGATGCTGTTTGTGACGGCGAGGATGTTTTAATCGGCGGAATTATGGAGCACATTGAAGAAGCCGGTGTTCACAGCGGGGATTCTGCATGTGTAATTCCGCCCCAGTCATTATCAGACGATATTATTTCAACCGTCAGGGATTACACCAAAAAACTTGCTCTTGGAATCGGCGTTGTTGGTCTTATTAACATCCAGTATGCTGTAAAAGACGGTGTTGTATATGTTATTGAGGCAAACCCGCGTGCAAGCAGAACAGTGCCGTTTGTTTCAAAGGCAACCGGAATTCCTCTCGCAAAGATTGCCGCTCTTGCAATGACGGGAATCAGATTAAAGGATCTGGAATACAAAGAGCCAACATTAAATCACGTTGCAGTTAAGGAAGTTCTGCTGCCATTTAACAAACTACCCGGAGTGGACGCAGTCTTAGGTCCGGAAATGAAAAGTACCGGCGAAGTCATGGGAATAGACTATGATTTCGGTCGTGCATATTACAAGGCAAGTCGCGCTGCAGACAATCAGCTTCCGCTTGAAGGAACGGTCTTTATTTCAATAGGAAATGAAAACAAACCGGATATCATACCAATCGCCAGAAAACTCTGCGAACTTGGCCTTTCAATCATTGCAACAAGCGGAACAGTTGATTTACTTGCAGGAAATAACATTCAGGCAAAACTGGTACGCAAAGTTCAGGAAGGATCACCAAATGTCATAGACATCATGAGAAAAGGTGAGGTTAGCCTGATTATCAACACTCCGTCCGGCAAATATTCACGCCAGGATCATATGCAGATTATGCGTGCGGCACTTGATTTCGGAATCCCGTATATTACAACACTTCAGGCCGCAAGGGCTGCTGCAATGGCTATTGAAACAATGAAGAACGAAGACGTGACAATTGAGCCATTAAGTCATTATCATAATCTGATGAATTAATCAGGTTAAAAAAAATTTTCACATTCTTTTTTTACTTTTTAAAAAACTCAGGCGACTGTTCATATTTTACAATGAATATTTATACAGACACCTCTAAAAAGCATTAAATCGTATGATTGTTTTAATGTTCTTTTCAGGAGGACTCTAAAAAATGAACAGGAATATTATGTTAATAAAAAAGTCTGCCTTATATTTTGTGCTGATAATTCTGATATTATCACTTTTACCGGCAGCTGCATCTGCACAATCGGATGCAACACTTCTTTGGAAATACACACAGAACACAAATTTTGCAGATACTGACATATCATCGGATGGAAATTTTGTGCTTGCAGGAGGAACTAATTCAAAGGTTTATCTGTTGAACAAAGCAGGAAATTTATTGTGGGAAAAGCAGGTTGACGGTGCTGTCAGCGGCCTTTCAATATCAGATGATGCACAGTATGCCTCTGTCGGTACAAAATCCGGTTCACTGTATGTCTTTGACAGGGACGGTAATATCCTTTGGACAAAGAAAATGGGTGAGGTTGTATATGATGCCACTGTATCGGCCCACGGAGGATTTGTTGCCGCAGGCTCAAATGACGGCAATCTGTATCTGTACAAAACAGGAGGGGAACTTGTCTGGAAGAAAAGTATAGGGGGGGACATCTATGGTGTTTCCATAAGTTCAGACGGAAGCCTGATCGCCGCAGGACAAAAACTCTTCAATGTGTATCTGTATGATCTTGACGGCAACAGGTTATGGTCATATAAAACCGATGAACAGGTCTTTGATGTTGATATATCACCGGACGGAAGTATAATTGTTGCAGGATCTGCTGACGGGAGAGTTGATGTGATTGATAAATCCGGTAAAAAAATATGGGGCACAAATATAATGACCCCTGTAAACGGAGTATCTTCATCATTATACGGCAAATATGTTGCACTTGGTGGAAATGACAATTATGCCAGACTCTATTCTGATAACGGACAGTTTGTTCTCAAATATTTAACATTTGGAAACATCAGGGGCATCTCCCTCTCACCTGAAGGCATGCATATGTCTGTCGCTTCTAATGACGGAAATATCTATTTCCTCTCACTCCCGCTGACTACCATACCGACACCCGCCCCATTACCGACTGTAACTCCGCTTCCCCCTGTTGGAAGCGGTGAACTGATTGTAAATTCCAGTCCCTCCGGGGCAAATATATACCTTGACAATGCATATGCAGGACTCACCCCTTTGACATTAAAGGATGTATCAGCCGGCACTCATAAAATAATTGTCAAAATGGCTGGTTATGAAGACTGGAATTCTGAGATATATATGGAGGGCGGACAGAAAAGTTACATCTCAGCTGAACTCACACCCATGAAGCCTCCAGCAGAAACACCAGTTCAGCCCGTAACAGTGCTTACCGGCCTGTTTATCGGAATGATGATACTTTTTGTCAGTAAAAAGGACTGATAAAGACTCTTCACATTCAAATTTTTTTAATTATCTTTTGGCATTATAACTTTGAAAGATAAAAAATTCCGGATTATTTTTAAAAAAATTAGATATTTATATCAGAGATCTTTTATTATCTTACCAAACCAGGGTATAAAATCATTTTTCCTTGACATCATCCCGTCTTTTCTTAAAGGCTGTTCTTTTCCCTTCATCTGATGAATAAAAAGACCTCCTGCATCAATATATACATCGCTTCCGTTTTCAACAACACTTGTTAAAAGCGCAGCCGAGATGTCTGAATTGCTTTCGTTTTTTATTTTTTTAAGCTCTTTGGATATAATATCAGAATTATTCCCGGAGAATTCAAATGTTGGTATCATGACCTGGGATATTGTGACTTTTTTCCCAAAGAGTTCATACTGTTTTATGTCTCTTTTGAGAAGTGTCTTAATATCGTAACCGTCCAGATTCATACCTTTCTGGATAAGTTCGGTTCCATAAACCACCGGATCAACCTCTGCGATAGGAGAGAGATATTCCACCATTTTTTTGTCTTTTGTAGTGGTTGTTGAAAGTCTTAGAACAAGAGTGTCTGATAGTATTCCTGAGAGAAGAATCCCTGCAATATTCTTATCCGGTTTTATTCCTTCCTCAAGGTACTTTCCGGCAATAATTGTTGATGTCGAACCCACAGGTTCATTTAAGAATCCAATTGGTTTCAGGGTAGTTATTGCCCCAAGTCTGTGGTGATCAATTATTTCGAGAATTTCAGCTTTCTCAATGCCATCCACAGCCTGTGCATATTCGTTGTGATCAAGCAATATGACCTGTTTTAAGACATTTTCAAGAAATGTATTCCTGGATATCATACCGATTAATTTGTTTTGTCCGTCAACGACACAGGCAGTACGGTATCTTGAACTTGAAACGAGCTGCTTTGCATAATCAATTGAATCCTCTTTTCTAACGGTCGGAACATCCCTGGCCATAATGTGACTTGCCGGAAGTGAGAGGTTTATCATTTTTCCGACGCCAAAGGCATCCAGATTTGTTGAGATCAGGGCAACCCCCTTCTCTGTCGCTGCTTTAATTACCCTGTCACCAACCGGTGCACTGTCTGCAATAATCAGTGCCGCAATCCCGGCTGAAATCAGTGCAAGCTGTGCCGGTTCATTGTCCCCCACAACTGCAACGTCGTTATGGGTCAGCCTTGATAATGTCACATGAAGTGCATCTATTGCAATGTACACCCTGCCTTCAAGCAGATCTCTTGACGGAACCAGTATTTTTCCATTAAGAATCCTTGTAATCGTGGTAAGTTTTATCGGAGATATTGAAAGCTGCTCGATTTTCTGTCGTCTTACATATGCCTGGGCCAGACCGTGCTCACTCATAAGCCCGGTCAGTTTGCCCTCCTTGTTTGTGATCGGAATATTACGGACATTATTCTCATCCATCATTGCGATGATATCAATTGACGGCACATCTTCTTCGGCATTTATTGAATAAATAAAAGGAAGATCTGAGATGTTCGGCTCAACATTTTCAATGAATTCCGGAATATCAGTATTGAATTTATCAAGTGCATATCTGGTTTCGTCATTTATTTCCCCGCAGCGTGAAGGTATGTAAACTTGACCGTTTTTCTGGTTTAAAAGCGCAGCATACCCTATAGCACTGCATATGGAGTCCGTATCCGGATTTTTGTGACCGATAACATATATTCTGCTCATTTAAAAATCTCCGCCGGAAAAATCATCATATTTTTTTATCTGTTTGTCCGGGATTTATATGATTTTTGGGGTCTTTGAAAGTTTTGTCTGTTATTGTATTTATACACTGAAATGCTCCGGAAAAAATAACTATATAAAATATAATGGAAATAAAAAAAGAAGCATTTTTTTAACTCTTCATTCATCCAGAATAAACAGTTCATATATGTCTGATTCAAGTGCTTTTGAAATATCATATGCAAGTTTTAATGAAGGGTTATATTTTCCTTTTTCAAGAAATACGATGGTTTCCCTCCTCACACCGACGATTCCGGCAAGTTCAGCCTGTGTTAAATCATTTTTGGCTCTGAATTCTTTTATCCGTGTTTTCATAGATATATATCTCCAAAAAATTTAGATCAGCTGAAATTACCCATTTTCATTATATACAACTGAATCACCGCCGCGCTGAATGGCATAAAAAATATCAGTAAACCCAGCAGAATTTCAGGTGCCACATTCAGAATATTTAGAGACATTAAAAAAAGCATAGCAATTGCAAGTACTAACGACAGACACCATGAATATGAAAAAGAGAGTGAATCAATCTTTTGTGAAAGTTCATCTTTGATAATGAAACCCTGGTTTTTTTTCAGATTAAATCCACAGTACATTAGTATGACAGCACCTGTTAAAATCCAGATTAATGAAGGCAATATTGAATTAAAGCTGTATATATCAAAATTATTGTAAGAGATTACAAGATAAGTAAATCCTGCCCCGAATAACATGAATAAAATTCCAAGCAGTGTTCCTGCCAGATATGATATTTTGTTATCCGAAATTTTGATTACTGATATAACAAATACAATTATTCCAAGTCCGTAAATTACTGACAATAAATTATGATTCCCAATTATACTTTCATAAAAAAGCATCCCCGCAAATACAATAATTATGGCTAAAGCCCCGATTACAGGCCAGAAGCCTGCTTTATACCTCATAATTTCAATTCCCCCTTTTAATTTATGTTATCTTTATCAAACATTTTGTTAGAAATAGATAACTCAGATGCCAAATGATACTTTATAATATTTAATACATCTCCTAAAACTATCTGTTAATTACTGATGCTTTTTAAAAAACCTAATATTCTTCATCTTCAGTCATTTCACACAATTCTCCTTCTTTTTCAATTTCAATGGTCGCATGATCAATTCCAAGTCTTTTGGCAGTTCTTTTGACAGAACATTTTATTCTGTTGATATCGTTAAAAGTGCAGTTTTTGTCTATTACCACATGCAAAGTAATTATGTGATGTTCCCCGTCCAGTGACCATATATGAATATCATGAACATCGGTTATATCCTGGATATTATTAAGAGCTGATTCAACCTCTGTCACAGATACCTCACGGGGGACGCCCTGAAGAAATATTACCAGCACTTCTTTGAGATTCCTGACAACATTATAAAAAATAAATATCGTGATAATTATAGATAAAATCGGGTCGAGAACCGGCAGGTTCCAGAAATACATAATTGTACTTACTATTAACACAGCCATCCATCCAAAAAAATCCTCCAGAAGGTGCCAGGTTACAAGCTTTTCATTAAGGCTTTTGCCGCCGTAGACCCTGTATGCAGCAGCTCCGTTTATTATAACTCCGAATATTGCAAGAATGAACATTCCTGCGGCATTCGGCTCTCCGGGTACAAACAATCTTGGAATTGCCTGTGATAAAATAAAAACAGAACCAATTATCAAAACAACAGCATTAATTAATGCCGATAAAAGAGAAAGGCGTTTTAAGCCATACGAGTATCTTTCAGTCCTCCCCTCTTTTGCAATGTGCTCAAATATCCAGGAAAGCCCAAGAGAGAAAGAGTCGCCCATATCATGCACAGCATCTGCAATAATTGCAAGACTTCCAGTGTAAAAACCACCGATAAACTCAATTATTGTAAATATTAAATTCAGAAAAAATGCCAGCCGTATATTCTCTTCAGCCCTTTTTTCTGAATTTTCCTTAGCCGGCATAATAACCTATCCTGTTTTTAATTCTATAAAAACAGATCCAACATTCATTTTTTTAACTGACAAAACCGACTCTCAAAAAAGATTGCCATATATTTGTTTTAATTAAAAACCCGCCATCATCAGTTAAAATAAATCAAAAATCTCTTATTATAGTGAGATAATAATCTTAACTAATGGTCTGGATAAAATCTCTTGAGGAAAGTTATCTAAATGTCGACAATGTCCTCTCCATAACATTTGACAAAAAATGTAATTCATTTGTAGCAGTAGTCGGATATAAAGAAGCAAGACTTCAGCATAAAATATTTCAAAACAAACTCCTCGATAATATTCTGGCAGGTGACAAGCCAAGGAGTAATGATGAAATTATCGAAGAAATGATTGGATATATTGAGAAAGCAAAAGAAGGAACGCAATCAAAAATCCTGGATTTTACTATTCTTTTAAATTAAATTTATCAAAAATCTTTCTTATGTTAAGATATAAAACAAAAAATTTATTTTTTAAGGTTCTTTTTGTCCGTCATATATGAACAAATACCTGCGATGGCAACAAATCCTGAAATGATGAATACCGGAAATATCGGAGATGGAAATTCCGGAACAGGTGCTGAGTTAAGATAGCATATTTCCAGATGACTTATGTCACAAAACTTTTTGGAGTTGGGATTAAAAGGAGTGCCTAAAACTGTATCTGATAAAACAGTACTGCCATAGATATACACAGTGGAATTAGGTCCGCCTTTTACAATTAAAGCCTTTATCGGAACTGTAGAAATAAAGTTAAAATGAGTCGAATTTATCATTGAAATATTTATCATCCCTCCGCCAAGAGAATATTCCCTGTCCCACGGGGGAGTCTCTGTTTTAAAAGAACTACCGCAAAACCCCAAATCACAGCAGTTTGGGTTGTCTGTATATAGTTCAGGTTCAACAATACTCCCTGAAACCAAAACCACAAATAAAGACAGGAAAAATAGTGCAGGGAAAAAAATACGGGTTATATTTTTTTCATACATATCACCAGCGATCATTATTATAATTTTAATATATTATGGTATGCCCAGCAAATATCAGAAAAATCAAAAATGCATGAATTTTTTTTATTTCAAACACACCATATAAATTAAAATATGATGATTTCATTAAGGCATTATAAACGGATTATTTTGTATATTTAGTGCATAAAAAAGTAAATACCAAATCCTGCATGAAAAATTAGTGTTTATAAAAATGTATTTTATTTTTGAAAATATTTTATTTATTCTTCCCTAAAAGCATGACCATAAGTGCCTTTTGGGCATGAAGTCTGTTTTCGGCCTGTTGCCAGACAACACTTTGTTTTCCATCCATAACACTGTCTGTAATTTCATCTCCCCTGTGTGCCGGAAGACAATGCATAACAACTGCACCGTCTTTTGCATTTTTCAAAAGATTCTCATCAACACAATAGCCTGAAAAAGCCTGAAGCCTTGAATCCTTTTCAGCCTCGGAACCCATGGATATCCAGGTGTCGGTATATATGACATCAGCATCTTCTGCCGCTTTTGCCGGATCTTCAATATATTTCACATTTCCACCGGCCTTTTGAGCATTTTTTATATATTCAGGATCAGGCTCATAACCTTTAGGTGTTGAAACACACACCTCATAGCCGGTAAGAACTGATGAAAGAATCAGGGAATTGCAGACATTGTTGCCATCGCCAATCCATACAACTTTTAGTTTATTTAGATCGTCTTTGAAAATCTCTTTCATTGTAAGAATATCGGCAAGTATCTGACAGGGGTGTTCTTTATCGGAAAGACCGTTTATTACCGGTATATTTGCATTATCTGCGATCTCTTCAACTGTGCTGTGAGAATTGGAACGCATCATCACAACAGAAAGATAACGCGACAAAACTTTTGCAGTATCACAAATTGCTTCTCCTCTTCCAAGCTGCATATCATTTGGATTTAAAAAAATGGCATGTCCTCCAAGTTCAAACATCCCTGTTTCAAATGATATACGCGTTCTCGTTGACGCTTTTTCAAAGATCATCCCAAGTGTTTTTTTGGGAAGAAGTTCTGGAAATTCTTCGTTTTTACGTTTCTCCTTTAGTTCCAGAGCCAGGTCTAAAGCTTCAAAAAGATCATTTTTTGTAAAATCCAATATTGAAAGAAAATTTTTTTTCATCTAATCTCCTTCATATGATCAATACGCTTTTGGAGAACTTCATTAGTACCTATATCCCTGCGGTAACGGACACTGCCTTTAACCGAAGATGCTGCTTTCTCTGCAATTTTCTCAGCTTCTTCAAGGGTGTCTGCCATTCCGACAAAAGCAAGGGTTCTTGAGGTCTGAGTATATAAGACATTATTTTCTTCGGTAACATTAGCATAGTAGACATGGGCATCCCCGATATCTCCTAATTCGATAATATCACCGGGAATGGGTGAATCCGGATATCCTTTTGGAACAATATATTTACATACCGTTGACTTCTTCTCAAATACAACATCAGAAGGTGAAAGTGTCCCTTTTACAATTTTTTCTACAATATTGCAAAAATCAGACGAGAGTAATGTTAACAGATTCATTGCCTCGGGATCACCGAAACGTGCATTGAATTCAATGACTTTTGGTCCTTCAGCAGTATTCATAAACTGGCCATAAAGCATTCCTCTGTAAACAGTGCCGGAACTGCTCATGAAAGCAACGACATCCTCCATTATTGCAAGAGCCTTGTCATAGTCTGCTTTTGTTACAAACGGGAACATATGATCAGGCATGGAATATGAACCCATCCCCCCGGTGTTCGGGCCGACATCTCCTTCAAATGCACGCTTGTGATCCTGGACAAGAGGCATAGGGACAACATGTGTGCCGTCTACAAAAGCCATTAGTGTAAACTCTTCACCAATCAGGCGTTCTTCCAGAACTACCTCTCCTCCAATCTCTTTTATATATTCAATCGCTCCTTCCTTTCCGAAGTGCTCTCCCATAATTTTGACGCCCTTGCCTCCGGTAAGGCCAATTGGTTTTATTGCGAGATCGCCCTTGAAATCTTCAATATATTTACAGGCTTCTTCTGCTTCATGAAACACACGGTATTTTGGGCATCCGGAAACGCCATATTTTTCCATCATTTCACGGCAAAATGCCTTATCAGTTTCAAGGCGGGCTGCCGCTCTTGACGGACCCACGCAGGCAATACCATGATTTTCGAGATAGTCAACAATTCCTGCTTCCAAAGGAGCTTCAGGTCCTATAACGGCATATTCAATTCCAAAATTCTCTGCAAAACCTGCAACAGTTTCGACTTCAGTCTCTTTTGCAATCAGATATTCTTTTGCCAGTCTTGCAATTCCTGGATTTCTTTTTGCCATTACGGCATATATTTCACAATTATCATTTTTGGAAAGCGTTTTTGCAATTGCGTGTTCTCTGCCGCCTCCACCCACAACCAGTACTTTCATTACCATATTATTTCACCACTATCAAACTAAAAATTTGGTCTGTTTTTTATTATGTAAGCCACTTGCTGATTTTCATTTATACAAACGAAGCCTGAATACTTTATCGCCCCGCCGTACAAATTTTCAGGAAATCATTCATTATCTTTTTTCAAAATTTCCGAAACACGGACAAGCGGAACAAGCTTTACATCTGAATTGGAAAGCTTTTCAGATGCACCCTGTTCGCGATCAACGACTGTTACAACTGTTTTGACAATTGCTCCTGCATCACGAAGCGCATCAATGCCATAAATCACACTTCCGCCGGATGTTGTCACATCCTCAACCAGAAGCACATTTTTCCCTTTTACATCACCGATTATTGCACCGGATTTTCCATGCTCCTTCTTCTCTTTTCTGATAATAGAATATGGTTTGCCTGAGAAAATCGAAACTGATACTGCAATGGGAACAGCTCCGACGGCAACTCCTGCCACCACATCAAAGTCAAATTTTTCAGCTATTGCCTTTCCGATAGGTGACAATAACTCAGGATTTGTTGATGCGGTTTTAATATCAATATAATAACTGCTTTTTGCACCTGATGCAAGAGTAAAATCTCCAAATTCAATTGCACCGTATTTTATCAAAACTTCTGCTATTTCATTTACCATGGGACATCCTTGACTCCGATAAGATAACCAATAATGTTTGCTCCTCTATGTAATAGTGGTGTAATAATAATAATCCATAGCAAAACAGGAAGTGTCAGATTAATTACAGCCCAGTTGTAATTGAAAATAAGCACAAGAAGAAGCGATCCTGCAACCAGATCATATTGATCTGCTATTAACCATTCCTCACCGCGTTTTTTATCAAGTCTCCGTTTAAAGAAACTTTTTACAAGATCACCAAGCAATGCCCCTGTTGCCAGAAGTACTACTGAAAGAAATGTGTGAATCGTAAAACCCGCATAATATCCAATTGCAATAAGCAAAATACCTGCAGCAATACCACTTAATATGCCTCCAAAAAGGCCTCTCCATGTTTTGCCCTCACCAAATATGCGGCGCCCGTCTTTCCAGTTCCTGCCTCCGTCAATTGGTTTGCCTCCACCAAATACTGCTGCAGCAGAGTTCGGGACATAGGCAGGGATCATAATCCACAGCGCTATGAATAAAGATATGGCAAAATCCCATAAATTAAAGTTTAAAGATGACAATATGACTATTATAGTGAATTAATAAAATAAATAATGTACCAAAATAATTATTGCCAAAAAAGGATTATATGACTAAAAATTGTTTCACCAGTAAACAATGATTTTATTAGATAATATTCCGAATAAGACTAACAATATCTAAAAAAGTGAGATCAAACATGGTAATTAAAAAAACAAAAGGTCTATGCCCTGAATGTGGTGCTGTTCTTCCGGCAGACATTATCGAAGAAGACAATAAGATCTGGATTGTCAGGAAATGCCCGGAACATGGAGAATTTAAACACCTTTACTGGTCTGATGCAGACATGTACAGTCGTTTTGACTCTTTTGAAGCAGTAGGCACCGGTATTGAAAATCCAAATAATTGCATAGTCCCACAAGACTGCCCGACCGGATGCGGTCTTTGCAATAACCATAAATCAACAACACTTCTTGCAAATATTGATCTTACAAACCGCTGCAATTTAAACTGTGATTTTTGTTTTGCAAATGCGCGTGCCTGCGGATATGTTTATGAGCCTTCATTTGATGAAATTGTTTCAATGCTCAAAATGCTCAGGGAACAAAAACCATGTCCTGCACCTGCAGTCCAGTTTGCAGGTGGAGAGCCCACAATGCGTGATGACCTTGTTGAAATCATCAAAAAGGCAAAAGAACTTGGCTTTAAACAGATCCAGATGGCTTCAAACGGTGTCAAACTCGCAAAAGACAGGCAGTATGTAATGGATCTGAAATGTGCAGGGCTTAGCACACTTTATCTCCATTTTGACGGTGTTTCAAAAGAAACAAACCCGATGATTAATATCAGTAAAAAAGTTATTGAAAATTGTTCTGAAGTACGCCAGGGTATTGTCCTTGTACCAACAATCATAAACGGCAAAAACGATCATGAGGTTGGTGACATTATCAAATTCGCAGCAGAACACGTTGATGTCGTAAGAGGAGTTAACTTCCAGCCGGTTGCATTTACAGGTGCCGCATCTGAAGATGATGTCATTAACGAGCGTGTCACAATTCCTGATCTCACAAAAAGGATTGAAGAACAGACAAATGGAAAAATCAGGCAGGATTATTTCTATCCTGTTCCCTGTATGATACCTGTATCAGATCTTGTTGAATCATATACAGGAAAACCACAGAT
Source organism: Methanoplanus sp. FWC-SCC4 (assembly GCF_032878975.1). GTDB lineage: Archaea > Halobacteriota > Methanomicrobia > Methanomicrobiales > Methanomicrobiaceae > Methanochimaera > Methanochimaera problematica. The sequence continues at coordinate 1,046,298 of NZ_CP043875.1, forward strand.
AAGATTTACAACCCACCAGCACTGTGGTGCTGCAACATATGCATTTGTAACCGAAAACGGCCTTGTACCTGTCAATGAGATGATTGATGTTGACGAATTCTTCAAAGTCATCAATATTATGGCGGATGATCTTAAAAACAAAGGTTCTCTTAATAAATATCTGACTCTTGCCGAAGGACTCAAAGGTTTCCATTCATCCGTAAAAAAGAGCGGATCAGGTAAAACAGGTCAGTTCTGGAAGATGCTCTACCAGGCACTGTTAAAGCAGGACTTCCAGGCATTAAAGGAATTCCACTGGAATGCACTTTTTATCGGAACAATGCACTTCATGGACAATTATAATTATGATGTTGAGAGAGTGCAGCGCTGTTGCATTCATTATGCAACCCCTGATGGCAAACTCATTCCATTTTGCACATATAATTCTGGACCTGTTTACAGGGAAAATGTCTGGAAGAAATTTGCAAAACCAATGGACAAACAAGACGAACTTGCTGATATAAATTAATCTTTTTTTTTCGTGATATCATGATAAGAATCATAAAAAAACCAACCGATACGCCTGATGACAATTCGACAGTTATGGTCGCTGATGCACTAAAAGAAAAAAAAGCCGAATTTTCATATCTCAATATTGATGATATTGATCCCTTCTCTGACGAAATTGAAAACGATATAATCTGGGTTTGTGGAATTAAACAGGACGGTATCCAGTTTGAAATAATAAATGCCCTAAATATTAACAATAAAGTTGTAAACTCACCTGATTCAATTGCGACATGTGCAAGCAAGGCCCAGACCAGTGCAAGACTTATCAAAGCAGGTGTTCCGACTCCTGAAACAATTTTTACAAATTCTAAAGACAGGATCAGGGAATTTATTGATATCCATAAAAAAGCTGTATATAAACCGGTTTACGGATATGACGGCAATGGAATTTATCCATTCTCATCAGTTGAGGAAATAAAGGAAATTCCGCCATATTATATACAGGAGTTTGTCGAAAACAACTGTGATTACAGGGTATTTGTCATAGACGGAGAGGCAGCCGGCGCAATTAAAAGAAGTTCGGACTCTTTTGCGCATAATATCCATCAGGGAGGAACTGGTGTTCCTGTAATTGATATTCCTGATGAAATGGCAGATGTTGCATCAAAAGCCGCACATGCAATAAACATTGATTATTGCGGAGTTGATCTTCTCCCGGTAAATGACTCATATACCGTTTTGGAAGTTAACGGAACGCCAAACTGGCATTGCATGGGCGTGCCCATACCTGAATATCTGGCAGAATATCTGATAAGAACAGAAAAAGATTATTAATATTTTTAAAATTTATTACTTGGATCTTCGTCGATCTCTTTTTCGGTTTTTAAAGCCAGTTCATGCATTCTGTCCGCAATTCTCTTTGATGCGGAAGGCTCTACATCCTTCATGGCTTTTGCAATATCTTCACCAAGAACAAATATTGCATGCTTGTGCTCCATTTTGCTTTTGTGTACCTGATTCGGTTTTATATTCAGGTCTTCATATTCTACAAACGATATCCCTGAGTTTTCCTGTTCAAAACTCTCCTTGATTGAGTACATAAACTGATGAAGGGCAATTAGTTCTTCTTTGTGCACAAGTTTCACTTCCAGATAATTGTTTTAAAAAGTTGATTAAAATATTATTTCTCAATACAGTTTAAGGTATCTTATGAAAAGATTAAGAAAAACGAATCTATATTTACAATTTGTATGTAAAACATATGATATTATACAGTCTGCATATATTCAAAATATTCAGCAAATTTCCATAATATAATGTCTTCCCCGGGGTTGACTGCAAGGTCGTATTTTAAAAAAAGGACAATATTTTCCAAACCATGGACGTTGAAATGATTTCAATAGGAAAATTTTCAGAGATTACAAGACTGTCAAAAAAAGCCCTGTACTGCTATGAAAAAAAAGGTCTTCTTGTGCCTGTAAAAAAGGATATCTGTTCTGGTTACAGGTATTACAATTCTGAACAGATTGAAAATGCAATCTGGATTGGTTCGCTGATAAATCTTGGATTTTCTCTGGACCAAATCAGCCTTATTCTCTCAGAAAATGATAAAAACAGTCCTTTAGTAAGAAAACTGTTTCAGGAATGCCTTACAAGAACAAACAATGAAATCAGACGACTTGAAATGGTGAGAAGGATTCTTTCATCAAAAAATCCTTTTGAGGAGCTGTTTAAAATGGAGCTTTTGAACTGGAAAATAAAAGAAGTGCCGGCAAACCGTGTCATTAGCATAAATGGTGAGGGCATATACAACGAAATCGTATCTGAACTTATAGGAAAACTATGTGAAGAAATTTCCATTCAGGAAAAACAAAACTCACAGATGAAGGTTTCAGGACCTGTAATGGTTATCTACACAGGAGACTGTGACGATATGAAAGGAACAATGGAGGCTGCAATACCTGTTACAGGTACTTTTAAAATCAAAAATTCTTCAATTAGATTTAAAAACCTTCCTGCTGCAAAAGTATTGTCAGTAATTCATAAAGGTCCGTATATGAATCTTGGAATGGCACATAAAAAAATATTTGACTACTGCCAGGAAAACAATCTTGAACTGTCAGGATTAGGACGTGAGCTTTACCTGAATAATCCACATGAAACTTCGGAGGAAGACCTTATGACTGAAATTCAATATTCAATTCAATAAAAAATTTTTAATTTGAACTTTTTTTTAACCAGACAGGGAAGGAATAAACAAATAAAAGAAATTTTAAAACTGAATAGATAAACAAAATGACCAGGGAGATTTTAAAGTGTCAATGCCGCGTTACCTTAAACTTACTCAGGAAGAGTTTGATAAAATCATAAATGATTCAAGATGTACCCTGGCCCATAAAATGGTCATTGCAGGCAGAATCGAAAGAGGAGAATGGGAAATTATTGAGACCGAAAGAAAACCTGAAGAAAGCAAAAATGAGTAATATTCCGGTTTCCCAAAAGAATTATTAAAATTCCGGTCTTATTCATAACAATGGCAAAAAAAGTAAATGCATCACACATACTTGTAAAAAGTGAAGCAGAAGCAAAAGAAATTCTTGAAAAAATCAAAGCAGGGGATAACTTTGAGAACCTTGCAAAGAAAACATCAAACTGCCCTTCAGGTAAAAAAGGTGGCGGCCTTGGATGGTTTGGCAAGGGTATGATGGTAAAGGAATTTGAAGATGCATGCTTTAATGCAAAAGAAGGGGACATCTTAGGCCCTGTAAAAACACAATTCGGATACCACATAATAAAAGTTAATGAAACAAAATAATTTTTTTGGATTTTCCGGTATTAAAAATAAAAAATGAACTGGAATATTTATATTCCAAGCTTTTTACGGTTCTTTTCGATGTGTGAAAGAATATTTTCCGCCGCTTTAACTGCATCAGTTTCAACGTCCAAAAGACCGCCTGTTACATTTACACAATCTTCGGTTAGAAGTTTTAGAAGATTTGGTGCGCCTGTTACAAACGGCACAGGATTTACATAAGTATAAAGTCCATAGGCAAGAGCAAAAATTGCATCAATTGTTGCTTTTTGTTCCATATATTCAGGTGCGGCAGCTGCAACCGGAAGATCAGATATCGGGGCTCCTCCAAGGGCATCAGAAACTGCTTTTATTAAATCCGCACATCTTCCGGTATCAGTACATGTACCAAAACTTAACACAGGCGGTACTGATAATGCTGTGCAGATTTCTTTTAATCCATCTCCGGCAAGGTCACGTGCTTTTGGAGAGCAAAGCCCTGCAACCTGCATTCCCGCATTCCCGCAGCCCATTGAAAGAACAAGCAGATCTCTTTTTATAAGCTCTTTTGCAACTGCCACCGAATGAATATCCTGACCGTTGTCCCTGAGCGAAGTGCATGAAACAAGTCCCACAACACCACGGATTTTTCCTGCAACAATTGCATCAAGTAAAGGCTGAAGCGACCCGCCCAGTGCATCAAGAATGCTCTCAGGCGAAAATCCGACAATTGCTTCACTAACAGGGAGTCCTGTGATCGGCTTTACTGAGGCTTTTCTTGTTTTAAAATTGGAAATTCCTAATTTTATGAGTTCTTCCGCCTGCTCTTCTGCTTTTTCCGGAATATAATTTATTCTGTCAGTAATTCCTTCAAAGGCAACAAGATCGGATACAGGAACCAGTCTGAATTTGAATTTTTCGGCATATATGGGATCTACCGGAAGAGAACAGTTCATATCGGCAACAAAAACATCCACGGCACCGGTAGCCAATACGGCCTCCTGCATAATCCAGTTGCCTGTATAGCCGTATAAGACATCATCCATATTCCAGCGCTGAATCATCTCCTGTCCGGTTTCTATGTTGGCAATAATTCTAAGACCCTTTGCACCCGCTTCTTTAGCCTTATCCTGCCATTCCTTTTTCCTCGCAGCCTCCACAAGTGCAAACCCAAGGAACGGCTCATGCCCGTTTGGAAGTATGTTGACATATTCAGAATCAAGCACCCCAAGATCAACCCTCATCGAATGAGGCCTTGGAATGTTGAACATTATATCCTGAAGATACTCACAGACAATCTGACTCTGGTATGCCATTGCTATTGAGATTCTCATTGCCTTTAAGGCAAGACTGGTATAATACCCGTCAACATTTGTAAGACATGAACCGGTTGCATTCATTAATTCCGCATGAATACCGCCAGGGAGAATTCCAAGTTTTTTCCACTGCAAAAGCCTGTCTTTTGGAGCAAGCCGTTTTACGATCTCACTGGGCTCTGTTGCAGGAAGATTAAAATCCTCTGTTATCATTTTGCAGAGTCTTATTGCAACGTCATTGTCATCGCCCATTGAATCAATGCCAAGCCTCTCTGCAAAATCTCTTAATTTTTCAGGCTCTGCAATTTTAAAAGGTGTTTTGCCATGTGCAGTTTCCCTTAATGTTGAAACGGTTTTATCAGCATGGTAATGATATGTTGCAGCACCCATTATGTTTCTTAGAAGCATTGTCCTCATAGCGAGACCATCTGCTGTAATACCGCAGACTCCTCTTTTATCTATAGAAGAGTCTGCACGACACGGGCCGTTTGAACAGAAATCGCATCTGACTCCATCCATACAAAAAGAGCATCTTTTATCCGGATCATCCCCAAAACCCTGGGCGGCATAGCGATCCCAGACATTTGTAATGCCATCTTCTTTTAATTTTCTGTAAACGGTTTTTACAGAATCATGATATGAAATCCTGTTATCTTCCATTTATTTATCCCCCCAAAAGTCCCTGACCTGAAACTAAAAATGCCGGTTTGCATAAATCATAGAGGACATTTAGTTATGGCGGTAGTATTACCTTTAGGATAATAAAATTATCCTGATGGAAAAATATCCAGCAAAGAGGATTAAAAAACATTTTTTAAACTAACTTTTTTAGGTTCTGCCTCGTGAAAACAAGAGCTTCCATTTTCATGTAAAACAGTTTTATGGATGGATTATTCATATATTCTTATTAAAAATTACAAAATGGTTTAAAAAAAGATTATTATTCGTTAATAAACTTTTGAAGTTCACTGAGCATGTAATCCTGAATTTCAATTGCATTTTCTTTTGTGCATCTGAAAGCCAGAAGGTTTCTGACATCTCCGTCCATATTTGCAAACTTTAAAGCTCTTGGGCGGTCGACAATCTCTGTATCAAATTTTTCAGATATCTCAATAATTAATTTTTTAGGAACACCCGGGGGGATGATGACATCATAATATTTTGTCTCTGTATTTTCTTCCATTAGAGTTTTCACCTGATTTATTTTCCAATTTTAATACGTCTGTTCATTATACACGGACCGTTTCTCACGCCACCGATTGGATCTTTTGGTTTACCCATGGAATTCATACATCTTCCCATCAGGGCAGCACCACGTGCAAGTCCGTCATCAACAAACAGCACATGCTTGTATGGATCATCATAAATTCCCCTTTCTGTGATGCCCTCCATGATAATCTCAGGTTTGCGTCCGGATATTGCCGCACGGCCTGTGAATCCCAGAGATGAATTCGGCGGTACAAGTTTGTTCTCAATTGCAACATCGATCAGTCTTAGTGCCATTCTGGCACAGACATGATCTATGACCTCATTAAGAGTTCCCGTGCCGTATTTGTTATATATTTCTGCTCCAATTGCTTTTAAATTGTCTGCACCATCAAAGTTAACTCCGCAGTCACATCCTATCATTGCAATTCCCGACTGAATTGCAAGATCCGCACAAACAGGAACACGACCAAAACGATCACGATCCGGCGGGACAATTCTTATATCAATAAGTTCATGAATCTGATCTTCATATTCTTTTGATACTTTTGTCTTCTTTCTGGAAAGATTGCTTTTGATACTTTTATCGCCAAAGAGATCAAGGGCAGTGCCTGTTTTGTCCTTTACCTGACCTGTACCTCTGACAAGTGCATCCGGAATCGCACCTGCAAGTCCGCAGAAGTTTCCAATTGTTTTTGCAAACGGCCATTCACAGTCATGCCCAACATCACTTGTAATACGGCCGTCAAGAGTTGTTCCGAAATCTATTGAAATACAGGGGTTTCTAAAATCAACTTCTGTCCATTTTGCACCCTCTTTAATGCCGGCCATAGCAAGTTCTCCTTCCATCTCATTTGCAACCATCTCGACACCGGATGATCCGATAGGAGGCGAAACTCCTGCAACAGTGCCACAGAATGTAAGCCTGTCTGCAAAACTGAATTCTCTAAGCTTTGGAGGAAGATTGTCTATACCCATCGGCGGAGTCATCTTCTTTGGAGGCACTCCGGCTGCAAGACATCCGTTTGCAAGGGCAATTACAAAATCACCGACCTGATCAGGAGAGTCCATTGCAGCAACAACACCTGTGCTTCTGACTACAAAATCAAGATCGTCTATTATTGAAAGATTTGCTTCTTTGTGACATTTGATTAAAGTGTCTTTTACAAGCTCTGTTACGGATTCTCTTGTAATAGATGTTCCCACAAGAGTTTCTCCAAAAATCTCCTCACCGGGCTTTGGAGGGCGAACATCACGACTCATACTGACAGTTTTGTTTATGATATAAGTCCGTCCTGTTTCAAGGTTAGTACCGGTCAGAATGCATTTGGTGGTTGTGTTTCCCATCTCAACAGAAGCTACTATGAAATAGGGTTTATTCTTATATTCAGGAACAAGCATCCCTGCACCCTGCCCCATCACAGGAGGCGGAGGGCTTTCAACGATTTGAGGAAGTTTCTTCCTGAAGGTGAAAAAAGCACACATGGTAATAGTCGATTCTCTTTGTTTATGATTAAACTTTTCTTTTTTTGACTGTTATAAAAATAAGGCTGTTTAACACAGGGCGGTTATCAAACAGAAACAGACCAGATTATTTTAAAAAAATGTCCCATAGATTTATATGGTGATATGTAAATTCATCAATTGTTATGCCAAAATATCAGGATGTGGATCTAAAGGAGATCGCATGGAACACAATGATAAAATATGGCTTTGAACCCGATTTTTCAAAAAAAGTTCTGAAAGAAATAAAAGGCATTAAACCTGATTTTTCAGACATTCCCCCTGATGTCATGGATTTGCGGAATCTTCTCTGGTCATCCATTGACAACTTCGACTCCATGGATCTTGACCAGATTGAATACTGCAGGAGAAATAATGACGGAAGCATTCATGTAAAAGTTGCAATCGCAGATGTGGATTATTACGTTCCAAAAAATTCATACGCCGATCAGCATGCCGCATACAATGGTACATCCGTTTATACAGGAGCTGTAACATTTACAATGCTTCCTGATAAGCTTTCAAAAGGAATAACATCACTTCTTCCGGATCAGGACAGACTTGCAGTTGTAATTGAATATGATGTTCAAAAATCCGGAAAAGTTCATTATGGTACAATATACAGAGCCATCGTTTCAAATAAGGCCAAACTGATCTACGAAGAAATCGGAGACTGGCTTTTTGGCAACACACCTGTTCCGGAAAGTGTTTCAAAAATTCCCGGATTAAAAGAACAGCTGCTGCTGCAAAATGAAACTGCAAAAATTCTTAAAAAATACCGTGTCAAAAAAGGAGCACTCCTTTTTGAAACTATTGAAGCAGAGCCAGTTATTGAGAATGGAAAAGTAAAGGAGCTTGCAATCCAACAGCAAAATCCCGCACGTTCCATTATAGAAGAGTTAATGGTGGCGGCAAACGGCACAATGGCGGTTTTCCTTGGAAATGCAGGACTTCCAATAATTGAAAGGGTTGTAAGGATTCCTAAAAACTGGGACGGGATTGTCTTAACAGCAGCAAATCACGGAGAAAAACTCCCTGACACACCTAATTCAAAAAAACTTTCTGAATTCTTAATTCGAAGTAAAGAGGCAGATCCTGAACGTTTTCCTGATCTTTCACTGACAATCATAAAACTCATGGGCCCCGGTGAATATGTGGCACTAAAACCGGATAAAACGCCTATTGGTCATTTTGCACTTGCAGTCTCTGATTACACGCATTCAACCGCCCCCAACAGGCGATATGCAGACCTTATAATACAAAGGCTTCTTAAATCAGCTCTTAAAAATGGAAAACACGCATATAAATATTATGAACTTGAGGAAAAAGCAGACTGGCTCACTGACAGAGATGCTCTGTCCAAGAAAGTTGAAAGGTTTATGCAAAAAGCAGCAGCAGGAGTGCTGTTACAGGACAGAATTGGAGAGTTATTTGATGCAATCGTAACTGGTGCATCTGATAAGGGAACTTATGTCCGTCTAAAAGAAATTCCTGTGGAGGGAAGAGTCATGAAAGGAGAAAAGGGTCTTATGGTAGGGGAAAAAATCCGTGTGAAACTTTTAATGACTGATCCCTATAAAGGATACATAGATTTTGAATTCACCGGAAAAATAAGAGAACCTGACAGGTAATCAAAAAATTCAGGATTCATAAATAATTAAATCACTGATCTATAAAATAAAAAAGTATCTTCAATAATATACTATAATTTTCAAATTTGTCATTTTAATTTTTGATCATTTATCAAATCAGGATTGACCCGTATGGCTTTTATTAAAGGAAAAATAATAAGATAATCTGATGAACCCGTTCAAAACCGGAAAGGAATTTGAAAAAGACAGGATTCGGTCAACAACTCCTCCGGAAATTAAGGATGTCATTCTAAAACATGTCAATTATTTTGATCAGCCTGTAACGGTTACAAGCACACTTATGGCACTAAACAGGCACGGCCTGAATCCGACACGGGCGTTAATCAAAAAACGTCTTGATGAACTGGCAGAATCAGGATATGTAAAGGTCAGAAAAAACGGAAATATTTCTGAATATACTCCTCTCCAAAAAAAACATGATCATAAATAATTTTTACCGGATTTTAAAAAAGGACATTTATTTAAAAGCAAAAACCGGAATAAAAAGGACATTCACTCAGTTGGATATACCTGAATTTTTTATGTTTTCAAAAACACCTTTCCGGTCATATTTATGATCAATGATGTAATTGTAGAGTTTTATGTAATTATTATGTTGAGCTATCAGTTTTTCTATCTCATCAAAAGTGGAATTGTAAACCCTGATTTTTTCATTATAAGATGAAACAAGGGCATTATATTCATTTATTTTCCCGCCGGCCTTTAGGCGGCTCATTTTGTCATCCAGTAAAGAGATTTCTTCATACAAACTCTCAGACTTAATCTTTTTGGAATCTATTAGTGATTCAGACTCAGATACTTTTTCCTCAATTTTATTCAGAGCCGAATAAATATAGCTGACTTCATCACAGCTTTCATATCCATACGTTCCGTTTCCAACCTTTATGACATAAGGGACTGATTCAAGCGGTTTGTCCCCGTCGAGTTTTTCTGTCGGCCAGCTGACATAGTTAACATCAGTAACCTCAACAAAGGCATATTCAGTATCCATATATCCGCAATCTGTGGATTTTATACCAACCGCCATGTGCTCTTCTTCTTCAAATTCAAAAAGAACCACATCATATCCTTCCCTGAAAAGAATTCCTGATGCAAATATTGCCTTGTCATCACAGTCCCCGGAATTTTCATAAACCATTTCAACCGGAAATTTTGGCTCTGTTCTTATCTCATTGGTATGATAGGGAATTGACTGGACATATGTGAATATCAGTTCGGCATATTCATCAGAGTCAAGATTCATCTCTTCGCGAATATTGCGAAGTTCACCAATTACCGATGTATAAAGGGGATTAAGCTGCGGGTCATTTACAAAGGAATTATAATATTCGTCAGACCAGGAGTTCCCCGGCAATTGCTCCTCATAAAAATAAGCATATTTGTCCGAACTATAAGCGCTCAGATAAACTTTTTTGTCAACAGGTATTGTTATCGTAATTTTTGAATCCTGAAACAAAAAAGAATTTGTGACAGATATATATTCTGAAGGCCCCGAATCAACAGGAATTGATGGATATTCCGGCGACAAATCTGCAAAAATTCCATTAATACAGCCTGCGGTCAGGAATGCAGCTATAAAGCAGATAACTGCAATTATCCAAAATCCTTTTTTAAGAGACATTTTCAACAATTCTTTTAATCATTTGCTAATAAAGATTTATGCCGGATATGAATATTTTAATGGGTGTGGGCAATACACTACGAAATGATGACGGTGCAGGAATATATCTTGCAGAGAATTTCTCCAAAAACGGATGGATATCACTAGTCTGCGGTACAACACCTGAAAATTTCACCGGCATTGTAAGACGTGAAAATACGAAGATTCTTGTTATTGTGGATGCAGCAGACATGGGTCTTTCACCCGGAGAATTCAGAATAATACCTGAAGATATGATAGAATATACCGGGTTTGACACTCATATAATGGATCTTAAAAATCTTATAAATTTTTTAAGGGATATAACCAAAGAGATAATTCTTGTTGGAATACAGCCAAAGGACATTGACTTTGGTGAATGCATAAGTCCTGAAGTAATGACAGGGATTAAACTACTGACCAAAGCATTATATACAGATCCACACAACATTCAAAAAACCAGAATCTGATTTTTGATTAATGATTTTTCAGGTTAAGATAAAAATCCGGATGAAATCTTTTTAAAGAAGACTCCATATCAGCCAAAAAGAGAATAAATATGAGTAAAAAACAGCTTCACTGCCCAAATTGTGATTCAGACGACATTTACCCTGTATTGGGTTTTTATACAGGCAATATTTACAAATGCAAAAACTGCGGTTATCAGGGTGCTTTTGTAATAGAGCACAGCAGTGATGCAGACAGTGAATTCAAAAAAGCCGCTTTGATGAATAAAGCTCCATCCAAAATCAGATTAAATATAAATTTCTGGTTAAAGGCATTCGTGGTAATATTTATTTTGTTTCTTATAATATCGCTCATAATCATTTATATCTGAAATTCATGTGATTAACATCTGAAGTCCGGTAATTATCAGTAAAGCGGCAAATATAATTCTCACATAACTTTCATCTGTTCTTTTGGAGATTTCTGTACCTGCATGTGCCATGGGAACTGAAACGGCAACCAGAATCAGAAATAAAAATAAAGAAATGTATCCTATTGAAATGAAAGGCAGATCAAAGGATACTTTCGAACCAAACAGAATATAAGGTATCAGTGCGCCTGCTGATGAAAACAGAATGAAACCTGAAGAAGTTCCCACCGCTTTTTTTGGAGGAAAGTTACAGAACAAAATCAATACAGGCACCATTACAAGCCCGCCCCCGAGCCCCAGAAGTCCGCATAAAACGCCAATAAAAAATCCTATACCCATAAAAATAAACGGGTTTTTCATCATCTCCCGTTCAACCGGTTTTTTTGATTTATATACCATACGACCAGCGGTAGAAAACAAAAGAACAGAAAAAATCAACTTCAATACGGCACCGTCAACCGATGTTGCAATAACACCTCCGAAAATACCTCCAAAAAAACCGGTAACCCCTAGGAAAAACGCTGCCTTCCACAACACTGATTTTTGTCCTGAATGGCCTATTGCACTTGCAACAGATGTGGGGAAAACAACCGCCAGGCTTGTTGCAAATGCAATTCTTATTGAGATGGTGTCATCAATGCCATAAATATTTGAAAGAACCCAGTATTGTGCCGGCACCAGTATAAATGCTCCTCCAAAGCCAAGCATTCCTGATGCAAGGCCTGCAACAATACCTGTCAGCAGCAAGATCACTATTGACAGGAAAAAAGGTTCCATAATTATTTTTTCAGATTGCTGTTTTTCCAAAATAAAGTTTGGGATTCAAATTTTAGATAATTAAAAAAAATTATTATTAAAAATCATTTTAATCAGGGGGGTGATGTCAGGTATTATATCAAAAAGTTCGTAAAAAAGTATATGTCACATAATGATATTTTAGAAAACCTATGAGAACAAGTCATAAACTGCTGTTAAGATTTTTTTATGACAAAAATTTTGATTTTTCAAAAGTCCTTGTAGGATATATTGACAGAGGCACACCAGGTGATATTTCATATGCCTCAGGAGATGAAATCTGCAACCTTGATAGTAACTATTTTGAAGTCATATCAAAAAACACAACCAAGCCAATTCCCTATCACCGTCTTTTAATAATTTCATATGGGGGAATAATAATCTGGGAGAGAGAAGTCCCCTAATTTCAAAAAATAATTATTTCCAGATATTATAGAAAATGTACATAATCAAAATTAAATGGAGTGCCAGAAAAAAGGGCACAGATATAAAACGGGGTTTGGATGTTTTATGCCTGAATAATTTCATCGCGGCATATGCCCCGAAGGGAGCAAATAAAGAATATGTCAGTAATTTTCTCTCAGAAGTCCTCCACATATTCTTTTTTGCCTTCCTTTTATCATTTGCAAAAACCAAAAACACAAAGAAATTTGTCAATAAGTAAATTGCGAGGACATATGCGATTAAATCAAAATTTTCAGGAAACATTTTCAATACCCGATGTATTTTAAAAATAAAAAAATGGAATTTTTAAACCGGAATAATCAGAGAGTTTCCTGGTTATTCATATATGGCCTTAGTGCCTTTGGAATCTCAACAGTTCCGTCTTCAAGCTGATTATTTTCAAGAATGGCACGAATTGCCCTTGATGTGGCAATAGCTGTGCTGTTTAATGTGTGGACATATTGTTTTGACTTGAAATCACTTTTATCACGCACTTTAATATTGAGTCTTACAGCCTGATAGGATGTACAGTTGGAGCATGAAACCAGTTCACGATACATATTCTCGCGGGGCATCCAAACTTCAATATCATATTTGCTTGCGGCAACAGTGCCTATATCCCCGGTACATATTGAAACCACATGGTAGGGAAGTTCAAGCTTCTGGAAAATATCTTCTGCATTTGAGAGGAGATCAGTATAAAGATTCCAGGAATCTTCCGGTTTGCAAAAGATAAACTGTTCAATTTTATGGAACTGATGGACACGGAAAAGACCCCTTGTGTCAAGCCCGTGTGCACCAATCTCACGCCTGAAACACGGACTGATACCTGCAAACTTCAAAGGAAGATCTTTTTCCTCAAAAATTTCATCCTTAAACATTGCAGCCATCGGATGTTCGCTTGTTGCAATAAGGAACTCATCCTCGCCGTCAATTTTGTACATGACCTTTTCAAAATCAGAAAGATCTGTAACACCTTCATATGCCGCACGGTTCATCATGTAAGGAGGCGTTATCGGAGTATAGCCCTTCTTAACCAGAAGATCCATTGCAAAGCGCTGAAGCGCCATATCCAGAAGAACCAGATTTCCTTTAAGGAAATAAAATCCTGCACCTGAAATCTTTGCCGCACGCTCAAAATCCGCCCATTCATTTTCAACTGCAAGCTGACCATGATTTTTAAGTTCAAAAGAAGGAACTTTTGCCTCTCCCCATCTTTTTACTTCAACATTTTCCGAATCATCTTTACCGACCGGAACACTCTCATGAAGAACATTTGGAAGGCGCATAAGGTAAAAATTTAGTTTCTCCTTTATTTCATCAAGGCCCTTTTCCATTTCCTTAATCTGTTTTGGAACATTTGAAGCCTCTTTAAATAATTCTGTTGCGTCTCCGCCTGCTTTTTTGATATCGTTTATTTCGCGTGCAATTACATTTCTTCTGTTTCTAAGCTGGTTAATCTCAACCTGCATATCACGGCTTTTTTTATCGATTTCAAGCAGATCATCAATCCATCCCAGTTTTTCCTGATCATTTCTTTTTGTAAGATCCGCCCGAACGATATCCGGATTTGCGCGAATAAAATTTAATTCAAGCATTTATGTTCCACACCTAATGATTTATCTCTATATTAATTCCAAAACAATTCTTATTTGCTTTGCTATTAATTTTTTATAGATTTCTAAAAACCCGTTATTAATGTATGATTTTAAATTAATTATATCATTAGGCCTGTTAAAAATAAACACAGTTGCGGGCTGTATAATACGCTTCAAAAATAACCGGATATATAAACAGATACAAAATTTATTGACAGATATCTATATATCAAAATTTTTCAGGCATATAACTTACTGGTTATAATGTTTAATGAGAAGTATTTCAATCATTTATCTTTTCTTTTGCTTTTCTTATACCTGATAAAGAGGAGATGTATCAATGACGGCAGATGATATTGTTGAAATCAGTTACTCAAATCCTGACGGTAGTGTTTTGACAAATACATACAAAGGGAGTTATGCATTCCTCAAATTATACAGGAGTCTTGACTTATCATTAAGACAAAAACTGTCATCAGGCAAAATTAATGTTTTACTAAATGGAAAACCTGTAAATTACAGCAATATTAAAACCCGTGCGGCAGCTGAATATAAATTATGCAGACAGACTTCATGGGTCAAAAGCAGGGGAATAATCACTGCCTGACGATATATCTAAAAAAACCTGATAATATCTTAAAAAAATTCAAAAAATTATTTTAATTATTTTTTAAGTTTTGAACCGGCAGCGCCTGTCACAACAGGGATGGCATCGGTAATCTCTTCAAGAAGTTCAGCCGGAATACCCATGACCATTAAATCGTCATCAATTCCTGAAAACTTTCTTGAACCGTCACATCCAAGAGAGATATTCGGTTTTCCTGTAATGTAAGGCTGTGCACATGCATCTGCACATACGGACTGAATGCCTGAAAACTCAGACTGGATTCTGCCGCCAAGCTTGTATAAAATTGCCTGTGCAAACTTCAACAAAACAACAGGCTGTGCAACAATTACTACAACATGCGGATCAAACGGTGTCTTTTCAAGAGGAGCATATACTGTTGCATATGTCGCAGGCTCGGTTGATGCGGTTTTGTGAACGTAAGGGACACTCTGGATTGTTCTCATACATGCAGCCCATGATTCATATTTACCAAGTTTATAGTAAAATTCCCCTGTCTGTAGTGAAGGCGTTATTTCCTTTAAGCCAAGTGCCCATCCACCGCCTGCACATGCATGCTTTCCAGCGGTTGCATAGAATATTTTTCCATCCTTTCCTGCACTTGCAACCATCTGACAGTGCCTTACTGTATCTTCAACTTCAGGGACGCCTTCAGGTAATCCCTCGGCGGATTTTGCAAATTTAACTGCAACAGGAGACTGTGACAGGTTTAGGGTCTCCACAAGAATTTGTGAAATTTTTTCATAATCCGGTTTATTTTTCATTTCATCTATCATTTATAATCAACTCCAAATCTAATTTTAACTAATTTATCATTTTCCTTCTTTACAATCCCAGATACTCAAGAAGATAGAGGAATCCGGCTCCCAATATCAGAGAAATTACGATAATATATGATGGTTTTATGCCAAGCATATCGGGTATCGTGTCGTACTGTATCATTTTGCATTTCAGTACTCCTCCGCTGATCTTTGGATATAACATGGCAAATAGGCCAGTACCGAGCATAATTCCGATAAAGCCTCCAAAGAGTGCATCCATATATCCCTGGCCGACAGCGCCCGCAACAGTACCGGGACAGAGTCCTAAAACTGCAAAACCAACACCAAATATCAGCCCTCCGACAACCGCTGTTCCAAGAGAACCTCTTGCAATGTGAAGTTTTGCATATCCATAGTGTTTAAGGATATATACACCGGGCATCCCTACAAGAACGGCTGTTGCAATTAATTTAACAACAGTAAAATCCTGAAGAAGAAGCTGCCTGATTATTACATCGTAATTGGTCACCCCGGCTTTTTGGATGAGAAAACCAAATACAATACCCATTAACAGACCAATAGCAAGCTGTGCGGATCTGTTCTTATGAAGAGTGGTAAGCATCTAAAGCACCCCGTAAATTATCAGAGCTGTTCCTATAGCGCCTGCAAACATACATGCAGCAGTAACTATACTTGTTACAGAAAGCTGTGTTGTTCCTGAAATTCCATGACCACTTGTACAGCCGCCTGCCCAACGGGCACCAAATCCCATAAGCACTCCTCCGATTATTGCTATAATCAGCCTGAGTAATGGATCATCACCAAATTTCTGTGCAAACATATCAGGAACCCAGATTATCTCAAATACACCCGAAAGCATTGATGATATGAACGCACCTATGACAATACCTGCAACAAGCATCCACTGCCAGTCAATTTTTGGTGCAAATTTCAGATAATACGGATTTTTTTCATCACACTCACCTTTGAAGCACTTTCTAAAAAGCCCGAATGTTCTGAAATATGATGTGGAACATCCTATGGGTTTGTCAGAAAGCAAAAAGGCAAGCCAGCTGAGAATTCCAATTCCGGCCCCCGCAACATAAGGAGACCATGTGACTTCAGTCAATATTTCAAGCATTTATACCTCCTAGCCTGACCATCCACCACATATTATATAAATATATGTGATAATATGACCATTTCAAGATTGTTTGAAATGATATTGATACCAATACCTATTAAATGTTGTGATTTCAAATATTGTTGAAATGAGTTCTTATGAAAAATGTCCATTGCCGGATGATATCCCGGAAGTTATTGCGTTGGAGATTGAGAAAAGAGGGGGAATAAAAGGACTAAAAAATTGTCTTCCGGAGGATGAATGCGCCAAAACGCAAAGTAAAATGCACAAAGCATGTACTGATCCGGTACGTCTTAAAATATTATCACTGTTAAAAGGCGGCCCCCTGTGCGTTTGCGCAATAAAGGAAGTCCTTGAACTTGCAGATTCAAAACTCTCATACCACTTAAACGTCTTAAAGGATGCAGGACTTATTGAAGGATATCAGCAGTACAGATGGGTTATATACAAACTTACAGAACAGGGAGAAATATGGATGGGGTGTGTCTGCCAAAGCAGAAATCTTATGGATTCAATTTGAGAACAAAAACTCCGTCAGAGTTGCCATTCACTCAGATATATTATTTATTCTCAAACCAAAAATAAATCAGGAATAAAATATGAATGTGCCATTAAAATTTGTAAATCATAAAATTGAGGAAAACGCCCTGCACCTTACATATGATCCAATCGAAAAAAAAGGAAATATAATCTACAATCTATCTCTCATCAATACAGAAGATCTTGAATTTGCGATAAAAACTTTTAAGGAGGCATATTCCGCAGGCCTGTGTGTAAGTGACAGAATACTGATTGCAAAAGAAGGGGATAAATTAGAAAATTTTGTCATTCCCAAAGGTAAAACCGGAATATGCACCATATGCAGTCTTGTCCTTGACTCATTGTTATACCAAAGAGGCGTCCCGCTAAATCCAATCGGAGGAGGGCTTGTTGAAGTGGAAAATCTTGTACCAAGAAGATTTACTGCCATGATACAGTATGAGTACACAACAATTGATCCGATTACAGTCATGATCTCACAGGGCAACACCTCTGTTATGAATGTCATAAAGACAGGAAGCGGTACAATAACCGGAAACATAAGGGAATGCCATATGGAATCAGAATCTGCGGTTTTTGATGTCCTGGATGTCCTCAATGAAGCCGGATTCGTTGGTGTACTGGATGTAGGAGTTCCAAATACTCCGTTACTGGGAGTTCCTGTAACACCCAATTATATCGGAATATCAATGATTGGCGGAACAAATCCGATCGCGGGTTTCAAAGAAACGGGAAGATGGGCGGAAATTCAGTCAATGAAAGGACTAATGGACATTTCATCTTTTGAATATCTTGAAAACTACTAAAAAAATTTAAAAAATAAATCAGGGGAGATCAAATACGGAATATGGAATATTTCCTGCTCCAATCTCAGTTTTTATCGAATAACCTTTCTCATAAGCGTTGCCTATAAGATTCATTCCGCTGTATGAAACAATTGATGTCCTGTATGGATCAGGCCTTACATTTAACACACCGGTTCCCATAGTAACCGGAAACTTAAATCCCATTTCCCTCATCTTTGATGCAATAACCTCAACAGAATCCTTCGCAGCGTCAGGAACCTCACGTACATTCGCAAGGACTGTTCCGTTGCCGGTTTTAGCTGCCTTTCCAATAGATGTCAATCCTGCATTAATGAACAAAAGAAGAGGATCCACTGTTGTGCCCCTATAACCAATCAAATCATGAAATCCCAGAGGTTTTGAATTATTAAGTCCGACTATCCCTCCAAAAGCCATTTTTACAGGAATGCCTTTTCTTTGAAGAACACCGTCCATTGTAATACTGCAAACCGTCATAAAACCTGAATGTCCTGCAGGCACACGGGGATCATTATCAACTATTTTATAAGATGAGAAAAAGGCAAGACCAGCATCAATTACCTCATCAAAAGCCTTTGAAACAAGCTCAACCTGATCATACGGAACATATGAGAGATTGTAGGCAACATTACCGGTACCAGTTTCCGGATTAAATGTGCTTTTAAATGCAAGTTTCTCAAGTTTTGATATTATAAACCCTATCCTCTCGTCTACAAGAGCACGTTCAGTTTCAGATATTCCGGCAGTAGTTAAAACACGACCTCTGTTTCCAACCTTCCGGGTAAATCCCATATCATCAAGATAACTAAGATAATACTGAACAGCCCTGTCCGTTAATGTAAACCCGTGTTCAGCCATTAACTCTGAAAGACGCTTTGCACCGAGAGGTTCCTGATATTCCTTTAAGAGCCTTAATATTTCTATACATTTCCTCTCTGATCTGACAAAACTCATTTTATTAACACCCCTCCTTCATACAGCAGCATATTACTGTTTATTCACAACCGCTGTAATCCAGGGCTGAATAACTATTATTACGTTATATAAAAGAAGTGTTTAATAACTTGTGATTAAAAAAAAATTTTTTTAGACATTTTTGTTAGGACTGTCTGTTATATTTATTCTGTATCTTTATTTTTATGTCATTGATTGTGGATTGGATGTTGACAGTTATGGCAAATTACCATTTCTTTATCAGTATCTTGCAAGGTATTGCTCTACTTCCCATGGATGAACCGCAGTTCTGAATGAATCCCATTCAAGTTTGGCAATATTGTTCATTCCTTCAACAATGTGAGGGCCAAGAGCTTTGCAGATGAGTTCGTCTTCAATGAAATGTTTATTTGCCGTTATAAGATCACATGGAAGTGTTTCAATATGTGACTTTGTTCTTTCATCTTCAGACATTGCAAATATATTTTTGGCTGCACCGGCAGGCGGCTGCATCTCCTTCTTTATACCTTCAATCCCTGCTGCAAGAATTGCCGCAAATGTCAGATACGGATTACAGGTTGGATCAGGGCTTCTTAATTCAATACGGGTTGATTTACCACGTGGTGCAGGAACACGCACTAATGCAGTCCTGTTTGATGCACTCCATGCAATGTAAACCGGAGCCTCATATCCGGGTACAAGCCTCTTATAGGAGTTAACTGTAGGATTTGCAACCCTGGTTATGCTTTTTGAATGGTTTAGAACACCTGCAATAAAATGCATTGAAGTATCTGAAAGCTGTAACGGAGCTTCCGGGTCAAAGAATGCATTCTCTCCTTCTTTGAAGAGCGAACAGTTGACATGCATACCGTTTCCGTTAATACCGTACACAGGTTTTGCCATGAATGTTGCATGAAGGCCGTTCATTAAAGCAATTGTCTTTGTTACAAACCTGAATGTTACAACATTATCTGCTGTTTTTAATGCATCACCATACTTGAAATCAATCTCATGCTGACTCTCTGCCACCTCATGGTGTGATGCCTCAACATCAAAGCCCATATCGGTAAGCGCAAGTACGATATCACGACGGACATCTTCCGCAAGGTCTGTGGGTGCAAGATCAAAATATCCTCCATGGTCTTTGAACTCTATGCTTGGTTCACCGTTTACCATTTTAAAGAGGAAAAACTCACACTCTGGCCCGGTATTGAAAGAGAAACCCATCTCCGCCGCCTCTGCAAGTGTTTTTTTCAGGACATAACGTGGATCGCCTTCAAACGGCTTCCCGTTAGGCAGATAAACATCACATATGAAACGTGCAACCCTCGCTTCCTTAGGTCTCCAGGGGAGCAGGGCATAAGTATCCATGTCCGGCTTTAAAACCATGTCAGACTCTTCAATACGGGCAAAACCCTCAATCGATGATCCATCGAATGAGATTCCATCAGTAAGAGCTTTTTCTGCCTGTTTTACAGGGATAGCGACATTTTTTATCTGCCCCTGTATGTCTGAAAACTGAAGGCGGATAAATTTGACATTGTCACCCTCAATTTTCTCAAGCATCTTCGCAACTTCTGTCATAATCATAAGTTGAAAAATCACATATTTATAGATCGCCCTGACACATCTTTAGTAATTACATATTTTATATAGCAATATATAGAAAACTGAAATTTAAGAAAAATCATTTAAAACAATAATCAGAGATATTATTTAAAAATAAAAGCTTAGTATTATTTTTTTTATTTTAGAGGTTCATCATTCATAACAATATAATTTATTGAAATATCGGAGATCACACTGGCATATTCACCAATTCTTTTAAGATGCCCGATTATATATGCAATTGAAACTATGCCCAATCTTCCTATATCAAAAAGCTCCTGACTTGCATCATTGCACTTATTGCCAAATAATTTGGCTTTATTTATTGTTTCAGTCGTCTTTTTCAGGTCATTGTTAAAAAAGGCTTCAATTGACGAATCAAGAATTTCAATGGCTTCAGAGGACAGGCTTTGAATAGTATCAAGAGCCCGCTTTTCAATCGAAACAAAAAGAAGTGACTGAACATTCTCTGCAATACTTTCCACCTGGTCCCCCGCTCTTTCAAGAACTCTTGAAGCCTGAAGATAGTGAAGTGCCTTGTCCACATCCATCCCCATTTCTCCGGAAAGAGATATATTTCTCAATAAAAGATTATACTGGCGGGATATCAGCCAGTACAACCTGTTGACATCTTTTTCACGGGACATAACATCATCCGCAAGATCAGTATCCCTTGTTTTGAGTGCAAACATGGAATCACCAAGCATCCCCTCTATTATCACCTTCATACGTGAGATAACATTTTCAAAAGGCATCTCTCCGGGATTTAACAGATCTTTAATAATTATTGTCGTCTCTGTTTCTTCAGAAACTTCCTGGCCAATGGATGACTGTATGAACATCCTGACGGCCCTATGTGCATATGATGGCAGTCTGCCATGTGAAGTTATCCGGATAGTATTGTATCCCGTAACATACGCACCAATCAGCAGCCGATATAATGTTTCATGATCATTAACGCCTTTAAGATCGAATTCCTTAATTCTCTCAACAATTTTTCCGGTAATTTTGGGAGTTACCGTAAGAGAGCCGTCGGGCTGAATAATAAGCCCCAGAGGATCGTTTTTCTTTATATTTGAATTCCTTATCCATTCTTTTGGAAGGGACACAATATAAGACGAACCCCCTGTTATCTGAACTTTCCTGACTTCCATTTTAATCTTTCAGCCCCTGAATAAAACTATATAATCATAAATTTAAGTTTTCAAACAAATTAAAACTATTTAGCAATTATATAATTTTCAGGACAAATATATATCTGAGTCGTTCTCAAAATATTTCACAAAACAGTTTTTTGAGATCTGCAATGACATATATCAAAATTGAATTAAAAAAGACAGGCATTTATTCATTATTTACATTGATCACAATCTATAGAGATAAAACAAAAAAGATGTTCAATTATTTTCCTGATAATAAAAAGTCAGAAAAAATATTATTCCTGTTGATTTTTATATTCAAATCATGTCTGAAAATTCAGACTTTCTGTCTGTTTCATCATCCTTTCAATAAGAGGGGATTTTTTCATAACAAAATCTCCCAGGAAATCAGAAAATTCCTTACTCCAGCATTCTTCATCCTTATAGATATTCATCTCATTTTCAATTGATTTTCGGACATGCTTGCCAAGACCCGAAGACAATATTTCACCGGACAATAAAATGCTGTAAACATCAGGATATTTCCTCTCGATTTCCACATAATATCGCTCATTTTCAATATAAGGGCCTGCAAATGTATTTCCGATATGTTTTTTCAGAAATTTATCCGAATTTTCTGCATTCCAAACCGGAGGTCCCTCACGTTTTTCAACATTGGGAAGTTGATCAACAAGAAGCTCATATAATATCATACAGTTCTCCTCCTTCATAGAACAGTCAAACCTGTTTACAACAAAACCGTTCCTCTCAAGAAGTCCGTTTATACCTATGGCACTCCTTCTAAGTTGCGGAACAACAATATCAGGAATAAGACCCGGCGTTTTAAAAACAACCGCATAAAAAGAAGAGCCCCTGTCCTCTATCATAGTTTTAAAGTCCTCTGATGAAATTTCTTTTGAAACAGGAGCCTCAAAATATATCTCCGAAGGATTTTTCAAATAACCTCTTGCAAATTCGGCAAACTCACACATTCTCGTTGCTGAAAGTGAAGCTGCAACATTTCTGCATGGATCAACGGGATCAATCACTACAAGAGGCTCAGTTAACTCTTTGGCCTGATGTTTTTCGATATCAATTACAATTCCCGGCCGCCATTTTGAAGCTTCCTCTAAAAGTTCAGTAAAACCACCATAGTAACAGATCAAAAGTTCACACAGATAGCCTGCAAAGCCTTCTGTCATCTGATCAGATCCGTAAACACCACAGGCTTTTGAAAACTGTTTGAGTAAAAGTACATCATCAGTATGCCCTGAGATCTTCTCTTTTATATAGCGGGTATGAAAAGGCGTCCTGTCAACAGCGCTCTTTATCATAGACGCGCTTTCAACAGCATAACATGGCACCAGATCTATATCAAATCCGCGGATATTGGCATTAATATAGGGGTGCTCAGCATATTTTTCAACAAAAACTCCGGAAAATGTTTTTGAAATCTGTCTTGCAAGACCAAGGCCCTTCTCTTCAAGCTCCTCTCTGGAAACTTCAGGAGAAAACAGCATGAAAATATCAAGATCCTTATCTCCCGAAACCCAGGTATCACGTGCAACAGAGCCAACAACCATCCCTGTTGCAATGCCACTCTTATTGACTTCACAAATGATCTCATCGGCAACAGCCCGGATTATCATTCTTTCCTCTTCAGAAGGCCTGATACTCCGGAGAACTGTATTTTCACATGACAAACGCATTAAAAAGAAACCTCCATTATATCCTCATATACCGGCCCGTCCGGCAGAAGAGTACTTTTTTTAAGTTTAAACCCTGAAACTTCAAATTCTCCAAAATCTTCACTGGAAAATTTCTCAACAATTGGCAATAATGAAGGGTCAAACCTTTTTATTCTTGCAATTGTTGCATGAATTTTAAATTTTCTTTTTTCTACCGGAACTCCAAGCGGAGATAAACGGTTTTCTATATTATCATTCAGAGATGACATTTCCCCGCCATCATATCCATCAATCCATACAACGCGGGGCACCTTTGTGGAATTTAAAGAAACTCCTTTTAAGCGGAGTGTGAATCTGTCAAATTCAACATTTTTTAATTCCTCTTTGACTCTGTCAAGTCCGGAACTATCCACCTCTCCTATGAACTTGAGAGTAATATGACTCATAGCGGAATTAACAAAGTTCATTTTTGCCCTGCTGACCTTAAGCTCTTCCTGTATTGAAGACATCTTTTCCCTGACGTCTTCTGGAA
Source organism: Methanoplanus sp. FWC-SCC4 (assembly GCF_032878975.1). Lineage (GTDB taxonomy): Archaea > Halobacteriota > Methanomicrobia > Methanomicrobiales > Methanomicrobiaceae > Methanochimaera > Methanochimaera problematica. The sequence continues at coordinate 1,070,402 of NZ_CP043875.1, forward strand.
GTTCAATTGCGACAAAAACCCTTACCATTATTTTTATTTATTGTTCCCAGACCTAAATGAACTAACCTGAAAAAAAACATCCACGCAATTTCTATTACATATATTGATTATGATATGGATTTTCTCAGACTGGTTATGAAACGATAGAGTTTTTATTTTCCAGCAACAACTATCATATAATCACCAATTGGGGGATCTTTTTAGTGTCCGATAATTTGAAAATAGTTGTATATTCTCTTGAAAACTGCCCGAACTGCGAATTGCTTAAAAGTTTTCTGAAACAAAACGGCTTTGAATATCAGGAACTTGATCTCGCTGATCCGGCAAATATGACAGAACTAAGATTAAACAATGTATTTGTAAGGGAGGCCCCGGTCTTACAGGTGGAAGACAAATTCCTTGTATCTGCTGATCTCTTTTCAGGCGGAGCAGTAATCACAGATAATGTTCTTCCATTATGTAAAGGTGAATAACCTATGCAAAGGGAACCAAACAAACAATCCCTACAGCAGACATTAGACGGCTTTGCAGTACCCTCTCTTCCAAAGGTACGCACTTCCCGCGGTCTCATCCTTGAATGGGACAGGGAAAGAATAATACAGCAGTTATTAACAGAAACAAAACTTGTCGAGGAATTTTACGGCGGAAAAACCATAGATGTGGAAACTGCCAGGGAAATTGCTTTCAATGTCGAGCAGAAAATTCAAAACCTTGGTTTGAAATTTCTTTCCGGACCCTTAATCAGGGAAATTACAAATATAACCCTGATTGAGCACGATCTAATCCCATACCGTAATGTGAGTACGAGAGTGGGAACTCCTGTTTATGATGCTCATTTAATCGATGTAGGGAGAGGATTTGAAGCAAAGGATAATGCAAATCTTCAGGAAAATGCCGAAACATCCCACAAAAAGAAGGCCGACAAAATAAGCAAAGAACAGTATCTCCTTGAACTCCCTCCCGAACTTGCGGATTTTCATCTCTCCGGAGATATGCATATTCATGATCTTGAGTATTTCGGAACACGCCCCTTTTGTCAGGACTGGGATTTAAGATATTTCTTCTATTACGGCCTGATGCCTGACGGAAACGGAACAAAGGCCTCTGTTGCAGGGCCTGCAAAACGTGCGGAAGTAGCAGTACTTCATGCAGTAAAAGCCTTAGGCAGTGCCCAGACCAATTTTGCCGGCGGGCAGGGATACTATAACTTCCTGACATTCCTTGCACCTTATTTTGAAGGGCTTGATTATGAAAGCATAAAACAGCTCATGCAGATGTTCGTGTATGAGATGACACAGATGATGGTTGCACGCGGCGGCCAGGTAGTCTTCTCATCAGTACAGCTATCTCCGGGAGTTCCGACACTCTGGAAAGACAAACCATGCGTCTATAAAGGAAAAGTCTGGAACGGAGTCCAGGCACCTGAGAGAACATACAGTGAATTTGAAAGAGAAGTCCGTCTGCTGTTCAAGGCACTTATGGAAGTCATGCTGGAAGGGGACTACTGGGGAAAGCCATTCAACTTCCCAAAACCCGAAATCAGCATAGAACCTGACTTCATGGAAGAAAATGAGAATTTCAACAGGGAAAATCCTGATCTGCCCACATATCATGATCTCTATCTGATGACATTCGAGCTTGCCTCCAAGTTTGGAACTCCTTATTATGACAACCAGATTCCTGCCTACAGGGGAGCCGGAGAAGGCATCTCATGTTATCAGTGCTGTGCATACCAGTTTTCATCCCTTGCAAACGAGGATGCATCTTTTGATGACAAGATGTATTTCAAAGACGGAAAGCACTTTTCCATGGGATCATGGCAGGTAATTTCAGTAAACTGCCCGCGTGCCGCATATAAGGCAGAGGGCAGCAATGAACGCCTCTTCGCCGAACTAAAAAAGCTGATGGATGTTGCAACGGAAGTCTTTAAGATCAAAAGAAGATGGATGGAAAATATCCGGGCCAAAGGCAGAATGCCGTTTGCAATGCAAAGACCAAAAGATCCAAACGATCCTAACGGAGAAGCAAGAGGGCCTGTTGCAGTCGATCTTGAAGGTCTTGTGTACACAATCGGTGTTGTCGGCGTAAATGAGATGGTCCAGCACCACACAGGTTTCCAGATTCATGAAAGCCGTGAAGCGTTTGCACTTGCTGTCAGGGCAATGACTGAAATGGAGATGTATGCAAAGGAAATTTCCATTAAGCACAATATGACACTCGCACTTGCAAGAACGCCTGCTGAAACAACCGGTCAGCGTTTCAATGTTGCAGATCTCCTTGACAAAAGATTTACAGAATATGCAAAAAAGGTTACAAAAGGAGATCTCGATACCGCACTTGAAAAACTCGGAACATCATTTGATCTTCCAATATACTATACAAACGGTATTCACGTAACACCCGGTGCAGACGTCCCACTTACAAAAAGAATGGAAATTGAACATATATTCTTCCCGATTGTTGACGGAGGAAATATCTTTCATATATGGCTTGGTGAAGCAAGGCCTGATCCACGCGGACTTATGGACATGGCAATGAACCTGTGTAAAAATACGCAGATAGGTTATTTTGCATTTACAAGGGATCTGACAGTGTCCCTAAAACAGTTCACAGAATACAAACCTGACAAAAAATCTGCGGAGTCGGCATTATCACCTGTCGACCGCGGAATTCGTGTCTGAATAAAAAATAATTTAATCTCTTTTCCCAGAATAAATTATTCTGAAGAATTATGTTCAATATAGAGAAGCCGGTTCTTGCAATAGATATCGGAAGAGGAACACAGGATATATTACTGTATGAACCGGGGCAGAATATTGAAAATTCAATAAAAATGGTTTTGCCTTCACCAAATGTTGTGGTTGGTAAAGAAATAAGAAATGCCGCATCAGCAAAAAAAAGTATTCATCTGACAGGATATACAATGGGAGGAGGGCAAAATGTTTTTGAGATATCAAAGGCCCTTCAAAACGGAATAAAAATTACCGCCACAAAAAAGGCTGCACTTACAATAAAAGACAATATTGACGCTGTAAAAGATAAGGGAATTTTGATTCTCGAAGATGAACACATCTCAACTGATACAAAAGTCATTAAGACAAGAGATTACATGAAAGATGAAATCCAGAATATCCTTTCTGCATTTTCAATCGATTATCCGGAAAACATTGCCATTGCAGTTCAGGATCACGGGTTTTCAAAAGATGTTTCAAACAGGATTTTCAGATTCAGGTGCTTAAATGAGATGCTTGATAAAAATGACTGGCAAATCTCCTCTCTTGCACAGGATCCACCACTTCCCTCAATGACAAGGATGCACTCAGTGCTTGAACAATGTCCCGGGGCACTCGTAACCGACACCGGCCCTGCTGCAATAATGGGTGCACTCTGTGATCCGGTTGTTTTAAAAATGGCCAAAAAAGGTCTGACCCTGGTAAACGCAGGCAACGGCCACACACTTGCATTTACAATCAAAGGTACTGAAATCCTTGGCATTTTTGAACATCATACAGGCAGCCTCAGCCAAGAAAAAATGAATTATTATCTAAATAAACTAAGGACAGGAACAATTACAAACGAAGAGGTTTTTGAAGACGGAGGACACGGTGCAAGTGTCAGAAAAAATCTTGACTCTGAATATATCGCGGTTACAGGGCCAAACCAAAATAAAATTCTGCCTGATGCCTATCATGCATCACCCTTTGGTGATATGATGCTTTCAGGATGTTTTGGACTTCTTAAAATATGGGATATTTCGCGCACATAAATGAATCTAAGGATTTATTCAGCCAAATAACATATTCACACGGTTTATTGTGCGTTATATTGACTAATATCTCATCAAAATCAGTATATTATTAAAAAAATACATTTTTTTCACTTTAATTTTTGTGAATGAAACAAAATCATATATATGAATCTGTAACCAAATTTTATTATGCAAAAACAGGATCTCATGTTTTTTATTGGCGCGATTGCAATTGTAATGATCCTTGCCTTTGTCGTCAAACCAATAATTAGCGGAGAGAGTGTTTCAATTCTTCCGGAATCAAAAACAAAACCTGTTGTAAATATTCCCCTTCCCGAAGGAGCAACAACAAAACCATACAGTCCTGTTTCTTCATCAGTAATCGCAACTCCGACACCGGTCTGGGACGGAGCCGCAAAAGAAGTTCAGTTTGTCGATCCTTCCACATATAATCTTCAATGGGAAGGCACAGTAAAAGATTACGGTTCAAGAACACCCGGATATGAAAAACCTGATGAAAACAAGATGGTGGTTTATGCTTCAATTAACGGCCAGTGGGACGCAACAACCCAGATAATAAATATTCCATTCCCATACTGGGAAACCGAGGTCAGCTTTGAAAGTATGGGTGATGTGGGAAGCACAGATATTACAATAACCGAAAATGAAGGCGGAACAGTTGAAGGAATTGTTGCAAGTGAAGCTGAAAGCCTGGGAGTTGCTGCCGAAAGCCAGTTTTATATTATCCCTTCCATAAACATCCAGGTTGTAAATGCGGACCAGCCAAACGGACTCATTTATATTCTGAATTCTTTAACAGAAGGCCCGCTTCCAAAGGAGATACAAAAAGAGGAAGCCAGTGCCAGTGAGGAATTTTTCAGATCAGAAGATGTTTTGGCAGAAGAGCAGACAACCATTGAAGGAGAGGTAATAAAAAGGGAAAACCTGAATGAATATTTATGGAAACATAAATATTATGAGGGTTCAGGCAATTATTACTTCATCATTCACCCAAACATGCTCAAATCTTATAAAATAGACATACTGGTGCCTGAGAAATTCATTCAGACCCAATAATTTATTTTTCACTCATTATAACTAATATTAAAGGGAGATTTTTATCTCCATTAATATTTTAATAAATTAAAAATATTTCAAAAGCAACAGAACTTAATCCTTTTTTGTAAACCAAAAATCTGATTTTTTTAAATCAAATACAAACAGGATTTAAAAAAGATTTAATATTTTTTTTCTGAAGACATCCGGTTGACTGCAATAAATTCACGGATGATTTTTGAAGCCACAGCCGCAGTCTGACCGGCATCTATCGGACAGACCTCCATATAATCAAAACCTGAAGCATATTTGCCAAGAACATCAACAACTTCCTTTATATCCAGAGGAGTCAGGCCAAAGGGTTCAGGTGTCCCAAGACCCGGAGTGAGGCAGCAGTCAATTGCATCAGCATCAATTGACAGATAACATTTCTTCCCTGAAATCCTCTCCTCAATTGTTTTTAAAACTGATGAGATACCAAGCCTCCGGACCTCATCGGATGTGTAAAGATGTATTCTCTCATCTTCTTTAGCAAGATCAAATTCATCCCTTGGACCACTTCTCCCGCCTATGATATAAATCTCGGACACGCCTGACTCAAGAACCCTTCTCGTTGCACAGGCATGATTATATGGTGTATCGCCATATTCATCCCTTAAATCAAGATGCGCATCACATACGATATAACAGTCAGGTTTTATCGCTCTTACCGCCCCGACAGTTGCCGAATGTTCACCGCCAAGCATTATCGGAAATTTTCCGTCCTCTAAAAAATCCCGAACTGCTGATTCAACCTCTGCAACCACCATTTCCGGAACAGAAGAAGGTTCAAGATCACCCATATCCTTTACAGGAATATCAGTCATATCAAGATCAAATTCCGGAATATAAGTCTCAAAATTGTATGAAACCTCACGGATTGCTTTTGGTCCGTCTCTTGTTCCTGAAATATATGATGTTGTTCCATCATAAGGAATACCGAAAATCACATAATGGGCTTCTTCATAAGAAGAATCCGCATCAGCAAAAAAAGAACTTGAAAAATATTGCATTTTATTTAATTTGATTTAATTTTGTAATTAGTTATCGAGCTTTCTCTTGCCCATTGATGCAATGTAAGGAACTTCCGAACCTGCCTCAAGTTTTGATGCAACATCTTCTGGAAGTTCAAGTTCAAACATCTCAAAGTCCTTTACATCCATAAACTGTACTGTTGTTCCTGCAATTGAGATGACCTGTGCACTTCTGCGCTCTACGATAGGCACATATGTTTTTGCTGTTACCGGCTGTACAATTGAACGTTTTACACCGTCAAAAATACCCATTACATCAATTCTTGATTTTGCAGCACCGTGTTTACCAGGTTTTGATGTTGCAATTCCAAGAATTTTGCAGGGTTCATCATCTACTACGACGTAACGTCCTTCTTTTAATTTTCCTATTTCAGTCTGTTCTTTCATAATGATCAAACTCAACTTACTATATCGCAATCAACTTAAATAAATTCAACGAAAACACATGGTTTAGACAGGTGTTGATCCATGGATTTTAAAAAATTTTGTGACGGGATCGCAAAAGAAGTCAGTGATACAATAAATCCTCTCATAGGCACAAAAGAAGCCGCCAAAATAGTAATGATGGGTGCCGACGGCACACCCACAAAAAAAATTGATAAACTCGCAGAGGATATCGTTATAAATTATCTTTTGGAAACAGCTTTTTGCAAAACACTTATTAGTGAAGAAGCAGGGTGTAGGGATATGGGAGGTCAGTCTGGAACAATATATCTTGATCCCCTTGACGGCACACATAATGCAGTTACCGGAAACCCGTTTTATGCCCTTTCAATTGCATACGCAGAGGATAATATGATCAAAAAAGCATATGTAAACGATTTGGCACACAATGAATCATTTTATGCAGAGAAAGGAAAAGGGGCATTTTTCAATAAAAAGAAAGTAAAAATATCCAATACCAGACTTTTGGAAAATTCAACAATAAGCATCTACGGCAAAAAATTTGAACCGGAAACAATTGTAAAAATTGGTGAAAAAATAAGAAGGTGGCGTCTTTACGGAGCATCAGCACTTGAGATATGCTATGTCGGGTGCGGACGCCTTGACGGGTTTGTCGACATCAGAAATACTCTCCGTGTAACCGATGCCGCGGCAGGAATATTATTCTGCAAAGAGGCGGGGGGCACAGTGACCGACAAAGACGGGTGTGAAATAAAATTTTCAAATGACGTCAGCCAGGGAAGATGTCTTGTGGCAACAAACGGACTCATTCACAAAAAAGTAATAGAATATCTCAGGTGAGGCAGAAAAAATATGAAATTTGCAATGGTCATAAGGCCGGATGACCCGGGTGCGCTTGAAATTGGAAAAAGAATATCATTATTTCTTAAAAACAGAGGTCATGAAATAGTCTATGAACTTGAAACCTCAAAAGCACTTAATTTAAAAGAAGGTGTTTCATTCAGCCGGCTTTCAGGCGATGTTGCGGTTGTTATCGGAGGAGACGGAACAGTACTTCATACCATAAGACAGCTTGAAAAACAGATACCGCTGATAGGAATAAACAGGGGAAATGTAGGATTCCTGACAGATCTTGAACCGGATGAAGCAGAGGAATACCTTTTGAAAATTGAAAAAGGCAAATACAATATTGAAAACAGAATGCGTCTCCATCTGCTTGTTGATGACGAATATGTTGGCGAAGCACTAAATGAGGCTGTAATAGTCACATCAAGGCCGGCAAAGATCCTGCAGTTTACAATAAACATAGATTATGTTCCTGCAGAAAGATTCCGTGCCGATGGCGTACTTATAAGCACACCAACAGGGTCAACCGCTTATGCCATGAGTGCAGGAGGGCCGATTGTTGACCCATGGATTGACGGGTTCCTGCTTGTCCCTCTTGCACCATATTATCTGTCTTCAAGGCCGCACATAATAAGCGATAAAAGAAAACTGAGAGTTGAGCTTGACAGTACAAAACCTGCCGATCTTGTTCTCGATGGCCAGTATATAATGGAACTATATAACGGAAATGTGGTTACAATTCAAAAATCCAGGGAACCTGCATTATTCATAAATGCAGGAAAAAATTTCTTTGCAAAGGTTGACAGCAAGCTAAAATCCCTTTAAATCATATCCGTAAATCATATTTTTCTGACTGAATTGTAAAAGACTTATCAACTTTTGAGTTCAAAACAAAACATACAGGTGATTTTTAGACGATGCAGGTCTCTATGAAACTTGAGATTAAAGACTCTCCCGGCCAGCTGGTTGCAGCGTTAAAACCAATATCCGATGTGGGAGGCAATATAAAATCTGTTATCCATGAGCGTGATCCACTCTCGGAAAACGGAACTCTTGACGTCCAGATTTGGCTTGAACTTCCTGAAGGAAAGCTCAACTCATTAATAGAGACTCTAAAGGAAAACGATGTTTCTATTCTAAGAGTGGGTGAAGAAAGATTCATTATTCGAAAATCAGTGATAATAATCGGTCATCTGATGCATACCGACTTAAGCGACACTGTGGACAGGATTGACGGAACAGGATATGCAGAAGTTGGTGAACTTTCAATGGTTATGCCTGCAATAAATGAACCGACATCTGCAAAAATGACAATAAAATCCGACAGTGTTCAGGATATAGACAGGGCAATGGCTATATTGCAGGAAGTGGCGGAACAAAAGGGCTTTTTAATAATCGAACCTCTGGAGGGCTTTTAAAATGAAAATAGCAATATTAGGGTTTGGCTCGGTCGGAAGAGGTATTGCAAACATTGTTAACAGCAAAAATACGGGAATTATAATCACAGCAGTTGCGGATTCCAAAAGTGGTTTAATAGAAAATAACGGAATAGATCTTGACGCTGTTTTGGAAAATAAAAAGAAAACAGGACTTTGCGGAAAAGAAAATATTACTCCGGACGAAATCATTGAAAATGCTGATTATGACGTACTTGTCGAAGTAACACCTACTGATGCAACAACCGGTGAACCTGCGCTTGGTTATATTAAAAAAGCACTTGGAGCCGGTAAACATGTTGTAACATCCAATAAAGGTCCGATTGCTCTTGAATACAAAGCTCTCAAAGAACTTGCAGATAAGAACGGATGTCTTTTAAAATATGAAGCAACAGTATGCGGAGCAATTCCTCTTATTCATTCTCTGCAGTACGGACTTGCAGGAAATGAAATCAAAAAGATATACGGGGTTTTCAACGGAACCTGCAATTATATCCTGACAAGAATGGCAGATGAAGGCCTCACATACAAACAGGCACTTCTTGAGGCAAGAGAACTCGGATATGCCGAAGCTGATCCAACCTATGATGTTAAAGGAATCGATGCTGCAATAAAACTCGTGATTCTCGCAAACACAATTCTGGGATATGATAAGACTCTCCAGGATGTGGAAACAGAGGGTATCGACAGGCTGACATCAGAGGCACTTTTACTTGCCGCAGAAGATGATCTGACGATCAGGCTTATTGGTGAAATTGATGTTGGTAAAAAAATTTTACGGGTGTCACCCCGTGTTCTTCCCAAAAACCACACGCTTGTCGTCCAGGACACATTAAATGCAGTAACAGCGGAAACTGATCTTGCCGGAGATGTGACCTTTATTGGCAAAGGTGCAGGTTCAATTGAAACTGCAAGCGCAATTATTTCCGATCTGCTTTTTATAAGGGAGTGCAATGGCGGGCGTTCTTGAAAAAAGACGTGAACTTTTAAGACATATGAGGGATTTAACCCTCGAAAACGGCTTTTTTACAGTCAATGATATTGCAGGGCTTACAAATATTCCAAGGAGCACTGTTCAGGACTGGGTAAACAGACTTATTGAAGAAAAATGCGTTTTGACAAGAGAAGAAAAACGCGGACGTTTTCCTGCACGGTATATCACGACAAGTGCAATGCTTCAGACGGCTTGCAAAAGGATATTCACTACTGTCGATGGTGAAAACATAGCAATTTTCCATGAATGCAGAAGCGGCGGATGTGCAGCATTTTGCAGACACCATCATTCAATTGCAGGCGGTATTCTGACAAAGGCACATCGTGAAGGAACCCTTCTGATAGAATATGCAAAACTGAATGATAACGACAAAGAAAAAAAACCAAACCCTTCAATAGGTCTCTACCCGGCTTCAGCTGTGGGTGTTGTCGGTATAAAAAAATCAAAGGATAATATCATTCAGAAAATCCGCTGTATAGGAGGACCTGCATATTCCCTTACAGACATGATGAAAATGGCTGAAGGTGTCTGTGATGTAACTCTTGAATATAACGGCAACCTCGTTGAAGGAGAAGTGGTTACGAGGGCACTTACACACCTGATTATAGGAATCGATGATACTGATACCCAGGAAGGCGGTGCCACTTTTGCACTTGCACTTGGTCTTTTGCAATATCTTGGTAAATTAAACGGCGTAATTCCAATAGGGCACAGGGTTGTTATGTTAAATCCCGACCTGAAAGAATGTACGGCAGGCAATTCATGCAGTTTCATAGAAATTGCCGTAAAACCTGAAGAAGTCCTGCACATTAAAAATCTTGCAGTCAGATTTGTTGAGGACGAATCTTTATCAGAAAACTGGGGTATTGCCATCAAATGCGGCTTTAGCATATCCGGTTCTTTAAGAAAATACGGCATGTCAGCCAGGAACAAAATAATAAACCTCGATCAGTCATTAAAGACAGCTGAGGAAAACAATTTATTCGTTGCCGGAAAGAAAGGCATAATCGGTGCTGTTGCCGCTGTTTCGTTTAGGGGACTTGCCAATGAAATCCTTTTGGATCCCTTAAAAACGCCTTTTGATGAACTATAAAAATATATTCAATAAGAATCACCTGAAATTCCTGCAAAATATCCAATAATATTGTGAGTATAAAATGACAAAAAATGATGAATTAAAATTTTTTCCCGCATCTGCTTTTGATGTCTTCAATGTCTATTTTGACAGAATCTACGATCCGTCCATGTATATGCTTTTTGAATTTGATGACAAAATAGATGAAATATGTCTTGAAAATTCAGTTTTAAAGGCACTTGTGGCAAATCCATACCTTTCATCACGTTACGTTGAATACGATAACAAACCATACTGGGAAAAAATAGAGCCTGATAAATTAAAAGATGCATTTGAGATTATTTATACCGATAATGAAATTCAGATGCCTCTTTCATCTTTACCTCCATCCGTTGATGTTTATTCAGGACCTCAGGTGAAAGTCATTCTTTACAGAAAGGAAAATAAAAGTGATACAGTTTTAATCGGATGTCATCACGGTTTTGCAGATGCACACGGTTTAAAAGATTTATCTGAATTTATATTTTCAATATATTCCAGGACTCTTGAAAACGCGGAATATATTCCTGAATATATGGGCTGGTATGACAAAGGAACAGGAAAACTGCTTGATAAATTTACAAAAGAAGATATTAAATGTGCAATTGAAGATGAAAAACCCTTTGTTGACAGATGGTTTTTCCCTTATAATTATCTAAACAAAGGGGGAGATAAAAGAATAAAATACAGGACGTTCACTCCCGAAAGATTAACTGCAGCAAAAAAATTCGGAAAGAAATACAATGCAACGATAAATGATGTAATTCTTGGTGCATTCTTTCTCGGTGTAATTAAAATCAGAAATAATCCTTCTGACAATCAGGAAGAAAAAACAATCCTGACATCTGCTGACCTTAGAAGACATCTCAATAATACCCCGGGGTATTCAATGGAAAACCTCTCTATTGCCTATGATGCGTCGGTCACCATAAATAAAGGGGCTAAATTAGAGGATATAATTGAAAGAATTGTATCCGTTACAGATTATCATAAGTCAAACAATCTGGGTCTTGGGTGTATATTGTTCTATGAAGAAATTTTTTCAGATGGTCTTTTTGGAGTAAGGAAATTTTTTGAAGAAATGGATAATAAATATACAAAAACAGGATACAAAAATCCTGTATTTTCAAATGTCGGAATTATAAATACAGACAACTATTTTTCTTCCATAACTGACAGCAATAAAATACCAACAATAAAAAATGCTCTCTTTCTCCCGACAATCTGCTGGCCTCCGGGCTTTTTAATGACACTTTCAACATACAAAGATTCTATGACAATCATGACAGGTTATGAAGAGGGCCCGTATTCATCAGCCGTAATAGAAGAATTTCTTGATATCGTTGATGATTATATTCCAAAATGATCATTCCTGATCATAGCATAAACCCTGCTTTTAAACAATCTTTTTTTTGATAATAACAAATGTAAAATTATTATTAAACAGGCAATTAATATATGATACTTATGACTTCAGTAAATGAAAAAATAAAAGGACTTTATAGCACTGATAAAGAATTACGTGCAAAAGCGATGCAGTCCCTTGTGGAATCAGGCACAACAGCTGTTTTGCCTTTAATGGATCTGATGAACGATGAAAACTGGATTGTCAGATACAGAACAGTCGAAGCACTTGGTCTGATTGGAGACGAAAGGGCGGTAAACTCTCTTACAAAAATGCTGAATGATGAGAAAGATCATGTAAGGTACATGGCTGCCAAAAGTCTTGGATTCTATAAAAAACCCGAATTGTCAATCTCGCTATTGCCACTTCTAAGAGATGAAAATGAATATGTAAGAAGAATTACCGCCGTATCGCTTGGAAATATAGGAATAAGCAAATCTGCAGCAGAAGCTTTGAAAAAAGCAGCAAAAACAGAAACTGATGAAAGGGCAAAGACTGAAATGCTCAATGCATTGTCAAAGACATCCATTGAATAAACGTCAGCAATTGACCCTAAGAATATATATTTTTTTACAATTCCGGTAAATCTCTATCTGTGAATATCTTTTTTACGTATGATCCAAAATTTCAGGCATGCATATTTTCTCTTATTTCTTTTTTATTAGAAAGTTTGAAATAAATGTAATGTTTGAATAAGCACTTGAAAACAATCATTTCAGGTTAAAAAAATCTCCTGAAATTTCATGTATTGGTTCTCAAACCAAAATTTTTGGGTTTGATTATTTAATTAACCGGGGGGCGTGAAAAAAGTGGTTAAAGAAAAAATTATCGGAATAGATCTTGGAACATCAAACAGCCAGGCAGCAGTTTTACTTGGCGGAAAACCGACAATCATCCCTTCAGCAGAAGGGGCAACGATAGCAGGCAAGATGTTTCCCTCTTATGTTGCATTTACAAAAGACGGAGAGCTTTTGGTAGGAGAGCCGGCAAAAAGACAGGCGGTCAGCAATCCTGAAGGAACTGTTATGGCTGCAAAACGGAAGATGGGGACAGACCATATCTACAAAATATTTGGAAAAGAATATACGCCACAACAGATTTCAGCTTTTTTGCTTCAGAAAATTAAAAGAGATGCGGAAGAATTCTTAGGAGAAGAAGTAAAAAAAGCAGTCATTACAGTACCGGCATATTTTAACGACAATCAAAGAACTGCAACCAAAGATGCCGGTAAAATTGCAGGACTCGAAGTCGTAAGACTGGTGAATGAACCGACTGCAGCTTCGATGGCTTACGGGCTGGAGAAGGGTGAAGAATATAAAATCATGGTTTTCGATTTTGGTGGCGGAACACTTGATGTAACAATTATGGAATTTGGAGGAGGCACATTTACAGTCCTTTCAACATCAGGAGATACGCATCTTGGCGGAACAGATATGGATGCCAGAATTGCGGACTGGATTTATGATGAATTTAAAAAACAGGAAGGAATTGATCTTAAAAAAGACAAGATGGCTGAAAACAGGATCAAAGAAACAGCAGAAAAGGCAAAAATAGAGCTTTCAACAGTTCCTGAAACCGAAATAAATCTTCCTTATATCACAGGAGATCAGGGCGGACCAAAGCATCTGTATATGAAAATTACAAAATCAAAACTTGAAGAACTCGTAGACCCGACAATCAAAAGATGTATTCATCCAATAGAACAGACACTCAAAGATGCAGATCTTAAAAAAGAGGATATCCAAAAAATAATTCTTGTCGGCGGCCCGACCAGGATGCCTGTTGTAAGGAGATTCATTGAAGAAAAGTTAGGGAAAAAACCTGAAGGAACTGTCGATCCAATGGAATGTGTTGCAATTGGTGCAGCTATTCAGGGGGGCATACTGGGAGGTGAAATTACAGACCTGGTTCTTTTGGATGTAACACCGCTCACTCTTGGAATCGAAACTCTTGGAGGTGTGAGAACTTCTCTGATTGAAAGAAACACCACCATTCCAACAAAAAACAGCCAGGTATTTACAACCGCCGATGATTTCCAGACCTCAGTCACAATTCATGTTCTTCAGGGGGAAAGACCAATGGCAAAGGATAACGTGAGCCTCGGGCAGTTTAACCTGATAGGCCTTCCCACTGCTCCACGCGGCATCCCACAAATCGAAGTTGCTTTTGATATTGACGCTTCAGGCATCCTGAATGTTTCCGCAAAAGATCTTGGAACCGGCAAAGAACAGAAGATGACAATCACTGCTTCTACAAAACTTTCTGAAAGTTCTGTTCAAAATATGATCAATGAAGCGGAAAAATATGAGGAAGAAGACAAAAAACGTAAAGAAGAGGCTGAACTTCGAAATTCTGCCAATTCACTTATATATACTGCTGAAAAGACAAAATCCGAACTCTCAGAAAAACTATCAGATGAACTTAAAGAAAAGATAAACGCCGGAATCAATACATTATTGTCATCTCTTGAAGGAAAGGATGTCAGTTTGATAAAAAGAGATACCGAAAACCTTCAAAAAATACTCTCAGAAGCGGGCTCTGCAATATATCAGGATGCCGCTCGGCAGCATTCACAGGAGCAGTACACAAAAGCGACATCTTCGGCAGGTTCATATGAGTCAGAAACCGGTGAAAAAGATGACCAGACCATAGTTGATGCGGATTTCAAGGTTGCAGATTAATTCTAAATAAAAAAAAATGGACAAAAAAGATTATTATGAGACGCTTGGTATTGAAAGAAATGCAGGCCCTGAAGAGGTCAAAACCGCTTTCAGAAGGCTTGCAAGAAAATACCATCCCGATCTAAATCCTGATGACAAAGGAGCCGAGGAAAAATTCAAACAGATCAACGAGGCATATCAGGTTCTTTCAGATCCTCAGAAAAAAGCACAGTATGACCAGCTTGGCCATTCGGCATTCAGACCTGAGGATATCCCACGATATGAAACAGTTGATTATAAGGATTTATTCAGCGATTTTGGATTTGGAGATATTTTCAATGTTTTTTCCGGCTTTACAGGAAAACCGGGACGGGCCAAAACAATGCCCGGTGCAGATCTCAGATATGATCTTGAAATTTCACTTGAAGATGCCTTTTACGGTCTTAAAAGGGTCTTTGAAATTCCACATTATGATGAATGCAAAAACTGCAAAGGAACGGGTGCAGAACCCGGATATATAGTAAACTGCGATGCATGTGGAGGAACCGGACAGATTCGTAATATAAAAAAAGATCAGTATCGCAGTTTCATCAATATTTCAGCATGCCCAAAATGCGGCGGCAGAGGACAGATAATTAAAAAGACATGCGGAATATGCAAAGGAAACGGCAGAACAAAAACAACCAGAAAAATAGAAATTACAATTCCAAGGGGTATTAACAACGGGCAATATTTAAGAATTGCCGGAGAAGGGGAAAGCGGTTCTAAGGGAGGACCACCAGGGGATCTTTATGTTGTCGTATATGTCAGGAAAAACAGCTTTTTTGAAAGAAAAGGAGCTAACCTGATATCCGACAAAAAGATCACTCTTTTGGATGCACTTTTGGGAACAGAAATAAATGTTAAAACAATATCCGGAAAAGCACTGCTGAAAATACCTCCCGGAACACAAAGCCATATCAGATTCAGACTTCGCGGACAGGGTATGCCATATATGAATTCAGATAAACGTGGAGATCACTTTCTTGAAGTAATTGTTCAGATACCTGAAAGGCTTACAGATAATCAGAAAAAACTAATTAAAGAAGCACTTGGTTAAAAATAAACAAATCATAAAGAAATTAAAAAATAATAAAATTTTTCAGGTTCTGTTTCAGGATAATGACAGTGCCATTTCCATTAAAAACAGTAATGAAGAAAAAGTCTTCACACCCGTTTTATGAGAAATCACCGGATGCATAGATCAGTTTTATTTTAGAAAATCCTCCTGAAAAACACTTCCGTTAATCCATGTTGCCCCTGTCAACAGAGTACCATTCAGATCAGCTCCTTTCAATTTTGCACCTTTTAAATTGGCATTAATGAAATACGAAAGTGCAAAATTTGTATTGGAAAGATCAGCACCTTCAAGATCAGCACCGGTAAAATCCGATCCCAGAAGAATGGAATCCTTAAGAACTGCATATTTTAAATCTGCAAATTTAAAATTCACAGAAGGAGAGTAAGAGTCAGTAATTATAACCCCCCTCAGATTTGCATTTGAAAATTCCCCATCAATAATTCTCGTATTTTTCAACATAGCATTTTCAAGTGAAGCACCTGTAAAATCAACATATTCCATATAAGCCCCGTTAAGATTTGCATTACTTAAATCAGCAAATCTTAAATAGGCATGATTAAGGTTGGCTTTTTCAAGGTTTGCTGAATTCAGACTGACAGAGATAAGATATTTCCCTGAAAGCATTGCACCGGATAGATTTGCACATTTTAAATTTTTATCTGATATATCATCATAATCACAGCCGGGACAGACAACAGGTTCTGCCGGACAGCTGTCACCGAACAATACTCCTGATGATGATTTTACATTTTCGGACTGGTTTACACACCCTGAAGCCGTTAAAAGAATTACTACAGTTAATATAAACACAAACAAAGACATCTTTTTTTTAAGAGTCATGACAATCCACCTAAAGAGTATCATTAATATTTCATACCTCATAATAGTGTCCGCGATAAATCATTTAGTTAGCACCAACAGAAGCCTCAAAGTATTAATTAAACTCAAATTATTTTATTATAAAACAGTAGATCAATTCTGAAATAATTAAGACAAACATATAGATATTATTAATATCATTAAACTGTTCCGTCAATAGTATATTTCCGTATATATCAAAGGTGTTTTTTAATGTCTTTTCGATTTGATACAAAATGGGGGGTTTTAATTGTTACATGTCTGGCTGTTTTTATAATGGTTATAGACACCACAATAATGAATGTGTCAATCTCTGCACTGGTAGAGGATTTGAATACAGACCTTACTGCCATTCAGTTTACAATAGCGATTTATGCATTGATTATGGCTTCATTTATGCTATTTGGAAGTAAAATGCAGGATGTCATCGGAAGGAAGAAAACCTTCATGCTTGGTGTTGCATTTTATGGGGCAGGCACTTTTCTTGCATCAATGAGCTGGAATATAAAAATTCTTTTAATCGGATGGTCAATTTTAGAAGGTCTTGGTGCTGCATTTATGCTGCCTGCAACAGCCTCTTTTTTAACCGGAACATATGAAGGAAAGGACAGACTCTTTGCTTTTGGCTTATGGGGGGGTGTAGGTGCTGCAGGTGCTGCATTCGGACCAATAGTTGGAGGATTTTTAACCACATTTTACAGCTGGCGCTGGGCATTTCGGCTTGAACTTTTGGTTGTAATTACAATTATCATATTTTCATATCTGTTAATTGAAATAAAACCGAAAATGAACTTTAAGGATATAGATATATTTGGAACAACACTCTCATTTGCAGGACTTTCACTCATTATAATCGGTATTCTTTCAATAAAAAATTTCAATATGTGGAATATCATTCCGGTTTTAATAGGATTTGGTATGATTTTACTTGGCGGATTTTATTTATGGCAGAAAAAATTGAAAGAAGAAAACAGATATCCGCTTGTTGATATTGATCTGTTTAAAAACCGTACATTTAGTATAGGAAATATTGTCGGTATGATCCAAAATATTGTCATAGCCGGAGTTTTATTTATTATACCCGTATTTCTTCAATCAGTAACAGGAATAAATGCATTTTTAACCGGTGTTGCTTTGCTGCCATTATCCCTTTCAATTCTGTTTTTTTCAATATCAGCGAGCAAACTAACATCCATTACTTCACCAAAAAATCTTATAATGGCAGGTTTTTTGATAGCTCTCATAGGAACAGTTCTTTTAAGGGATGTCTTTAGTTTAAAGACTGTGATTGAAGATCTAATTTTTGGCTCCATAGTTTTCGGAATCGGAGTTGGTATTATCCTCTCACAACTTACGAATCTTACACTTTCTTCTGCCTCAAAAGAACAGGAAAGTGATGCATCAGGGATACTTAATACAACAAGACAACTTGGAACATCAATTGGAACTGCACTTATAGGAATTGTTCTATTCACTGCACTTTTTACCGGTCTTATATCAGGGATAGGATCTTTTGATATTTCTGGAGATATGACATCTGAAGAAATTGCAGAAGAACTTCAGGAATGGGCATATAAAATGCAGGAAACATCAGGTAAAAATGACATTTCATCTTCTCCGGAAATTGAAAAAATCCCTGATGAATTAAAAAAAGATGTTGAATTTATTGTTGACAACGCAATATCAAAGGCAATGAAATCGAGTTTTGATGCCATAGCAATCATATTATCATTAGGTTTTTTTGCAAGTTTATTCATCCCGCAAAAAAAGAGAGTTAAACGGTAAATTTCTTTTTTAATGACTCCGGGTATTACAAACCAATTCAGAATATCAGGTTATATCAGGGATTACCCACGATGAATATTTTTTAAAACAGCATTATATCAAAAACCTGTGGAACCTGATTTGGTTCATACAGGTTTATGCGAAAATTACATTCGTAATTTTCATTAAACGGCGTATGATATTGCATTTAGGCATATCGTTCATATATTAGAGATAATTTGCATTAGAATTTGAAAAAAATTAATTTATCTTTGATTTACTCTTCCTGGAAGATATCAAAGATCTGATCTGAGCCTGTGTCACTAAGACGCTTGCGCTCTGTCGGTTCTTCGACAAGTGCAAGTAATGGGAGATCCATGTTAACACCAGGTTCATAGCCGAACATGTCCTGCATTTCAATCTGAATTGCATGCATGTAAAGTGCATTTGGAATATCCATTGCACAGAGTTCCTGACACTGACCACAGTTGATACATGAATCAGCAATGTGTGAATAGCGAATCAGGTGGAACATGAATGGTGGCGGAACCTGTCCTGGTGTTACAAGGTGTCCTTTCTTTGTGGAACACTCTACACAGTAGCAGATTGGACAGTTCTCAATACACTGGTAACACTTGATACAGCGTGATGTTTCATCCATGATGAAATTCAGGCGCTCTTTTCCGGTTCCCATTTCGGCGAACTGTTTTGCACGAAGCTTGTCTGCAAGTTTAAGCATTGAGCCTTCGATCTTTGCGCGAATCTCAACACCCTTCGGGTTGGCTGCCTCTGTCTTAAGAGCACCGTTTGATTCTGCTTTTGCAACGAGGTCTACACCTTTGTCAGAGCAGACTTCAACAAATGTTGTATTGCCTGCTTTGTCTCCGATAACTCCCCAGTTACCACATGCAATATCGCACTGGCGTGGAACCTTTGTCTTGCAGCGCTGACAGTTTGCACGGCGTCCATATCCTGCTTCTTCAAGCTCATCAATGGAAATACCCTTGTGCTGTCCGTCTGCGGTCTCGACAATGAACTGACCCTTGTCAATTTCCTCTTTGACAACTGTGTCAGGATCAATCTCAAACACTTCAGTGAGCATCTTTCTGCCGGTCATTGGTGCAACTGATCCACCACAGTTCAGACCGACCATGTAAATGTTGTCAAGGTTAAGCTGCTGTCTCTTTGCAAGTTCGTACATTGCCTTTGCGTCACATCCCTTAAGGGTGACTGCAATCTTCATATCTCTTGCACCATTGAGGAATTTCTTGATCATCTTTGGTGTAAGAAGTGTACCACAGTGAAGTGAACCTGCAGTTTCAGCTATTTCTTCAGGGTTTGTAATAAATACAGGACGTGCATCGTAGACATCGTATCCCTTTTTAACTGCCAAAACTGCATCTACAAGTCCTGTTTCAAGAGCACTCTTCAAGATGGCTGTAACTGCTCCACCGCATTCTCCTTTCTCAAGGATACCGGAATCACTGGCTGAAGCATATATTAAATCTCCTTTAGCTACCATTTTCAGGCCTCCTGTATTTTCTCAACCTTTACAGCACATGCCTTGTACTCCGGAATCTTTGAAACTGGATCAAGTGCATCGTTTGTAAGCATATTTGCTGCACACTCTTTAAAGTGGAATGGCATGAACATAACGCCCTTCATGATGTCGTCTGTGACCTTTGCAGGCACTTCAACTTCGCCACGGCGTGTTATTGCACGGATGATTTCCTTGTCTGCAATGCCAAGTTTTTCTGCATCTTCAGTGTTTATCTCAATCCAGCCTGTTGGAACTTCATGATCAAGTGTTTCTGAGTGTCTTGTCATTGTTCCTGTGTGCCAGTGCCAGATACAGCGGCCTGTTGTGAGTACAAATGGATATTCTTCATCAGGAACTTCTGCAGGAGCCTTCCATTCAAGAGGTGTCAGAATTCCAAGTCCGTCCGGGGTTCCAAACTTCTGTGTGTGAAGGATCGGTGTTCCGGGGTGGTCTACTTCAGGGCATGGCCAGTGAAGTGCTTCCGGCTTATCAAGACGCTCATAGGTCATACCGTGGTATGATGGTGTGAGTGATGCCATTTCATTGAATACATCTTCTGATGTTTCCCATGTAAACTGGTCTGCATAGCCCATTGCTGCTGCAACTTCTGCAAGAATCTTCCAGTCAAGTTTTGACTGTCCTGGCGGGTCCTGTGCCTTTCTCCATTTCTGGACACGGCGTTCTGTGGATGTCTGTGTTCCGTCCTTTTCTGCATAACATGTTGCAGGAAGTACTACGTCAGCAAGTTCTGCTGTTTCTGTAAGGAAGATATCCTGAACAACCATGAACTCGACATTCTCAAGTGCATGCTTTGCATGGTTAAGATTTGGATCTGAGAGCATCGGGTTTTCACCCATGATGTATAATCCCTTAATTTCACCAGGTTTGTCAGCAAGAACATTGATAAGTGTTGTAACTTCGTATCCGTTTGCAGGCTCACAGATACCGTCAGGGAATCCCCATGCATCTGCGAATTTCTTGTGTGCTGCAGGGTCGATTACTTTCTGGTATCCTGTAAAGACAACAGGGAGTGCTCCCATATCACAGGCACCCTGAACATTGTTCTGTCCACGAAGTGCGTTTACACCACAGCCTGGCCTTCCAAGGTAACCTGTAACCATCTGGAGGTTTGCAGTTGACTTTACATTGTCAACACCGACAGTGTGCTGTGTGATACCCATTGAGTAAAGAAGTGCTCCAGATCCTGCTTTTGCATACATCTCTGCTGCTTCTCTGAGCTGTGCTGCAGGAATGCCTGAAATCTTTTCTACATTCTCAGGTGAGTAGTCATCTTTCATTACAACTGCTTTGAGTTCTTCAAAGCCTGTTGTTCTGTTAGCAATGAACTCTTTGTCTTCCCAACCGTTCTTGATGATCTCGTGCATCATACAGTTGAGAATTGCTACATCTGAACCAGACTTAAACTGCATGTAAATGTCTGCCTGACGTGCAGTTGGTGTGTACCTTGGATCTGCATAGATAACCTTGGCGCCCTTCTTCTTTGCCATTGCAACACGGCGTCCGATAAGCGGGTGCTGTTCAAAGGTGTTACTTCCAATGATGAAGACGCACTTTGACTCTTCAATATCAGGAATTGAATTTGTCATTGCACCTGAACCGAACACAGCAGCAAGACCTGCAACTGTTGAAGAGTGGCAGAGACGTGCACAGTGATCAATGTGTGTTGTCTTAAAGACACCACGTGCAAGTTTCATCATTGCATAGTTGTCTTCATTTGAAGTACGTGCAGATGAAAGACATGCAATCTCAGAGGGCTTATATCCCTTGAATTTCTCTGCAATGAGTGCATACGCCTCATCCCATGTTGCTTCTACAAATTCATCCCCTTTCTTGATAAGAGGGGTTGTCAAGCGATCCTCGCTGTTTACAAATTCGTAAGCATATGTTCCTTTCGGGCATGTCTTACCTAAGTTAACAGGGGATCTCTGATATGGTGCCGACCCTACAACTTTGCCGTCTTTGACAGCGAGGTTGAAGGTACATCCTGTTCCACAATATGGACAGGTTGTCTGAACGAATTTTAAGTCCATAACTATACCTCTATTAATTCAAATTTTGGATTTTGTCTTTATTTAAGCATTGTGATTTTTAAGAGAGAAAATACCAAAAAAAAGAATTATGCATTGACTAAAGTAAAAATTGACCAACATATGTAATTTTTAACAAAAGAGTTAAATTCAATATAAATAGTTAATTAAAAACTAAATTAAAAAAACAAAAATAAAAATATTTGATCAAAGCGCATTAAAATTTCATTTCCAAATCGGAATTATTTTTAAAAAGATGGGAATATTTAGTTTATAAATTTCTTTTCAAGCCGGTAGGCAATGGCAAATATTGTCACGGCATAAAGTATCTGCATTGTTAAACCAATAGAAAATTCACTCCAGGGATTAAAAATCAAAATTGCATACATCGGAGCAATTATTGAAACAATATCTTTTTTTGGTATCGTATATGCAATAAACCCGAGAACAAAAGATGCAACAACACAGCCTGCAACTCCCGCATAACCTAAAATTTCATTGCCCCCAAATAACATTCCGATAATTATACCGGCAAACGCGATGAAAGGACCAATAAGCCACTTATTTTTACTGAGGATAGAATAAAATCCGGATTTTTCCATTAAAATCACCTGTTTTATTACATTATAAAATTTCTTAAAACAGATAAATTAATTTTTAAATCACATAAATTGCAGATTCCTGTTTAACAAAGTTAAACAGTTCTTTAAAATTACTTTTTTTGATCGGATTTCCGATCCAGTTTCCTGATTATTACAGCATTTATAACGGGATCTCCCACAAATATATATCTCTTTATTATCTGCCCGTAGACTTCCACCACATCATCCTTATCTGCATCTTCAATCGGCGTTGTAAACATCTTTACAGATATTTCACCCGATTTATCAGCTACAAGATACTGTGGCCTGTTGAGCGACTTAAAGAGAACTCTTTCCACAACACCCTCAATTCTTACAATATTGCCAATCATTGAAGAGTTGATGTTCTTTATTCGTGTATCCTTTGCTTCACTTTCGTATATAGGAATTAAACCTGCATACTGATCCTGGCTCATATAATTCAGCATTAGAGGAATCAAAAGCATAAGAACCAATAACACTATTCCCAACAGGAAAAACGAAAGATCTCCGGTTGATACAAAGTAGGAAATCAGGAATAATGCAAGCATTCCGACAACAAATATATTTATTATCGAAATTCTTACATTTCTGTTTTTAATCTTCATTTTAAAATCATCAAAAAAAATTTTTTACTGGGATTTTACTGGGATGCTTCAATATCCTTCTTGAAGGAATAGTAGTAAAGCACACCAACAAAGATCATTCCACCAACGATGTTACCAATTGTGACAACGATGATGTTGTTTGTCCACATTGATACCCAGCCAAGGTTTGCAAGCTTAGGTCCTACTGCTGCAATCTGATCTGCTGAAAGGAATGGAGCGGTCAGAATACCTGCAGGGATAAAGAACATGTTTGCAACACAGTGCTCAAATCCTGTGGCAACGAAAGCCATGATTGGGAACCAGATACCAAAGATCTTACCAACTGCGTCATCTGCACAAATTCCGAGAAGAATTGCAAGGTTAACGAGCCAGTTACAACAGATAGCCTTGAGGAAACATGACCATGTTGCTGCGAGTCCGATATAACTGGTCTTTCCTGCTGCGATCTTGACTGCTGTCAGACCGAATGCAGTTACTGTTGCTGTACCGGTTGCAGACCATGATGTGTATGGACCAAATGCAACGAAGTATGCAAATACAAGTGAACCAATGAGGTTTCCTATATATACCCAAACCCAGAGGTTAAGGACAGATGCCCAGCTTGTTTTATGAATGAATGCTGCCATTGGAGCAAACATTGCGTCTCCGGTGAACAGTTCTGCACCGGTCATTACGATGATAATAAGTCCAACAGGGAACACTGCACCAAGAACAAACTTACCCAGACCAGCTCCAAGGAAAGTTGATACGCCTGTTGAACAGACTGTTGCAAGTGCTGCACCCATTGCAATATATGCTCCTGCCATAAATCCTCTGAGGAGCATGTTCCATGCCGGAAGTGCACATTTGCCCTTACCAGCAGTTCCAACTTTTGCAATTATTGTTGCAGGTGGATGAAATACCATTTTTATAACCTCTCCAATATTTTAGTTCTAATAACAAACCACCTATACATTATAGGCAATTTAAAATCACTAATTAGTAGTATTAAAGAGTTATTATCCAATTCAGAAAAAAGAGAATTTTTTAACAGATATATCAAAAAATCAGAGTCCTCCAATGAAACATAGATATTAACTTTTTGCAAGTGTTAACTTATAGCAATTACCCGTCGAAATAGCCACGCAAAAAATATTTCTCAAATACCCATAAAAACTGACACCTGCCACAATTACAGACAATTACATCATAATTGATGATATAAAAGATATTTTCACACTTTTTTTAAAAACAGACCCCGTTTTAGAGGAATTGACTTCCAAAATTAGTCATTATTAAACATGTAATTTATTATAAATTCTTTCTTAAAAATAAAGATTTTTCAGAATATAATATGAATGAACTATAAAGAATCATAATTTTCACAAAATTATTATTACAACCAGGTTCTCAAAACTGAAAATTGAGATGTGCAATTTGTTTAATTAGTCTGGAAATATTTGAGAGATTACTAAATTGCTTAACATAATCCTAACACAGAGAATAATCAAATTTAAAAAAAAGTTCAAAAAATTATAGATAATATTTGCATCTTAATTATTGAAATATATCAAAGATCTGATCATCACCGGTGTCTGAGAGGCGTCTTCGTTCGTTTGGTTCCTCAACAAGTGACAGGAGAGGCAGGTCCATATTGACTCCCGGCACATATCCGAACATATTTTCCATCTCAAGCTGAAGAGCGTGCATATATAAGGCATTTGGAATATCCATGGCGCAAAGTTCCTGACACTGACCACAATTCACGCAGGAATCTGCAACATGGGAATAACGGATTAGATGGAACATGAATGGCGGCGTTACATCTCCGGATTCCACAAGGTACGGCTTTTTGGTTGAGCACTCAACACAATAACATATTGGACAATTATCAATACACTGATAACATTTGATACAGCGGGATGTCTGATTCATAATATATTTAAGACGATCCTGCCCATCACCAAGTTTTTCAAACTGCTCTTTACGACATCTGTCTCCCAGTTTAAGCATCGCATTTTCAACTTTCTTACGTATTTCAAGACCAGGACCTTTTGCTGTTTCTGCCTCAATTGTATTTCCGGTTGCTTTTTCAACAAGCAGAGCTCCTTTATCAGAACAAACTTCCACAAATGTTGCTTTTCCGGCCTTGTCACCGATTACGCCCCAGTTTCCACATGCAAGATCACACTGACGCGGAACCTTTGTTTTACAGCGCTGACAGTTAAGACGACGCCCGTATCCCTCTTCTTCAAGTTCGTCTATCTTGATTCCCCTGTGTTCTCCGTCTTTTGTTATAACAATGAACTGACCTTTGTCAATCTCCTCTTTTACAATATCATCAGGATTAAGTCCAAATTTCTCCTCAATCATAACCCTTGCATCAACAGGACTTACTGAACCCCCGCAATTTAATCCAATAGAAATGATATTATCAAGATTGATCTGCTGTCTTTTTGCAAGCTCATAGAGTGCCTTTGCATCACAGCCTTTCATTGTGACTGCGATTTTCATATCGTTTGCACCGTTGAGATATTTTTTGATGATTTTTGGAATGAGAAGTGTACCGCAGTGAAGTGAACCTGCACATTCAGAAATTTTTTCAGGTTCTGTAATTAAAACAGGCCGGGCATCATAGAGATCAACACCTTTTTTGACTGCAAGTACTGCATCAACCATACCGCTTTCAAGTGCATATTTTAAAAGTGATGTAACCGCACCGCCACATTCTCCTCTCTTCAGATCTTCCGGGTCTTTTGCCCATGCCAGCAGCATATCGCCTTTTGCAACCATTTTTCTAGACCTCCCTCTCTATTTTTGCAGCTCTTGCCCTTTTTTTCCCTGTAAGCATACAGATACACTCGTTACCGATGCACATTGTCGGAACGAAAATTATTCCTTTTTCAACTTCATCTGTAATTTTCACAGGTGCTTTTATCTCACCAATTTCCGTAATTACCCTCACAGATGCTCCTTTCAATAAATCAAGCTCTTTTGCATCCTCAGTGTTTATTTTAACAAACATTCCCGGAACTTCACGCAACAGGGATTGACAATTTTCAGAAAGTGTACCAACACCTCCAAAGCCATGCCATGCTGTAGGCCCGGTTACAAGAACATATGGATATTCTTCTGTTGCAGAAACCAAAGCCGGTGCAGATTCATCAGCAATAACAGATTCTCCTGCAGGAGTCTGATAACCGTCCTTTGAAATCTCTTCATAAGTAATTCCCGGGCATATTTCACCAAAGATTGCCTGAGAAGTTTCATATCCAAAATCCTGACCAAGTTTTAATGCGACTTCACAGACAATCTGCCAGTTTGCCTTTACGTTTTCAGATGGCTCCTGAGCTTTTCTTAAAAGCTGAATACGGCGCTCTGCATTGGTGAAAGTGCCATCAACTTCAGCAAATACTGCCGCAGGCAATACAACATCAGCTGTTTTTGCAGTGCCTGTCATGAACGAATCCTGAACTACAACAAATCCTGCATCAATAGGGCCCAGATCTTCTCCCATCACATAATATGCCTTTATTGAATCGCTGTCAATTACTTCTGAAAAACTTTTTTCAGCAGCACCAAGATCAATTGCACCACGTCCGTTAGACTGTGCGGGCAGTGCACAGAAAACGCCCCCTTTCTCCTCTGCAAGTTTTGATGCGGCTTTTGCAACTGCTGCCTCCGATGAAGACATTCCGACCGGATAAAGCACCACAATATTTTCCCCTTCAACAAACTTTGCAGCGTCACTTATTGCCTCAATTTCAGCACCAGGTGCAGATTTGACAAACTCAGTTGCCATTACTGCCATGGGGCTTTCATATGAGTCAATTGCGATAACTTTTGCTCCTTTGTCAATCGCATTCCCAATCCTTCGTGCGATTAACGGATGTGATTCAGCAATATTACCCACCGCAACTATGCAGTCTGCCTTTGCAATGCCTGCAATGCTTCCGGCGGATGCATTTACCCCAAATGCTGCCATGCTTGTAAAATTTTCTGTTTTAAAAACTTCCTTTGCAAGTCTGCCGAGAACGAATATGTCTTCATTAGTTGCATTTGCCGAAGAAATCACTGCAATATCATTTCCTGAAAAATCCCTGCACCTGTCTGCTATGATACCAAGAGCCTCTTCCCAGGTAGCTTCGACAAGCTCTCCGTCCCTTTTTACAAGAGGAGTTTTCAGCCTGCCTTCGCTGTTTACAAGTTCATATGCAAAATGACCTTTCTGACATGTCTTGCCGTCACAGACAACTGAACGCTGAAAAGGTGCTGCCCCTACAACCCTGCCATCCCTGACAACAAGGTTGAAAGAACATCCTGTCGCGCAGAAAGGACATACTGTTGTTACATATTTCAATTCCATGAATTTACCTCTGTCAAAAAAATTAGATGAAGTATTATTTAAGAATCTTGTTTGGAAAGCCTAAACATGCTCAAAAACAGTGGAATTTATCTACAAAGAGAACGAATTACTATTTAACATGAAAAAAGTGATCATTCCACCGATGTTGAGCGAACTAATTCAAAGTGGAATAATGGATATACAGGACACCACTTTTGACAGAGCTGAAAGGTGTCCGGAATGTGGAGGGGCACTTGCCGGTCATGACATAAAGAGAAAAAAATTTGCAACAGTCCTGGAAGATGGAAATCCTAAAGAGGTCTGCGTCAATGTTAAAAGATTCAGATGCAGGGAATGCGGCAAACTCGTATATGCAAAATCACCATTCTATTCAGGCATAAGAACGGGAACACCAATTGTTGATTTCTGCATAGCAAACAAAAACAGACACCCGGCAAACCACATATCCAAAATATTAAAAAATATGAGTATTTTTGTGAATCCGGGAAGCGTAAGAAATTATGAAAGAAGTGACATCCCCAGTCCGCAATCGGTTGAATTCTTCGGAATTAATTTTCCCATATCACTTCTAAATCTCTCAGGGACAGGTATCCCTGATTCAGATCAGACCAAAAGTATGCTTATGATGCAGATGATCATGCAGAAAAGAAGATAAGATTTTTTAAAAAAATTTCAATTACCTTTTGCAATAAGGGCCTCTCCGTCATAAGGACAGTACAGTTCATCGCCGGAAGTTGCCCATCCGCATAAAGGACAATATTTTATTTTCTTTGGTTTTCCAAGCAGAGGGATCACCGGAATAAACAAAAACATAAAGAAAAAGGGCAGGCCTAAGAAGTAAAATACGACAGTAAGACCAATAGATCCTGCAAATAAAACAAGACTTAGCATCTCTCTTTTCGTTCTGCCACCTCACGTACGGCATATGCAGGCATAGCATCGGAATATACACCCATCTCCTTTGATAGATCTCTGCAGTTGAATATTTCCGAAATGATATGTGATCCGATTCCGGCAGCAACAACAGAAGAAGCACCGGTTTCTTCCATAACACGCTCCACCTGCCGCTTTATCTGATATTTCTGCTCGTCATAAAATGCCTGTGCAATTGAAAGTGCTCCTTTCTCCCCTATTTCACTCAAATCAGAGCAGACGACTCTTGAAAGCCTCTGAAGACACTCCCCATATGATGTACCCGTCCCGTCAGCAGTCGGTGTTGAATAATCATCCTCACTAATGTTTCCAAGAACAAGGTGAACATCTGCACTCTGTGCAAAATATTCACTGCTTACGAGAGTTTCAAATCCGTTAACAATTGCACTTCGTAAAACCGCAGGCACAGTTGTCCTTAATGTACCTGTATAAACCATATATCCTTTTCTCAGGCGATCCAGGTCTGTTAAACCTTTTAATGAATCAAAAGAATTCAATGGAATAATATCGGTCGTTGTGCTCCCCATATCAACAAAAACAGCATCAGGATAATCTTCCTGCAAAAAATCAGCTGAAGCTAGCCAGTTAGCCGCCGCAAGAAGTGCTGTAGGATCTTCATGGAAACAACCGTCCATACCATAGAACACTGAATCAGGAATACCTGCC
This sequence comes from Methanoplanus sp. FWC-SCC4, assembly GCF_032878975.1. Taxonomy (GTDB): domain Archaea; phylum Halobacteriota; class Methanomicrobia; order Methanomicrobiales; family Methanomicrobiaceae; genus Methanochimaera; species Methanochimaera problematica. The sequence goes on from NZ_CP043875.1 coordinate 1,099,641, forward strand.
TTTACAGAATCCACAATAAAACGAATACCCTCTTCTTTATTTTTAAAACCGTCAGCCAGTTCACCACTCATTACAACTGCCGCTTTTTTATGGGAATAGGGTCTTAAAATCTCTGTCAGGGGAGAATCCTGCCACATAGGACAGTAGTGAATAACAACGGAATCACCATCAACAATTTTTAAATTCGCACCGCCCACATCAACACCGATTATATCACTCAAGTCTTGTCACCTCACCTTTGGGATTAAATGAAACCCTGCCGTTGAGATGAACCCCGTCAGGAATATTCCCCTTTGAAGACTCTACTAAAATATCCGCAATCTCTTCTTCCATCACTTCACAAATTCCCACAAGACTTGTTGTCGGACGGGAATTTACGTCAACCACATAAATCCGGTCAGCAACCACAACATCAATCCCCGTATATCCCTGACAGCCAAGAACATTCATCACCTTAATTGCGGTTTCTATAATTTCAGCTTCCCTTGGATGTGACACAGGAGTTTCACCGCCGCCATAACGGAATTTATTGTCATCCATTTTAATGTACTGGCGATTTAGTGATAGAACCAAAGGCGGTTTTCCACTAAAAGAGCGACAGACATCCCCTGTCACTCTGCTGCCAACAAGACTTACACTCAGATGTTCCCCCTCAATATACTCCTGACCAAATTCACCATCACCGGCCTCATCAAAGGTAAGCCTCATATTGAGACCGTCAACTCCATTGATTCTTTTTACAAGCCGGTAACCTTCTGAAACTTCTTTTGGGACAGCTATGCCATGAGCCGATAGTATTGAACCGGTATGCTTTTTATTCGAGCATATTGCAATATTGAGACTTCCACAACCAATATTCCGGGTATTGTCCTCGACGATTTTAGTAAATCTTCCCAGTATGTCATCAGGAGCAATTACAAGACCAACATCACATTCAGGCGCGAGGCGACGAATCTCATCAGCAAAATCTCCTTTTTCCGGAGACAAAACTTCATACCCGCAATTTTCAAAACTTCTGGTAAGAACGCGAAGCATTGCTGCACCCTCAGGTGCAAGTTCAGGATCATTGAATACAGCATATTCGGCAATAAGTGCCTTCATTGATATTTATTTGTACTTCGATAACAAATGAGGGTGACGATTAAAACTAAAAAAATGAGTGATAAAATATTTTGATCGCATCTACATTTTCTTTGTATCTTCAATTGCCTTTTCAAGCTTTTTTTCCATGTTTTCCGCGATATTATCATCATTTTCCACAGAAGAATCACAAACATCAACATCTTTTTTGGATCTAAGGGATTCTATCTTTGATCTCATCCACCGAACTTCACGCTCACGGTTTTTGTTAAGGCCATAATAATATCCAAAAGCAAAACTCACAACTGTAAGAATAACCGACAATAAACCCATTACCGCGCAGATAATCCCTACATCAGAAAAATTAACAGGGCTTTTACCGGATTGGTCAGATACCAGAATATCAGGAGATGCCCTCTCTTCATATTCAATATTATTTAGAGAGACCGTCATTTCAGGCACAGGGGTGCTTTGAATTATTTCCTTCAACGCCGGATTTTCAAAAGATCTATTGTAAAAATTGTTTTTTTCATCAAATTCATCAATCATATTTTTTGAATCAACAAAAACCTCTATTAATGAATTTTCACCGGAATAAGGAACATTCAAAGGTTCAAATATTGTAAGACTTTCTTTAGCGGGCAAAAATCCGGATTTGCTGTTATTGACAATTACAACGTCATCTACTGATATGGAAGATATGACGACTCCTGAATCGACATCCCCGTTATTTTTTATAGTATAGGAAATCTTTTCAATAGTGCCCATATCACCATCATAATAGATTTTCAGGTCATCAACCAAAAGATCAGGTCTGGGTGGTGCACTGCTTAATACATTTATTTCTGCTGCCTCCCATACATCAGGATTTTTAAATTTTGAAATTTTGTGTTTGTTTACAACAGTATATGAAGGGATAATCTTCCATACACCCGGTTTGTCAAAAGACAGAGTCTCGGTGACTCCGATATAATCACCGGGATTAATTGTACTTCCAACATAATGAGCTGTGGATTTCACTTTGTTTCCTTCAGGGTCTATTAGATCAAAATACAAACCACCAGGCTGATCAATAATTAAAGAATATTCTGATTCTGAGTCATATCCAAGCATGTAAGTTGCAGTAAGCGGATCATCTTCATAAATTTCGGTTCCCTCTCCTGTTACCATAAAATTTTCCAGAATTAATCCTTCTTCGGAAGAAACAGGATTTTCCTGTGCAAAATATATAACAGAAGCCGAAACATTTGAAGCAAAAAACAAAAAAATCAGCAGTATTGCTATTAATATCGAATGAAAGAATTTTCTATAACGCATTGATGCTACACCGTTCTGTTGTTTTTGTTTATAAGCAAATGTTATTATAGTTGCCTGATTTTATTTTGTGCACCCTTAATTATTAAGGAATCAGAGATAAAATTATTCAGAATACTTATCGGAATAAATTTTAAATAAAACGGTGTAAAAATGAAACCAAAAATTCTTCTCACAAATGATGATGGTGTAACATCAGAAGGGATATGGGCAGCTTACGATGCCCTCAGCACTTTTGCAGATGTGACAGTAGTTGCACCTTCAACTCAGCAGAGTGCTGTCGGCCGCTCTATTTCAATTTTTGAACCAATAAGAGCAGGAAAAGTTTATATAAATGACACAGAAGCCTATTCAGTAGGCGGCAAACCGACGGATTCTGTCATTATCGGCCTTTATGCCCTTAAACTCAAACCGGATCTTGTGGTTTCAGGAATTAATATCGGAGAGAACCTCTCTTTTGAATCAATTATGACCTCAGGCACTATTGGTGCAGCACTTGAAGCGGCAAATCACGGGATACCTTCAGTAGCACTTTCACTTCAGGTCGAAGATCAGGGAGAAAAATTTGATGATCCCGGATATTCAAAACTTGATTTCGGGGATGCAAAAATAGCAACGGCAGATATCTGCAAAAAACTTCTGCTTAACGGTTTCCCGGAAAAAACAGATGTTGTCAATGTTAATTTCCCAAAAAGATACACAGGAAAATACGAGATAACCAATCTCGCAGAAAAACTCTTTGAAACAGGTGTTGAAAAACGTCTTGATCCACGTGGTAGACCTTATTTCTGGATTAACGGACCATTATTGGAAGACGCACCAAAAGGAACTGATGTTCATGCGATCTCAAAAGGGAATATTTCAATTACACCAATTACACTGGATTCAACAGCATATTCAGGACTTGATGGAATTAAATCAGTTCTCGAACTCTAATTAAAGGTCTCAATAAAACATAATATTTATTATTTTAAATAAAATCTTTTATTTTCAAATTCAATTTTGATTTCATATTTTTAAAAAAATCCTGTTTTACATGTTTTGAATACCAAAACATCCCATATCAGTTTCAAACATCAGTATTATTAGAGAAATAACCATTCCACCATATTTTTTCTCTGCCAGACACATATGCCCAACATATCATTTAAGCATTCCAAGGGATATAATGCCGGGAGGTTGAGATTTTCACTAAGAGACAATTCCTGACTTTTGAAAATTCTCATCCGGGGGGATTAAAATTATGAAACAAATTAAAACAATTTTACTTGTCGCAATTATATTGATGCTTATTGTGCCAAATGCATCAGGAGCAGGTTTTGATAAATGTTCCGGAGCACTTACAGGGAATTCTGTATATGCACGTTCGTCAATGCATTATTCCATTGCACCGGATTCTCCGCAAATGATGAGTTCAGGACTTCTAAGCGGACTGAATGTACTTGTACTGGGGACAAACCCTTATGCAATGTATGAATCCCAGAGAATTACAGGTTTGGGAGCCGATGTAACATACATAGTTCAGCCACCAAAAATTAAGAGCCTTACTCTTAATGATCTGGAAAATTACGACGTAATATATATCGCATCAAACTGGGGAGTTGTAAGAAGATCGCTTGAAGAAATATCATCGCATTTGAAATCATATGTAAACAACGGCGGCGGACTTGTTGTTGGGCAATATAACTCTCGCAATACTCCTTACACACCCGATTTTGTACCATATGAATACACAATTTCTGACACATATTTTCCGACTCAATGCGGAAAAATAATTGTCAGCCCGACACACTATATCTCATCAGGCCTTAATTCAGATGATATGCCGGATGTATATGACAGAGTGCCACTGTCATCACTCAGTACGCAATACAATATCATTGCTAAACATGTTTCTGAAGAAATTCTGTCAGTTGCAACAGCATGCTATGGGGAGGGAAGAATTGTTCTGGAAAACAGCCTCTGGACCGGGAGAGGAACTGTCTGTAACGATGATTCTGACATAATAATTGAAAGAATATTTTACTGGGCATCCCGTGGCCAGTGTAACGGTAATACAGAAATCCCGGGCCAGGTTCCGGTACCTGAATTCCCATCAATGATAATACCTGCAATCAGTATAATCGGTTTGACAGGTTTTGTTATTTTTATTCGAAAAAAGGGTAATTATTGAAAACTTTTAGTTTACTTTTTATCCCCTTTTTGCCTTTTTTTCAGCAAGTCTTTCAATAGGACCTAAATCGACATCGTCACTTAAAACAAGATTTCCGGAATTAACAGCACTTGTCAAAAATCCCTTCCCTTCCTCAGTCCTGACAACAATGGTTGTATATCCTTCAGGACTTCCGATTGCACCAGCTGAGATATCAGAATCAACCGCCGTTAAATCTGTGCACGACAGACAGCCCTTTCTTATGCAGCCTTCAAGATCTTTAAGGGAAATATCATTCTTTGTTCCGTCAGTTAAAGTTACCTCAAGCCTGCCTTTAACATCCAGTCTTTCAATCTCCCAGGCCTCTATTCCAAACTCATTTTTGAGTTTTCCTTCAACAAGACTTTCATAATCAAAAGTCTCTGTACAGAATAGACCAAATATAAGCCTGATTGATTTTCCAAAGGGCTTTAAGAGATCATTGTCGCTCTCTTTCATAAGCCTCAAAGCAGAAACTGCACAGGGAGTTCCGATAACAGCTATATTTGCATATTTTTTCTTGAAAACAGCTTCCTTTAATGCAAAAAGAGTAGGTATCCACCAGTTGTAGCGGCTTCCCGCACTATAAATCATAGCCTCTTTTGATGTTATTACAACTGATTTTGGTTTATGATTCCACTTGTCCTCGGAAACAGTTACAACAGCATCAATAAATCCTTTATCAAGTGCATTAGACAAAATGGCAGTAACCGCTCCTCCGCTTTGTTTACCTGATACTTCATATGCGGATTTTGCAGCTTTTATTTCAAGGAAATCACCCATCATACTTCCTTTAATATTGGCAGAATCAGTTCTCGGACAAACTGAATAACATGCACCACAGGGCACATTATCATTCAAATCCTTACAATACCCGGTATTTACAGGATGTGACTTATCATTGTCCAAAAATACTATTGCATCTGCAGGACAGACTGCAACACATGCACCACATCCTGAACAATTATCCCTGTCCCAGACCTCTTTTTTTAATTTCTCAAAATTAATTCCTGACATAATCCAAAATCACTCCCAGCAGTATTTGTTTGCAAAAGGCCTTGCACTTGCAGGAACAATCTTTGTAAATCCTGATTTTAGAATTTCATCAGAATCAAAACCAAAGTAATCAGCAAATTTTTCGATATAAATTCTGATTGTTTTTAAATCATCCATATCTGCCTGCTCCTTCTTCGCACCAATGCCCAACAAATTTTCATCCACATCCCCCCTGACAAAGATCATTCCACCATGAATTCCGCTTCCAATTCCTCTTTCGTTAACAGCAAAATCCTGATTCATACCCAGCACTATCAAAATACCACCGGCCATATATTCACCAAGAAATGCTTTTGCCTGACCTCCGACAACCAGAACTGGCCTTTTTTCGTGGTAAGCTTTCATGTGAATACCACCGCGGTATCCTATATCGTCACGGACATAAACCTCTCCGCCCCTCATGCTGTGAGCAGTGGCATCGCCGGAACTTCCATGAATTACCAAAACACCTGCATCCATGGTATTCCCGGGCGCATGATCACAGTTACCGTAAACTGTAACATGAGGACCGCTCATGAACATTGCAATATCCCCTCCGGGGACACCTTTAACTTTTATCTCGACATCATCGCCGCGAAGGCCATTACCGATAAATCTCTGGCCGAGAACATTTTCAATAATTATTTCCTTTGCACCATCATTCACAGCCTCACGTATTTTTTTGTTTAGAGGTGTGTAATGCATATCTTTGGCATCAATTGTAATTGTATCAGGCATTGTGTATCAGGCCCCTATCATTTTTACATCGAGTACTTCCATTATCCCCTCATCGAGAAGGTATCCACGGAGCCTGTCACGATTCCCGCGAAGACTCTCAATTGAATTGATTCCGGCAGCTCCCATAAGTTCGGCAAGTTCAAGAGTCCAGCCGTTTATCAGATTTTCAACATTTTGTGCAGCCTCATCTGTATTAATCCGGCTGACAAGTTCAGGACGCTGGGTTGCAATTCCCCACGGACAAAGACCACGGTAACATGAACCACAAACCCTGCAGCCCATTGCAATAAGTGCTGCAGTACCTATGTAGACTGCATCCGCACCAAGGGCAATCGCCTTTGTTACATCAGCACTATCTCTCAGGCCGCCGCTTGCAATAATCGAGACCTCATTACGAATACCCTGCTCACGAAGCTTATCATCAACTGCTGCAATAGCTGCTTCAACAGGAATACCCACATGATCACGGAAAACACGGGGTGCGGCTCCTGTTCCACCCCTAAAGCCGTCAATAACAACAGCATCAGCAGAAGACTTTGCAATTCCTGCCGCAATAGCCGCAACATTATGAACAGCCGCAATCTTTACAAAGACCGGTTTTTTCCACTCTGTTGCTTCCTTTAAACTCCTGACAAGCTGGGCAAGATCCTCAATACTGTATATATCATGATGAGGTGCAGGACTGATAGCATCACTATGAAGCGGTATCATCCTTGTCTTTGAAACATCCTCGGCAACCTTTTCACCCGGCAGGTGTCCACCAATTCCGGGTTTTGCGCCCTGTCCAATCTTTATTTCTATTGCAGCCCCGCGTTCGAGATAGTTGATGTCAACTCCAAAACGACCGGATGCAATTTGAACTATCATATTATTCTGGTATGGATAGAGATCCTTGTGAAGACCTCCTTCTCCCGTACCCATGAAAGTTCCAACCTTATTAACCGCTTTAGCCATAGCAAGCTGTGCATTCAGGGAAATTGCACCATAACTCATGTGACCAATCATTACAGGGGTTTCAAGCTTCAGATTTGGTGCAATCTTTGTTTTTAATTCATAGTCCCCTTCTTTCACAGTGTTAATTTCAATTTTACGGGGCTTTTTGCCAATGTACGTCCTGAGTTCCATCGGTTCCCTTAAAGGATCAATGCTTGGATTAGTAACCTGACATGCATCAAGAACAAGTCTGTCAAAGATTACAGGGTAATCCTTTGCATTGCCCATTCCGGAAAGAATAATTCTTCCGGAATTTGCCTGGTTGTATATTGCTTCCCTTGCCTCTCTTGTCCATAAAGGATGAGATCTGTAATCATTGGGTTTTTCTTCCAGGGTTATGGCATCACGGGGACACATTGCAATACATCTGTGGCATGCTGTGCACTTACGAAAATCAGGAACTATCTTCTGCCCTTCACGTCTGAAAACTCCATAAGAACAATTTTCAATACATCTTTCACAGAGCATGCAAAGATCCTGATCAATTTTTATCCTGTATTTTACAGGTGTGCTTCCGATTGTCATTTATTGAACCTCCCGATAACAGGTTCCCCTGCAGAAGGCATCCAAACACGGTCAAGATTATTTTCCATCCTTCTGATTGCAGCCTCTTCACTCGAGATGTAAAGACGATCACCGGCTTCTGCTGCAACCAGCGGTCTTAACTTGATTCTGTCTGTAAAACCAATTATTCCTTCAGCATTTGCAATAACAATTGCAAACGGACCATTCATCAGGGCAGGACCATAAGCCATCCTGAGTGCAGTGTACAATTCTTTCTTATCATCAGACATCTTGTCAATCTCATCCCAGAAAGGAGGTGCAAGTGCCTTTACAGTAAGATCTTCGGGAAGTCCGTGTTTCCTTCCAAGGAGGTCCGCGAGATATGCAACAACCTCAGTATCGGTTTCCATTGTGCATTTATAATCAAAACTCTCAATATAACGCCGGTTTGTTCCATAGGAGGTTATCTCCCCGTTGTGAATTACACTCCAGTCCAGAAGGTTAAACGGATGTGCACCGCCCCACCATCCGGAGGTATTGGTAGGATACCTGTTATGTGCGAGCCAGATATAACCCTCATAATCTTCAATTCTGTAAAAGTTAGCGACATCTTCAGGCCATCCGGATGCTTTGAATATGCCAATGTTCTTTCCGGAGGAGAAAACCAAAGCACCGTCTATTTCAGTATTGATCTTATTAACAATGTGAATTATCGAATCTTCTTCAGTAGAACCTGAAAAAAACGAACCATCCGGTTTGAAGAAATATCTCCATGGAGTGTGGTCCTTTTTAAGCCTCTCCTGGTCATATGTCGGGATTTCTTCATCATATTCCACTTTGCCCCATTTTTCCAACAGATCCTCTACTGCGGCTTTTGGTTCAGCCAGATCATCATAGAAAATATGGAGTGCATAATAATCTGCATATTCGGGATATACGCCATATACAGCATATCCTGCACCCTCACCACTGCCTCTTTCATCCATTAAAGAAAGCGCATTTTTAATCGACTCACCGTTCATCTTATTTCGGGAGCGATCGATTACACTAATAATTCCACACATTATTAACACAAACCTTGATATTACGAAAATAAAAATTATTTGTAATTCCCTTTGTACGTTATTAATTATCTATATAGTTATCATATATAGTACTATGTAGAAAATCTTTTCCACCAAAGATCCCGCAGTCCCGATAATTAAAATGCAAAAAATAAAATTCATAGTTAATGACTAAAAATGACATTTCGCCAATTTTAAAAGAAATAGAAAATGACGGAGTTAAATTTGTCCGCCTTTAGTTTTCAGACATACAGGGGCAGCCAAAAAATGTTACAATACCAGTAAAACAGGCAGAAAAAGCATTAAAAAACATTATTTCATTTGACTGATACTCAATAAAAGATTTGCGAGAATTGAGGAATCAGAAATGGTCCTAAAGCCGGATCCCGCAACATATACAGTCATACAATAACGCATCAAAAGATGCCACCGCCGCAAGATTCATCTGAGATGTCTGCATGCCTGACGGAAGTTCTTTTAAAGGCGATCCATTAATATATTCTAAAAAAATCACCTGAAGATGCGGCAAAGAATTGTTTCACATTTAATACAGGATAGGAACCTGAATTTTTCCTGTTTAAAATAATTAATGACGAGCCAGGTATTGAATTTAAAGGATCACGGCGGATACTTTGATCCCGCACCAACAGAACATGCGGAAGATGTTAGACGCGACATTATCCTTGCCCTGACCAAAATTTGTTGGCATTGAAACCCTCACCACGAAGTCGCAGAAAGCCAGCATGAAATTGATTTCAAATATGGTGATGCATTGCGTACTGCCGACAATGTGGTTACATTCAAATTTGCAACCAAAACAATTGCACATATAAACAATCTTCATGCGACATTCATGGGAAAACCGATTTACGGCATATGTGGAAAACGGCATGCATGTCAACTGTTCACTTTTTAAAGACGGTAAATATTCATTTTATAGCCCTGATGAAAAACTACAGCTTTCAGATACAGCACTTATCAGAGTTTTGTCACCAGGAGGAAACAGTACAAGAGTATAACTGAGCCGGATCCAACATGCGATCCTTATCTGACATTTGCTGCTATCATTGCAGCAGGAATGGAAAGGAGTACGAAAAAATAATTGAACTCCGACAGGCTGTGATCTGAATATTTTTGAGATGACACCCGGAGAAAATCAGCAGGCAAAGACACCCTCCCAGGAGACCTGTACAGCGCCAACAAGTACTTTTAGAGGGTCCGCTGTTATGCAAAACCCAGGGAAAACATGTTACTAAAGGATTGGACAATATTTAAAGGATAGAATGGGAATCCTACGAAACTGCGGTTCACCCGTGGGAAATAAACCAACAAATTACAAAATATTAATTTTTAAAATTTTTTTATTAGATACTTTTAAATACGGTGGAAGATAACTTCCTTCTATCACTTCGATGATCAACTTTAATATTTTTAAAGTGATTACAGGAGTGGAGTTGGATAAGCTATGATTAACAGTGGAGATACCGCATTTATCATCATCTGTACAGCAATGGTAATGCTGATGACACCTGCTGTCGGGCTGTTCTACGGAGGAATGGTTCGAAAAAAGAGCATCATCTCAATGATTGCAATAGCATTCATCGCATTTGCCATAGTCTGTATACAATGGGTATTATTTGGATACTCGCTTGCATTTGGAACCGATATAGGCGGATTCATAGGAGGGCTGGATTATGTCGGCCTTTCGGGAGTTGGACTTGACGGAGACGGGATACCGGACATCCTGTTCATGGTCTTCCAGATGGTCTTTGCAGGACTTACGCTTGCAATATTGACATCAGGATTTGCAGAACGTGTAAAACTAAGTGCATTCATATTATTCGGATTGCTCTGGACAACACTTGTTTACGATCCGCTTGCACACTGGGCATGGGGCGGAGGATGGGCTTCACAACTAGGAGCTCTTGACTTTGCAGGAGGAACAGTGGTTCACATAAGTTCCGGATTCGGAGCACTTGCTGCAGCACTTGTTATAGGGAAACGTCTTGGATTCGGACAGGATTCAATGGAACCTTCCAACATTCCTTTAACTCTGCTGGGTGGTGCACTGCTGTGGTTTGGATGGTTTGGATTCAACGCAGGAAGTGAGCTTGCAGCAGACGGAATTGCAGCAAATGCTTTTGTTGTAACAATCGTCGCAGCATCGGCAGGTGCACTTGCATGGATGGGAGCATCATGGATTTATGGAAAACCAAGTTCGCTTGGGATGATCTCAGGTGCAATTGCAGGCCTTGTTGCAATCACCCCCGCCTGTGGATTTGTTGATTCAATCTCAGCCATATTCATAGGAATTATTGCCGGATTAATCTGTTACGGAGCACTCCTGTTCCGTGTCAGAAAAGGCCTTGATGAATCACTTGACGCATGGGCCATCCATGGAGTCGGAGGATTCTGGGGAGCCATTGCAACAGGAATATTCTGTATTGCAGCAATCGGAGGTGTAGACGGGTTAATTTACGGAAACGTAAATCAGTTCATCATTCAGACAATAGATGCATTTGCAGCAATGGCATACGCATTCATTGTAACATACATACTTGCATTAGTAGTAGACAAGACAATAGGTCTGCGTGTAGATGAGGATGAAGAATATGTGGGTCTTGATATCTCACAACATGGGGAATCAATCCATACATGAGGTTATTAAATGAAGAAAATCGAAGCAATCATACGGCCGGAAAAACTCGAACGTGTTTCTGACGCACTTATCGAAGGCGGACATCACGCGATGACTGTAACTGAAGTAAGGGGACGGGGAGCCCAGAAGGGAATTGCACTCCAGTTCAGAGGAAAAGAAATAATTGTAGATCTCATCCCTAAAGTGAAAATCGAAATGGTTGTCGAGGACAAGGATGTTGAAGCCATTATATCAATCATAAAAAATAAAGCCCATACAGGCAAAAACGGAGACGGAAAGATCTTCACTTACAATGTAGACAGCTGCACAAGTGTGAGAAATTAAAAAGATATGACATCATTCATATTTTTTTATGAAAACCATAAATATCCTCTAATCCTAACAAAATCTGAGCTTGCATGATCACCATTCATTAACAAAAAGACCGGTTTCAAACCAATCCCCGGTCTTTTTGAAAAGAAATTAAACCAGATATCTACAATTAGTTATTCAGATATTATTTGTGAAACTTCTTTGCTTATTGATATTATCCGGATTATTTCATGGATTTAAGTACTTTTTTAAGACAGGATAATTAAATCCGGATTTTCATTTTTAATTATTTCCAGGATATTTAATGTAAATTACAAAATCAGATAGAAATAATCATTTTTTAAAATAAATCACAGATTAATATAAAAAATGTTTTTCATCTAACCTTTTGGTTAGCCCATATATCAACACTTTACAGAGCAGGTATCAGAGCAATCTCTGCTTCTTAATAAATTAAACCTCCATTTTTGTAATCAGGCACTGGTTCCTAAAAATAAATTTATAAAAAGTTGATTAAAATGAGAGAGTCTTTGATTAAAAATAAAAAAAGAATTTTCACCATTCTTATCTTTGCTATGTTTTTTGCGGCAGTACCTCTGGTCTCGGCATCTGATATTTCAACAATCCAGACCGGCAGCAATGCAAAAGACTTCATATCAGTTACTGATGTCAAAGTTTCACCTGAAGTCTTCATGCCGGGAGATTCCGGCACTATCAAAGTAACTATCCAAAACACAGGAATAAACAGTGTGGATATTAACCGTGCAAAAATTTACAGCAAAGATGTTTCGGTAATGTCTGACGGGGAATATGATACCGTAGGATCTCTCGGACCGGGAAACAAAATGGATTTCACATTTACAATAAAGGCAAAACAATCCAATGGAATCAATTACCCGGATTTTTATCTTGATTTTTCAGGAAGCGGAAGTCTGAATTATCCGGTTCCCGTAAAAGTTGAAGATAAAGAAATTCTCATTTCAGTCACGGAAAAACCGGATACATTCTCAAAAGGAAAAAAAGATAAAATCATTCTGACTATTGCAAATCCACGGGAAAATGAAATAAACGGGATAAACATACTACCCTCTTCAGACTCGGCAGAATTTTCACAGACAGGCAGATTTATTGGATCTCTAAAACCAGACGAGTCAAAAACAATAGAATTTGAGATTACACCTGAAAATGAAGGAGAAGCAGTTTTTTTTGCAAATTATAAAAACGGAATGAATGATCACATCTCAAAAATTAATATTCCACTGAATTTTGGAAAAGACAAAAAAAGTGCGGAACCTGTTTTAAACAACATAATCACAGAATACGGACGAATGACAGGAGATATTACAAACAGCGGACTTGAGGAAGCAAAATCGGTTATAGTAACAGTAAAAGAACCGGCAGTTCCAAAAGAGCCGTACCCCGTATATGTTGTAGGATCGCTCGAACCGGACGATTTCTCAGGATTTGAAATTACTTATGACTCCAATGGAGAATCAAAAATCCCGCTGGTTGTAAAATACAAAGATAAAGACGGCAACAACTATGAATTTGTTCAAAATATCAACACAGACCAGTCAGAACTAACAATGGCTGTATCTAAAAATTCACAGGAAAATTCTGCATCAGCCAAAGCCGAACAAAGCGGAGGATCTCCAATAGTTCTGCTCATCTTAACGGCAGTAGTTGCTGGTATCGGGTACTGTGCTGTAAAAAAAACCGGGTTACTAAGTAAAAAAAGGTGTAAACCCGAATGACAAACAATTCAGAACCGGCCATCAGGCTTGAAAATGTGATTAAGGTTTATCCCCTCCCCTCAGGAGATGTGACTGCCCTTAAAGGAATCAATATCTCAATTAAAAAAGGAGAGTTCGTTGCAATCATGGGTCCGTCAGGTTCCGGTAAATCAACTCTCCTAAACCAGATTGGAAGCCTCGATGTCCCCACATCAGGAGACCTCTACATAGGAGGCATCAATATCAGAGAGATGAGCGATGATGAATTAACTGAAATGAGAAGGGATAATATCGGGTTCATATTTCAAAAATTCAATCTGATTCCTCTGTTAAGCATCTATGAAAATGTGGAATATCCACTCATTCTCCAAAAGAGAAAAAGGGATTCGGAAAGAAAAGCGGAAAAACTTCTGGAAATGGTCGGACTTGCCGGTTCAATTATAAATCACAAACCCACCGAAATATCCGGAGGACAGCAGCAGCGTGTGGCAATCGCAAGGGCGCTAATAAACGATCCGAAAATTATCCTTTGTGACGAACCTACCGGAAACCTGGATTCTGCAACAAGCGAACAGATTATGGAAATATTAACGAGGTTAAACAGACAGGGCAAAACAGTAATAATGGTAACTCATGATCCTGAAACCGCCGGATATGCCACTCGGACAATTGTAATCAGAGACGGACTGGTAGCATGATATTCACCGATATCTTTTTTGACCTCTCTTTAAGAAATGTCAGGCTGAATTTTGTCAGATCTATTCTGGCGGCAACAGGCATTGTGATAGGTGTTATTGCAATAACATCCATTGGAATTCTCGGGGCGAATATGTCCTTGTCAGTCACACAGAGCCTTTCAGATTCAGGAAATGTCTTAAGCATATACCCAAACGGAGCATATGATCCGGATGAAACATACATATCAAAATCCGATCTTAAAACAATAGAACGAGTCTCAGTTCCAAACACTGTAATTCCTTTTTATGTCAACTATGACTCAATAACTACCGGTTCTGAAAAATCATCTGCACAGATATATGGAATTGAAGAGTCCGACATTCAAAAGCTTATAGAGAAACTTGACGACGGATATTATCCAAAAAGTTCAAACTCTGTATTAGTCGGGCATTCACTTGCAGAAACTTATAAACTCAAAGCAGGGAGCAGAATAAAAATAGGAAGCAGAGATAAGGGAAACCAAAAAAATGTCAGGGTTAGCGGAATTATCTCGGAAACAGGAATGTCACTGGGACTTGGAACGGACAATGCAGTTGTCATAACAGACAAAATATACAACCAGATGTATGACAAAGAAGGGAAATACGATCAGATAAACGTAATCCTGAGAGATATTGAAAGTGTTGACGAAGTAAAGGAAAAAATTGAGAATGCAATAAACAAAAACAAAAAAGACAGTGCAGTCGACAAAATCTATGTCTTCGATGCAGCAGGATTCCTTGAGGGAATAAAAGACGTACTTGGAGCAATCACCGGATTTTTAAGCGCAATTGGCGGAATATCACTCCTTGTTGCCGCAGTATCCATATTCAATGTAATGATGATGTCAGTCACCGAAAGAATCAAAGAAATAGGGATTTTAAGAAGCATAGGCACAAAACGAAAAGAGATAAGGCGGATGTTTTTATATGAGGCATTCATCCTGGGTCTTGGCGGATCAATAATCGGTGCTTTGATAAGTGTCATTTTTGGTTATCTTGCAGTATTACTGCTTTTACAGGACACAAATTATTTCTTTACAATAGACAGCCTGTTATCTGTCCCAATTGGAATATTTATAGGTACTTTTGTCTGCGTATTATCAGGTGTTTACCCTGCATGGAAAGCATCAAAGCTTGATCCAATAAAAGCACTGGCAACAGAATAATAATACTTCAAATAAACTATATTGAACAATTATGTCTGAAGATGAAGATCCAAAAACAATTTTTATTGAAAGTGATGATGAGTTTTTCGAAGAACTTTCAGACTACCTTGATGCATTATCAAACCCGACAAGACTTAAAATTTTAAAGTCTATCGAAAAAAAGCCAAAAGATGTCAGGGAGATATCTTACGATATCGGAATAAGCTATGAAAATACAAAAAAACATATTCAAAAACTTCATCTTGCAGGAGTTATCAAAAAGGAAACCGGTCTTTCAGGGAGGAAATCAAAAGGAGTCCACCCCGTATGGAAATATTCCATTATGCCAGGAGGTCTGGACTCAATTTTTAAAAATCTTCAGATCTTCGGGGACATAAATCTAATACCGAATAGCCAGGTTTTCGAAAATAAAATTAAAGATCTTAAGGCAAAACTCTCCGAAGAGTTAACAACGGAAAATCCAGTAATATTCATAGTGGGAGGGCCTGAAGATGGAACAGCATATCCAATAAATGCCGGAAAAATAAGAATAGGGCGTTCCAATTCAGATCAGACATATCTGCAGGAAAAAGGAGACATTGTATTTTCGGAATTTTACGGGGCGGTATCAAGAATTACAAAGCCTCATTGCTATATCCACAAAGAAGCCAGTTCATGGTATATTGAAGACGTGGCAAGTACTGGCGGCACTTATCTGAATGATAAACTCCTCGAAAAGGAAATCCGTTATGAATTATCTGACGGAGATGTCATAGAACTCTCCAGAGGCGCAAGAAGCGGCAGATTCATTTTTTCAAATCCCAAATCAGAATAAGTTAAATCAAAAAATTATCATTCACAGTTCATTTTTTTATAATTAAGTTACAAATAACTAAAGCAGATATATCCATGTGGTGTTATTCTGTCATTTGAAAGAAAATTATATTTGGATTTTTTTTTACTGTTGACAATACTAGCACTGGCTGTCATTCCCGTATCTGCAGAAGAAAGTGTCGATAATTACGGATTTTCAGTTAAGATGGACAACAATTCTCTAAACATTACCTCTTCGGATGATGATTACCAGAAATATATGCAGAACTTTAGTTCAAACATACTTCTTCTGGTCATTTTATGTCTCTCAGGAGTATTCCTATACGCAATAAATGCTCTGGGAAATAAATATTCATCAAGATTCAGATATAAAGAAAGATTTTCCCTGAGGGTTTTTTTAATACCTGTCTATTCCATAATGGGAATATTATTGCTGATATCATCGCTTTTTTCAATAGCTTCAGTCGGAACGGTCAGTGATACAACAGAGAATTCTATAATGTTTATGTATTCCCTGATGCTCTTTTTATATGCCATAACTTCGATATGGATGGCATATTCAATTGTCAAAAAAAAGCCGTATATTTTCATATTAATTTTTGAAATAGCAATTCCTGTACTAATCCAGATTTTATTCATAGGAGACGGATACAAAGATTCTCTCGAACTTGCATCAGATGCAGGTATAACCTTCATTTTACTAATGATTCCTGTAATTCACACAAGAATGCTGGAATTAAAACCAGAGTACAAACTAAAAAATAAAAAAATCAGTGATGAGGACAAAAACAAAACACTGACAATTGATAAAAACGAAGCCGCAATATTAATGCAGACAAAAAAAAGCAATTACCTGCCTGCCGAATTAACCGAAAGATACATGGATGCCAGATACATCAAAAGAGGAGGAACCGCAAGAGTATTTTTTGCTAAAACAAGAGATACCGGAAAGACTGTTGCGGTGAAAATCCCGATAAGCTTTGATGAAAGAACAGGGCGAAGCTTTCTAAAAGAGATGAATATATGGGAAGAACTATCTCATGAAAATATTGTAAGGGTATTTTCAGTAAACATACTTCCTGTCCCTTATGTAGAGATGGAATACTTCAAAAATTCCCTTGCTGACGTTTCAAAACCGGTTGAACCTGATTTTGCACTTAAAATAATAAAAGGAATTGCAGAAGGCCTCTCTTATGCACATAATGCAGGAATTATCCACAGAGACATCAAGCCTCAGAATATTCTGTTGTCTGATGAAAACATTCCAAAAATCACCGACTGGGGCCTTGGTAAAATTCTGGGAGATTCTGCCGAGACAAGAACACTTGCTTTCTCACTGAATTATGCCGCTCCGGAACAGGTAGCTCCAAAAACATTTGGAAGAAGCGACAACAGAACAGATATATTCCAGCTTGGAATTTTATTCTACGAACTTATGACAGGCTCACTCCCCTTTTCAGGAGAAGGTATAGGAGAGTTCAGCAATGCGATTATTAATGACAACCCTAAAAAACCATCACAAATAAATCCGGAAGCAAAAAAGTTTGACAGGATTATTTTAAAATGCCTTCATAAAAATCCTGATGAGCGTTATCAGACAATAAATGATCTGATAAGAGATCTTGATAAATTAAAATAAATCAGATTAAAGAGATAATAAAATTTTTTAAAACCCACTCATTTCGGACTTCGGGATGGAAAACAACACCATAAACAGATTTTTCTTTATGTTTTATCGCCTGAATACCATCATCCGACCTTGCAATTTCAATAAAACAATCCGGAACAGTTACTGAATAATTATGGAGTTCATATGCCTCAAATTCCTCTTTTTTAGAAATAACCGGATCATCTGCAACACAGGATACTTTTGTCATTCCTATTTTTTTGTCTTTGACAACTTTACCTCCAAAAACTCCGGATATTACCTGTATCCCCGCACAAACACCCATTACAGGAATATTTATTGTTTTTATCCAGTCGAACAATTTGATATCATTTAAAAATTCATTGTCTTTAAGAGCCGTCCCACACAAAATAGCCCCATCTGCTTTATTTATATCCTCACATGAGATCTCTTTATAATGCATAATTTTAAAAATTACACCGCATGAATCCACAATCTCAGCAACGGGGTTCACAAATTCCGTTTTTGACAAAGAATCCGGTTTTCGGCACAAATCTATTATCAGAATCATTTTTCCTCCAGATGTGCCCCAATAATATTAAAAGTCCCGTTATAATTTCTGCATGACGCCAGATATTCATCAATTACAATTTTTTTACTAAAAAAAGGTGCATCGTAAACAAATGTTTCAAATTCACCGCCTTCTCCGGTCAGTGTAATCCTGCATTTTTCAGAAATCCTTTCAAGCTCAGAAAGGGTTTTTTCATCAATCGTCCTTCCAAGCCAGGTTTCATCAAAAGGATAAGAAAATACGCCGGTTATCATAACCTTAAATCCGGAAGAAATTATCTCTTCCATATACTTTTTCTGATTGACATACCAGAGCGGATTAAAACACCACAAATCAAGTTCACTGCATATCCGCTGTACACGGGATGCCTGGTAAACAGACATTATCGCGCCTGTAACAATACCTTCAATTCCGTATTTTTCTTTGGCAACCAGAATTGCGGTTTTAAGATCATCAAGTTCCTTTTCTTTCTCACCATTTGTTTCAACTTCAACAAGAGGAATGTTTGCCGCCTCTGCCTGAAGGGCAGAAAGGTTCACATTAGGGGTGTGAAACATATAACTTTCCTTATTTTTTGAAAGAATAGTAATCAGACAGGAAACTTCCTCTTTTGCCATCGCCATCCGGCATGCAAAAACCGAATCCTTCCCTCCGGAAAAAAGTACACCCAGCTTCATAAAAATCAGTTATTATTGTAAATCTTATTCTCTTCAGGCATAATCAACAGAAATTCATCCGAATAGTCAAGAGAAATAAAACCTGTCTCAAAAGTAAAGTCAATTATATGACCTCCGAATTCTCTTTTTTCATCAATAAAATGAAGATGAAAACCCTGAGCATTTAAACCCGACATATAATCAGGATGCCAAAAGCCGGTTGCCGTACCTGTAATTTCCTTTGCTTCAAAAATATTTTCACTCATGCTTAATGCCTCACTTAAAGGCACATAAGGCATCTCCTGACGGGCAACACTTCTGGCCTTAACTTCCGAATATTTCCCATCTATTCTTATTGTGCAAATCCTGTTATTCAATGTGAGATTTTCCTGCATAAGATTTTTTATCTCTGAAAAATTCATTGAATCTCTTATCTCAAAAACAGAATCAGGATTAAAACGGGTAACCTCTGCAAAAGGAGATGTCTCTTTTGAATCAACCAGGGTAACACTCCCATCACTTTTTATCTGAAAATATTCCCCGCCTGCTGCAACCATCTCCCCGTCAAGATGATCAAATGTTCCAAGACCTGTATCGCCCATATTCATAATAGCGCCGTATGAAACAGTACCGTTGTAATTTCCTTCAATCAGATTTTCAAGAGTTGAAACCTGACAGATTCTGTCCTCATCCGGTACTCCCGACGGATTAAATGTAATTACAGCAGATACAAAAAAAATCACTGCCACCGCTGCACCAAAGCCAAGGAGGTACTGTTTTTGCATAATCCTATATATCAGACTCCTGAATTTATCAGTTTATTTGAAAAAAGACAACAACAGATACTAAAATTCTGCAAAAATTTGTGGATTATCAGGGATTATTTATCAATCATAGCCATCTTTCTGCTGTTCAGACGCTTTTGATTTTTTTCAGAATGAACAGGTTCACCGCTTTTTGGATCATATCCAAGATAATACATTGCAGTTGAACGTGTCATCGGTGTGGGTGTAAATACCTGAAACTGCTTCCCCCTAAGATTATTTTTATCCAGGAAATTCTTTGTTTTTTCTGCCTCTATGTCATCCTCACCAGGATGGCCTGTAATTATGTAGGGAATTACAAATTTTCTTATACCCTCTTCTTTTTTTATTTTATTAAACGTCTTCAGGAATTTTTCAAAAACCTCTTTTGAGGGTTTATTCATGTAACCCAGTACTTTATCCGAGCCGGACTCAGGTGCAACCTTCATCTGACCAGATATATTGTTTTTGAGAATTTCACACAGAAACGTTTCATCAAGAATAGCCGGATCAAAACGAATGCCGGAATTTATAAAGACATGTTTTACACGCCCGATATTCCCTGCATCAATTAATAATGAGAGATATTCGTCCGTTCCGGAAATCAGATTTTTACACCCGTAACCATCTTTCAGGCAGTTATGTTCAGTGCAACCCCCCACACTACATGAAGATGCATACATGTTTGCAGAAGGTCCCCCGATATCTGAAATTGTTCCCTTAAAATCAGGTTGTGAGGCAATTTTCCTGATTTCTTTAATTACAGACTCACGGCTTCTTGAAATAACGGATTTTCCCTGATGAGAAGCTATGGCACAAAATGAACAGTCTCCATAACATCCTCTATGCGAATTAACTGAAGTTTTTATCATTTCAAATGCCGGAACATTTTCAAATCGCGGATGAGGACATCTTTCAAAATCTGTATCATATATGAAATCCAGTTCCTTTTGTGTAATATTCATACGTGGATTCTGAAAATAATATCTTGAATCCTGCATCTGTGCGAGATATTTATTGTCCCCGTTTTTCTCAAACAAATTTTGGGCTTTTGCAAACTCGGATTTTTGAGATTTTACTTCTTCAAATGAGGGAAGTGTGACAACATCACTAAAACCATCAATATTTTTTATAATTATCCCGGTACTTTCCACATCAAGTTCATCTATGGTAATTCCTGATTCCAGTTTTTCTATAGTTCTCAGTAAAGGATATTCACCCATCCCGTAAATGAGAATATCAGCTTTTGAATCAAATAATACACTTCGCCTTATTTTATTGGTCCAGTAATCATAATGGGCGATACGCCTCAAGGATGCCTCAATACCTCCGATAATTATTGGGACATTTTTTGAGACAGAGCGTATCTGACTGCAATATACATTTATGCATCTGTCAGGGCGAATCCGGTATTTTTTCAAATCCCCTTTTTGTGAAAAAAACGGATTTTTATTCTCACAAAATAAGTCTTCTTTTCGGGGAATATTGGTGGCAGTATAGTTTAAAACCATAGAATCCATCTGACCGCCTGAAACCGCAAATGCTATTCTTGGAATTCCAAGCTCAAGGAAATTTTTTGGTTCCTTCCATTTGGGCTGGGACAGAATTCCCACTTTATATCCGTTTTTTTCTAAAAACCTGCCCAGTATAGCCATTGCAAAAGACGGATGGTCAACATAGGCATCAGGCGTTACGATTATTACATCGCATGCATCCCACCCCATTTTGTCCATCTCTTTTTTAGAAGTAGGAAGAAACATCAGAATTCAACAACCAGGAAATTATTCCTGTATATTATTAATTTTTAATTAGGTAAAATACCTGACAAAAAGGTATAGTTATGAAGTGGTGGTTTAAAAACCTCCACTACAATTATCTGGTGAAATGGATTATTCGAGAAGGATGTCAAGTGCTTCTTCTTTGTAGGATTCCATGATGTAAGGAATACCGGAGACTTCTGCCGACTCAGGCGTAAGTGCCATGAGATCGTTTCTTGATATTGAAGAGAGACTGAAGTTTCTGCTTCCGGCCATGATCTGCTGCATTCCTGTTCTGAAACGCTGTGTGTAGGTGTAAATGCCTATTGCACCAAGAGGAATATCTTTGATTCTCTCTCCGTATTTTTCCCTGAGCTCTTCATATGTTACAAAGATCTCTTCAACAGTTGTTCCGTATCTTGAAACTGTCTTTGGAAGTTCACCTGCAGCAAGCCACTTCTGAATGTTCTTTCCAAGCATTCCCGGGATCATGAGACCACGACCCATGCATACAGCCTTAAAGTATGGAGCACCCATGCAAAGTGCCTTGAATGCATTTGCCTCATCCGCAAATCCGCCTGCAATTGCGAGGTCCGGAACACGCATTCCTTTCTTCTCAAGCTTTGTTGCAAAGTCATAAGCCATTGACTGAAGATAAAATGTAGGAATACCCCATTCGTTCATCATCGGCCATGGACTCATACCTGTTCCTCCGGGTGCACCATCTATTGTAAGAAGGTCAATCTTTGCCTCAGAAGAGTAACGGATTGCCATTGCAAGCTCTTTCATTGAATATGCACCGGTCTTTAATGTGATACGCTTGTAGCCGATATCACGAAGGCGATCTACTTCCTCTAAGAATCCTTCCTTTGTAACAAAACCGAGACGTGAGTGGCGCTCAAATTCTTTTATTGCCCCTGCCTTAAATGCTTCCTGAACATCATGTCGGGTCGGGTCCGGGAATACAATATATCCACGGTTTTTTAGTTCAATTGCACGTTCAAGTGAGTTTACTTTAATCTCTCCGCCAATGCACTTTGCTCCCTGTCCCCATTTAAGTTCAAGGGTTTCGAGTTCATGCTTTGAAGATACATATTCAGCTGTGCCAAGGCGTGTGTCCTCGACATTCATCTGGACAAGAATCTCACCATATCCCTCATGGAATTTTCTATATATCTCGATCCTTCTGTCCATCTCTGGTGATTCAACGACTTTGCCGTTTTTGTCAAGCTGAAGCTTTGGATCAACCCCACAGACATTTTCTCCACATACAAGTGTAATACCTGAAATTGCCGCACCGATTGCAAAGTGTTCCCAGTTAGCACGTGCAATTTCTGTTGAGCCAAGTGCACCTGTAAAGATTGGAACCTTCATTGGAACTTTTTTGTCCCATCCATATTCTGTTTCAGTGTCAACATCCTCAAAAACAGCAGTGTCAGGAGTACCTGTTACGCCTTTTAAAAGTCCTCTTGCACCGACTGCATATCCGTGAATATTGATATGTGAATAATCAATTGGATAGTCTTTGTCTGCACCTGCGGTTACTTCTCCAAAAGGACCGGGATATAATACTTCACGGCCTCTGAATGAAGAAAGCCAGATATCACAGTTCCCCTTACATCCGTCTAAACAGCGTGAACAAAGTCCGGACATAGGGACTACATTCCTTGAACGGTTTGATGTATGAACCGCCTCATTTGCATTTGGTCTCTTAAGATTTGCCATATTATTCTCCTCCGTGGAATCCGATTCTCAGAAAAATCGTATCATCACCCTGTAACTCGACATGAAACCATCACCCGACATTTCATGACAGTACATTTTTTTCTGAATCCAGTCTTCATAGGGTAGATCATGGATAAATAATTATTCCATCAATGAAATTGAACTGCATTTATGCAAATGCCTACACATATCTTCCTTCTAACAGTTTATAAACATTTCTAGGTACTATATAGTAACTATCTTCACCACAATAGTAATTCAGGATATAATATTCACATAAATTCTTTAAAAATCCATATTTACTGAATCATTCAGGCAGGGTTTTGAATAAATTCGGACATACAATATTCATGTAAAATTTGCAAAAATATAAGGGGCATCATTTCTCCTCAATAACCCTTATTTTTAGAGTATTAATATCCACACAAAAATACTCAGACAAATTTTATTCCAACATCCTTAAGCTTATTATAGCGTGCAATATTCAGAACAAGAGGCGTTACACTCTCAACAATCGATGAAACAGCGAGCGGTCCCGCATCAAACGCTTTTAATTTTGAGACCTCATTAACAAGATCCATTACAATCTTTTTGGCCTCAGCGTCATCACTGCATACTGCAACGGAATAATCAAGTTCTGTATCAATTTCTTTCCACCGGTTGGCAGCTATGTTATTAAAAGCCGAAACAACACGTGCACTTTCAGGAAGAAGTTTTTTTACTGCTAGTGCCGCCGATCCCTCCGGAGGCGGATCATGATAAAAGTGATCAGACCTTCCGATAGGATTTATTGGAGTTATTACAATTTTATCTTCAAATCCTGTCAAGGTGGACAGCGTCGATTCAAGATGTTTGTAGTTTATCGACAATACAATGATATCACCTGCATCAACTGCTTCCTGATTTGTAGCCCCGCAGCACAATGACTTGATGGAAACCTTACCCAGTTCCTCAATTGTACATTTACTTATATCACATGCTTTGTCCTTATCTCTTGAACCAAGATATACCTCATGGACATGTGAAAGCCTGTGAGAAAGCCCCTGACCAATTTCCCCGGTCCCACCTACAATCCCGATTTTCATGAAGGTTCAATAAAGGCAATGTTGTATATAAATCTATGTTCAACAATGACAATTTATCACTTTTTGAATAAGATCCAACTTATATATCCCTGATATTTAAAAAATACCCGCTTTTTGGAATATATTCTATCCAAAAAAATTTGAAAAATAAATGTAGCCTTAACTACATCGCATTTTTATAAATGGCAATTATCTCATCAACTTTGGCCTGCTTAGGGTTTGTCAAACCACAAACATCTTTTAAGGCATTCTCAGCAAGAACAGGGAAATCCTCTTCTTTTGCACCAATTTCCTTCAGACCAGAAGGAATACCAATCTTAGCTGAAAGTTTTTTGATTTCTTCAATTGCAGCATCTGCCCCGGCTTTTGTATCCATTCCCGAGACATCAACACCCATTGCTTTTGCTATCGGAACAAATTTTTCCGGAACAATCTCTTTATTGAAAGACTCTACGTGAGGCAGCAGGATTGCGTTGCAGACACCATGTGGAAGATTGTAAAATCCACCAAGCTGGTGTGCCATTGCATGTACATAACCAAGACTTGCATTGTTAAATGCCACTCCGGCAAGATACTCGGCATAAGCCATCATCTCACGTGCCTCAATATCTTTTCCATTCTCAACTGCCTTTGGCAGATATTGTGTAATAAGCTCAATTGCCTTTATGGCTGCAGAATCGGTCATCGGAGTTGAAATTGTTGAAACATAAGCCTCAACTGCATGTGTTAATGCATCCATACCGGTTGCGGCAGTAAGAGCCGGAGGCATGCTGATCATAAGTTCCGGATCATTTATCGCAACATCAGCAGTAAGTCTCCAGTCAACAAGTGCCATCTTAATATGACGGGAAGTGTCTGTAATTACAGCAAAACTTGTCATTTCACTTGCAGTACCTGCTGTTGTGTTGACAGTGATTAACGGAGGCAGTGGTTTTAGATCATGGCCTGCACCCTCATAATCCTGAATCTTCCCCCCGTTTGTCGCAAGAATACCAATACCTTTTGCACAGTCCATCGGACTTCCACCACCAACCGCAATAATCATATCACAATTCTGGCTTTTGTACATATCAGCGCCTTTATGGACATTGATATCAGTCGGATTAGGTTCAGCTCCTGCATAAATTACAAAATTAACACCGCTTGATTTTAAGAGTTCTCCGATATCTTTTGCAAGTTCTTCTCCGTGTTTTGACACCCCGCTTACGATCAAAGCTTTTGTGCCACCAATCTGTTTAGCCTGTGTTCCAATATCTTTTACACAGCCTGCGCCCATTAAGGCGACTTTCGGGTTATAAAAAGTGTATGTCATTCTTTCCCCCCAAGACACACCTGTCAGGTGTTCAGGTATCTAATACTAAAAAGTAAGATATATAGTTTACCCTCCAAAAAAAGGCAGCGAATATTTCGGGTATTTCTTAATATATATAATATGGATTATTCAAAAATTATTTATTGCCAATTTCTTATCAAAACTGCAAAGTACATACAGTATATCTATAAAAATCATCATAAATTAAAATTTATCCATACCCGCGAGTGCTTTAAAATACAATAATTTTGAACAATAACACATATAACAAAAAATCAGGAATGGGGGTATCAAAAGAATCTGACGCCAACATCCTTCATTTCGTTATATTTTGCAATATTTAAAATAAGGGGAGTAATACTCTCAACTATTGAGGACATCTGAAGAGGGCCTGCATCGACAGCATTTAAATTTGAAACTTCATTTACAAGCCCCATAACAATATTTTTGGCTTCTGCATCATCACTGCATACAGCAACAGAATAATCAAGTTCGGTGTCAAGCTGTTTCCACCTGTTTGCTGCAATATTATTGAAAGCAGAAACTATCCGTGTACTCTCAGGCAGTAGTTCCTTTAGGGAAAGTGCCGCCGAACCTTCCTTTGGAGGATCATAATAAAAACAATCCGACTTTGAAATAGGATTTATCGGAGTGATAACAATCTTGTTTTCAAAACCGGTTAGAGAATCCAGGGTTGATTTCAGATGCCTGTAATTTATTGAAAGAACAATAACATCCCCAAAATCAACTGCTTCCTGATTTGTTGCACCTTTGCATTTTGCCTCTATTCCATTCTCATAAAGAGTTTTTACCGTACATTCACTCACAATACAGGCTTTCTCCTTATCCCTTGAGCCAATAAATATCTCATGATTATGCGAAAGGCGATGGGCAAGACCCTGCCCGATATCCCCGGTGCCACCAACAATTCCGATTTTCATACTGGATACATTCCCATTATAAATAATTAATAAAATTGTACCTTTAATAACAGTTAATTATTTCATTTTAAGACGCATGACAAGAAATGTCAAAAAAATATAATCGGAAAAATATTTAGGTTCCTTTCATCGAAACCAATGATGAAAAAAGAAATAATAAAAATTTAAGTTTTGAATTTGTCCATTTCAGCTTTTAACGCCTTTGCAAGTTCACTGACTTCATGAACCGCACTTCCGATCTCCTCAACAGATGCACTGGCCTCTTCTGCAAGTGCGGCAAGTTCTTCTGTCTCTTTTTGAGCCTTCTTGGTCATATCAGCTCCCTCTTCGGTGACTGAAACAACTGCATTTGCAATATTTGCCTGATTCTCTATTGCGTGAGTAATTTCACCAATATCATGGCTTACCTGTTCTGCATCCTTTATGATAATATTTAAAGCATCGATTGCAGTATTTACGCTCTTTACGCCTTCCATTATCTCAGTGTTTGCAGATTTAATTGCAGTTGCTGTCTTTTCGCTGCTTGACTGAACTGTTGAGACCACTTTCTCAATATTTTCAGTTGCTTCACGGGCCTCTGCTGCAAGATTCTTAACTTCACCTGCCACAACTGCAAAGCCTCTTCCATGCTCACCTGCTCTTGCCGCCTCTATAGCAGCATTGAGTGCAAGAAGATTAATCTGACTGGTAATATCATTGATAAGTTTTACAACATTGTTTACTTCTTTTATCTTCTCTGTGAGATCACTTATTTCAACAACCGATTTTTGGGCAATATCCTCAACAAGAACCATCTTTTTGTTGGCATCATCACCGGCCTTCTGGGCATCTTTTCCTATCTCCACAACATTATTTGCTGCATTGAAGACTTCCTGTGAAGTACCTGCAATTTCTTCATTGGATGCTGAAAGGTCTGCAATCTGATAATTTATCTCTTCCATTTTCTTAAGAAGCTGCCCTGTCAAATCAGCAGTCTTCTGGCTGGACATCGCAACACCCTCTGCTGCACGCGAGACTTCATCAGTCCCTTTACTTACCTCGTTTGAATTTATTGAAACCTGTTCGGAAATTGAATTTGCCTGATTCACCGCATTTGAAACCTGAACTCCGATGTTGTCGACAGCCTCTTCAAAATTTATAAAATCACCGGAAATTTTAATTTTTTTGTCGAACCCTGCACTAAAATCGCCCATGGCATATATTCCACACACCCTTATTGCTTCATTCATCGGAATTATAAACGCCTCTACCGCATGATTTACAGACTCCACAACTTCACTAAATGCCCCCCTGTGCTTTGAAACGTCACCACGGTAACCCAGATTTCCTAAAACCGCATTTTCACCCAGAGTTTCAACCTCATCAACAACACCCCGGATTGACTCCATCATTGCAATAAAGGCAGGGAGTATTTTATCATTTGCACTCCTTTTACCAGTTCCTCCACCAATGTTTTTGAAATCCTGAAGTTTTGAGAGATCACCATCTCCAATTTTTTCGGCAACATCCTGAAGATTCAGCAATCTGTCCTGAACAATATTGATAGATTCAGCGATTCTTAAGAAAATCCCTTCATATTTGCCATTTACACGCTCTGTATAATCGTTCTCTGCCATTAAGGAAAGAACCCTGTCACCCTCATGCAATGCCTCAAAGCCTTTGACAACTTCAGCAATCTCAACTATGATGCCACGCAATTCAGGATTAAAATCCTCAGGGTCCGGCCTTTTGATAATGTCGCCACTGTTAATACTCTTGAGAATACTCTCGATATCTGATATGTCTTTCATCGTCAGACCTCCGTTATGTATACTTACCGTGTCGGGAATGGTATTTATAATTTTATCCTGTTTTCAAAAAACCAAAAATTTATCGATTATTACGAAAAAAAAGGCAACATGGAGCACTTAATGATAATTGATGAGTATAAAAAAAAGATTTGATTTTAATTATTTGTTTTAATTATTTATCTGTAAAAGAATATTTTCCATTACTTCATCGACATGCTTCCATGTCTCTTTATTCTGTTCTGTTCCGTCCCTGCGCATGATAAAAGGCTTCCCTTCGTCACCGGCTTTTCGCATATCCGGATCAATCGGTATTCTGCCAAGGTAAGGTACACTTAATTCATCAGCAGCTTTCTTTCCACCACCGATTCCAAAAATATCGATGGTATCCCCACAATGCGGGCAGATAAGACCGGACATATTTTCAATAATTCCAAGGACCTTAAGACCAAGTTTCTCAATAAATTTAACAGATTTTGTTGAATCCAGAATTGCAACTTCCTGGGGCGTTGTAACGATAACGGCTCCGGCAATATTTGGTGCGAGCTGTGCAATTGAAAGTGCCTCGTCACCGGTTCCGGGGGGTAAATCAACTACAAGGTAATCAAGATCTCCCCAGTTGACATCTTCAAGGAACTGACGAATAGCAGTATTCTTCATTGATCCACGCCAGATAATCGGACTGCTCTTGTCAGGGAGCAAAAATGCCATAGAAACAACGCCGAGTTTTCCTGTAAGCATTACAGGCTCAATGTGTTTTCCATCGTATGAATTAAGTTTTTCGTCTTCAATTCCAAGCATTTTTGGGATATTTGGCCCGTGAATATCAGCATCTGCGATACCTGTCTTATATCCCTTATTGGAAAGTGCCATAGCAAGATTTACTGCAACTGTACTCTTACCTACACCACCCTTGCCGCTTAAAACAAGAATAACATTTTTTACGTTCATCTCAACCTTTTGCTGCATGCCGGATGCTGCTTTCTGCGAATCATTGCATGAAGTTGCAGAAGCACATCCTTTGCAGTTTCCATCACATTCTGAGTTTGAATTGTTATCAGTCATTTTTTTACTCCCAAATATGTAAAAAAATTCAGTTTATATGTAGAAATATTCAAAATTAGTTAAAGATAAATGTATCAATTGTGCCACCTGAGATGAAATTTGGATTTTATCACAGATTTTCTTATTTTATCCACTTTAAATTCCATAAACTCCAAATTTTTAAAATAATATATTATGCTAAAAAAATTATCAGAATTTCAAAAATCAACATAACGCCAAAATTCTCCTGACAAAACAGAGAAAAATTAAAAATTCATTCAAAAAAAATTCTTCTGATTATTAGTCGGGCTCTTTGGATAAAGAATAAATAATGAGAAATTAGTATAGGTCATTTAAAAAAAGGGGGCAAACATCATGCAAAAAGAAATTCAAAAACTAAGTGTAAGTATATCGGTCTTAAAACTGCCATACAATTACACCTGTGACGGAAATGACATTTCACCCGAAATCTCAATCGGCGGTGTAAGTAAAGATGTCAAAAGTATGGCAGCAATAATGCTTGATCAGACTTCTCCTAAAGGAGGCAACTTTGTTCACTGGATCATGTGGAATATTGATCCTGCAATAATGATACCAGAAGATATTCCTAAAAAAGAAGTCATTGATTTCCCGTTCAATGCAGTTCAGGGAACAAACGGATTTGGGAAAATCGGTTACAACGGACCATGCCCGAAACCTGGTGAAAACCACAGATACCTGCTCAAAATATATGGCCTTGACACCCTTCTTGACTTAAAACCGGGTTCAAATTACACCGACCTTCAAAATGCAATTCATAATCATGAAGTTGCCTATGGCGAAACATTTGTCCTTTATGGAAGATGAAATTCTGCCATTTCTTTTTTTAGATTTAATTATAAATATTGAAATTTTATATCTTATATTATCTTGAATGAAAATGAAATTATAAATGATTGTAAAGGTTATGTAAATTCCTTTGAAAAACTGTATTCTCCATTTGCAACCAGGGATGCTGATGCCATACGAAGGCATAATCTTAAAAAACCGGATATAAGAACTAATTTTTCAAGAGATTCCGACAGGATAATTCACTCCCGTGCATTTGCACGTTATATTGACAAAACACAGGTATTCTACCTTGTAAAAAATGACCATATTACACATCGTTCTCTTCATGTTCAGCTGGTCTCTAAAATCGCAAGAACGATCGGCCGTGCCCTTCATTTAAATGAAGATCTAATTGAGGCAATTTCCGCAGGGCATGACATAGGCCATCCGCCTTACGGGCACACAGGAGAAGAATTTCTCTCAGATTTATGCTTAAAAAACAGTGCAGGAAAATTCAGGCACAGTGTTCAGAGCATACAGTTCCTGGAAAAAATAGAAAATACTGATCTTTCAATACAGGTTCTTGACGGAATAGTCTGCCATAACGGAGAAAAATATGATACTCACATTTCACCTCAAAAATGCGGTTCATGGAAAGAATTTGATGAGAGGGTAATAAAAATTAGAGATAAGGAGGAAGATATCCACCCGATGACCCCTGAAGGATGTGTTGTCAGATTTGCAGACACAGTTGCCTACATAGGCAGAGACATCCAGGATGCTAAGGAAGTTGGTTTAATTCAGAAAGATCATCAGTTGCCCGAGAGTGTTTCAAAAATTCTTGGCAATGAAAACCGTGATATTGTAAATATGCTGATAATGGATCTGATCTCCAACAGCGATATGGAAGAATCCTGTTCTGTCTCTTACAGTGAGGACGTATCTGCCGCACTTAATGAATTAAAAGAATACAACTATGAAAAAATATATAATAATCCGGTTCTGACATCACAAAAGAATAAAATAAAAAATATGTATGAATGTCTCTTCAGTGAATACTTAAAAGACCTCGAATATGAAAATAAAAAATCAAAAATATATACTGATTTTCTAAATAATCACTGGAATACAGGAATAAATTCAGGATATGCAGAATCGTCAGAACCGCCTGAAATAGTACGCGATTTCATAGCAGGAATGACAGACAATTACTTTGAAAGCAGATTTTATGAAACCGTTATTCCCTCAAAAGTTGAAGGCAGATTCGGCAGATAAACTATAACAGATCGGGAATAAAACACTATTTTTCCCTTATTTGTAAGCAATCTGATAAAAATATAAAAATCACAAAAAAGTATTTTTTCCTGATGGCATACAGGTAGTGGTGGAATTATTTCTGGTTATTATTCATTACGCTGACACACTGACAGATATCGCAGATAGTAACGGATCCTTCTCCGCTGACTACACCTTCCGCCCATGCATCAATAATTTCATTCAGTTCAGCGGAAATGGGTATTTCACCAAACCCTCTTTTTTTACTGACGTACTGGGATACTGCAGCTCTTGATATCCCCATCCATCTGGCTACCTTAGCCTGAGGTATACCATTATCAACTACAAGACGGCAGACAAGCTCTGCCCTCACCTGCGGAAGATAAAGACGTACAACCTCGTCACATTTCATTATGTCACATAATGAGTATGTCATGCTGCAGCCATTTCCGTTGAATCGTCAGATTTTTTTAATTCGCTTTTTTGATAAAGCACCTGCCTTGCATCTCTGAAATTAAACTTCTCGATAATCATACCGTTTTCTTTCAGACGTTTTAGTGCATAGCGTATAGTTCTTGGAGCAATTTCCGCTTCATTAGTCATGTCCTTAAAGGTTCGTGGTTTACCGTCTTCAAGGAGTTCAAGGACTGCCCTCGCTGACGGGGGTAGTCGAATTTTGTTCACGCTGTTAACGACTGGCATACTATCTTGTTAACACTGTTAACATATATAAGTTTCGTCTTTTTACATCAATATAAATAATATCAGATATAACCCCAATATGAAAAATATTCATTTAGAGACGTATTTTCTAAAATTTAAAGGTTAAAAATAATTTTTAAACACTGGTTAATCATAAGAAGAAATGGATTAATTATTTGGTTTGCATGAGTATGATTTGATAATAGATTTATAGATTTTTACAGCTTTTTTTAATTTTTCAACGGAAACCCTTTCGTCAATACTATGCAGGGTTTCAATCTCACCGGGGCCGTATTCAATTACATTGAATCCCTTTTCACGAAGACACCTCGCGTCACTTGCAGCCCACTGGACAATCGGATAAGATTTGGCACCATAAACAGAACTGATACTCTCACATGCAGTTTTTACCAGACTGATGTCAGCGCGGGTAATAGTCGGATCACTGCACTCTTCAATATTTACTGATGCATTAACGCAGACATCCTTAATATTCTCAATGAGCAGCGTACTGTCACATCCCCAGGGAATTCTCATCTCAAAGTCCAGGTAACACTTCTGGGCAACAATATTGAGCTCTTCGCCGCCTGATATCTTACCGGGGTTATATGTAATTCTCGCAAGAATATTCTCCGGATTACAGATGTCAAAAAATTCTGATATAACTTTTGAGGAATCTGAAATAATGCAGGCAATGTCGTCATCAACATCATATATTATTTCATTTAGGGATTTTGCAAATGCCAAAAAATCGGTTGCATTCATAATTGCACTTTTCCCGATTTCCGGATACAGCGAACCGTGACCGGGAGTTCCGGTAAATTCAAAATTTAGCCTGACCAGGCCTTTTTGACCTACACAAGGATTTAAGTGCGGAGTAGGCTCTGCAACAATACAGTCACAGGGTTCAATCATGCCTTCCCTTAAAAGATGCCTGACTCCCAAAGGCCCTCCGTTTTCCTCATCACAGACAAAACAAAGATTTGCATTTGGTGTAATTCCTTCCTTTAAGGTCTCTGAAAAAGCAGTGAGCAAAGCAGCACAGCCGCCCTTCATATCAGTTGATCCACGTCCATAGACAAATCCGTCTTTAATAATACCTGAAAAAGGATCATGGGACCATCCGTCCGCAATTGCCGGAACAACGTCAACATGCCCAAGCAATAAAAGATCTTTTGGACCATAACCGGTAAGTATGTTGCATCTGCCATCATCTCCGCCGGTAAGACTTACAGGAACATCAATATCCTCAAGATAATCCCTGATATAGCCAATAACATCCCGGGTATTCCCCGGAGGATTTACACTTTTTATCCGGACAAGTTCCGAACAGAGCTCTGCAACATCCATAATTACTTAAAAATTAATTTTTTGTTTTAAGAAATTCCTGGAATATAGCATCAAGTGAGGATTCTTTATACAGACTCCTGATAAATTTCAGGTCAAACAACTCATCAATCCATTTGTTAAATGAACTGACCGAATTTGGCTGAGTGTCATCGGGATGTTGTGAAATCCTGAAACTCCTGTATGATGCAGGGGCTGAGACATCATAGATATTCCTCCATAAAGAAGGAAGACTATCAAACTTTTCTCTATGGTTTTCCTTAAGCCAGTTGATAAATTCAGGGAAATATGCCTTGTCACCAACCTTTTCCTCATCAATACGCCACCTGAGATATTCCATATTCATTTTATTTCTTACATTATGGTAATTGTAAGCAAGAATGCATATTGAAAAATCCACATGCGCTATTGTATCCATGAAATAGAAATAGAAAACCGGATTAAAATCACTTACAGATTCAAGAACAAGTGACTTGGAATAAAGTTTATCAAGAACAACCTGATATTCATTTTTTTCCTGAAGCATATTTAAGTATTAACCAGGATACAAAAAAATATTTGCTAAATTACAGTAAAAATTGGATTTTTATTTAAAAAATGGTTCGCGTCTTCCAACTGCAACCCTGAAAAGCTCTTCGAGTTCTTCTCCCCTCTTACCCCTGACATTCACATGATTGTCATGTCTTAACAGACATGGCTTTAATTCGCCATCAGAAGTAACTCTCAGACGATTGCAGTTTGCACAAAATTCTTTGTTATGCATCGGTCTTACAACCTCAACCTCGGCACCCTCAAGGCAGTATTTCTTCCTGTGATGCATTCTTCTTGTAATTATGGTCTTTGAGCGTTTCTTTAAATCTTCTTCAAGTTCACTGACATTGCTTACGCCTTTATCCACATCTAAATCCATAAGTTCAATAAACTGAAGAATTATTTCCTTCCTGCCGCCTGCAAACCTTATGAAGTTTTCAACCTCATCTTCATTGACCCCTTTTAATACAACAATGTTCAGCTTAACAGGAGTGAGACCTGCATCAACAGCCGCCTCAATGCCTTCAAGAACCTCCGGAAGCATATCCTTACCACTGATTTGTTTGTATCTTTCACGATCCAGACTGTCAATGCTGATATTTACTCTTGAAAGCCCCGCTTCTTTTAGATCTTTTGCGATAGGTGCAAGGAGAGTACCGTTTGTCGTCATTGAGGCTTCCATACCTTCGGGAATTGCCTTAATTATATCAATTATATCCTTTCGGATAGTAGGCTCACCGCCGGTGAGCTTTACACTATTAATTCCAAACTTTTTGGCAACTCTCAATATCTCTGCAATATCCTCAAGACTCATCTCCTCTTTTGGTTCAAATTCACCTTCGCGGTGACAATATGTACACCTGAGATTACATTTTGAGGTGAGACTTATTCTTAAATTTGTAACATTTCGCCCATAGGTATCAATCAGATGCATCCCTAAACCCTCTGAAATTTTTGGCAACAATATATGCTTCAGAACTACCCCTTCTTGTTGCTTTCGTTCTGTAAACTTTAACAGAGTAAAAATTCCTTCTGGCCTCGTCTAAGAGTTCCTTAAACATTTCACCCTGGAAGGATTTTACAACGAAATTGCCACCCGGCTTTAAGATAAGGCAGGCATACTTTAGCGCCAGTTCTGAAAGAGCAATTGCACGCGCCTGATCATAAGATTTCTGGCCGGATAATTTTGGGGATGCATCACATACTACCACGTTTACAAAATCCACATGGGAAAGAATCCGGGACTGAATCTTTTCGGTTGTGAAATCTCCCTTTATTGTAATTACACCTTCAACCGGGGCAATCGGATTTAGATCCACTCCGATTACTTTCCCGTCTGTTAAATCGCGCAGAACCTGAAGCCAGCTGCCTGGTGCCGCTCCCAAATCCACAACATTGTCATCAGAGCGTATAATCTCAAACCTTTTCTGAATATCCAGCAATTTGTATGCTGCACGCGAACGATAGCCTTCCCTTTTAGATTTTTTATAAAATCTGTCTGCATCCCATTGAGAACCCATATTTTTTCCTTTTTGATGATTTTGTTATTCTAAAATTTATAAACAGTTTGGGTTATAATCTTCCCTTTAATTTCAGTAACTTTTGAAACTCCATAAATCATATGAAGTCAAAACATCAGATATAATTAAAAATTATGCTCATATAGTTTATAATAGAGTTAGATGAAAACATAATTGTGAACAAGCTTGCATATAGCACACAATAATCTACTTATAGAGCGTTTGATTCAAAAACGGGGTAAATAAATGTTAAAGGCAGCTATTGATACAGAAATTTTTAAAGAAACGGTTGATGTTATTTCCGCGATGGTAACTGAATGCCGCCTGCATATAAATGAAGACAGTTTCTCGACACGTGCAGTAGATACTGCTAATGTCGCGATGATTTCACTCGATCTTTCAAGCAGCGCGTTTTCTTCATACGAAGGAACAGATACCGAGATTGGTCTTGATATCAACAAGATGAAAAATATCGTCAGCATGATGGGAAAGGAAGATACTCTGAGTCTGGATCTTCCGGAAGGCGGATATAAAATGGAAATGTCCTTTGGAGGATATAAATATTCAATAGCCCTTCTGGATGTAAACACTGTCAGAAAGGATCCAAACCCGCCAAACATCGAACTTCCGGGAAAAGTTATAATCTCAGGTACAGCTTTAAACAATGCAATAAAAGCGGCAGCACTTGTTTCTGATAAAATTGCTTTTGGGATTAATCCGGAAAAGGGAACTTTTTACATGGAAGCAGACGGTGACACTGATCACATCAACCTCGAACTCGGAACAGATGAACTTATTTCACTGGTACCGGCAGAAGCGCGCTCCATGTTCTCACTTGACTACCTAAAAGACATGGGTAAAGTGATGAGCAAAGCAGACGAGGTTGAGATCCAGATAGGTATTGATCATCCAGTTAAATTTGTATTCAACATTGCAGACGGAAACGGACATGTTGAGTATCTTCTTGCACCACGCATTGAAGCAGACTGATTATGTCAGTTGAATTTGACAAAAAAGATCTGGCAAAATACCCTTTTTTAAAAGAAGCCCAGAACCTTGTTAGTGAACGGGCATATTCACTTGACAGCCTCTTAAACAGCAAATCAGGCGCATTGATTGCTAAAAAAGCATCTGACAGAGTTAAAGATGCACTAAACAGCAATTTTGTTTTTGAAGAGATCAGACTTGATTTTCCGGAAGGAGAAATTCTTTCCTATGCAATAGCAAGAATTATTGTCTCATGCATGAAGGAAAGGCAGATTACAGACAGGTTATGCCGCTACGAATCAGAAAGAGCGACTTTTTTCCTACAGACCGAAAAGCAGGACAATAAAAAATACATCGCAGAAACTCTGGGCCTTGATCTTGATGCAGAAAAAATACCTGTAGCCAAATATGTCGAATTAACAGCGCATCTTAGAAGTTCAAAATGGCAGCTTGTAAACCGTGATCTTGATTCAGGGTGTGTTTACATACATAAAGATGAGTCAGAAGAGCTGCTAAAAGAGAGAATTAAATCAGTTCTTCAAAGCCAGCTTCCCCTCCCTGTCACTGATGATATCTGCAAAATGCTTGAAATTTTTATTACAGGTATTTCAACAGCATATCAGGAGAAGGTTCTCGAACAATTCGGGGATATTGATGAGGGATCTTTTCCGCCATGCATGAAAGCAATAATTCAGGCAGTAACAACAGGAACAAACATCCCGCACACCGCCAGGTTCTCGCTAACTGCCTTTATGCACACAATTGGAATGGATATAAACCAGATTGTAGAGGTTTATACCCGTGCTCCGGATTTTGATGTTGAGAAGACAATGTACCAGGTAGAACACATATCCGGAAGAGGAGGAACAGAATATACACCCCCCGAATGTGCAACCATGAAAACATACGGACTCTGTGTAAATCAGGATCAAATCTGTAAAAATAAAAACATAAATCATCCGCTAAGCTATTACAAATTCAAAAAGAAGAAAGCAGGTTATAATAAAAAAGAAAACAGCTCCTCTAAAAAATCAGATGAAAATAAAGAAACCGGATAAATAAATTCCGGCAACCTGTTTTTTGCAAATATAATTTATTAAAATAGTGATTTTCCAAAATATATTAAAGAAATTGTATTTATTTGTAATTTTTGCTTATGTAGTGCCCTCCGCCGCTCATAAATATAATAAACAAAACTATTGCGACCAGAGTGGCATAGCCTGCAGGCATTAATGCAGGAAGTGCAAAAAGCGCCGCAATCAAAACAATAAGGCTCACTAATGCAGTTGAACAGTCAAGAACCACAGAATTCATATTATTATTTTTACATTTCATATGGTATAGCAGTTATCTATTCTAAACCCTGATTTTTAAAAAAACCCTTATTATAGATCCCTATAATGAAGAATAAAATAAATTATTCTCCACCAAATAAACAATATGGATTCTGAAAACAGGGAGGAAGTTATCAAAAAACTCTCTCTGGCTTTACAAAAAATATCTCAGCAGATGCCTGTCTCCTTCATACCGGAAGTGGGTATGAATATAGTCTTTGCATTGCCTGATGCCAAAACAAACATGGATGTGGCAGGTGTGGAGGGCAGGATTGTAAAAAAAGGTGACAGGGTATTTCCGGTAGGAGATATTAAATTCGGTGCAAGCGATCATATTGCGAGGATTGTCCTTACAGCAATGAAATTTGATCCCGAGGTGAGAAGCGCTGCAAATATAAGATTTTCAGAAGAGGCCGTATCAAAGCTTGAAGAACTTTTATTTGAAGTCAGATCATTTGACAGGGAAAAAGAGCCGGCGGGCGTCAGTACGATGGACTGGGGAGTTGCTTTCTGCTGTAAATTGGATGACGTTCCCGACATCATATTTGATCGCGGGGCTATGGGCAAAGAACCTATGATAAGATTTTTAGCTGATGATCCTCAAACAATAGCCAATAATATTATTATGCTATTCGAACGCATAAATAATAAAAACTAAAGGGATAGTAAAAATGGCAATTAAACCAACATACATAAAGGCACTTAGCCAGGAACTGCTTGCAAAGCATGGGAACAGATTTTCAAACGATTTCGACGCAAACAAGATTGCTGTCGAGGAAGTAGCTGTCATCAACTCAAAGAGTGTACGCAACAGAGTTGCCGGCGCAATTACAAGAAAGGTAAATAGAAGAAAAGTCATATAAATCCTCATGTTTGAGGGTGTATATCCAGCATTAATCACTCCTTTTAAGGATAATTTTCAAAAGGATCTTGACCTTGATGGTCTGGCATCCAATATTGATTTTCTAATTTCAGAAGGTGTTCACGGGGTAGTCCCATGTGGTTCTACCGGTGAATCAGCCACTTTGACTTTTGAAGAGCACGAAGAGGTCATAGGTAAGACCATAGATGTTGTAAACGGCAAGATTCCGGTTTTGGCAGGAACGGGTTCCAACAACACTGCCGAAGCAGTTCGTTTTACAAAAGCCGCCAAAGACCTTGGTGCAGACGGAGTTCTTGTTTTAAGCCCTTATTACAATAAACCAAACCGTTCAGGGCTTGTAAAACATTACAATATGCTGGCAGACCTTGACATTCCGGTCATCATTTACAATGTTCCGGGAAGGACAGGCCAGAATCTTTTGCCCGACCTGATTATTGAACTTGCAGAACACCCTAATATTTTCGGCATCAAAGAAGCAAGCGGAGATATTGTTCAGATGTCAAGAATCATCGAAGGAACACTTGATATGGACTTCAAACTTATGTCCGGCGACGATGCTATGACATACCCTGTTCTTGCCCTTGGAGGAAGCGGTGTCATCAGTGTTACCGCAAATATCGAACCGGCAAGAATGGTTTCGATGTATGATAAATTCGTATCAGGGGATCTTGAAGGTGCAAGGAAAATCCACTATGAACTCTCAAATATATTCAGAACGATGTTCATAGAAACAAATCCGATACCTGTCAAAAAGGCATCAGGGCTGCGCGGACATGCCGCGGGACCTGTGAGACTGCCTCTTGATGAACTGGATGAGATAAAAACAAAACAGCTGCATGAGGTTTTGAAAACATATGATTAAAGTTGTAATGTGCGGCGCACTTGGCCGCATGGGGACAAAAATAGGGGGCCTTGTCGTCGATTCGCCGGACCTTGAACTGGTCGGCGGCGTAGACATAAAATCCGGATCATTTTACGGCGTGGAAGTAGTTGAATCATCAAATATTGACAACTTCTTAAAAGAGAAAAAACCGGATGTCTTAATTGACTTCACAGTAGCCTCCGCCGCCGTTGAAAACATCAAGGCAGCATCCAGAAACGGCGTTGCTGTAATTGTCGGCACAACAGGCTTTTCAGAGGCACAGGCTGAAGAAATCAGCAATGCAATTGAAGGAAAAATTCCGGCAGTTATATCAAGCAATTTCAGTCTTGGCGTAAACATCTTCTGGAAACTGGTAAGAGAAGCCGCAAAACAGCTTAAAGACTATGACATTGAAGTGATAGAAGCACACCACCATTTCAAAAAAGATGCACCCAGCGGCACTGCCAGGACAATCATTGACATAATCAAAGAAGAAGTCGGTGAACGTGATGAAATGTACGGCAGGAAAGGCATGGTCGGTGAGCGCGGGAATGAAATCGGTGTTCATGTGATCAGAGGAGGCGACATTATCGGAGATCACACTGTTCTTTTCGCCGGAAACGATGAAGTAATTGAACTTACCCACCGCGCATATGACAGAACAGTGTTTGCACATGGCGTAATCAGATCAGCTTCATGGATTTACAACAAACAGCCAGGCGTATATTCCATGGAAGACGTGATGGGATTCAAAGAATAAAGCCCAAATCAGACTTTTTTTATTTTTTTCAACTTAGTGAAGCAATCGAAATCTATTTCAGTTATACTGATAACTTAAAACGAGAGGTTTAGATTTACTATGGTAGCAGTAGTTGACGCAGAAAAATGTACTGGATGTGAAACCTGCGTAGATGTCTGTCCATCTGAGGCAATTTCGATGGATGACGGCATTGCAGTGGTCGATTCAGACATGTGTGTGGACTGTGAGGCCTGTGTGGACGAGTGTCCTGCAGAAGCAATCCACATGGAATAAAAGGGTATTAAAAAAAAACCCTTTTATACATAAATAACCGTATTCTCTTCTAATCCATGATCAATGTAGGAGTTCTAGGTGCAACTGGCGCCGTTGGGCAGCGTTTTGTACAACTTTTGGCTGAACATCCCTGGTTTAACCTGGAAACACTCACCGCTTCAGAGCGCAGTGCAGGAAAAACATATCGCGATGCTGTAAACTGGCGTCTTGATAAACCATTTCCTGAAAGTACAGGTGATATCACTGTCAGCCATACAGATGTGGCAAGTTTGAAAGGACTGGATCTCGTATTTTCAGCATTACCCGCCAATCTAGCCACTAAACTTGAATCAGATATTGCAGATGCAGGGATTGCCGTATGCAGCAATGCTTCATCGCACAGGATGGACAAAAACGTACCTCTTGTAATTCCTGAAGTAAACCAGGAACACCTTGGTCTGATTGATGTCCAGCGTGACTCAGGGAGAGACGGCTTTATTGTCACAAATCCCAATTGTTCAACAATTGTTATGGCAATGGCCCTTAATCCAATCAGATCACGCGGTCTTTCAGACATAAGGGTTGCTACAATGCAGGCAATGTCGGGGGCAGGTTTTGACGGGGTTGCGGCAATGGCAATATACGACAATGTTATTCCTTACATTGGCTCGGAAGAAGAAAAAATGGAGAATGAAACCCTGAAAATAATGGGTCAGTTTGATGGCGCAGAGATTTTGCCTGCAGAGTTTTCTGTAAGTGCAAGCTGCCATCGTGTTCCCGTTATTGATGGACATACTATGGCCATATGGGCATCAGTAAATGCATCTCCTGAGGAATTGAAAGCTGACTACAGAAACTACAGTGCACCTTTTAGCGGCCTTCCAACACAACCTGAGAAATCGGTCCAGTTGCTTGAAGAGAGCGATCGCCCTCAGCCGAGGCTTGACAGAAACCGTGGTGATGGCATGACAGTCTCTGTCGGGAGAATTCGTGAAGGCATACGCTTTATAGCTATGGGACACAATACCATACGTGGTGCTGCAGGAGCTTCAATCCTAAATGCAGAACTCATTGTCAGTAAAAAGTATATTTAAATGGAGGGGTAGACAAAATGTCAGATAATACAGTATTCGTCGGTAACAAACCGGTAATGAATTATGTTCTAGCAGTTGTTACACAATTTAATCAGGGGGCGGAAGAGGTTTCCGTAAAAGCCCGGGGTAAAGCGATTTCACGCGCTGTCGATACAACTGAGATTGCCATGAATCGCTTTTTGGAAAATGTCACCAAATCAGAGATCATTACATCGACTGAAATTGTTGACACAGAAAGCGGCAAGACAAACGTATCAAGTATTGAAATCACTTTGTCTAAAATCTAGACAAATTTCTTTTTTTGATCAGAAACAATTTATCAGTTAAACAGCAATAAATAAACTTATGAGAAAAGTATCCTTTCTTGTCCTTCTGATGCTGGTTATTTCATTATCAGCTCCGGCTATGGCAGGTGAACCGGGAAGGTACAGCTATGTAACAATTGAGTCAGTCAATATTACAGTATTGGATTTCAATAAAGCCGGTTTTGAGGTCGATTATTCAGTCGATGAAAATGTTCAGTTTCTGGTTTTGCTTTTGGGAAAAGGAGATCTTAAAGATAAATTATCAGAGATTTTTGGTTATGATGATTACACATTTGATAATGTGGACATGGACCATGCATCATTTAAGGTAAATATCAGATCATATAACAACGGCGACGGAACATACTGGTTCCCGGAACAAAAATTCAAAATTGAAATTCCAAATATTACAATACAGGCACAGGACAATTACAAAATATTCCCACAGGTGAAGGATTTTCCAGGGATTGGATATTATGTTAATCCACAGGACGAAAAATAAAATAAAGCAATAATATAATTTTTTTTCTTTTTTGGATTTTTAAAAAATATAAACTTAAAATCAGTAATTTCACCAGAATAAGTATCTTCACTTTTTGAAATTAATTGAAATTAGATTAACAGCATTTCTGGTTAAATCCATAATAAAAGACCTAAAAAACGAGTGCTGATATGGGGATTTGAACCCCAGTCGCCGGCGTGAAAGGCCGGCATGATTGGCCCCTACACTATAT
This sequence comes from Methanoplanus sp. FWC-SCC4, assembly GCF_032878975.1. Classification (GTDB taxonomy): domain Archaea; phylum Halobacteriota; class Methanomicrobia; order Methanomicrobiales; family Methanomicrobiaceae; genus Methanochimaera; species Methanochimaera problematica. The sequence goes on from NZ_CP043875.1 coordinate 1,142,666, forward strand.
CAGCAATTTATTGTGCCTGTATATATTGGATCTTTGATTTCTTAAAAACTATTATTTGTGTTTATGATATTTTTACAGAAAATTTTTTTATAATTTTTTTAATTCAGCATTTTTTTACCAGATTTTGAGAATTTGGGATTTTATGAAATGATGTCGTGATTTAAATTAAACAAATATGATTGATGCAAAAAACGGACTGCTTTTTCTTGTTATTAACACGAGAGGGCTTAAATTTCATCGTACGATTCATGTATCCTGTGTTAGTCCCGGGGAAACCACTTTCTTTTCAAGGTATGTCAGTGAGAACTCCAAAAACAATGCAATAATGATTGCAGGAATTACCGCTGACATCATTTTTGAAATATTCATATTTGCAAGCCCTTCAAATATTATTGATCCAAGTCCTCCGCTGCCGATAATCGCAGTGAGTATTGCAATACTGTTTGCAAGTATGGCTGCAAACTTGACTCCGGAGAATATTGCCGGATAAGCATATGGAAATCTGATATACTTTATAATCTGCCAGTCTGTAAGCCCGCTTCCCATTCCGGAATCAATAAGAGAATAATCAATATCAGAAAGACCTATCCATGTATTTTTGACAATCGGAAGCAATGCCCTGAGCATAATTGCAATAATTGCAGGCCAGAATCCGATTCCGATAAGAGGTACAACGATTGCCACAATGGCAAATGTGGGTACTGCCTGTGCAAGATTTGCAAAAGTCATTATTGTCTTTGCAAATATCTTGCTGTATAATGAAATAACCGCGAGAAATATTCCAAGAACAACACTGATTAATAATGCAGTATACACAAGCAAAATCTGTTGAACTGCCGCCCCCCAAATAGTCATCAGGACTGCCATGTTCCATACCTCCGGGTGAGATATTTTTCAATAAATCCTGCAAAACCATCAAGAATGACAGCCAGAATGCCAACCCATATCCCTGCAACATATATTATATCCGGCCTTATCAGGTTGATTCCGGTCTGAAGAGGTGCACCAAGACCCCCCGCACCAAATATTCCCCCGAGAGTTACTATACCCATTGTAAAGACAATTGCAATCCTTATTCCCCCGGCTATCATAGGCATGGCAAGAGGCAGCCTGATTTTATAGAGAATCTCATTATCCTTAAAACCGATTGCCCGTGCTATCTCCAGAAAAGCTGAATCAACATGTTTAAGTCCGGTGTACACATTTCGTGAAACCGGCAGAACTGAATAAATAACACATGCGATAATGGTGGGGATTTCACCAATCCCGACAAGAGGAAGCAGGAGAATTAAAAGTGCAATATCAGGGAAAGTTTCCAGAATATTAAGAAAATTCAGGGTTGAAAATGCAAATCTCTCATTTTTGAACAAAAACATTCCCAGCAGTATCCCGATTAATATTGCAAAAAAGATGGCTGTAAAAAACATTGAGAGGTGTTCAAGGGTTCTTTCTGTCAGGCTGTAGCTGTTCCATATCTCTATGATATCTCCAAAAACCATAAAACACAACCTCTCACATTATATCAGCCGCATCATAATCTCATCCGGTATTAAAAACCCAAAAACAGTCCCCTTATCCATAGAAAGCCCAAACGGGGCTTTTATTTTTTTAATTTCTCTTAGTGCAGCCATAGCATCGTCTTCCGGGGAGAAAACCGGTAAATCTGTTAATTGATCGGCAAGAGTCGTATCAGTTTTTTTTAACGGATAGAGCTCCCTTCTCATTACAATACCCCGATAATCCCCGTTTTCCATGACAATTGCTATATGAATATCATCTTTTATCATATTGTCAAGTGCAGTTTCACAATTTTGAGAGGATTCATAGTAATATTTCCTTAAAACCGGAGAAACCAGATCTTTTACCTTCATGCTTTCAATATGCCTGAATTTTTTGTCAGCCTCCACAAGGCCCGATACAATACTGTTTTTTGGATTGAAAATAAGCTCTTCAGGAGTCCCGGTCTGGATTAATTTAGAGTCATGCATTATTCCAATCCGGTCTCCAAGTTTGAAGGCTTCGTTTATGTCATGTGTTACTAAAATAATTGTTCTCCCTATATTTTTTTTAATTTCAAGAAATTCATCCTGCAGCTGTTTTCGAAGTATAGGATCAAGTGCCCCGAAGGGTTCATCCATGAGTAGCAGGGGCGGGTCCATTACCAGAGCCCTTGCAAGACCTATTCTCTGCTGTTGTCCGCCTGAGAGTTCTTTTGGATAGCGGTTAATAAAATAGTCCGGCGGAAGATCCACAAGTTCAAGAAGCTCTTCTACTTTTTTGGTTATTTCACCCGATTTCCATTTTTCAATTTTGGGCAAAAGACCAATGTTGTCTTTTACAGTCATGTGGGGGAAAAGGCCAATCTGCTGGATAACGTATCCAATATTTCTTCTAAGTTCAACTTCGTTTAAGTCTGCTATGTTGAGTCCGTTTATCTCTATATGCCCGGAGTCCGGAACAATAAGGCGGTTAATCATTTTGAGAGCTGTTGTTTTCCCTGCACCTGACCCTCCGATTAATATTAGAAGTTCTCCGCCCCTGATATCCAGATTTAAATCATCAACTGCAAAATTATCTCCGTATTTTTTTGACAGATTACTTATTTTGATCTCTTCAATTCTGTCAAAGAGACGTTTTGATCTCACATGCACCTCTTATTTGAAAAAGGGTTTTTTTCATTAATTAAAATTTGCCAGAATATATGCAATTATAATTTATAATATAATCAAACATCTCATTTATTTGGAGAATTATTTTTCAAAAAAATGTGCATGACAATAATATTTCAGTCACTGTCTGATTAAAATGTAACTTTCATTTTCAAAAAATTTTATTGATTTGATATCAGGCCTTCTGACATCAGGTACCTTTTTGCAATGTCGTTTGCATCTTTTTTGTCAATATCAAATTCCAGATTCAGTTCCCTCATTTTATCGGTATCAATTCTTTCATTTAAAACATTCAGTGCTGAGACTATCTCTTTGTTTTCAGCGAGTTCGCTTCTTATCAGAAGCATGGTCTCATAAGGTGGCATTGCAGCTTTGTTGTCCTCTAATATTTTCAGATTATAAAGGGTGACCCTTGCATCGGTGGTATATGGAGGAATTGCACTCACCTGATCTTTGTCAATTGCCTCATACATCAGAGTTGGCGACATCGGCTTTATATCCATAAATTCGATGTTATAAACTTCTTTTAATCTTAAAAGACCATCTTCCCTTTCATGGAAAACAAGATCGCTTCCGAATGTCATATCCGGTGCAAAGGTGATCAGATCCTCGATTGTGTTAACATTATTATCTTCTGCCCAGTCTTTTTTTACGGCAATAGCATAGTCGTCACGAAATCCGATCTTAAAAAGAGGAGTTATCCCGTTTTCTTTTAAGCCTTCATTGACTTTTGAATAGACTGTATCAGTATCCCATGTTTCAAGCGGTTCTAATTTCAGGAGTTGTGAATAGGCTGTCCCGGTATATTCGATATAAATATCAATCTGCCCTCTTTTTATTCCTTCATATAATGTTGCATCATTCATTCCGGATTTGATTTCCGTATCAAAGCCTTTGTCTTCAAGGAGGATTGCAACCATTTCTGAAAGAATATACTGCTCATTAAATGGTTTTGCTCCGATAACAATTTTTGAAACCTTTTGTTCGTCTGAATTGTTGTTTGCCTTTAAATTTGAATCTGATGTACAGCCGGCAATAATGCAGCAGGAAATACATAAAAATATAACAAAAATTGTCAGGTAACTGGATTTCATAGATGACACCTTTTTTTCATATTCTCAGTATTATATTATTTAAACTTATTTCCGGACCGTCTTAGAGGTGTCTTTTTGTAAAGGAAATCCCTTATTTATGGTTGTTTCAATTTGTCTGTCTTCTGATACAGTGTATGAATAAACAATTTCCCCGTTTTCAAAAAGAACATAATATTTCTAAAAGAATATTAGGTTGTTCCTGACTTTATAGAGGATTTTTTGTCGTTTTCAAAATATTTATGCTCATATTTTGTGAGTGCATTTTTTGTCTTTTCAGGCGTTAATTCGAAACCTTCATGCCCTGGTTCTCATTATCCTGAAAAGTGATAAAGCAAAAAGCAAAACCGGAAAAAAAGGAGGTGGTTTCCGGATTTTATTGGTTTTGTTTGTTTTAGGTTTTTTTCGGGAGTTTTCTCCTCAACCATTCCGGAGATATTTGTATAATAGAGGTCTCCGCCATATGTGGTCCATGCCACAATATTGCCATCAACGGAGCAGTCATATTGTGAAAAATACTGTGGAGCAATCAGGTATTCTTGGTTTCCTTTTAGATCAAACATATAAATCTGTGAATAGCCCAAACGGCAGTCCTCCCAGAAAATCCTGTCTCCATAAAGCTGAGGGCATGCATATTCTAGATAGGGCCCGGATGCCAGCAGGGTTTTGTTACCGGAATCCGGATCGATGTAGTACATATAGAGATCAGATGTGCCGGTATCACCCTGAACAACTTCAGTCAGATTTGAAGAAAACTCCGGCCTTTTAATTTCATTAAAACCATAAAGGATTTCTCTTCCGGGAGAAACATCCGGTTTCAACAGCGAATAATTCTCTGCTGTCTGTGGATTTATCCGCTCAATTGGAACTGAATATATAAAGAGATCAGCAGGGTTTGGATCCCCCGGATCATAATATGCAGGAGAAAATCTGTCCTCATACCAATATACTGTATCATCTTCAATCCATGGAAAACTGCTTCTGCATACGCTTTTGTAAACAGGACTTGTTTCATTAGAGGATATATTATACAGATATGTATTTCCTATCGGGATAGGGCGAAATCCTGGTTTTCCTCTGACTATTCCATATCTGCCCCACACAGGCTCCCTTCCAAAAGGGTCATCCTTAAAGTCAGTATATACAATATAATCCCCACTGACATAAGGATCATATGAATGCCCTTCACTGAAGAGTACCGGTTCTCCGGCTGATGCAAAGACAACAACTGATAATGAAGCAATAATAAAAAATACAGAAATTAACGGAAATATTTTTTTTATCTTTGCTATGCCCCACATTAAGCCAAGTCCCCCTGATAATAGATTTTAATATGAGAATAATAGACCATAAATACCTCTCACCATGTAATTGAATATGTCTCTGATTATGATCTTCAAAAAGCATGGCGGGGTATATTTTGAGAAAGAATCTGGAGTTTAGTTCAATTCAACTATTTTAATTAGGAATACCTAAATTGAGATGGATAAAAATTTGATGAAGTTAATCTGTTTTTATATTTCCATGAAAAAATTGTCACCGCAAATCCATCCTCATAAACCTGACATATGCGATTCCGAAAAAGACCACAGGATACGCAATTAAAATCAGTAAATTGCCCCATATCTTTCCAAAGATATCATCAAAATCAATTCCCATCTGTGAATAATCAAGAAACTGAAATTCATCAGCACCTTTAAAAGCCCAAAAAAATGAGGGTTTTGTCAAAGCTGTTCCAATGGTGTAATAATTATTTTTTATCGAAAGATATTCTATAGTATTTTCAATCATTTTTTGATTGGTGTAATATTTTCTTTCCTCTTCGAGATTTGCAAAACCAAATCCATTATTATCAACAGATGACGGTTCCGGACCAAGTATCAGAATACTTACAGAAGGTGCAATAATGGATGCAATATATGTAAAAATAAAAAATAATATCAGCGAATAAATCAGTGATGTTCCGCTGTTTTTTGTCAGTGACGAGACCATAAGGGCCATTGCAAAAATACCTGTAAGGAAAATAATTGTCACTGCACATAATCCTGAAATTGAGATAAAATCATCCATTGAAGGAACTATACTCAATAAAAGAAGCGAGGCAGTAACAATAACAAAAAGACCAACAGTAGCAAAAGACAATGCTGCAATACCACCAATTGCCTTTCCATTGATCAGTTCATCCCTATAGAGAGGATGTGAAAGTACAGATTTTATTGATCCTGATTCCCTCTCTTTTGTAATCAGATTAAAACCGGCTGCAATTGCAATAAGAGGGCCAAAAATATAGCCCCCAAGTCCGGAGACAATCCCATAATAAATATTCACAGGAGAAGGATTGTACATAGCTCCCCCATAATGCATGACCCCGTTCTCATCGATATATGTACTTCCGGAATTGGCATATGATTCCAGTTCATTATTATAGGTCTGAACTTCACTAATTACTGAAACTCCGGCGATAATAACAAGCATAGCAAAAAGTATGAGAAACTTTCTGCCCGAAACCTGATCAAAAAATTCTTTTTTTGCAACTGTAATTAATCTTTCAACATTCAATTTAACAACCTCCCTCACCTCAGATCAAGTCTCATAAACCGCACATATGCAATCCCAAAAAAAATGACCGGAAACATAACCAAAGCAGATATTTTTAGCCAGACATCTCCCAGTATTTCATAAACAGAAGGCTCCTCTGCCAGAAGATTCAGATTATCTCCCCCGGCCATATTCAGGCGATACAGATAGGAGGTTGTTCTTGTAAACGGTTCTGTCAGTCCTGAAAAAACCCTTTGTATTGAAAATACTGAGAAAGCATCATTCATAGCCATTTTTTGATTGAGGTATTCGATTCTTAGATCCTGGTAATACTGAAGTTCACTGGCTGACATATCAGATCCATCAGCCAGGTAGACAGTTTTTGGTTCATCTCCAAGAACCAGATGACTCAGCAGTTCAGGTCCGGCAACAGGAAGCAGATATGATACTACAAAAAGTATAAACAGGGAAATAATCAAAGCTCCACTGCTGCTTTTGCAAACTGCCGAGGCCATTAATGCAAGAGAAAAGTTAGCAATGAGAAATAACAAGATCAAAAACCAGATTACACAGATTTTTCCTAAAGAATTTATATCCGGAACAATTCCACCGAGAAGCATTAACGCAAATATAATTACAAATACTATTGTTTCTGCAAATATCAATGAGATTATTCCGCCAAGGGCTTTTCCATTTATCACCTCATCACGATAGACCGGATGTGAAAGAAGAGATTTTAATGAACCTGACTCTCTCTCACCTGAAATTAGGTTAAAACCCAGTGCTATGGCAACTATTGCCCCAAAACCATAATATCCCAGATTTTCAGTTATATTTCCAAATATAATCACCGGTGTCGGGGGGATCTGGAATATCTGATCGTTTCCGGACTTATATAATTCAAGAGCATTATAATATTCATTTATCCCGTCAAATGCACCAATTCCAACTGCAAGTGAAAGGAGAAGGAGAAGAAGAAAAAATTTTCTGCTTACAAGGTTACCAATGAACTCCTTTTTCGCAACAATAAGAACTCTATCGGCATTCAAAACATCACTCCCTCCTGTAAACATTTAAGAATAATTCTTCGAGTGCAGGACTCTCAAGATGCATCTCAATTATCCCGAAATCTTTTCTCAACAGATCGGACAGCTCATTTCTGATATCTTTCTGCGTATAAATTACAGCATGGTTGCCATCAATCTCAATTTTCTCAATATTGGGATCTTTTATTTCAGGAAGTGTTTCTTTTGTCTCTAAAATTATCTTTAATGGAATCTTACTCTTTTCGATAAGCTGTTTTTCAACTTCTTCAACCGATCCCCTTGCAACAAGTTCACCCTGGGACAATATCCCAAGGGTTTTGCAGACCTGTTTTATTTCTGACAAAACATGGGAGCATATCAGTATGGTTTTTCCCTCTTCTGACAGCTGCCTTATAATTTCTCTGAACTGAAATACTCCTTCCGGATCAAGATTGGCTGTCGGTTCGTCAAGAATTACCACTTTAGGATCGTTTAAAAGCGCCTGTGCAAGGCCGAGGCGCTGGTTCATTCCCCTGGAATAACCACCAACAGTCTGGGTGACGTCCTTTAACCTGACAAGTTCAAGAAGAGAAGCTATTCTTTCTCTTCTTATTTTAGAAGACATAGGGTAAAACTTACCAACATAGTCCAGATTCTGCTCAGCGGTTAGATTCCCATAAAATCCCACATCTTCAGGCAAATAACCGATTATCTCTTTTGCTTTTAATGGATTTCGTGCAACATCTATCCCGTCAACAAGGCAGTTTCCGGATGTGGGCTCAATCATTCCTGTAAGCATCAGAATTGTCGTACTTTTTCCGGCACCATTCGGGCCCAAAAACCCGAATACTTCACCGTCCCCAACTTCAAGATTTAGATTATTTACAGCTGCCTTTTCCCCGTAAACTTTTGTTAGATTTCTGGTTGTGATCATAAAACCCCTGCTCCGAAATTATTCAATTTAATTTTTATTTCTAAAGTTATTATCACAAACAACCCCTCACTGGAAATATTTTTTAAGATAATCTATCTGAATACCCTTGTAACTAAGGCGAAGAACCTCTCCTGTATGGGCATCAACAATTGAATACGAGTTATAATAAGAATTATCTCCCACATTACCTGTTTTCGATTCCATTTCCAAAAACCAGATTAAACGAACAGGTAAGGTATTATCGCTGTAGACCGGCATTCCTGTGTCCCAAAAAGGATCTGCAGTTCCAGATTTCTCTTCTTTGTATATCCCACCAGTCTTATCTTTACATGTAATGTCTAAATTTTGTGCTTCACCGGGATATTCTTCATTTATCTGTGATTCAACTATTTTTTTTGCTTCATCAAATGTGACGTCAGGAACTTCTGATGCAAATGTAAGATTTTGAAGATCAGGAATAGTAAAATGACATTCCACTACTTTTCCGGTAATAGAATCAATAAAAACTAATAATGTTGCTGCATGACAAGGCAGTTCGTTATGAGTAATCAGATAATGTACCAGTATCTCCGGGGCTTTTCCTTTCTGCTTTAGTTCTGTAAGATTTTCTGTATATCCCGACGAAATTATAGCTGGAAAAAGATTTCCCGGGCTTTCTCCAAGTGCCTTTGTTATAAAGGTCTTTGCAATAGATTCTGCATCATCAAATGTGATATTGACACTGCCGTCTGGATAAACAAAGCCCGAGGATCTATATACTGTACGTATTTTACCTGTTTCAGCATTGATTCTTGCTGTATATACAGTAGATGATGACTTTGTTTTGATATGTTCATATGTATAAATGGTTTTATTTGGAAATGTAGCGTCTGCACCTTCCCATGGAATAGTATTTTCTACTGTTTTTGGAATAAAATCAGGGAATAATTCCAGAATATATTCGCTATAACCACGGAAGGTTTCTTTTAAGCTTTTAGATTCTCCTGTGCTTTTTTCAGGAGCAACTGTTTCATCCAGTTTCTTATCATAAGTATTGGTTAATTCATCAGGAGTAACTGTCCCTTTATCTAAGGTATTATTTTCATTATTAGTCCAGGAAGTGCAACCGGAACAGAGGCAGAAAAATATCATCAGTATAAATAAGAACAGATGCACAAAAGGTATCCATCCGTTTTTTTTGATCAAATGTGTAAATTTTATTAACATAACATCAATATCCTCCATATTGTAATTGTTTGACTTATGCCCTCATATTTAAAAAAAGGATTAAAATTAAGTATTAATTCTGAAATAAGCAGTGTCACTGTAAGCAGGACCTACACTTGATGCATATACTTTATCTGTATAATATGTACCTGATATAGCAGAATAATAATAATGACTACTTGTTGAAACAAAATTTGTGTTTGATAATGTGTAAGTTCCTGTATTAGCTACTGATCCCCCGCCACTGTTAAGTAAAGTAGCGCTTACACTTATACGATCAAAACTGTCATACAAAGAACCCGCCTGTCCGTAATAAGTAATTACGCTACCGGAAAAACTACCTCCACCCAATGCATCAATACCAACTGCACTAGCAGGTCCGACAAGAGCAGCACCTGCAACAAGCATCATCGCAAGGAGGATGCCAATTTTTTTGAAGTTAAATTTCTTCATTTTTTCTTCACCCATTTAAGATTTTTCCTATGCTTTTTTAAATTCTGAAGAGATTTTAAATTAGGATTTGTGTATGCCTCGTGCATATCCCTTTTTGTAATTTTAAAAATCCCAGAGTATCACAGGAGTATCTCTGAGATATCTTAAGAGATTTTAAAGACGGATGCACAAAATCCCTTCAGCACGGGGGGCTTTTGTTTTTCAGCCAAAAAGAAAATATACAAGTGAGTGTAAAATAAAGTAAATTTGATCTATTAATTTACACTTACAGATCCAAACTTTCTTTTTGAACAATGAAGAGACTGGTACTCTCCTCACTGTTCCCCGGTTAAAACTTGAAAGTATTTATTTAAACGTCTTACGCCACAATACTTTACATATTTTTTTATTGGGATTTTTTTATTGTGAGGGATTTTTTTAATGTGTTTTCAAAATACGGGAATATCATCAAAAAATATAATTCACATCCCTAATTTAAGGAAAAATTCCGGCCGTACAGATAAAAATACTATTTATGCCATATTTATTAGAGACAAAAAAAGATATCTCTAAAAAAATATTTGCGGTGAAAATTAGTCGGACAGATAATTTCACCGCAAATCCATCCTCATAAATCTGACATATGCGATTCCGAAAAAGACCACAGGATACGCTATTAAGAAGAGAATATTGCCCCATACTCTACCAAGCATATCTAAAATATCCGGTTCAAAATCCGGATTATTCTGCCCGTTTGCCTGATTCTGAATATACCGTTTTGGTTCAGTCAGGGCTGTTGAGAGTTTCCGGTAATTGGTATCATATGACACATAAAAAACCAGGTTTGTAAGCTCCATCTGTTTTTGATAGTAGGTATTTGACTGCTCATAAAATTCACTTATTTCCAAAGCATCCATATTTTCTATGTTAATTGACGGCCTGGGACCTGTTATTACATCAACTGCAAAACTACCTGTTGAATATATTACACTTGTCAGGATCAAAAGCAGCAGCAGTGAATATATAAACGACATTCCACTTGTACTGGAAAATGACGAAACCATAACGGACATAACAAAAATTCCGGTCAGGTAAAGAATGGTTACAAGCCAGAATGCAAATATGAATACCAGTTCATCTAATCCCGGAACTATGCCGTAAAGGAGAAGAAGACCAAGGGTAAGCATAAAAACAACAGTCACTGCAAATATGATTGCAATAATTCCGCCCAGGGCTTTTCCGTTTATAATTTCATCCCTGTAGACAGGAACTGAAAGCATGGCTTTCATTGAACCGGTTTCTCTCTCTTTTGTAATCAGGTCAAAGCCGAGTACAACCGCAATTATTGATCCGAATATTGAGCTGCCTGCAATCCCAAGCATTATTCCGCTGAATATATTCATGGCACGGGGCATTCCAAAAAGAGAATAGCCAACAGAACTGTATTTTTCAATGTCTTCAAAATAACTCACGATATCCTTAAACACATATATTCCTGCGATTGTAAGCATCAGGAAGAGAAGTGCAAGAAAACGCCGGCTGGTTACATGATCCTGAAACTCTTTTAATCCAATCAGGGTGATTCTCTTAAAATTCATAGTTCACCTCAGATCCATCCTCATAAATTTCACATACGCAACAGAGAAGAACAGAACAGGCCACATGATAAAGACAATAATTTTGATCCATTTATCCCCGATAATCTCCCAAAAGGTCGGTTTTTCAACATTTTCAGCAAGATCAGGATTAAGTGCAAAATCAACGTGTCCTATTTTTTCAGTAATTACGTAATGAGAAGGCAGGGTTATTGCACTTGCAATATTATTATACACACTTCTTACTGAGAACATATTAAAAAAATCGTGAATTTCTAACCTTTTTTGTTCATATTCTGCCTGAATACTTTCAAAAGAATCCTTTTGAAACTGCGAGCCTGAATTATAACTGCTATCTGACGGTTCTGCCCCAAGAAGAAGAGACGAACCAAATGCACCTCCACCTACAGGTATTATGTACGTCAATGTAACAAAAATCAGAATTGAAAGAATAAGTGCTCCGCTGCTTGTTTTAGCAAGAACAGATGACATTAATGCAAGTGAAAAACTGTAAGCCATAAAAAGCATTGTAAGAAGCCAGATTACACCAATTAAAAATATTTCATCAAGAGAGGGAACAATTCCAAGTATGAGTAAAATTGCAACAACAATCAAGAATCCAAGAAAAGAAATAATTCCAATAGTGGCTATACCCCCAATTGCTTTTCCGTTTATAAGTTCGTCCCGATACATGGGGCGGGACAATATAGTTTTTAATGTTTTGCCTTCTCTTTCACCTGAAATCAGATCAAACCCTATTGCAATACCAATAACGGCTCCAAGGCCATAAAGACCAAAGGAATTTGTAATCTCTCCAAATGCTCTAAGTACTGAAGGAAAGAACAAAAAACCAACTTCTCCGTTTTTATAGCTTTCAAGTGCATTATTGTAGTTGTTAACCCCATTTGCAGCCGCGATTCCTAGAACAAGACAGGTTATTACAAGAATTAACAGGAATCTTCTGCTGGTTATATGATCGGACATTTCCTTATGTGAGATTGTTGCCAGGCGGGTAAGGTCCAATTTCTACTCCCTCCTGTATACTTTAAGGAATAAATCTTCAAGACCGGGCCTGTCAAGGTACATCTCAGTAATTCCGAAGCATTTGTCTTTTAGCTCTTCTGCAAGAGATTCTCTGATGTCTTTTTTTACCCGGATTTCAACTCCGTTTTCAATTCTTTCAACTCCTAATATTTCAGGGTTTGATATTGATTCTATGAAGCTGTAAACTTCCGGGTTTATAGATCTGATTACAATCTTCTGAGAAGTATTACTCTGTAAAATGAGTTCATCCTCAACCTCTTCAACTGAGCCCCTTGCAACGAGTGTTCCCTGCGAGATTATTCCAAGTGTTGTGCAGACCGCACGAACCTCTGAGAGGATATGTGAACAGATAAGGACAGTTTTACCTTCTTTTTCAAGTTTTTTTATTATCTCACGGTATCTTAATACACCTTCTGGATCAAGGTTTGCAGTCGGTTCATCAAGAATTACTACTTTTGGGTCATTTAGTAAAGCAAGAGCAAGACCAAGACGCTGGTTCATTCCACGTGAATATTCACCAACTTTTTGCGGCACATCATTTAATCTTACACTTTTCAGGAGGATTTCGATTCTCTCTTCCCTCTCACTTTTTGTCAGGGGGTAGAATTTACCCAGGTAATCGAGGTTTTCATATCCGGTGAGATTTTTGTAAAAACCGACATCCTCAGGAAGATATCCTAAGATTTCTTTTCCTTTAAGAGGATTTAATGCAACATTTACGCCTTGAATTGTGCAGTTTCCCGATGTCGGCTCAATCATTCCGGTGAGCATAAGAATTGTTGTACTCTTACCCGCACCGTTCGGCCCTAAAAAGCCGAATACTTCTCCGTCTCCAACCTCTAAATTGAGATTATCAACAGCTTTTTTCTCGTTATACTCTTTTACAAGATTTTCAGTTTTTATCATTGTTTCCCCCTTCTTCCCCCGTCTTTCCTTTTATTCGGGCATGATCAATCTTACAATTCCCTATTATTTTTTAATTTCATAAAACGATTATAAGTCAAAAGCCAAACGGAAAGTCTAATTGAATAATTTTCAAAACAACTTTTAAAATAAAGGAAATTAACCATTTTATGAAATCCTGAGATCCCTGAATAAAAGGGAAATTATCTCACCGGTGTGTGCATTTATAATTGCAGTAGTTGTCATCCGGGCATCTAGTCTTCGCATCTCATTATCGTTGAATGATAAGTACCATATCAGCCTTATTGGCTCTGGGTTGTTGGAATAAACAAATTCATTTAGATCATACCAGTTGAGAGAGTTTTCATGGTCATTTTCACTATAGTACTGTATATTCAGTTCTTCATCAGGATAGCTCTCTTTTAATTTATCTTCCAGGATTTTTTTCGCCTTGCCTAGCGGAATAGTTGGTACTGCTGAAAGGGTCATGAGATCCTTCATCAATTCAGGTTCCTTTAACTCATCCCAGTATCTGAAGACTCTGTCTTCAATAAGGTCATAATGAACATATATCTGATCATTCAAGCAAGGTACATCCTGATACATTTTATAGTACAGTAACACAGAAAGTCCATCGCCAATTGTTGAATCTGTATCTGCTTTATAGAGAGAAAACTCATCCATATTTTCTTCAACAAAATCGTTTCCTTTTACCTCCCTTATAAATTCCAGGGCTCTTTCTTCAGCTTCGTTTAAAGAGACAGCCCTTATCTCCTCTTTCTTAGGAGGGACTCTGGATTGAGGTCCATAAAACACTATATCTCCGGATACCGGACTAACTTTGATAGTCACAATATTATTTTGAATATTTTGCTCAAGTCCCTTCCATCTGATCTTTTGGGTTTCCAGGAATTTTTCGGATGTATCGTCCACGTTATAGAAAACAATTACAGGAGGGCCATTAATTCCGACATAGGAATATTTTGAGTAACGATCTTCCCAATTCCCTTCAAGTGTCGAACTGTCCACATTGGGAAATATTCTTACGATTTCATCTTTTGCCTTTTCTATCAGTTCCTGTTTTGTCTGTTCATCATATTCGGGAGAGTAATCCTTCGATGATACAACTGGTTTTGTGTTTTCTGACATAACCTGTTGAATTGTTTCATTTGCTACTAATTCTGGCGACAAAACCTGATTGTTCTCCGGCTGGTTCGAATTAATCGTACATCCAGAAACCAGAACTGTAAAGAATAAACATAAGGCTATCATAAAAATTCTTTTTTTTTTAAATTTTTTCTTCATAAAATCATCTTTTCCGCTTGTAATTGAAAACATAACGCCCTACAAGAGCAGCACCTGCAACAAGCATCATCAAAAGAAGGATGCCAACCTTTTTGAAATTAAATTTCTTCATTTTTTCTTAACCGATTTAAGATTTTTTCTATGCTTTTTAAAATTCTGAAGAGATTTTAAATTCGGATTTGTGTATGCCTCGTGCATATCCCTTTTTGTAATTTTTAAAATCCCCGGTTATCTCTGAGATATCTTAAGAGATTTTAAAGACGGATGTACAAAATCCCTTCAGCATGGGGGACTTTTGTTTTTCAGTCAAAAAGAAAATATACAAGTGAATGTAAAATAAAGTAAATTTGATCTATTAATTTACACTTACAGATATCCAAATTTTCTTTTTGAACGGTGAAGAGACTGGTACTCTCATCACTTGTCCCCGGTTAAAACTTGAAAGTGTTTATTTAAACGTCTTACGCCACAATACTTTACACATTTTTTGCTGACTGAGCTTTTAGAAATGTGTTGTAAAATCATTTACATGTTGGATCTGCTAGAAAAAATGTGAAAATAAAAGAATATTGTTTTTTAAATTAATTTTATCAAAGAAAATAAGGTTACGAGTGTTCCTTAAAAACTAGTGAATTATGAATCTTGTTCAGGAATTCTGATATCTCTATATATAAGTGAAACAATTTCACCCGTATGAGCATCAACGAATACAGCCTGTCTCTTGTTGGGATTTTCTTCCCGCATTTCTTTGTCATTAAACTGGAGATACCATGTTAGAGGGATAGGTTTTGGATCATCAGCAAAAACATACCTGCTGTAATCATTGAACCAGATTAGCGAATCACCATAACGATAGCTATCAAGAGGAACATAATTAAGCTCAAGATCTTCTCCAGGATACTCCTCAGCCAGTCTTGTTTCAAATATTTTTTTAGCTTCAGTAAGAGATACATCAGGAACCGGGGATAATGTAGTCAGAACGTTAAGTAGATCAGGATTTGTCATTGAATTAGAATATCGTGACAGCTTATCTGCATATGCATTATACATGACTGAAATTCCATTCCCTAAATACGGTATACCCTTGTATTTGCTATAAATTGAATAAGTAATAAGGCCTCCGCGATAATTATCATAATTATCTCTTTTGTCAACAATCAGATTAGCACTGTTTTCATCAATATAACTTTCTCCTTTTATTTTCTTCAACATGTTCTCTGATCTCTGTATCCCTTCATCAAATGTTAATGACTTATCAATGCCTGAAGACGGGCTGCTATAACCCGCTGGTTTATAGTTTATAATCTCATTTGTACTGGGATCAACAAGAATCTGAACAATGTTTTTACTTCCGTAAATTGTGATATATTTATCAGAAGTATCATCCACGTTTGTAAATTTGATTACCGGTAAGCCATATGTGCCGGTTGAATATGTATATTGATGATCCAGCCAGCTTCCTTCAAGTTTTGATCTGTCAACATCAGGAAACACTCTTACGATCTCATCTTTTGCACTTTCAATCAGCTTTTGTTTTGTCTGTTCATTATAATTCGGGTAGAAATCCTTCCATGAAACTGAGGGTTTTAGATCTTCTAACTGTGAAGGTTTCTGTGGTTCTGCTTTAGCTTCAACTGGCTTTTCAGTTAATGCGGCTGTTGGTGCAGTTGCTGTAGCTGGTGTGTTATCAGTCAAATCAGTGTTTATACTTGTGCAGCCCGATATCATAATTGTAAAAATTATACTAATAACCATAATAGGAATTGAAATTTGTTTTTTCATTATATCACCAAATATGAAAAATAATTATAGCAATAATCAAAATATTTTATGATAGAAAAAAAGGGTTGATTGTTGATAGTATAACCTGGATTAGTAAATTCACTTGCTTCTTTGAAGTTTGTATTGAACTGACTTCCGGTTACATCATCTACAAAAGCATTTCCATTATGAAATATTTCAGCCTTTACATAAATATAAGATGCAGTGCTACTGTCTGTTGTTCCAGCCTGTACATAATATGTTGCCGCATTGCCTCCGATTAGATTCCCCCCAGCATATACATCATAACTACCCGCATCAGAGTATCCATGAGTCTCAGCATAAGCACTAACCGGCCCTACAAGAGCAGCACCTGCAACAAGCATCATCGCAAGCAGAATGCCAATCTTTTTGAAGTTAAATTTCTTCATTTTTTCTTTACCATTTTATGATTTTCTTTGTTTTTTTTAAATTCTGAAGAGGTTTTAAATCCGGATTGGTGTATGCCTGTTGCATATCCTTTTTTGTAATTTTTAAAATCCCTAGGCTTCTCAGGAGAATCTCTGAGAGATCTTAAGAGATTTTAAAGACGGATGCACAAAATCCCTTCAGGACAGAGGTCTTAGGTGTTTCAGACAAAAAGAAAATATACAGGTGAGTGTAAAATAAACTAAATTGGATCTACTAATTTACACTTACAGGTCCAAATTTTCTTTTTGAACGGTGAAGAGACTGGTACTCTCCTAACTGTTCCCCGGTTAAAACTTGAAAGTGTTTATTTAAACGTCTTACGCCACAATCCTTTACACATTTTTTTATTGAGAGGGATTTTTTGAATGTGTTTTAAAAATATTGGAATATCATAAAAAAGTCTAATTCACATCCCTAATTAAAGGAAAAATGCCGGCCGGACAGATAAAAATACTATTTATGAGCGTATTTATTTGATATGATAAGAGAGATCTCTAAAAAAATATTTGCAGAAAATGAGGAGCAGTTAATTTCACCTCAAATCCATCCTCATAAACCTGACATATGCTATACTGAAAAAAACCACAGGATAAACAATTAAAAACAGAATGTAGCCCCACATAGGTGCAAGAACCTCAAAAACGGGCGGAAGTGTCCGGTCATCTCCCTGCATGCCAAATGAAGAATATAAAGAATCATCCTTAGAATCCTGCGGCCTTGTAAGAACTCTTGAAAGTATGAAATAATTTGTATTTAACGATGCACATCTGCTTATGTCTAAAATCAGGCCCTTATTTGCTGAATATTGAGAAGATAATTCATAGAGAACATCAGGATCATAATTATCCATATTCTGGTATTCCATCAAGGGGTTCTGACCAAGAATAAAATCAGGCGCAACGTTTCCAACTGTAGATATAACACTTGTTAAAAGCAGCAATGCCAGAAATGAAGCTATCAGTGACATTCCGCTTGTCTTTGCAAAAGTTGAGATCATCATGGACATGATAAAAATTCCTGACAAAAATAAATTTGTGAATAACCAGAACATGAAAAGATAACTCAGCTCACTGATTTCAGGAACAATTGAATTTATCAAAAGAATCCCAAAAGCCAGGATAAAAACAACAGTTGTTGCAATCGCAATGACAATAATACCGGCAAGAGCTTTCCCATTTATCAG
Organism: Methanoplanus sp. FWC-SCC4; assembly: GCF_032878975.1. Taxonomy (GTDB): domain Archaea; phylum Halobacteriota; class Methanomicrobia; order Methanomicrobiales; family Methanomicrobiaceae; genus Methanochimaera; species Methanochimaera problematica. The sequence continues at coordinate 1,160,823 of NZ_CP043875.1, forward strand.
TTCATCCCTGAAAACAGGCACTGAAAGAATGGCTTTAAGAGAGCCTGACTCACGCTCTTTTGTGATTAGATCAAAACCAAGCGCTATTGCAATGATTGAACCGAATATGGAACTTCCACCAATCGCAGTTCTGATACCTCCGAATATGTTAAGAGTATATGGGAGGTAATCCAAAGGGTAATAATAATCACCACTACTGTACTTACCTATCTCCTCAAGATAAATTCCTGTCTCTTTCAGAAGAAATATTGCACAGATTGTCATCATCAGAAATAAAAGGCATATAAAACGGAAACTGGTTATATGGTCCTGAACCTCCTTTAACGCTATAAGGTTTATTCGTTTAAAATTCATAATCAAAAATCCTCCAACTATCTCAAATCAGACCTCATAAATTTAACATAGGCAATTCCAAAAAACAGAAAAGGCCACATTAAAAAAATTATAATTTTTATCCATTTATCTCCAATAATTGTCCAGAAATCAGGTTTTTCAATAGAATTGGCAACATCAGGATTTGTGACGAATTCAGTAAGTCCCACTTTATCAATTATATAACTTGAAGGTGATGTTATCGGGATAGCGATATCCTGATAAACACTTTTTATCGAAAAATCATTAAATAAATCGTAGACTGAATTACTTACTTTCAGATATTCTCTTTGCTGATCCTGGTATGCAGAGTACTGGGCTTCCGATACGGAATTAGGTGGCTCCTGGGGAGTTGATCCAACCAGAATGTATGTTCCAAGATCTCCCCCCCCCACAGGGATGATGAATAGCATCATGAATATTATTACAAGAGAAAGCAGCAATGAACCACTATTCGTATTTGCAATAACCGATGTCATTAGTGAAAGAGAAAAAGAGGTAGCTATGAACAATAATGTTAAAATCCATATAATGCAAACACCAAGAATTTCATTAAAATCCGGAACGATTCCCAAAATTAGCATTACTGAGAATACGCCAATAAAACCGATGAGTGTGATTATTGCTATGGCAAACAGTCCACCCAGAGCTTTACCATTTATAAGTTCATCACGGTAGACAGGTCTTGACAATATCGTCTTCAAAGACCTTCCCTCTCTTTCACCTGATATCAGATCAAAACCCAGAGCAAGGCCAATAACAATTCCAAGACCATTAGAACCAATGGAATTTACAATACTTAAAAATACATACACAGCTGAAGGCTGATATATTTTCATTGAATCCCCGTTTTTATACTGTTCAAGCACCAAATTATATGAAGAAACCCCATTAGCAGCTTCAATTCCCAATATCAGGCAAAAAATAATCAGTAGGAATAAAAAGCGTTTACTTCTGATATGATCCGAAAACTCTTTTTGGGATATTAAGGAAAGTCTTGCAAAATCCAATCTCTATTCCCTCCTGTATACTTTGAGGAAAAGCTCTTCAAGACCGGGCCTGTCAAGGTACATCTCTGTAATTCCTGAGCATTTATCCTTTAATTTTTCCGCAATAACCGGCCGGATGTCTTTTTCAACCGAGATCTCTATACCATTCTTTGTCCTTTCAATCTCAAGAACATCAGGATTTTTAATGGACTCTATTTCGGTGTAAAGTTCCGGATTAACAGATTTAATTATGATTTTCTGGTGGGTACCACTTTGCCTTATCAGTTCATCTTCCACTTCCTCAACAGATCCCCTTGCAACAAGCCTTCCCTGTGAAATTATGCCAAGTGTTGTGCAGACAGCTCTTACTTCCGATAAAATATGAGAGCAGATAAGAACAGTTTTTCCTTCTTTTGCAAGCTGGTTCACAATTTTTCTGTATCTCAAAACACCTTCAGGATCAAGATTTGCTGTAGGTTCATCCAGAATTACAACTTTTGGATCGTTTAGAAGAGCGAGTGCAAGGCCAAGTCGCTGGTTCATTCCCCTTGAATATTCACCGACCTTTTGTGTCACACCGTTTAACCTTACACTTTTGAGAAGAATCTCGATTCTTTCTTCTCTCTCATTTTTCGCCATAGGGTAAAATTTACCCAGGTAATCGAGGTTTTCATATCCGGTCAGATTTTTATAAAATCCTACATCTTCTGGGAGGTATCCTAGAATTTCCTTCCCCTTAAGAGGATTTATTGCAACGTTAACACCATCTATTGTACAGCTTCCGGATGTGGGCTCAATCATTCCGGCAAGCATCAATATTGTTGTACTTTTCCCCGCACCATTTGGACCAAGAAATCCGAAGACTTCCCCATCCCCTACTTCTAAACTTAAGTTGTCAACAGCTCTTTTTCCATTGTATTCTTTTACAAGGTTTTCTGTTTTAATCATATATGCCCCCTATCTTATATCGGCAGGAATGCTGATTCCCGCATATCTTAGATAAACAATCTCTCCCGTGTGTGCATCAACATATACCGGACGGACAGTTTCTTCGGGATTGTTTCGCATATCTTCAGTATTGAAATAAAAACGCCATACAAGCTTTAAGGGTTCACGTACATAACCGTCAGTGATATTCATATAACCAGGAGAATCCATCCAATAGAGAGAACTATAATAGTCTGAAGGCAAAACCGCTCCTTCATAATTCTCATGAAATTCTACCTTAAGATCCTTTTCAGGGAAATTCTCATTCAATTTCGCTTTAAGAATCTCTTTTGCTTCATCAAGCGTTACATCGGGTACAGGTGACAATGTGGTTATTTCTGCAAGAAGAACAGGGTCTTTGATCCTAGACTTATAGAAAATAATTGCATCATTTGCCAGATCATACAGTATTTCTACTTTATCATTCAGGTACTTAACTCCATTATGAGAATTATGAATTAACAAAAGAATGGTAAGATCCGCATCGTTCCTATATGCAATTTTGTTATTCATTGTATAAATGAAATATTTATCTTTGTTCTCATTGTAATGCTCTTCTCCCATTACGTTTGTAAAGATACTCATAGCATGGTCTTTTGCCTCCTCATATGATATGATCTCTTTGGGAGTACCAGAAGAACCTGATGAACCTTTATAGTATTTTATATACCCGGTATCAGGATTAACAGCAATTCTAACGATGTTTTCAGTAAACCATTCATTACTTTCAAGCCTTTCTTTTAGTTTTGATTCATCGATTGCATTTTCAAATAAAATTGCAGGAGCAAAATATCCGCCATAATCTTCTTCACTCCATTTATAATTGTCAAGTGAAGACTCAATCACATCAGGAAATACTCTTAAAATCTCTTTTTTTGCATTATCGACAAGTATTTGTTTGGTATTCTCATCATAAGAGAGAGGATCTGCCGGAGGCTTTACTGGTCCGGGCCATTTCACTTTAAGAGTCCCGTCCACTCCGGAATTATCAGGACCATTTGTATGCTCCGTCGTAGGTACAATAGTAGCTGAGTCCTCTAAACCGGATTTATCCCCACTGCTTATACACCCTCCAGAGAATATGGCAATGAGAATAACTGCCGATAAAAAGAGAGAAGACAACTTTAAATTACAATTCATTTTTTCACCTTGATTTCTTAAATTTTTCAGAGTCGTGAATATGCATGGACTTCTGAATTTACTTAGTTTTTAATGTGATAACCGGTAGAGACACTTCAAAAAAATGGAAGTAAGAATTTTTCATTACTTCCAAATTATAATGTATATGTAGTCGTACCTGATTGTCCGCCTGCATTAAAAGTAGCCCTTACATAAGTACCTGTAGAGACAGGATTGGGATCATAGTAAGTATGCCAGCCAGTGCTAACCTGCCAGTTATTAGAAGTACTGGCTGTCTTAGGAGATTGATAAACATCAACATTGTGGAGTTGAACTGTGATCTCCATTGAACCGTAATTTCCGTTTACTTCTTCAACAGAACCCAAATACTGTATTCCATTAGGATAACTATAATATTCTCCGGTGGCTTTGACCTCATAAGGGTACTGATATAAGGTGCTCGAACCTGCACTAACAGGCCCTACAAGAGCAGCACCTGCCACAAGCATCATCGCAAGGAGGATGCCAATCTTTTTGAAGTTAAATTTCTTCATTTTTTCTTCACCCTTTTAAAATTTTTCTTTGTTTTTTTATTCTGAAGAGATTTTAAATTCGGATTTGTGTATGCCTCGTACATATCCCTTTTTGTAGTTTTAAAAATCCCAGAGTATCTCAGGAGTATCTCTGAGATATCTTAAGAGATTTTAAAGACGGATGCACAAAATCCCTTCAGCACGGGGGGCTTTTGTTTTTCAGCCAAAAAGAAAATATACAAGTGAGTGTAAAATAAAGTAAATTTGATCTATTAATTTACACTTACAGATCCAAACTTTCTTTTTGAACAGTGAAGAGACTGGTACTCTCCTCATCGTTCCCCTGTTAAAACTTGAAAGTGTTTATTTAAACGTCTTACGCCACAATACTTTACATATCCGTTACTTGAAAAAATTTTTTTGTTTTACAAATTTTTTGAAATGTATTGTAACATTCTGGAATTTTTGTAAAACGGATAGCTCACATCCCAAATTTAAAAGATAAATCACAGGCCAAATGTATAATTCTGCCACTTATGGCTTGATCAATCTGTTTTTTTAAAAGATATCTAAAAAAAATATTTGCGGCGAAAATTAGTTTGAGCAGATATATTTTTTATTCGCGCAATTGTATTATTAGATGCCATTTGAAAATTATAAGATAAAATTGGATTTACCCTGATTTAATTTATAGTGCTTTTCAACCGGTAAAATAAATTATCGATGTCTCATAATTTCAGACTGAAATAAGCTATTAACATTGTCAGAGGCAATGCATAAATAACTCTGATTAAAATCCTTGGATCAGGTTCAACCAGGATTTGGATTAATAGCCTGCTCAGGTAACAATCAGATTGAAATCAGATTAATAACCCAAAATCGACACTGGTACCTTAAAATCAGCTCCTTCTATAAATCCCTATTATCGCTGGTAGTTTCAACACGGATACTGGTAGGATCTGCTCAATACAATTATTATAAAAAGAATTTCTGATTGAAAAATCAGGTTAAAGTTTAAATACCGGTTAATATTTGACAGAACACCACAAATCCATCCTCATAAACCTGACACAGGCAACGCTCATAAACAAAAAAAGGGCATGCAATAAAAAACAAGATGGACTCAAATGTGACTCTAAATTATTTTAAAGGAGTTCCATTTCTTATACCAAATTTGAATTCTCACCATATCCGGAGGAATCATAATCAAAAAAATGGTTTGCCCGAAGGATTACTAAAGCATACAAATGATAATAGCTGTAATCATATGAGATCGTGTGAAACATATTTAGAAGATTTTTCTTATCTTTAAAATACAATTTATATTCGGCTTTAATTTCCTCATAATTAATGGTATCAAAATAATTTGGATCCATTTCAGGTCTGGAACCCGGAAGATTATCTATAACAGATGTACCAACAGAATTCACAAAATCTGTTATCAGCAACAGAAGTAAGAGATAATTAATCAATGAAATAACACTTGTTTTTGGAAAAGTAGATTAAAATGATTTTTTACATAAGGAACTAAATTTTGATATATCCAAGATCAAATAATATTTTGATTAAGTTATTAATAGGAATATCTTTAATAACGGGAAGATAAAATCCAGACAAAATAATATCAGTAAGAGAAGGATAATCACCTCGCAAAATCTTACACCATCTTCCCATTCAGATTCCGGATTGAAAAAACCGCCCTTAAATGCCTCATATATAAAAAAAACAGAGATTACAAGAAAAACAAAACCAAACCCTATAAACGAATACTGAACATAAGAAAATCCTCCGATGAACAATGTGTGCCCGGAGTTTAGAATACTATTATTCAGACTAAGATTGATAAAAATCATGCCAGCAGCTGCGCAAGCCAGAGATGCAAACAGACTTATCATTTTTCTGGCAGGAATACCACATATTTTTTCTCCATAAATCTTTACCTCAACTTAGATTTTTTAATTATCACACATAGATTATAAAATAAAAAAATGATTATTTAAATTTCTATAGCGCAGTCAATGAATTAGTCCATGTTGATGTAAGTGATTGACCAGCAGGAATATCTATATGCATGGCACCGTGAACCTCCTGGGGATTGCCATAGAAACCGTTCCATTCAACGGCATATTTCCCGCCATAACCAACCTGACAATCTCCTGATTTCGGTCTGACTACATCCTGATGAAGAACAAAATCTCCCCCGATACTAAACGAAGTTCCGGAATAACCTGTCGATAAGCCAATATTTACGGTTTGTTCATTGCCTGTAATCGTAGAACCCGGACTATAAGTTATCAACCGGGCATTTAAATTTGTCAGCTGAACTTTATTCCAAAAATTGGTAAGATCAAACCATGGGTTTGGCTGAGCTGAAGTCCATTGCCAGTAATAATAATGCTCCTTTCCACTCAGGTCAACCTCATTGAATTTATACAGCAACAGTGCATTATCAGAACTTGCAGAACCAGTACTCAAATGATCAGTCCATGCACCAACATAACTTATACCTGAGGTGCGATCAGGTTCTCCGGTTATACTTTCTAACATTTCAATATTCTTAGAACCATATTTTTCATTCATTTCCTGTACATACATTCTGAATTCTGATTGTGTCATTTGAGGCATACTTGAATTAATTTCAATTGAATGTTCAATTGTATTAAGCCCCTGCAAAATTTCCTGATTTGCACTAACAGGCCCTACAAGAGCAGCACCTGCAACAAGCATCATCGCAAGAAGGATGCCAATTTTTTTGAAGCTAAATTTCTTCATTTTATCTTCCCCTACTTAAGATTTTATTCTATACTTTTTTTAAATTCTGAAGAGGTTTTAAATCCGGATTGGTGTATCTCTGGTGCATATCCTTTTTTGTAATTTTTAAAATCCCCAGGCTTCTCAGGAGTATTTCTGAGATATCTTAAGAGAGTCCAAAGAAGATGCACAAAATCCCTTCAGCACGGGGAGCTTTTGGTTTTCAGCCAAAAAGTAAATATATAAGTGAGTATAAAATAGAACTTATTTGATCTATTAACTTACACTTACAGATCCAAACTTTCTTTTTGAACAGTGAAGTGACTGGTACTCTCCTCACTGTTCCCCGGTTAAAACTTGAAAGTGTTTATTAAAACATCTTACGCCACAATCCTTTACATATTCCTTTTTCCAGGCATATTTGTCTGATGTCATTTTTCTCAGATATCAATTAAATTGTTTTTTTGATTCATTTAACGTGTAAAGGATTGTGGCGTAAGATATTTGTAATGCTAATAAAAATTCATGTATATGAAAAGAATATATCTATTACTAACAATTGCCTTTGTGGCGTTGCTTATTCTGACAGGTTCTGTTAGTGCAAAGATAATTGAGACAAAATCAGGTTATGTAGTAAGATCAGGTTATGATGTGGAAAATTCAGCAGATATTTTCCCTTCAATAAACAGCATAACACGATCCCTCTATTCAATAACGGATGGAGAGATTAATTATCATAATTATTATGTTAGCTCTGGAAAGACAAAAATAACATATGATGTCGACTGGGGAGATTCTAATAATGACTTGGGTCTTAAGATTATAACCCCTGATACAACCCTGGGATATTATCATGACTCAATTGACGGGAGAACTGATGGGAAAATTTATATCCAGATATCCAATTCCATGGGACTTCCAACAGGTACCTGGGACAGTTTTGTAATGGGATATACAGTATCAGGTACGGAGTATTATAACTTTGGAGTAAGTTCAATATAAAATGAAATATAATATTATTTTATTTACCATATAAGAGGTCTAACTAATATATGACTCTTTTTCCGGCTAAGATTACAGTGCTATCAACACTATTACTTCTTTTAATACTATTGTCAGGCTTTGCAAGTGCAGAAGATAAAATAATACAGGTTCGTAACGGATATGTCGTAACATCAGCTTACGGAGAAAATCTTTCGGGAGGAGAAGAACTTAAAAGCAAACAGGTGGAATTCTCGGAACTGGGACTCCGGTCAAAATTAGAAGTAATTATTACTGAAAATATCCCCATTGCTGGTGATTTTATAATGGTTATTATCAGTTTGGCAATGACTTTTGGTCTTACATCATACTTTGGATGTAAATATATTAGCAAAAAAACTATACTCAAAAACGAAATCCGCAATGATATTTTTAAAATTATTAAAAAAAATCCGGGGATTAACTTCTCGGGGATTGTAAAAGAACTAGGAATAACGAAAACAATGGTCAAATACCACCTTGAAAAACTTGTCTCATTTGGAATTATCAGACGATTCTCCGAAAACGGCCGTATTGGGTACTTTAAAAACAATGATACTTTTACAGTTTCTGAGATGAAACTTTCACTTGTTCAAAAAAACCTGAAAGATAAACTAATACTTGATATTTTAACAACTCAGCCGGGAATAACAAGAAAAGAAATTTCATGCAAAACAGATCTGTCTGGACCGGCGATTACATGGCACATGAAAAGACTGGAAAAAACAGGCTATATTGAAATTGTAAGGGATGGCCGAAATACCAGGTATTTTCTGAAACAGAATCCTGAGATTGCAAAAGCGGATGAAGAATATTCAATTTTCAAATCAGGATTATTAAATCAAACGTTTGATCAGGGGGAGATAATAAATGAAACAAAATAACAGAATTAAAAGATTTTTTGTATTCAACATTTTGATATTATTGGTTCTTGGAATTGTAGCAAATCCCGTTACAGGGGGCGGATCAGAATCATCAAATATAAAAATTTCATGTAAATATCCCGGAATGATTATAGAAGCAGGCGAGACTGTAAAATTTGATCTTGTTATTGAAAATTCAGGGGGCAACAACTATCCAAAAAAACTTCGTGTCGATACATTCAAAGGTGAGGATGACTGGGAATTCAGGTTTTTAACAGATGACAGAGAAATAGACAGAATTGCATTTTTACAGGGAGAATCAGAGACAATCCAGCTTGAAGTAAAGACAGCGGGAGACACTCCCGTAGACACCTATCAGTTCAGGGTGTGTGTTGATGATGGAAGTTTATGGCTTTATCTTGTAATTGAAAAGACACATGCAGGCGAAGATGGTGTCTTAAAAATGGAAGTAGTGAATGAACAGGGTGAAAACATTAAGGGGGCAATGGTTTCAGCATTTCGTGATAAAAGCACAACTGCATATACAAAGGTTTTCTCAACAGCAGACGGACAGGTAAGAACCGAACTTGATCAGGGAGAATACATACTCTTAATCGAAAAAAATGGATATTTATGCAGGGAAATTGATAACGTAAATATCCAGAGCGGATATACTGCAGATATCGGGACTGTAATGCTTGAAAGGAAAAATTTTGGTCTTGATATCGATGTAAAATCTCCGGTAGTGACATCTTTGATTGGGCAGAAACCCCTTTATGAAATGAAACTTATGAACGTAGGCAAAAGCGATGATGTTTTTGTTTTTTCATCAAAGAATATGTCTGAAGGCTGGTATGGCCGGTACAAGGAAATTCTGGATTCAAAAAGTGAATTATCCGAGGTGTTCATAAAAGCCGGTGATGAAAAAACCGTATTTCTTGAAATAATACCTCCTTATTCAATTACAAAAGGGGATTATATTTTTGAATCAGTAATCAGATCATCAGATGACCTGGAATATGTAACAGAACTTAAGGCAACAATCAAAGGAAGCTCTGATCTCCAGGTATTCTCTGAAAAATATCTTTATGAGATTACTAAAGGTGATTCTGTCGAAATTCCGGTAAAGGTTCTAAACAACGGAAACGGTGTTGCACTGACAAACATAAAATTAGAGGTATCTGCACCCGAGGGATGGAAAGTTACGACTTTGCCTGAGACAATACCTGTCATTGCCCCCGGTGAGAGGAAAACGGTTTCTCTCAGGGTTGTTCCGCCTTCAAATATTGCGGCATCAGAGTACAAAATAACCGCAAAAGTGATATCTGATCAGGAGGAGGTTTCAGACAGTTTGAGGATTGTTGTAAATGAAAGCTCCATAATAGGTATTTTAGGAATCATGCTCATGTTTGTTGTTGCAGGAGGAGTATATTATATGTACAGAAAGTATGAGAGACGCTGATATGGTGAATCGCAGGGTCTTAATCTGATATTATTTTTCTCTCTCTTTTAGCTTTTACCAACCCTTTATCTGCAGCTCATCTTTTTAGAACCGCTAAAAAAGTATTTAAAAAAAAAGCAGTAAGCCCGATAATGATTCGGTCTTTTTTACTGTTACATGTATGGACAGATTGTTGATAGTAAAGATTCAAAACAAAATTCATCACAAAATTAAGCGATGCATTTGGAATTTATTTTATTCATCACACCAAGAGCAGACGGAGACAACCGGTACCTGACAACCCTGCCACACTTTGTTGAGAAGATAACACCTGCATCACAGAGTCTTCCCATGTGCCATGAAACCGTGGAACATGATGTTTGTATCATTCCGGCTATGTCATCTCTTGAAGCATCCGGAGAGTCAGAAAGATATTCACAGATCAAAAATTCGGTTTCATTTCGGAGACTTACAAAAATCTTCATCTCAGAGTCGGAATAACTGCCGGAATTTTCAAAATAAAAGCTTCTGTTGTTCTTTAAAAAAACAGTGATTAAATGCTCCTGTTTAAGCATCCTGAGATGATAATCAAGTGTACCCCTGTTTACAGAAAGGCGGTTTTCAATATCAGTAAAACATGTTCCCGGATTATGGATGATAAACCGGTAGATCCTGTTGCGGAAATTATTCTCAAGTATCGTCTTTTTATCAATCCTGCGGAAATTAAGTGTAACCAGACCGGCACCTGCCAGAATTATCTGGGCCGGCAACAAGAAAGCGGGAGAGATTAACACAAGCATAACGGCAATAACTGCCAGCGGTTGTACTTCCCATAAGTCAAGTGGCACAGGTGCTTTTGCTTCACTTACCGGGGGACTCTCGTCCCACCCCTGAACAGAATATGACACGGATTGTGCAGATGCAGGAAGAACCAGGAACATCGCTGCCAAAAAAAAGATCAATACAATTGCCGCTTTTCTGTAAATTGCCATTTATACCCCCCCGATTACTTTTAATCTTTTTATTTTAAGTATATAAGTTTTCTGTGACATGACCTTAAATATCGACAGTTGTGAAAAATATATATTAAAATAATTGATCTCTTTATCATTCCCCGGGCATATAACCAAATGTCTGAATCCAGATGTCGCCATAAACAAGTCTGTAGATTTCTCCGGTATGGGCATCTATCCTTAATACGCCTATTTTAGGAGTGTCCCCGGTCTTTTCATGCACCTCACGGCTCTCCTTATCGCTGCATGCAATGTACCAGACAAGCGAAAGAGGTTTGGGATCATCGGCATAAACATATTCATCCGGGTCCCACCACAGAAGATAACTGTCATGTGTCCAGACTTCTGAGAACTCTAAGCCCAGATCATCAATATTGTATTTTTCTGAAATTTTGTCCTTAAATATCTGTTTTGCTTCTTCAAGTGTTATTTCAGGTTCAGGTGAAAGGGTTGTCAGTCCGTAAAGGAGTTTTGGATCTGTTGATTTATCAGAGTAAGACTGAACCTCATCCCGTGCCGTATCATAGGCAATAAAGACCTTGGAATTTTCATATTGAACGCCATTGTATGAGTCAAATAACTCCATATATAATACAGGGATGTCCTCCGGCTCATATGCATTCAACTTATAATAAGATACATCCGGATTATATACAATAGAATTTTCTCCCTGTATGTTTTTTATAAGATTAATTGCATTTTTTTCAGCTTCCTCAAGAGAAATTTGTGGCTTCGGATTTTGTCTGTAATACTGATAACCAACCCCGTAGGGTGCAAAATAAATTATTTCTCCGGATTGCGGATCAACTTTAATTTTAACTTCAATTTTGTCAGGGATCTTCGCAAATAAAGCTTTGGCCTTTTCAAATATAATATAAGGACGTCCTATTTCCTCATTATGGTTATAATCCAGTCTTGAATGCTCAACCCAGTTCCCCTTAAGTGTTGTTCGGTCCACATTTGGAAAGACATCTGTTATCTCATCCTTTGCCTTTTCAATCAGCTTCGCTTTTGTCAGCTGATCACAATCCGGATAAATATCGGACCATGAAATTGCAGGTTTTATGTTTTCAGATTGTGCAGACTCTTTATTTATCATCTGAGTAGTATCCGCCGGGGATAATGTTGCTGTATTTGCAGGTGCATTCCCGAATTGAATTGAGTTAAGTCCTGTGCAGCCTGATGCAACAATCATAAAAATTACAAAAAATGCCAGCGCAATAATTAATAATTTCTTTTTTTCTTGATTCATCTTCTCACCATTCCTTTGCAAATGTCACGAAATTGGATTTATCAGGTTTGACAACTTATTTTAGGAACCCTGAAAATATCCGGAAAATTAGATTTTCACATGATTTCATCAGGGATTATTTCACCACGAAAATACAAAGATCTGTAATATATTAAGAATTCTGTGAGAAAAATCTTCGAATGCTTCTGTTTTATATACCTGATCTAAATTCATTAATTTTAGTGCAGTGCCCGTGTAAAAAGACATCTTTTCAAATGCCTATATTGGATTATAAGCTAAAAAAAGATTTGAATCATCAGTTTTTTTAGAAAAAAATGGCTCAGATAAAAAAATGATATTTTTTGGGGATTTTGGGTTTTTCTTTAATTTTTATCTAATTATGAGGTTTTTCATCAGATAGTCAATAAATTTATGTGATTCATATTTTGTCTGTTGATTAAAAGATAATTCTTGGATCTGGTTTTTCCGGAATTCAGGTCTCCTGAACTCCTTTTCTTCATAGTGATTTTAGGATCATTTCCGGTTCTTTTCGAGAATTACCTGACTGCGAAATTAAAAAACATATTTGATATCAAAAATCAGGCATTTTATGAAATCATTCCTCCTATCTTTTTTTGCAGGCTGCACCTCCTTTTTACTTTTTTTCTCATTCGTTAATATGTGATTTCTGTGAGAAAACTCGATTAATGGGGCAATTGTTAAAGCATGAAAGGATAATTGTATTGATAGGCAATAATTTGCAAAAGGAAACGCATCTGGTGCTAAATTATCATGAATCAGATCTCCTCAAACCAGGAATTACTTGTGCTAAAAGTGATTTTAGTTGAAAATGCATGCTGTGATCATACGAAACAGAAATCATCTTAATAAAAAGAACATTCACGACGAATTCTCTCACAGAAATCACTTACATAGATGATTCAAAAGAATGCTTTGCCATTAAAAGAGAGAGTGATAAAATGAGAAGAATAAAAATCTGGATAAATAGCGTTCTTTTTATATCAGTATTCCTGCTGATTTGCAATTTTCCGGTATCAGCGGATGATAAAATAACCTTTGTACGTCCGATACCTGATGAATTCTCACAAAATGATAATTTTGATATTTATCTGAGAACAACATACCCGTCGGGATCGTTTATCAGCTTCAATTTTACTTTGGATACGCCATATCCTCACCGTGGCAAACTTAGTGGAAAAGGAGGTACAGGCGGCGGGACATGCATATCTGATAACAGGACTTTCATATTCCATAAAAAAGAATCATTGCACGGTTTTATCCCAGGTGACTGGAATCTGACAATCTGGGAAGATAGTAATTTTGATAAGGCATATTCAAAAATAATTCACATATACCCTGCTGAACTAAACCCTGATAATAAATCAACACCAACACCGCCTGACAAATGCTATGCAACTGAAAATTATCCCCTGAATTTTAAATTAAACCCTGACCCTGCCAAAACAGAGGGTGTATTTGCAAAAGGTCAGCCCCTTTATTTAACAGGAAAAGGACTGTCTGATTCAGATATTGGAATCTGGATCTATAAGGAAAAAGAACAGGGGGGAGAGGATTACTCACGCTTTGAAAAAATAAAGACCGACTGCAACGGGGATATTTCAGGCGATGGTGAAATTCTTTCGGTCTTTAATTCTTATACAATACCACCCGGCCGGTATTTCATATATGCTGTATCAGGAGATACTTCACTCATAAGAGATTCGAAAATACCTGAATCATACGCAGATCTTGAAAAGTCTCTTTCAGGATCAGGGTTATGGTATCAAAAATTTACAATTCTTGCAGAAGAACCGGTTATTTATTTCAACAAAAACATTCCAAAAGATGCAGTACGTGGCACACAGTTAACAATTGACGGAGGAACAAATCTTAAATCGGAAACCGTTCTGGAGATTTTTGTTAATCCGTCCGCTGTTGATGGCCCTGATTATCAGGGCATGATTATGCAGTCAGTGAAGGTTGAAAACAACGGAATATCAAATATCTGGACTTCGACAATTAATACTTCCGTACTTGGAGCAGGAGAATATATTATTTCAGTCGAAAGTCCCAAAGGACTTGGTGAAGCGGAAAATATTCTGAATGTGTATGACCAAAAATATGAAATTGTCGACCCTGCCGGGGATCTGCTCTCAACATTAACGTATATTGTTGATGATGATACCAAAAACATAAAAGAACAGGTTGAAATCCAACAAATACCTGATTCATCCAGAAAATCAGGGGAATTTCTGAAGACTCTTTTTCCTTTGGAAATATTGCAGATAACAGAAGAAAGAATGCTGAATTCAGGATTATCTGCAACTAAAAAAGAGATGATAAACGGAATATTAATTCTTTCAAAGGGGAGGCGGTAAAAATGTCATATTGCAGATACAAAAAGAGCCAGCATCTCTGTTTATTATTACAATCTCAAAAAGACAGTTATACTGTTCCTGAAAAGGTACTCAAATCTATTGACGAGAACAGGTCAAAATTGCACCTGTTTCATATAATTGCATTATCAGCAATTATTGTGTGTATTTTTGCTGCTTCACCATCAACAGCAGGAGAGATTACAACCAATCCGGTCTTCACCGGACTGACAGACACAGATACTCTGACAATCTACAAAACAACCGTTTATCCGACAGGGACAGTGACAGAACCTGCATACAGACCCGGGTATGTAACCTGTCCAAAATCAGAATCCGCAACTGATGATTATTTCTTGAAAGAACGCCACATTTCTTCCGGTTTTGAACCTGAGATCAAATTGAACCCGTTAACTACATCCGGTGGGACATTAGCCAAAGGTCAGACGCTTTTTGTATCGGGAAAGGCACAGTCTGATTCTGAAATTGGTATCTGGTTATACAAAGACGGCATAGGCAACCCTGACAAAAACAGATTTGTAAAACTTCAGACTGACAAAAGCGGAGATATTATTGGCGACGGTATGATACTTGACCGTACCAGATCACATAAACTGCCTTCCGGAAAATATTTTCTCTATATTGTCAGTGGAGATTCTGATTTTATAAATTCCGGATTTTTCCCTGATACAAACCGGGAATTTGAAGAAAAACTGAAAGAAACGGAAGTGAAAAACCCGTACCTGAAAGTAATGCTGCTTGCAGAGGAACCATGGATTTATTATGATCAGCAGATTATTGCCGATGTTCCTTTAGGCAAACCTGTTACAATTAAAGGAACGACAAATCTGGCCGTGGGAACCTCTCTTTTTGTAACTGTTGAGCCGACATCTACCGATGATCCTTTATTTCATGATCAGATTATTGAGGTTATACAAGTAACAAAAGGTGATGATTACAATCTCTGGGAACTGACATTTCAGACATCTGAATTGGGATTTGGGGAATACATCATCAGCGTTGAAGGGGCAGACATAACTGTTGATTCAGTCAGTATTTTCAATATCTATGATGAAACTTATGCCGCTGAAAATCCCGGTAATGACTCGATTTTGGTAAAATCGTATTCAATTGATTCTGATTCAAAAAATCTGGCTGAAAATTCAGAATCGACTGAGGGATATATTGTTAAATCCGGTACAAAAAATTCAGATGGTTTTACAGGCACCCTTTCAAGTCCTTTGGAATCTGCATTTCTGGTGTGTGGAATCGCATTAATATTAGGGATTTTTAGATTTTATTCGAGAAGGAGGGGATGATATACAATGATAAAGAAAATTGCAGTTTCTTTGATCCTGATAATATCCTCCCTCATCTTCCCGTGCTTTGCGCAGGAGATTCCTGATGCAGAACTTATTGCAATGGGTGATGTGGCGAGATATAATTCCATGGCTTTTAAGGACAACGTAGTGGCGTGGATTGAATATGGACAGGACGAAAATGATATTCTGATAAGTTCGATTCATAAATATAACATTTCTACAGGCATGCAGGAGACAGTAATAGCAGATCCTTCCGGAAAATTCAGCCTTGATTTTTCAGGAGACCGTTATGTATGGTCAGATCAGCGGGGTATTTTCTTCTATGATGAATCTGAAAACAGACTTACGTTTCTGTATTCTAAAAATCCCCAGCGTTCTCCTGTGATTGACGGTGATATTATTATCTGGGTGGAGGATATTGATGATAAACGATCCACACTGAAGAAGTATGACATCTCAAATGGTGAATACGGAGAAGTTGCACAAGGAGGAATGTTTGATTCATTTGATTATCCTGCAATCTCCGGTGACAGGGTGGTTTTTATAAATGAGGATATTTATGATCATACCCTCCGGTTGTGCCTGTATAATTTAAATGACAAGAATAGATACACCTGCTTTGCCGACGTTCCGGATGTTTGCCAGCCTCCTGCGATTGACGGTGACATTATAGTCTGGACCGGAAAATATAATGATTTCTATACGACATTTATGTATGATATCCAAACAGGAAAGACAAAACCGGTTTCTCCTTTTAAATCAGCACAATTATGTCCTGATATTTCCGGGAGTCATGTAGTGTGGCTTGATTTCGGACCATATCCATCCAATCTGCCATGGGGAGGGGATGTATACATGCATAACCTGGATTCAGGAGTTACGGAGAAAATATCAAAATCCCATAAACAGGATTATCCCAAGGTTTCAGGCGATTATGTCGTGTGGCTTGATAACTGGGGCAGTGGCCATGATATTTACCTGTACAGTTTTTTAGATGAGGGGAGAGATTTTTTGAGTGACGATGCGGGAAGTATTTATGATGCAACCCCTACTCCTCTCCCTACCCCTGAAACAAAGGTTCGTTTTTACAGTAAAATTAAATATGGGGAAGTTGAGTGGTATTCACTCACAACCTCCGGCAATTTACAGTTATCATTTGAACTTCGGTGGAGTGATCCGGATACAAAACTTTCATTATCAGTTGTAAGTCCGTCAGGTGCTGTCTGGCATTTCACGGATGGCAGTGATAAAGATGATGATAATGCCATCAGGATGACTATTTCAAATGTGAACAGTTATTTTATGGATAATGGAAAATGGACAATTGCCGTTTCAGGCGATGCGGTTTCCTGTGAATCTGATTATGATCTGTGTTGGTACTGAAGTTCTTTTTTATATTAGCCTGAACAGCAGGTAATTATTTGTTTCAGGATATTTCTGCTTTTGTTAAAATCGATTTAATATTCTAAATTAAGACTGATATTTGAATAAAATGTTATGTCTAGTAAAAATTTAAACTGAAAAAACACAACTGAATTTTAATGTTTGTAATGATAAAATAGTGCTGATATGGGGATGTCTGGGTTGACCTTCACTGCTGAAACATTTTCGCAGTGATTTTTCATTTTTAACCTCTTGTTTTTATTTTTAAATATTACATTATTGTATTTAAAACTTCAACTTTCTATCATTCAAACTTGAAATTATAATTGAAAGAACAAATTCAGCTACAATATGCCTATTTTTTTATTTTTTTATAATTTCAGTACTTCTCTAATTTTAAAGAGTCATCACTAAGATCAAGATAACTGAAAACAGACCGACACCCAGATATAACTCACAGGAGAGGACGATTTTGCTCTTAAATGCCTCCGAAACTGCCTGTAAATGAAGAATTGTTATAAAATCATAAGAAAATAATCTATCTATTAATTGATTCGTTAAAAGTGAGATTATAGTAGTTCTCTACAGTTAAAAATTCAACCTTATTGATGAATAGAACCCATAGATTAATATGAGAAAACATATATGTGTTAATACATAATTTTAAAATAATGGTAATAAAGGAATGGTATGACTATTGGAATTTACGAGAAGATCCTTTTACTTTATCTCCTTTAGATTTTAAAGGGTCAATTTCATATGAACTCTTTATAGATACAGATAATATAAAAAAAATCGAAACTGATATTTCAAGTATTGTTAATGGGGAACTAAAGAAAAAACTTATAATATTAGGTGGAAGGGGTATAGGTAAAAGTACAAGCTTGAATTACTATTACCACCAAATAGCTACTCGTGTTTCAAAATCATATTCTGACATCAGCTTAAAAAAGTATCAGTATATTTTACCTTTATTGATCACCTTTAATAATCCCACAATTTTCCAAAATATATCAACATTCACTCAAGGATTTATCTTAGAATTTTTAGATTCATTGTCGACGGCATTAATAGATTCAGAATTAAACCCTAATATTACTGGAACAGGATATATTGTTAATTACATCAAGAAATTAAAAGATAATAATGAAATCTCACCAAACAATCTTAAGGATATCATTGATCTAGTTAATCAACATTTCCAGAAAACTATTATTTTTATTGACAATCTCGACAAGATCAAAGATGATGAAATTATTCTTAATTGGTTGAATTATTCTCAAGGCTTATTTGAAAATATCTTCTGGCAAGAAAACGTTGCTACAATAATTTGTGGTGGAGCTCAAGTTACTTGGTTATATACTTCTGATTCTGATGACTTCAGTTGGTTTTTTGATAAACCTATAGTAATGGATCCATGGAATTCTCAAGATATTAAAGCTTTAATAACCAAACGATTGTCTTACATGTCAAAAAATTCAAAATCATATTCTATTAACGATTATTTCGAAGATGAAGCATTAAATTTAATTATCACTGGATGTTTAGGTTGTCCAAGAAAATGTCAAGATGTTGCAAGACGCTTCCTCATCTATGGTGCAGAAAAAGAATGCAAACCCATATCCCATAAATTTTATATTGATAATAAAAATTATTTTGAAAAATTCATGACGAGAGATCCAGAGGAATATTTATGCCATTTCACGAACTGGTTTTTATTGAGTACAAAGATGCAAAAAAGCCATAGAACTGCTCTTAAAAATGTTACGACCTTATTAAAAAAGAATAAAATTAAAGCAAAAAGTTTGGTTGATGATTTATTTATTCTTTATAACACAGATAATTTCGAAAGTGTATCAAATCCTACAGATCTACAAATAGGAAATATTGTACAATACAACAAAATTGACAATACATATATACTAGATATTAAGGTATATAACTTATTAAAAGACATCCATGAACATAATTTCAATGATCAGAATTTAACAGAACAATTTCTTTTAAACGTAGGGATATAATGAGCACTTCTTTCTTTGATTATTTATTGACCATAATAATTTTAAATAATGCCTCATCATCTATGTTAAATGGAATTAGTAATCAAAACATTCCAATATATGTATTCGTCGGAGCTATAGGTGCAATCATTGCATCAATAATTAGTGGTTTATTCCTGTTGAAAATCTCTAAACACTCCTTAAAACAAAATTCAAGATTAACTTTTTTTTCAACTTTACTGAGTAATGATGAATTCATCGAATCATTACGTAACCTCATGGATACACTTGAAAAAAGAAGTAGTAATCAGAAAACACTATTAAGTAAGGAACAAATAATTATTGAGGTGAATAGACCTTGGTGTATTTTACTTTTTTTGCTATCAAATAACCATTATCGTTCATTCGTTGAGTTAATTAACAAGGAAGAATGGAATAAAGCATTAGATCTTCTTAAAAAATATCTTATTGGATATTGGTGATCATTTTCAATTGAAAAAAATCAATAAATACCTTTATACAAATTCACTACTTCTCTAATTTTAAAGAGTCATCACTAAGATCAAGATAACTGAAAACAGACCGACACCCAGATATAACTCACAGGAGAGGGCGATATGCTCTTAAATTTCTCCAAAGACCACCTTTAAATGAAGAATTGTCATAAAATCAAAAGGATGTATCGATACAATCCTAAAACCCCTGATTGAATATATCGATATTCCAATAAACAGTAATCTCACTACAAAAGATCGATTTCACACAATCAATACAGGATGAGAAATATTGTTAAACCAAAGGCATCAAAGAAGGATGTTACTATCAGATATCTCTATGCATTGATATCATTCCTAATGAAGAATGCATGGCTGTATCTCCAAAAGAAGCATTTTACAATTCGAAAACAAGGACCACCTGTCATAGAAGAGGATTCTTTCAGTTTTAGCATGTTTATAATTCTTGTAGAGGAATAGATCAGGAATGAGCTAAAGGTCAGAACTTATGTGGAGTTTATCAGATGAGTAGAGGTTTTAGAGAAGTACTGAATTTCACTATTAAAAATAGAATTAAGTAAATCTTATATTCCTACCAGTTATAAAATAATATAATTATAGAGGGGGTTACATGGTCCAAACCGAGTTAAACGCTTCACCGTCTTCGAGCAGAGCTACAATATACCAACTTTGGGTTGCAGTAGAAAAGTGCTTTGAAATGGATGCAGAAAACCAAAAGGTTATTATTGAAATCCTTGGTGATGTAACAATAGAAAATAAAGAACTAATCGAAGTAAAAGCTCTTTCTGCCTCTTTAACAGATAATGATATTGCTTTTTGGAAGACTCTATATAATTGGACTCAGAACACTTTTGATATCAATAATTACTCCTTAATTCTTCATACAACTCAGGAATTTGGATCTACTTCTACTCTGTCTGAATGGAATAAAAGAGATAAGAATGAAAAATATGATATTCTTAAAGGAATTTATGAAAAATCTGAGAGTGGATTTACTAAAAAAAAGAAAAAGGATGAAAAGGCCAAGCCGTCTAAGGTTTTGTTATTACAGAGACTAATTCTAAACGAAATAGCGGAAGAAGAATTATTACGACTACTTGATCGTTTATATATTGCTGCTTCTTCATTAGAACAAAAAGAATACTATGAACGAATAAAGATACGAGAGTTAAAAGGAATTCCCCAAAATAGACAGAACGAGTTTTTAAACTCATTACTGGGATTCGTTTCAAAACCAAGTTTAAAGAAAAAAGATATGTGGGAAATTACTTATGCTGAATTTAAAGTATATCAAGAAAGTTTAAATTCAATGTATTGTAAGGAATCAAAGTTCTTTCCTAGAATAAATAGTCATGAATTAAATGATGAAGAATTAAGAAATTATGAAGATTACCCATTTATTCAAAAAATTAATGATATTCAATACCCACAAGTTGTAAGAAGGGCTGTAATAGATTATTTAAGTGCATTAATAACAATCAATCAAGAATTTGAAAAACATTCTTTTCCTTTAGATAGATTACAGATATATTTAGATGACTCATTAGATGTTTTTCATAGAAAATATGAGGTTCATTCGTATAATTGCTCGAATATTATCGAAGATTCTAAAAAATTTTATAATGAAATTACAACTAGAGAGATTCCCCAAATGGAGGAATTTTATCAAACTCCTCATTATTTCCATAATGGTCTTTTACATTCAGAAATGAATAACCCGAAAAAAGAATTAAAATGGAGATTAGATAAAAATGAATGAATTACTAAAAAATATATATTACTTATATAACAATCCATTTGTTTTCGGAAAAGTAATTCATACTTTTTTTAAATCACTCGATAAAAAAGAAAATGGTCAATTATTATCATATTTGGTTTTACCTTTGGTTCTTTATCCTTCATCGCAACAATATTTAACTCAAAGAAAGGATTCTAGAAGCTCATTAAGAATATTAGCTAAAGATAATAAGCGAATTTATGGGCTACAAGATAGAATATCTGAATTTAAACAGGTTACTGATATAACATTACAATATGGAATCGACATTGGAACTTTGAAGATTGGTGATGATTTATCGATAAAAGTTCTCAGAGATTGGCCTGAGTCTCTTAATTTTTCCTCAAAAGAAGTACTAACTGCTACTAAAAGACTAGGTGAATTTATGTCAAAAAATGATATTGTTACGAATTATCAGATTCTGGGGGTTCGTGATTTATGAAGACAAATTTGAGATATATTGGTGTAGTTGACAAGGATAATTTTGTTCATGCAGTACCATTTTTTTCTGGTGTTAATGTAATTACAGGACGCTCGGCTACTGGAAAAAGTGCTTTAATTGAAATATTTGATTATTGCTTTGGTAGTAGTGGTTATACAGTTCCTGAGGGAAAAATTACAGACTGTGCTGATATTTACTTCATTGTAATTGAGATTAAAAATGATACAGTTGTTCTAGCTAGAAAAAGTAATGGGAATAAAATCTTTATAAAAAATGAAAGAAACTTAGCTTTATTAAAAAAAATAAATATGTTAAATCTTGAATATTTCAATAATGACTATTTTATTCCTCTTAGTGATTTTAAGAAAGAATTTCGGAAATATTTTGGAGAAAATATGCAAATTTCCAATTCGGATGACAGCATAGATGCCTTGGAGTTAAGGAGGGAGAAAAAAAAAGCCACTCCTACAATTAGAAGTTTTACTTCTTTCATTCTTCAACATCAAAATTTAATTGCTAACAAGCATGCGCTATTTTATCGATTTGAAGAAAAAGAAAAGCGAGATCAAACGATTGATTTTTTTAAAGTATTTGTAGGCTTTGTTGATCAAAATTATTATACGAAAAAATTTGAATTAGACGAATTACTCCGTGAGAAGCGGAGATTAGAAAGCCAAATTCCTAAGAAAGAGGATTTAAAAATTAAAGCAAGAAAAGATATTGAAAATGTTATAGATCAATATAATGCAATAAGTGGGAAAAAATTAGAATTTAATCAAAATGAATTGGAATTAAACAATCCTCAAGACCTCTTAGATAAAATTAAAGAAAGTGATATAGAAATTAATGCATTGTCTGATGAGCATATCATCATAAAACAAAACAGTGAAAGAAGTCTTGCACAATTGACTGCTGATTTAAGGAAGTTGCAAAATGAATTAGATGATATTGAATCTACAATTAAATTTAATGAAACTTTCAAAAATAATACAAAAAATATCTCGCTCCCAAAAAAGGCTGAAATAAATAATTTATCAGAATGTCCTTTTTGTCATCAAAAATGTGCTTCAATAAAAGAGGAAGTAAATAGTTTAAGCAAAGCTATAAATTGGTTGAATCTCGAATTAAAACATTCTAATTACTCAATAAATTCTTTTATTGAAGATCAAAAAAGAACAAAAGACCAAATAAAAGTTATTAAGAAAAAGATTTCTCTTGAACAAGAAAAAATAAAATCTATAGATCAACAGATAAATGATCTTGAAAATTACAAAACTCAATATGAACTTGCTTTAAAAGCAAAATTAAAATCAGAGATTCTTTTAGAGGAATTTATTGAGAAACCTTACGATAATTTAGAGAGTGATTTAGATTCATTAATTTTAAAAATCGACGAAATTCAACTATTATTATCTGAAAAATATAACGTTGATTCTAAATTAAAAAAAGCTGAAAACATGATAAATAAATATATGGCTGAAATCAGTCCAAATCTTGGATTTGAAAAGTCATATGAGCCAGTAAATCTCAAATTTTCCTTAAACACTTTTGATTTATGGAATGATAAAAATGGTAAAAAAGTGCCTCTAAGATCAATGGGAAGTGGAGAAAATTGGCTTTCTTGCCATATCACTTTATTTTTAGCTTTGAATAGATATTTTTGTGAATTAGGTGATTCCTGCTCTATACCAACTACCCTATTTTTTGATCAACCAAGTCAGGTTTATTTCCCAAGTTTTTCAATCGATAATGATGCTCAGTTTTCAATTGATAATATTAAACAGAAAGAAACTTTGAAAGAAGATGAGGAATTAGATGAGGATATTCTTGCCGTTACTAATCTCTATTCAGAATTTTTTCGATATTGTAATGATACATATGATAATACTGGTATTATGCCTCAGATAATAGTGACCGACCATGCTGATAATTTAAAAATAAATAATACTAATGATGCAACTGCGTTTAATAAATTAGTTCAAGGAAGAAGATGGAGAGAAAAGAATAGCGGTTTTATTCAATCGACAGTAAATAGGGATAATTCATAATTTTTTTACTTATGTATTGCCACATTTATTAATATGCAACTGTAATATAATAAAAAGTAAGTATTTATAGTTTAATAAAAAAATATATATAATATTAGAACTAATATATATTTATGACAATAAAATGCGGTGAACTTTTAGAAGTTCTTAATTCTACAAAGTGTAATGTTAACAACCAATTTTCTCAACAAATGAAGGATTTCATTTTTGCAAATCCTGAGCTTGCTGTTGATTTTATTGCAAATTGCGATCCTGAATTAAAGGATTTTTGTTTTGATTGCGTGTGTGAAAAATATAGGAAACAAGAAGAATCTGAGGATGAAACGATAAAAGAATCCATTGAAAAAACAGGTTTTAGTGCAGATCAAATTGAAGAAGAGACCATAGATGATCATATAGATGAAATCATTACTGAGAATAATTTAGATAAAGAAGAGGAATAATTCCTCTATTATCTAGCTTTCGTAATTTGATCAAATGTTCACTGCTTAGATACTTATTTTTTCCAATATTTTTTCTCAATCGTTAATTTTCGCAAAAAAGAGAATTAACGTTAAAATTAACGTTAAGTTCCGATTTGACCAAATTCGATTAATTGTAGTTAATCGAATCGTAATTGGAAAATATTACTTGTCAAAAGATAATTTATTCTCTTTTGTATTTGAATATATGATTTATGGTTGATTTTAAAAGATTAAAAGAAAAAGAATTGAAATCAAAAAATACAGATCCTATCGTTATTTTTGAAAATCTTGATAAAAATGTAGGAAAAGAATACCTTAGACCTATTCAGGAAGATATTTTAAATAAATGGTTTACTGAATATCAAGATAACAAAGATACTATTATTAAATTACCAACAGGTGACGGGAAAACATTAATTGCTTTATTATTACTTCAATCCTCTTTACACGCAGGTAAAGGGCCTGCATTATACATCTGCCCGAATGACATTTTAGTTAAACAAACAATAAAACAAGCAGAAGAATTTGGTATAAAAGTTGTTTCTACTGAAAGAAGAGAAGATATACCTACTGAATTTATAAATTCCCAAGCAATCTATGTAGCAAATTGTAATAAGTTATTTAATGGGTTTTCAAAATTTGGTATAAGTGGTTCAAGAGATATTGAAAAAATTGGGTCTTTAATCATGGATGATGCGCATAAATGTCTTGATATTATTAAAGACTCTTTTACTCTAAAAATTTTAAAATCTAAAAATACTGAGATTTACAATAATATATTGCGCTTATTTTCTAATTCATTAAAAAGCCAATCTATTGGAAAATATGATGATATAATTATTGGATTCCACGAATCTCTTTTAATTGTTCCATATAGAGATTATATTGATAAATTGGATGATATTTTTGAAATATTAAAAGAATCAGACTCTGTAAAAAATCTTAAATTTCAATGGAATTTATTAAAAGACCATTTGAAATATTGTGATTGCTATGTTACAGGAAAAGAAATACAAATTATACCTCGAAAAATTCCTATAGATAAATTTCCATCCTTTACAAATTGTGAACATAGATACTTTTTATCCGCTACATTGACAGAAGATGCTTTTCTTATAAAAAATTTGGATATTGATAAAGATGCGATTAAACACCCTTTGACTTATTATAAAGAAAATGATCATTATGGAGAAAGATTGATTGTTATTCCTTCAATTATTGATCCAAGTATAAATCGAGATGATTTAATCTCTTGGTTGAAATCTTTTAATTCTAAAAAAGGGGAATTTGGAATAGTCTCAATTGTACCTTCTAAAAAGTTAGCAGAGGATTGGAATGATTGTATAATTACTGACTATTCAAATTTGGATATCGAAAAGTCAAATTTTGATACGGCTATAGAACAGAAAAAATCAGATAAAATACTAGTTTTAGTAAACCAATACGATGGAATTGATTTTCCTGATAATAAGTGTAGAATTTTATGCATAGATTCTCTTCCTGATTACAGTTTTTTAGATGATAGATATTATGAAATTCTCTTTCCGAACTCTAAAATAAGCGAACGAAAATTGGCTCAAAGAATAGAACAAGGTTTTGGTCGTTCGATTCGAGGAAAAAGCGATTATTCAATCGTTTTAGTTATTGATAATAAAATATCTAGATTTTTAAGTATTCATTCAAAAAGAAAAAATTTCTCTTTTGAAACTATTAGACAAATTGAGATTGGTGAAAATGTCTGTAAAAATTTTAATGAATCCAATGTTTTTCTAGAATTAGAGGATCTTTTTGAGCAGTTTTTATCTAGAGATGAAGATTGGAAAGATTATTATAGAGGTCAAATGTCGTCAGTGATTCGATCTAGTGGTTATACTTCTGATAAAATTATAAATAGAGTAATACTGGAAAAAGGTGCTGAAGAAGCATATCAATGTGGAGAAATATCAAATGCTATTAAAAAAATTGATGAACTTATTAATTCAATAGAAAATGATTACGAAAAAGCATTTTATCTTCAGCTAAAGGCATGCTATATCTATGAAATTAATCCGAATGAGTCAAATAAAATACAACACGTTGCATATAGAAAAAATAACCTTCTTTTAAAGCCTCTTGGTGAAATAGAATATACAAAAATTAATCCTTTAGAGTATAACCGTATTCAAAGAATTAAAAATTATATTGGGAAGTTTCAATCAAAAAATTCGCTAATTATTGATATAAATTCTACTCTTGATGAGGTAAATTTTGATAGTTATTATAAAGATTTTCAAAGAGGTATTTTAAATATTGGTGAACTTTTAGGATATATTTCAGACTCCCCTGAAGATAAGACAAATAAAGGCCCTGATAATTTTTGGATAACTTCAAATAATGAATGTATGATTATTGAATGCAAAAATGAGGTGAAAGGGGAGAGAGAATTTATTTCAAAAGATGAGTCTAATCAAATGCTTAGTAGTATTGAATGGGGTAAAGAAACATATCCTGATTTAACAGGTTATCCCTTATTCTTCCATCCTGCATATAAACTTGGAGACCAGGCATTTATTTCAGGCGATTTTTTTATAATGACCAATTCGAGATTAAACATATTAAAACAAAATATCACTAAATTTTATAAATCTATTGATGATCCGCAATTAGTTGATGAAAAATTAATAAATGAACTTCTAACTAAAAATAACTTGGAGAATAAGGATTTAATCAAAACTTATTGTATAAAGGGTCAACATTAATTTAAATCTCATTAAATTTTTAAAAACATACAAAACTATATTTTTATATAAACTTATTTTTTTATAGGAATAATATGACAAATAAAGGACATTTGGAAATTAATTATCGATGGCCAGGAAAATATTCATTTAATCTAATTGATATCTCCATAAAAAGAGATAATCAATACTTTGTCGCAGAACTTCAACATAATGGTCTTAATAAATTAAAAATTATTCGTAGTAAAAACTCTGATGAAGTAAAGAAGAAAACTGATGTCCAGATAATCCAATGGGAGGAAATGTACAATAAAAAATTAGAAAAAATTAGAAAAAATGAATTAAAAGAAGAAAAAGAAAAACAAATCAGCAAGAACATTCAACTTGCCGAAGAAAAAACAAGAATCTATCAACAAATGATCGAAGATACTGAAAATATATTAAAAGTAGGTCTTTCTCAAAAACTTATCGTTAATTGGAATGATTTAAAAAAGAATCAAAAATTTGAAAAAGTATCTCCCAAAAAACCTGAAATTTTAACAATAGATTATTTTTCAGACAGAATAGGCACTTTTGAAGAAGTACCTATACCTCCAGGACCTGACAAGAATTCAAATAAATATTCATATAGAAATTCTTTGTCTACTTTATTTTCTAAAAATAAAAAGACAGAAAAGATACAATCTTTAGAGAAATTATATGAAGAAGATTACAATAAATGGATAAATGACAGAGATTCAATAATTCTCAAAAATAAAAATAATTTGGAAGAATTCAAAGCTAAAAAATCTAAATTAGAACTTGAATTAAAAGATCTGAACCAAAAAAATTTAGAGAAGTATTCTAAGGAACTGGAAAAATGGGAAAAAGAAAAAGAATCATTCAAAAAAGCCCAGAATAAATCTAATGATCTTATTGATGAATTAAAAGAAAAATATCTTCAGAAAGACTCAGAAGGTATGTGTTTTTATTGTACGCAGATATTAATTCAATCACAATATCCAGATTTTATTGAAAAATCTTTTGATTTAGAATATAATTCTGAGAATGGAACATTAATTGTGGATTATAGTTTACCATTTATTGACGATATTCCACAACTTTCTGAGGTTAAATACATAAAAACACAAGATACTTTTTCTGAAAAGAATTTATCCAAATCAGAATTAAATAGACTATATGATTACTGTATCTATAATCTAATTTTAAGAAGTTTATATGAACTATATTCTACTGATCAAAATGATCTTCTTCAATCGATTGTCTTTAATGGTTGGGTGAATTCAATTGATAGATCAACTGGAAAAAAGAAAAATGCCTGCATTGCATCGATACAAACAACAAAACCAGAATTTCTTGAATATAACCTAGAAAATGTTGATTCAAAAGATTGTTTTAAGAGTTTGAAAGGAGTTTGTAGCTCTAAATTACATTCACTTACTCCGATTCCACCAATCCTTAACATTGACAGATCTGATAAAAGATTTATTGATTCATATAATGTTTCTGAAAATATTGATGATTCTACAAATATTGCAGCTATGAACTGGGAGGAATTTGAATACTTAATTGGTGAATTGTTTGAAAAAGAATTTGCTGTTAATGGAGGAGAAGTAAAAGTAACTCAAGCAAGTAGAGATGGGGGTGTCGATGCTATTGCCTTTGATCCAGATCCGATTAGAGGAGGGAAAATTGTTATCCAAGCTAAACGATACACAAACACGGTAGGTGTATCTGCTGTAAGAGATTTATTTGGAACAGTTCATAATGAAGGGGCTATAAAGGGAATTTTAGTTACAACAGCGGATTATGGTCCCGATGCCTACAGTTTTGCTAAGGATAAACCAATTACACTTCTCAATGGAAACAATCTATTACACTTAATAGAGAAACATGGTGGCAGGGCAAAAATAGATTTAATTGAAGCCAAAAAATTAATAAATGGATGAATTTATCTTGACTATTTTTTATTTGAAGATTATATTTAAATCCAAAACCTTTTCAATTTAAAAAAATTAATAACTCTCATATGGTATCATCGGTTCATAAAGTTTTTGTGAGCTATCATCATGCAAATGATCAAGCATACAGAAATAAATTTGAAGAAATATTGCGAGATTCTGAAATATCTATATTAAAGTCTGTACAATTAGGAGATATTGATGAAAACTTAAAAACTGAAACAATAAGGCAAAAAATAAGGGATGATTATCTAAGTGATTCAACTGTTACAATTGTACTAATTGGTACTGAAACTTGGAAAAGAAAACATGTTGATTGGGAAATAGGTTCAAGTATACGTCATACTGAAAAAAATTCTCGTTCAGGTCTTTTAGGTATAATTCTTCCATCTTATCCGTCATACAAAGAAAACAAATATAATCCGTATACTATACCTCCACGTCTAAACGATAATTTAGAGTGTGATTATGCAAAAATATATCCTTGGAACGACAATCCTCAAATTTTAAAAGAATGGATTCATGATGCTTATAATCGTAGATTTAAAGCAAATCCAAATAATGTTAGACCTTCATTTGGACAAAATAGATCTGGTGATCGTTGGTTTGATTAATCGGTAATAATAATGCAAATAGTAAATGTCTCTACATCTAACCAATCTATTGATTTTCAAATCCATTTGTTAATTGATTGGCTTTTAGTTATTGTCATATTATTAATTATTATCATCATTTTACTATCTTTGATTTTAGCTAAAAGGAACAGCCGTTCCCAAAAAAATTTTGAATTAAAAAATCTTACACTTAAATTTGGGAGTTTAAGTTGTAATTATGAAATTAAAAGGAATTATCAAAATTTAGAAATTGCCCATAGGATTTATGTTGAATTAATAACAAGAAAAGCTGCTCTTCCATTTGAAGAGGATTTAGATGTAATTGTAGAGATATATAATTCATGGTATACTCTTTTTTTGACAATTAGGACTGAAATAAAGGGTTTTTCTGGAGAAACTTTGTATTTACAAAAGGATACAGAAGAAGTTGTAAAAATGGCTTCTGATATATTGAATGTTGGATTAAGGCCCCATTTGACAAAATATCAAGCAAAGTTTAGAAAATGGTATGAAGAACAAATTGAAAATAGTTCTGGTAAATATCCCCAAGATATCCAAAAAGAATATCCTGAATATAAAGAGCTTGTTGCAGATTTAAAAAAAGTAAACGAATATCTTATTCAATACAAAATACAGCTTGAAGAATTTATTTATGATAAACAAAAATCAAAAACGTAATTTATCAAAATTTGATGAGGGTTTAGATTTTGAATAACCGCATAAAAGCATAGAATAGCAGCGATTCTATACTATTCAGATCTATCTACCATACCATCACAATCTCTTATGCGGTTAATAGTAAAATGAAAGGCCCCTAGAAGGGGTATCTAAGGTCTCACAATTGAAATAAAAAAACTAAAATTTTGCATACCTCTCTTCAAAATCCTTCAGTATTTCTGATTATTGAATGAGCATTTGAAAGATTTCGTTTCATTTTGGATATGATTTGAATTCTTCTGAAATTATAGTTGGGGTAATTATATATAATATTGATTATAAATATATTTGTAGAATTATATAACTATTTGATAAATTAATTTTCGAGGTTTACGATGATTCGCTGCATGTATTGTAAAGAAAAGTGGTTCAAGTCACGGCAGGCTTTAAGAGCACATTTACGGTTCTGTCCTGCATATCAGGAAGCCAAAATAAAGGCTGGTATTAAGGGAAAATATCTACAAGCTATTCCAGACGGTCATACGCTGCGTTACGATAATAAGGCTAATCCTGATGCGTTGTGGAGGGATTACATTGATTCAATGTGAGTGTGGGAGTTGGTTCAAAAGTAAACGGGCCTTGGCAGCTCATCAGGCCAAGTGTCCAATTGTATTAAGAATCAAGGAAGAAGAAAAGGCAAAGAAAACCTATTATGCAGAGCTTGAACAGATTGCCACAGAATTAAAGGAATTAGCGTGTAAATTCTCTGAAGAAAATCAAGTTCTGGTTCAGGAAAATAAGGAACTAAAAAATGAATTAAAACGATTTGATGAATATAAAGAAGCATTTTTTATTCTTAAGGCAAGGCGAGAATATTTGGAAGAAGAAAACTCTTCACTAAAAGAACAGCTTAATGAATTGTCTGTATTATGTTCAGGATCTTAGAGTCCTTTAAATAGAAAATGTTTTTTTAAGTGATTGTTGTCATAAATCTCAAAGATGCAGGCGGGGATTGGTGGATGTCTCAAGGAATATGTTCGTTTTTTGAATCCAAACATAATTTAAGCGCAATATATAATTATAATATTATATTAATAAAAAAGCAATGCAGATCCTTTAAATTAGCCCTGCTTTTAACATTTGGATAAATTTAGGACGTAAAACTGAATTTAAGAGTTGCTTCTTTTAAAAAAATAAATAGTAGAAATAAAAAATGATTGTTATGGATTTTGATCTATTTTCATTATCTTAACTACTATCGATTTTCTCTATAAATTTTTCATAAAATCCCAAATAATTTGAATTCATGAATTTTCCAATATCAGATATGTGCTCATAATCGATGTAATAAAATGTCGTTGTATCTATTTTATTCTCTGAAGGGTCATAATCATCATATTTTGATAAAAATTCGTCTTCATCGACTAGGATATCAAGACAGTTCTTAATAACGGAATCTGACCAGATCACATCTTTCTTCCTTTCTTTAATCCAAGAGATTAAACTTTCCTGACTGCAACCCTTTGAACAATTTTCATCTTTAATAGATGTGAAAAAGTTAGGATGACTAAGGATGGTTTTAATTCCAGTATAGATCTTTGAATTTCCAACAATCGATAAATAATTCAAATCATCCTGCAAATCGACATAAGATTTGCCTAAATCTACAGCCTCGTTGTTTAATGCTTCTTTAATTTCTTCTTCAGAGAAGTTTGAAATCAGCTTCTTAAGATTATCACCAATTGCTCTTTTTGTTGCAGTTTCAACGTCAATCTTGATTGAATAATTGTGAACTAATTTTACAATTTCCTTCATATTTTCGTTTGTAAGATCAAAACTTTGGAATTTTGAAAGGGCCTCGTCTTTTAAATAGTCTAAATCGTCTTGTTTCAGGAACAAAAATTTACAATTTTTTTCGCAATACTCTTTGACTGGTGAAAATCTGAGCATAGAGTTCGTAGATTCATCCATTATCAGTTTTTCGAGATTCAATTTGGACTTAGATAAAATATCTCTGTAATTTATCTCTGTCTCTAATAACAAATCTCTCTCTTCCATTAACAAATTTATTTCTTCGTCATTAGAATCGCAATTCTCTGAAATTTCCTTTAATCTTTTAGAATTTTCATGAAATTTTGTTTTGATGCCTGAAAGACTCCTTTCTAAGCCCTCAATTTTAGCTCTATAATAAGGCAATGAGTAGTGGCAACTATCCACAAACATGATGTCTATCCAAGGGATATCCAAACCTCTGCTGATTATTGAATTCTGATAAAAGACAATGTGCTTTCCAATACAGAAATTCAAGAATAAATCAAATGGATTTTCTTGATGAACATTAACTAGTTTGATGTTATTTTTTAAACGCGATGCAAATGTCTCCTGATGCTTTATGCTTGATGTAAGAACCATAAAGGGGCATGTAAATTTCTCAGATTCATTGTACCTAAGTAATTTCTGAATGAAATTATCAAGCAGTCTTTTTTGTTCTCTTTTATTTTTACCACAAGCGACAATTAAAACAAAATTCTCTGAATAATCAAATCTCTCTGTTTTTAGCTCCAGAATATCATCAGGGCTGCTTACAAGATTTTCAGAAAAAATTTCTGCCTCAGTATATCCAATCAATAGAAATTTTTTCGCACATTCAGGTAATCTACAAAATCCGTATTGCTCTGGAATTAAATACAACTCGTTTTTATTCCTTGTTTTAAGATTAGCTAAAGGATTTAACGATAAAGGATAAAGTACCGCAATAAAAATATTGATAATATCACCCCTTTGATTATGTTCAGATTTCTCAGAACAGAGACTTTCGATTAATTTTAGAGCACTTCGCTTTAAATCGTCCTCAATCTCTGAAACGAGTTTCTCTTTTCCTTCAACACTTGGATTAATTTCTAATAAATTCTGATAGAACGTATCAAAATCAATCGTGGAGTTATTTCCCGTTGAAACGCTATAATCATCAATCTGATTAGAGAGAGAGACCAAGTAATCGATGATTGAATTTAAGATAATCTTTTCATTTTTAAAATTCTTCTTTTTGAGAATATGTTGTTCTTTTATTTCTTTAAGGGAAATTACCAGATCTGAAAGATTATTTTCGATTTTTATAACATTATTAGATTTTTGCAATGAGGCGATCAAGAACTCTTTTGCCATAAAGTGTCTAATCGATGTATCTTCATCGATAACCATGATCTCTCTCTCCTTGAAGCATAGATGGGGCCATTTCTCCTCATCAGCTACAGTATAAAATGGAATTGTGAATACGTAATCCACGAAATCCTCACATGTATGAAGGAAGTAATATTTACACAAATCTAAATTTAGACTCTCTAAATCAATTTTTTTATGTTTAGAGCAGTAATTTTTAGCTTTATTTTCCAATTCACTAAATGTGATAACCTCATCCTTCAGGTATGGATCATTTTCAATTAATTTCTTCTTTTGATCAAAATTATAAGCGGGTCTTAGAGAACATGAACTGCAATTCTTTTTCTCAGTACAACTACAGGCCCTGTTCTTTCCGTACAATATTACAGCCTTTTTGTCTGGGTACAACTCGCAGAATTTTTTGAATTGTTTCTCCAAAATTGCATAATTTGGAGCTACATAAATTCCTGATTCATGTTTGCCAAGCTGAATAAGTGAATAATGTGATTTACCAGTTCTTGGCAACCCGTTTAAAATTACACATTTTTTATCTGGTAACGTATCTGGAAAAAACTCACATTCTTTGACTTCGAATGGTAGTTCATCATAAAATTTTTTTGATGGTGAATAATCAAATTCATCATACTCGCTATAAGCTTTGATTATAGTAAATTCAAGATAATTTTCATTCTCTGTTTTTTCATATGGTCTGAAATTTACAAATATGGCATATGCCTGTTCTGGTGAAAATTTATATTTCTTTAATTGTTTACACACATACCAATCAGATGCACTACGATCATAGTTTTTGTTTTCATCCAGTTTGTAAATCTCATAATCCTCAACACATGTTAGGGCAAGATCAAGTCGCCTATTTTGTTTCCTGATCTCAGCTAATGTGATTCCATATTGATTTTTAAGAAGATCTGGATCTTGATTGGTTAAATCCTGAATTAGATCATAGTTTAGTTGGATGTCAGAAAACTCATAATTACTATTTTCTGAGCATCTTCTTCTACTATTTGATGATCTATTTTTCTCTCCAAAATTTATCCAATCAGGAAAGTCATTTTCATCAATGAATTTTATTGGTTTGTTGATAAAAACCTTGTAAATTCCATCTGCTTCTGGATTATTAACCGATTTTTCATTCAATGATTTTGGAGGTACATATGACCCTGCTCCAACAATATATTGTGAAGCCAATCTCAATTCGCCGAAATCTTTACCTTTATAATATGGATGTGGATTTCGTGTTTTACTTCTTATTCTGTATTTCTCTTTAAATGATTTTATGAAAGAACTTTTTGTGGCAAAGTAAAGATGGTATCCTCCAGAACGAGTTTGTACAGTGAAGGTATCCATATACCTCAGTAGTTCAAATAATTTATCAGAAGGTAATTTTGGTTCACCATTTTTATCCAAATCTATGTCTAAAAATGTAAGTGAGACATAATTTTCATCTTCACTTTCAACAGACATCTGATGTGTACCTACAATTCCAAAATTTCCATGATTGTTAATGATATCAAGGATAATGTCATCATGATCCTGATGGAGAGATTCTCTTTCTTCTATCCATTTTTTCCTGATGATGGTATTTTACCATTTTTTACTAAAGGCAGGGCATAATAATCAAATTTAAGATCAGTATCTTTGCAATTCTGGTCTAATTCTTCTAATCTGTGTTTAAATTTTTGATATTCCCGATGCCTTATTTTTGTTCTTAGAGGAGTTGTTTCATCTTTTAAGACTTCATCTACATATTCATTAAATTCCTCGTCCTTCATAGGGTCACCTCCTGAAGAAGTTTACTAATTCTTATTCTGTAGCCATTCTCGTTCACTAAAATTAGTTTCTTATTTTCTTCAAGCACTAACGCGACTAATTTTTGAAATAAGTCTAATTTATCGAATATTTCTTTTGTAATTAAATAATCTACTTTCAAATTTTTTTGCAAAGTATTCACTCTCCTTATCAAAATTTTGTTAAAATTTTGGAGAGGGTTTACAAATTTTGTAAAACGCCTTATTCTCCTTCTATACCAAATTATTTGCCTGAGATGCGGCTATTTTCTGAATTATATCTTTGACAAGTTTGAATTCAGATGTATCCTCAATAACTTTAGTGAATTGCTCCAAATGACCCGTAGAATAAGCTTCTAACGGGTTGTTACAATTTGCACATATTTTATAATTACCTGGATTAATGTGATTACAGAAACTACATTCTTTAGCATCCAGAATATGGTTGTTTACATGATCATTATCGGAGGTCTTGAGATTGTTTAAATTATCAATAGCATAATCAAGATCCTTATTTGCAATATGTGAGTAAGTAGCCAATTCATTTGTTTTTAAATTACCCCACATTATCATTTTGATTGCATATTCTGATACACCAGAATTTATCATGTGAGTTATTCTGGCGTGCCTAAAGCAGTGAGGAGTAATATTATTTGTTATCCCTGCACGCTTTAGAACATCAATTAATTGCTCTCTAAATGCTGCATATTCTAACTTCTTCTGATTTTTATCTAAAAATACATAATTGTTCCCCTCAGGCTTGAGTGGATAAGTGTTCTTGTGCATTTTTAGATATTCAACAGAACTTCGAAGCGGAACGTGTCTGCTTTTGTTTGTTTTTCCTCTGACAGTTAGCGATGCTTTACCATTATTTTGAAAATTAATTTGGTTCCATCTCAAATTGCAAACTTCGCTCGGTCTGAGTCCAGCTTCATAAGTTAGATTATAAATTGTTTTATCCCGAACGGTGATTGAATAATCTATAATCTTTTTAATTGTTGGTTGATCAGGAATATTTTCCTGCAACTTTGTATGTGAATCTTTGCCATCTGGCTTAATTGATTCAATATCGCCAATTAAAATTTTAGAGTGAGCCTGATTTACAAGAAACCTGAAAAATGATTTGGTTATTGACACGTAATCATTAATGGTATTTTGTTTAAGCTTCTTTGAATCCTTTGAACTTGGATGTCTCATTTCGAAGAAAAGATTTTTTAAATCTTCAAAATTGCACTCACTAAACTGTTTATTTAAGCCATACATTTTTCTTAGGCCAACAAGGTGATATGAAATTTTCTTCATTCTTCTGTCTGAGATTCCTCCTCTAGTCATATCAACATTGATGCAATACTTTTTTATCAATTCAGAGTCTAATTTTGTAATGTAACCTAACTCGATTAATTTTTCATGATATGTGGTGATATCATGAAGAATCATTTTTTCACGCATCCTTGCATTTTTATATTTTCCATTTTATATGATAACATATTTTTATCTCTCCTGTGACAATTTTCTTTTCGCCACAAAAATAATACGATTTACTCAATATATAAGTTTTATAAACACTGAATTATTTATATATTCTTTTATAAAAAACCAAGATTTTTTTAAAAAAGCTCGGAGAGCTTTTTATATTTATCTGACGATATATTAATGATTTTTTTCATTTGTGTTTTTCTATATAGAAAATATAAAACTAATCTCATCAAAATATGGGTTTTGTCGCAAGCATATCCGTCCGTTTTAGACCCTCAAAAAATGTTAACATAGTTTTAGCTCCCCAGATATCTTTATATATGAGAACTACATAATATCGGCCTAGTGCTATTTATTGATAAAAATAATTAAAAATTAGTCTTTATTTTCCAAAAAACCTTCTAATAATGCTAAAATCTGGTTGTATATGTCTGGAGGGAGATTTTTCCGTACTGAATTTTTTTGAAAGCCATGATTGTCAGAACTCGCGCACAAATCTAGTGATCGCCCACACCTTGCGCACACAGAAAATGTCTTGGGATTTACAGTTTGACAGTTGGGACATTGAACAGCATCCAACCTATGGTTTTCGTCCTGATTGGAGATCCTTATCCCGTTTCTAAGAAAGATCTCATTGTCGATATCCTGATTACATAGATGAAGATAAGTCTCAAATTCCTTTGTGTTGATATTCCCCCACATCATCTTCTTGATCATACTTTCGGAATATCCATCCCTTATCATCTGAGTAATTCTGGAGTGTCTAAATAGATGTGGTGTGACTTTTTTCTCAAAACCAGTCCGTTTTGCGATTAAATTAAATTGGGCGCGGATTGCAGAATATGTCAATGGTGTGTTGTCATTTTTTAGAAAAACGAAGTTCTCTCCACTTGGTTTAAATGGATAATTGTTTTTCCACTGAATAAGGTATTCTTTCGCAGCTACAAGACGAACATAACGCTCCTTCTTCGTCTTCTCATCAACATTGATGATAACTCCATATTCGTCAATTTTTACCTGATTCCATTTCATATTCCCAATTTCACATGCTCTAAAACCACCTTCGTACATCACATAGATAAGGGCCTTATCACGGATTGTGAAAGAACACCTAATCATACTGGCAATCTCTGATTCGCTTAAAATATCATTGGCAGTTTTAGTCTGACAGTCTTTCAATGAAGTCTTGATTGATTTGATATCTTCAATGTCAATATCGGATAATTTGTTCTTTATCAGGAACTGGTAGAAGCCCTTGAGAATAGTCTTGTAATCGTTTTTAGTGTTCAGCTTATATGGCAGACCCTTTTGTGAATTTGCATAATCCAGTTTTTCTATAGCATCAAGTATATCATCAAAAGAGCATGTGGTGTATTCATCCAACCCTAAGAATTTTCTCCAGCCTATCAAATGTTGAGAGATCTTCATCATCCGATTTTCACTAAGCGTGGAATTCTTATTCCTGACGAACTTGAAGTATTTCTTAATGAGTTGATATTCATCTTCTGTGATATGTCCTTCATCAACGGCTTTCAGAAGGTTCTCATCAACTTTTTTTCTGCTGACCTTGTGGAAACCCTTATACTCAAAACTGTTAGCATCTGATAGGTTCTGTAATGGTTTGTGTGAAGAATAGAATGACGGCTCAGTTCTAGATACTTGTAAGTCTTGAGTTAAATTTTCAAAATTGTCATGCCTTCCAAGCTCAACTTTTTCGTTTGAGATGTGAAGGTCAACCCCGAATGCTGATATGGGGATTTGAACCCCAGTCGCCGGCGTGAAAGGCCGGCATGATTGGCCCCTACACTATATCAGCTCTGCATCACATCAGTGTTGCCTTACTATATATGCAAATTCAGCATATATAGATTTTGATTTGATACGTATTGTTAAAAATATTAAATTTATTTGTATATTTCAGTCCCTTCACCATTCGTCTTTGTCCTGAATGCCTCAACAAGCTGTGATGCAAAAGGACCGGGTTTGCCTGTACCAATCTTCCTTCCGTCAATTACGGTCACAGGAGCAATCTCCGCGGCAGAGCCTGTAACAAGCACCTCATCTGCAGAATAGAGATCAAAATATCCAAGATTCTGTTCCCTGACAGGTATTCCCATCTCACC